>NZ_NADV01000007.1:0-623337 GCF_003264175.1 Bacillus sp. SRB_331 | reverse complement strand
TCGTTCAGTTTTCAAAGAACTTATCTGCCGCTTCAGAAGCGACTTCATCATATTAACATCTTCATTTTTCGATGTCAACTATGTTTTTCAATTTCTTTTTTGTCGTTTTCTGCGTTTCTGCATCAGCGACGTTTATTAATATATCATGTGAAAAAATGAAATGCAACACCTTTTGAAAACTTTTTTGAAACCAACTACATTTCTTTTTTAATATCATATACTTAAACGAAACATCTCTTTCATTTCTAAGTAATTCCTACATATATTCTATAGAAAGTCACTCTGTCAAAAAACGTTTCTTTCTATATAAAGTGAAACTTTAATCAGTGGGGTGTTCATCCCCCACTGATTATTAGCCTTCACCAATCGGGCATTTACGGGCAGTCGTCTCCCACCTAACTTTCTCGCATTCGGCGAATTTTGAGGCGGGGCTGACTGCCCGCAAATAGTGGGATAAACGTTTTATTCATATACCATATCATACAAGGAGGAATATACATGGACTACACCGACTTATTAATAAAACTAGGTCTCTCGGCTATTTTAGGATTCGCTATCGGTTTAGAGCGCGAATTAAAACGTAAACCACTCGGCTTAAAAACGTGTTTAGTTATTTCTATTATTAGTTGCCTCCTAACTATTGTTTCTATTAAAGCAGCTTACAACTTACCACATACCGATCATATGAATATGGATCCACTTCGACTTGCCGCTCAAATTGTATCAGGAATTGGTTTTTTAGGTGCCGGTGTAATTTTACGCAGAGGAAACGATAGTATTGCGGGGTTAACGACCGCCGCTATGATTTGGGGTGCTTCTGGCATCGGCATTGCCGTTGGAGCTGGTTTCTATATCGAGGCTATTTTCGGAATGTGTTTCCTTATGATTAGTGTAGAACTTATACCATTAGCGATGAAATACGTCGGTCCTAGATCATTTCGCCAACGTGATATCGCAGTGAGACTCGTTGTACGAAATATGGACAATATCCCGACCGTAATTGAAGAAATAAAAGAAATGGATATAAAAGTTAAGAACATGAAGCTCAAAACATTGGAAAATGGTTCGCACTATTTACATTTAAAATTGTCTATCGATCAAAAAAGACATACTGCTGATGTTTATTATGCTCTTCAGCATCTTGAAAGTGTTCAACAAACTGAAGTTGAAAGTATGTATTAATTATGAAATGAACTCTCTTTTTAATTAGAGAGTTTTTCTTTTTTCTATAATGGTAACAATGAATGTAGTCCTGAAAAGTAAGGAGGAATAGGAACTTGAAATCCCGTCCGAATTTAGTAGATACATTTCGTGATTCCATTATTTTCCGTTTAATTTGTTTTATTATTGTACTTACTGCCTTCTCCGGCTTTCTTATACATATATTAGAGCCATCTCACTTCACCACATGGTTCGACGGGGTTTGGTGGTCAATCGTTACCATTTTCACCGTTGGATACGGCGATTTCGCCCCCCATACAACGATAGGAAAACTTATTGGTATATGTATTATTTTATTAGGAACGGGATTTTGTTCTTATTATATGGTTCTATTCGCTACCGACATGATTAATAAACAATATATGAGAATTAAGGGTGAAGCAGCTGCTACCTCTAATGGTCATATGATTATCGTTGGCTGGAATGAGCGTGCAAAACATGTTGTAAAACAAATGCACATATTACAACCGGACCTTGATATCGTTTTAATTGATGAAACACTTTCTTTACTTCCAAAGCCATTTCATCATTTAGAATTTATAAAAGGTTGTCCGCATCACGATCAAACTTTATTAAAAGCTAACATTACAACAGCTCACACTATATTAATAACAGCGGATAAAGAGAAGAACGAAAGCTTAGCAGATACACAGTCCATTTTAAATATTTTAACTGCAAAAGGACTTAATCCAAACATTCACTGCATCGCTGAACTTCTTACTTCTGAACAAATCCAAAATGCAACGAGAGCTGGCGTATCAGAAATTATAGAAGGAAATAAATTAACGAGCTATGTATTTACCGCTTCTCTTTTATTCCCTTCCATTTCAGGTGTACTATTCTCACTTTACGATGAAATCTCTGATAACAAATTACAACTGATGGAGATTCCCCCGTCCTGCACCGGACAATCCTTTGCAAATTGTAGCTATACTCTTTTAAAGCAAAACATTCTCTTACTAGGTGTAAAGCGCGACGAACAATATATGATCAATCCAGTTCATTCTTTCATTCTCATCGAAAGCGACATACTCATCGTTATTCACCATTAAAAAAATGATTTTCTAGTTCTTGTACCAATACTTTACCAATATTGACATACTTTCTTTTCACATCTCCATCTGGATCTTGCGGCTCCGCAAATTGATCCAATCCACTCGTTCCAGCTGTTAAAGCATTAACATTATCATCTAGTTCGTCTTGATATACGTGCGAAAGAATATACGGTGTTTCAAGACGGACTATTACACCAGGCACATCTAGTTCCCCATCCACCGCTGTAAATGGTACGCGTAAAAATTGATACCCTTCTTCTTCGTCGATTTTATAATCAAAGCATCCTTTATCATAATCCCAATTACCGCCAATACTATATCCAAGTGGTTTCATAACCTCTTCTAACTTATATAACGCATATGTACATCCTTCTAATTTTGATTGAATCGGAATCAAGCCCATCCCTCCTAGACTTTTCCTTTAGCATACCCATTCTAGTTTGAATATACCGATGTACCTTTCAATAAAATAATAAAAAGCGACCGGAGACCCGATCGCTTTTTATTATTTTAAACGCTCTTCTAATTCTGCTTTTAATTCTTCAAATCCTGGTTTACCAAGTAAAGCAAACATGTTTTTCTTGTATGCTTCTACTCCTGGTTGGTCAAATGGATTTACGCCTAATAGGTAGCCGCTCATCGCACATGCTTTTTCGAAGAAGTACACAAGGTAACCGAATGTGTACTCATTTAATTCAGGGATGTTTACGATTAAGTTTGGTACTCCGCCATCGCTATGTGCAAGTAATGTACCTTCGTATGCTTTTGTGTTTACGAAGTCTATCGTTTCACCAGCAAGGTAGTTTAATCCATCTAAATCGTTGTCGTCTAATTCGATTTTTAGTTCGTGTGTAGATTTACCTACTTTAAGAACTGTTTCGAATAGGTCACGACGACCTTCTTGAATGTATTGACCTAATGAGTGTAAGTCCGTTGAGAAGTTTGCTGAAGATGGGAAAATACCTTTTTGATCTTTTCCTTCACTTTCACCAAATAACTGTTTCCACCACTCAGAGAAGTAGTGAAGTGCTGGCTCATAGTTAACAAGCATTTCAATTGTTTTCCCTTTATTATATAGAGCATTACGAACTACTGCGTATTGGTAAGCTGGGTTTTCTTCAAGTTCTGATTTCGCGAAATCATTATGACCAGCAGCTGCACCTTTCATCATCTCTTCAATGTTTAGGCCACTTACAGCGATTGGTAATAAACCTACTGGTGTTAATACAGAGAAACGACCGCCAACATCATCTGGAATAACGAACGTTTCGTAACCTTCATTATCAGATAATGTTTTTAAAGCACCGCGCGCTTTATCTGTAGTCGCATAAATACGTTTGCGTGCTTCTTCTTTTCCATACTTTTCTTCTAATAATTTACGGAAAATACGGAATGCGATTGCAGGCTCTGTTGTTGTACCTGATTTGGAAATAACGTTAATAGAAAAGTCTTTACCTTCTAGTACGTCCATTAAATCTTTCATGTAAGTGGAGCTAATGTTTTGTCCAACAAATAGCACTTGTGGAGTTTTACGTTGTTCTTTAGAAAGCGTGTTATAGAAAGAATGGTTTAACATTTCAATTGCTGCGCGTGCTCCTAGGTAAGAACCACCAATACCTACAACAAGTAAAATGTCAGAGTCATTTTTAATTTTTTCTGCACATTTTTGAATGCGAGCGAATTCTTCTTTGTCATATTGAAGCGGAAGCTCTACCCACCCAAGGAAATCGTTCCCAGCTCCAGTTTTTTCGTGGATTGCATGATGTGTTACTTTTACTGCATCACGTAAATAAGTTAGTTCATTTTCACCGATGAAGGATAACGCTTTAGAATAGTCGAACGTTACATGTGTACTCATCTTTTTCCCTCCAATTATGTATATGTATTTCTGTATTCACTTTAGCGAAACTAAAGTTGTAAATCAAGCGATTCAACAATTGTAAACGTAACCATTATTTATTTTTTAGAAAAAGTTCATTTTTTGCATAAAAATTCGAATTTTTCGGTATAGATGTATATACATCGTTTTTCGTACATTTTTCATGTATAAAAACAACAAAACTATACCATTCTATAAAGGAGTTAAATTTTCTTATTAACTCCTTGCTTGCTCACGCTTCACATTAAGGGGGGGACTTTTCATGAGTACCTTGCAACGTATCGCATTAGTCTTCACTGTAATCGGCGCTGTTAACTGGGGACTGATCGGGTTCTTCCAGTTTGACTTAGTAGCGGCTATTTTCGGGGGACAGAACTCAGCTCTTGCACGTATTATTTACGGCATCGTTGGTATTTCTGGGCTTATCAATCTCGGCTTACTATTTAAACCATCCGAGAATCTTGGTACTCACCCAGAAACACATGAAATTCAATAGTCAGTATGTCTTTTTCGCCTCCGACATACGAATATGATTGCATGCAATCATATTTGCAAATATATATATCATAAGTCACAGTAAAAGAGGAACGCTCATATGCGTTCCTCTTTTACTTTATTACCTCCGACTCTTCAATCCATTCTGCTAGCTTTTCTCGCAGTGTATTAAATCCGTTCTCTGATGGATTCGGTATAAGAATTCGTCCTTGCTTTCTTTTCGCCGCTTTTAACGATAAACTCATTTTTCTGTGTTCTTCATCAATTGAAAGTACTTTTACTTCTACTGTATCTCCGACCTTTAAAAAGTCATGAATGTCTTTTACATACCCATTTGTGATTTCAGATATATGCACAAGTCCTTGTGTTTCTGCATCCAAAGCTACAAATGCACCGTAATCTTGAATTCCAGTTACTTTCCCTGTTACAACCACTCCCGTTGTATATTGTTCTGACATGTGAAACACTCCCATACGTTTACCATTTTCTCTACAATTGTAAATAGCAAAGCAGATGTATTTATTGTTAAATATCCGATTAGTGAGTAAGTACCCTAAGTAAAACACCGAGGATACTCTCACCTTATATTAGTAAATTATACCACTTTGATAGAACTCATTCAAAATTCACGAAAAAATTTCCTGTAATACGTATAATTCTCCAATATTAGGATAGAATACTAACACATGGCTTTCTAGTATTCCCCCCCTTTTATGGACAAAACGTATTGTGTTTTGTCCTTTTTTTATTCTCTATGAACCGTTCCATTCTCTTCATTGCTTCCATAAGTTGCTCAAGCGATGTTGCATATGAACAACGAATAAATCCTTCACCACTCCCGCCAAACACATTTCCAGGAACAACAGCCACTTTTTCTTCTAATAATAATTGTTCTGCAAATTCTGCTGAAGATAGTCCGGTTGAAGCTATAGAAGGGAAGACATAAAATGCCCCGCCTGGCACATGACATGTTAAGCCCATTTCATTGAAAGATGTCGTCATAAAGTTACGACGTTTTTTATAGCTATCTCTCATTCGAATTACTTCATCATTTCCCCCGCGTAATGCTTCAAGCGCTGCAAATTGAGACATCGTCGGTGCACACATCATTGAATACTGGTGGATTTTGAGCATTAATTCTGAAAATTGAACAGGGGCTGCAATCATCCCAAGACGCCATCCCGTCATGGCAAACCCTTTTGAAAACCCTGAAATTAAAATCGTATGGTCACGCATATTTTTAATACTCGCGAAACTCGTATATGCTTCGTCGTATACGAGCTCTGCATAAATTTCATCCGATAACACGATTAAATTATACTTCTCAACAATAACAGCTAGCTTTTCTAATTCGGATTTATTTAACATTGCGCCTGTTGGGTTATTGGGAGAACAAAGTAATATTGCCTTTGTTTTCGTTGTAATAGCTGCTTCAATTTGATCTGGCTGTACTTTAAATTCATCTTCTAATGAAGTTGCCACTGGAACTGGGACCCCGCCCGCTAACGTAACAAGCGGTGCATACGAAACGAAACTTGGTTCAATAATAAGTATTTCATCATCAGGGTTTACAATAGCACGCATCGCTACATCTAGCGCTTGACTCGCTCCAACTGTAACAATGATTTCATCATTCGGATCATAAGATACTGCAAATTGTTTTTTTAGATACTTTGCTATTTCTTGACGGAGCTCCAATAATCCTGCATTTGCTGTATATGACGTATATCCTTGTTCTAAAGAACGAATACATGCTTGCCTTACATTCCAAGGTGTAACAAAGTCCGGCTCTCCCACTCCAAGTGAAATAACACCTTTCATACTTGCCGCTAAATCAAAAAACTTTCGTATACCGGACGGTTGTAAAGATTCTGCTACTCTAGATAGGTCAAATTGCTTCACGGTGTCACCACAATTCTCTTATCATCATCTGTCTTTTCATAAATAATCCCCTCATGTTTATACTTCTTCAAAATAAAATGAGTTGTCGTTGAAACGACAGATTCAATTGTTGCTAATTTCTCAGAAACAAACATCGCTACTTCTCCCATCGTCTTTCCTTCTAATGTAATAGAAAGGTCATATGTCCCAGACATTAAATAAACGGATTTCACTTCTGAATAGCGATAAATTTGTTCAGCTACTGCATCAAAACCGACACCACGCTTCGGTGTAACTTTCACATCAATCATCGCCGTTAAACCAGTATGTTCTTTCACTTTTGTCCAATCGATATGTGTTACATAGTCCACGATAATCTTTTCACTTTCTAATTTCGCAACCATTTTTTTCACTTCTTCTACTTCTATATTTAACAACTTCGCTAATGTATCTACAGATAAACGACTATTCTTTTCAAGACAAGCTAATAATTCCAATTCTTTCTCTGTCACCATATAAATCATCCTTCCTTTTAGTTTCTGTCTAAATTATACAAATACTCTTTCCAATTTGAAAAGAAGATTTTTTTAGTGAATTATGTCAAAATAAAGTGAAACTTTAATCAGTGGAAAGACTCACCCCGCTGATTATTATTTGAACCAATCGAGCTTTTACGGACCGTTGCTTTCCCACCTAACCTCTTTGCTTAAGCTGCTTTTTGGGGCGGGAGGCTTACTGTCCGTTAAATCGGGGTAAAGTGAAACTTTAATCAGTGAAAAAACGCAGGATAAAGTGAAAGGGGATGGAACCGTGAAACCAAAAGTATATATTGCCGAACCAGTTCCAACATTTGTAGAAAACTATTTATCAGAACACTGTGATTTTGAAAAATGGGATCAAAACGAGAAAGTACCTCGTGATGTTCTATTAGAAAAAATAAAAGATAAAGATGGGTTATTAAATTTCGGATTTACTATAAATGAAGAGTTATTGCAGGTTGCTCCTAATTTAAAAGTAGTAAGTAACATTTCTGTTGGCCATGATAACTTTGATTTAAAAGCGATGGAGAAACAAAATGTTATCGGAACGAATACTCCCTATGTGTTAGATGATACAGTAGCCGATCTTGTTTTCGCTCTTATGTTATCTGCTGGTCGCCGTGTTTGCGAACTCAATTCCTATGTGAAAAATGGTGAATGGAACGCTGAAATTGGAAAAGAACACTTCGGACTAGATGTACATCATAGTACGATTGGTATTATCGGAATGGGACGAATTGGAGAAGCTGTCGCAAAACGAGCGAAATTCGGCTTTGATATGAATGTCCTTTACTATAACCGTCACCGTAAAGAAGAAGCTGAGCAAAAATTTGATGCTACATATTGTGATTTACAAACTTTAATCAAACAATCTGATTTTATTATTCTTCTTACTCCATTAACAGATGAAACGTATCATCTTATCGGTGAAAAGGAATTTTCACTAATGAAAGAAACAGCAATTTTCATTAATGCTTCTCGCGGGAAAACAGTAGATGAAACTGCATTAATTCATGCGTTAACAGAAAAGAAAATATTTGCAGCCGGCATCGACACATTTACACAAGAGCCGATTCAAAAAGAGAATCCGCTCTTATCATTACAAAACGTTGTAACTTTACCGCACATCGGATCTGCAACATTAAAAACTCGACAGCAAATGGCAATGACAGCTGCTGAAAATTTAGTAGCAGGATTACAAGGAAAAACACCACCTAATATTGTGCGTGGGTAATTATAAAGTGAAACTTTAATCAGTGGGGGTTTTGTCCATCCCCCACTGATTATTAGCCTTCACCAATCGGGCTTTTACGGGCAGTTATCTCCCACCTAACTTCCTCGCATTCGCCGAATTTTGAGGTGGGAGTCTACTGCCCGTTAATGCGGGATAAATAAGCGAAAGGCAAGATGACGATGTCATCTTGCCTTTTTTTGTTAACATATTTTGTTTCTTGCCGGGAGATGATATGAACAAAAATCAATGGAGTGACAAAAAATGAACCATGAATGCAAATGCCCTTACTTCACTTTTTCCACTCGCGGGACTACTATTCATTACGAATTGTATGAACATAATACTAAAAAAGAACGACCTACTTTCGTACTCGTTCACGGCTTCCTCTCTTCCTCATTTAGCTATCGACGACTCATTCCTTTACTAACAAAGGAAGGTACAGTAATTGCCCTTGATTTACCACCATTCGGAAAAAGTGATAAATCTCATCTCTTTAAATATTCTTATCACAATTTAGCAGCTATTATTATCGATTTAATCGAACATTTATCTCTCTCGAATATTGTATTAGTTGGCCATTCTATGGGCGGACAAATTTCACTCTTTGTAAACCGACTACGCCCTGAATTAATTTCAAAGACGATTTTACTATGTAGCTCTAGTTATTTAGCACGCGCAAACTTACCTTTACTGTACTCCTCTTATTTACCGTTCTTCCACTTATACGTGAAGAACTGGATTATTCGAAGGGGCATCGTCCATAACTTAATGAATGTCGTTCATGACCATTCATTAATTGACAATGAAATGATGGAAGGCTATGCTGCTCCTTTTTATGATGATCGTATATTCCCTGCTTTAACTCGAATGATAAGAGACCGTGAAGGTGACTTATCTTCAACTGAATTACAAAAAATCGAAACCCCAGTATTACTCATTTGGGGTGAAAAAGATCGCGTCGTCCCTGTACATGTAGGACACCGTCTCCATAAGGACCTACCTAATTCAACTTTCATTTCTTACGAAAATACAGGGCACTTACTACCTGAAGAAAAGCCCGATCATGTTTATGAAGAAATTATTACGTTTGCGACGCAATAAAGTGAAGCTTTAATCCATGGGGGTTTTTACGGGCAGTTTGATTTCTCGCCTAACCTCTTTGCTTCAACCGAATTTTGAGACGGGAGTCTTACTGCCTGTTAAAACGGGATAAAGTGAAGCTTTAATCAATCAGCACAAATGAAAATAAACAAAAAGGCTGTCGTAAATTCCGACAGCCTATAATGAACAACTTCCGCCTTCTTTTAGTACGAGTAACTCTACTGCTAATTTTTCGCATTTTTCAAGTGTAGGTACTTCTTCAAAAGACATAAAGTATATATGTTGAATCTTCTTTGCGATGTATTTCGGATCATCAAACACACTTACGACGTTTACAACATCGCTCGCTTCTGTTTCATAAAACTCCGGTCCCATTTGAAACGGATCCCAATTTTTCACAACCTCAATCATTTTGTCATATGCACCCATCTGCTTCCCGCCTTTTCACTTTTTAATGCTTTTCTTTATCGTATCACATCAGCTATTCTATAAGAAGAGTGAGAATTTTCATAACTTAACAGTTTGACAGAAGAAAGGAGCAAACATATGCAACTATTTCATAAAACGGTAAATCGTCGCGGAACGCATAGTACAAAATGGGATACATATAAAAATGAAGAACTCATCCACGCTTGGATTGCCGATATGGATTTTGAAGTACCAAAACCAATTCAAACTGCATTACAAAAACGCACAGAACATCCTATTTTCGGCTATACACTTCCTCCTGAAAATATTGGGCATATCATTTGTAATTGGACGAAAAGCCAATACAATTGGGAAATACAAAAAGAATGGATTGTATTTAGCGCAGGTATCGTTCCAGCTCTTAGTACGAGCATACAAGCTATAACGAAAGAAGGAGAAGCAGTACTCGTACAACCTCCTATTTATCCACCATTTTTTGAAATGGTCAAAACAAATAATAGACAATTATGTGAGAGTCCCTTGTTTAAACAAAATGGCATATATAAGATAGACTTCGAGCATCTAGAAACTCAATTTAAACAAGGTGTAAAACTAATGCTTCTTTGCAGCCCTCACAATCCTATCGGACGCGTTTGGACGAAAGAGGAGCTAATAAAACTCGGTACGTTATGTACGCAGTATAATGTAACCGTTGTCGCGGATGAAATTCACGCCGATATTATTTATAGAGGCCATACTCATACACCGTTTGCTTCTTTATCTGAAGAATTAGCAGCACGCACTATTACTTGTATGGCTCCAAGCAAAACATTTAATATCGCTGGATTACAAGCATCGATCATTATTATTCCGAATGAAAATCTCCGTAATGCCTTTATGTCTATCCAATATAGACAAGGATTCCACGGATTAAATACATTTGCTTATACAGCAATGCAAAGTGCCTATACAGAATGTAATGATTGGCTAAATGAAATTCGATTGTACGTTGAAGATAACGCTCAATTTGCTTGTGAGTATATTCAAAATCACATACCAGCTCTTTCTGTAATTAAACCAGAAGGTAGTTTTTTACTGTGGATTGATTGTTCCCACTTGGATCTTTCTCAAGATGAACGAACAGCATTGCTTGAAGAGAGAGGTAAAATCATCGTTGAGCCTGGTGAGAAATACGGAACAGGTGGAGAAGCCTATATCCGAATTAACATTGGCTGTCCTAGATCTGTTTTAGAAGAAATTTTAAACAGACTACACCATACATTCTCATAACAAAAAAGGAGGCTATCCCAAAATGATTTTGGGATAGCCTCCTTTTTTTCGATAAATCGATATAATTCCACTTACTATCATGCAGTTTTACAACAAAATCTACCATTCAAGGTAGCTTCTATTTCTTCTTCAGATCCGACACTTTTTTTACGATAACACCGCAAGCAATTCGGCCACCAGATTTACCAGTTGGTTGCGTCATACCATCATCAGCGTTTTCTGTAATAATAATAGACGCTCCATCTTTTCTATGAATCGTCGTTTTTCCTTCTTCAAGCGTTATATGCGGAGCATCGATTTCTGCTTTAATCTTTCCCGAACCGTCTGCAACTACGTTCGGTAAATCACCATTTTCCGCACCTTTCGGATTCAAGAGCCCATGTTTTTTATTATCCGGATTAAAATGATTCCCAGATGATTCGAAACGTGGCGCTTTACATTCTCCGATTTCATGCACATGTATCCCGTGTGGTCCTGGTGTAAAGCCTTCCGCTTTAATAGTAATTTTCACTCCACTTGTTTGCTGAACTACTTTTGCAGTCCCAACTTCATCACCTGAAGCATTATGTAATTTCACATCAATTTCTTTCGGCTTCCCTTGGTCACAACCCGCCATTAGAAATAATAAACAACAACTGAAAAAAAGCCGTCTTTTCATTCAATTCCCTCCAAAATGCTTTCTGCCCTTAGATTGTCCGAGCATAGAGGGAAACATACAAAAATGAATTACCGTTTCTTTTCAGCTAAAAGCTTTTCTTCTACTTTCTGTAATCGCTCTGCTTCTCGTTTTGATACACGAATAAACATACGCCACGTAGCGATCGCACCGATGATAAATAGAACGCAAACAATACCTGGAATAATATACTCCGTTTTATCTTCAGGAAAATATAAAGGCATCATATGAAACACTCCTTATCGGGGAATTTATAGTAAGAATAAACATCAGAATTTTCTGTTTTATCATCTTAAATTATAATTGAAGCCTGTCATATTCTCAAGGGGGCGTTCCGAAAGCGAATGATTTCTTTGACTCCTTCGCGCACTTTCCTTACTATAAACTTGAGGTGAAAAATATGAGAGAAACATTTGAAATTGGTGAAATCGTTACTGGTATTTATAAAACTGGAAAATACATCGGCGAAATTACAAATAGCCGTCCTGGCAGTTACGTCGTAAAAGTACTAGCTGTTTTAAAACATCCAGTGCAAGGTGACTTACATAACGTAAAACAAGCTGACGTACCATTTTTCCATGAAAGACGTGCTTTAGCTTTTCGTGAACAGACGAACATTCCAGAGCAAATGGTGAAGAAATATGAAGGAGAAATTCCGGATTATACAGAGTCACTAAAATTAGCATTAGAAACTCAAATGAATTCATTTTCTGAAGATGATTCACCTTTTGCGGGGCGTAGTCTAGAAACACTTCAGCAATTGAAGCAAGATTACAAACTTTAAAAAACAAAACGACCAAATTACATATTTTGCAATTTGGTCGTTACTGTGTACTCACTTTCTTTAACACTTTCGAAAAATCAACAAGTTCCCCTAATGTAGGAGGTGCTGGTTTGACTAAATACTCTTTATCTTTTTCTACTAACTTAAAAATATTATATGTCGTCATCGCATCATCAAGCGCACAATGATGCTTTCCTGTTCCTGCTTTTCCATACGCCTCAATTGCTTTCCACAGCCCTGTTTGATTTCTCTCTCCAAAAAACTTCTTATACTCAAGCGATAAATCACGACACTGTCCAAAGAATGGAAATTCTACTCCCGCCATTTCACAGTTATGCTTTAAGACTTTCATATCCATATTTCCCCACGTTACAATTGTCGGTTTACCACTCTTTTCATATTCTGCAAGTTTCTCAACAAGTTCATGAAAAGAAATTCCTTTGTCCACTACTTCCTGTTTAATTCCTAAAAATTTTTTACATCGATCCGTTAAAGACGGAAATGTTTTCGGTCTAATATGCGATGAATACGTATCTTCCACCTTACAACCAACAACTGAAACGAGTCCGACCTCAATAATTTCTGGGAAAAAACCTTTTGGCTTTTTTCTATGCTGGGGCATCGTAAACTCAAAGTCTAAAAACAAAAATCGTTGTTCATCCATACGATCCCTTCCTTATCATATTTGTCATTCCTTTCTATTTGACACTCCTACACGAACAAGCTCGAATGCTGATTCGATTTTAAATATTCAGATTGGATGTATCTTATATATATGTCAGATGCCCACAAATATTTTTAAAAATAAGAAAAAATGACCTATGCAGAAAATATGACAAAATAAACCCTTTCATTTACATCCGCCATTTTTCTACTTTATAATGACGTTATGTGTGTTTCATCTAGTTAATTTTTTGACACACTAAGAAAAGTGAATGAAAGGAGATGAGAGTTTTGCACGAAACAACGCAAGAACTCGCAAACTGGCAGTATTATTTCGCTATCGCAGTCTTTTTAATTACATATGCCATTATTATTTCTGAAAAAATTAACCGTGCTGTCATCGCACTTCTTGGTGCAGCATTCATGGTAATTGCAGGGGTCGTTGACTTACACAATGCCTTTACGAAACATATTGAATGGGGAACAATTACATTACTCATCGGTATGATGATACTGGTAAACATTACAAGTAAGTCAGGTGTCTTCCAATACGTTGCCATTAAAGCCGCAAAAGGAGCACAAGGAAATCCAATTAAAATTTTAATTTCACTTTCCTTACTTACCGCGCTTGGCTCCGCATTTTTAGATAACGTTACAACAGTACTTCTTGTTGTTCCAGTTACTTTATCTATTACGCGCATCTTGCAAGTAAATCCTGTTCCATATTTACTTTCTGAAATTATTTTTTCAAATATCGGAGGAACAGCAACATTAATTGGTGATCCGCCAAACATTATGATTGGTTCTGCAAATAAGCATTTAGATTTCAATGCTTTCTTATTCAACTTAGCACCTATCGTAATCATCATTATTGCTGTTACGGCAACAATGCTTTACTTCATGTACCGTAAGCAATTAATTGCTGATCCTGTACAAATTAAAAAGTTAATGAGCTTAGATGAAAAACAATACATTAAAGACCCAGTATTAATGAAGAAATCTTTAACAGTACTTGGCCTTACTATTGTAGGCTTCATGACTCATTCTATTTTCCATATTGATGCAGCTATCATCGCCTTAACTGGCGCTACTGTACTTATGCTAATCGGTGTGAAAGAACATGAAATTGAAGAGGTATTCGCAAGTGTAGAGTGGGTAACAATCTTCTTCTTCGCGGGACTATTCGTACTCGTTGGAGGACTTATCGATATCGGGCTTATCAAAATGTTAGCTCAAAAAGTAATTGGAATAACAGGCGGAGATATTTCTCACGCATCTATCCTTATTCTATGGGTATCTGGTATCGCCTCTGCAACAATCGATAATATTCCATTCGTTGCAACAATGATCCCACTTATTAACGATATGGCAGTTGGGCTAGGTTTATCACCTTCTGACGCACAAATTGACGTACTATGGTGGGCATTAGCATTAGGTGCTTGCTTAGGTGGAAACGGAACATTAATCGGAGCTTCTGCTAACGTAATCGTAGCCGGAATCGCAAGTCGTGAAGGACATAAATTCAGCTACATGGAATTCCTTAAAGTCGGCTTCCCAATTATGATCGTTTCATTAATCATTTCTCACATTTATATTTACTTACGCTATCTTATGTAGTAGAAAAAAGCGCCCTGCTCAGCAGGGCGCTTTCGTTCTTTTTTCAACATATCCGAATTATTATAGAACCAAATATATCGACCGCTCGACAACTTTGATACGCCTACTCGTTATACCTCACCGGCTCATTCCGAATAATGAACAAATGAATCGGCAAGAAAACCGAAAACGTGATTGTATGAATGATCGTAAATAGTATGGAATTCGTTCCGTATCTATCCAAAATAGCATAGATAAGATAAATAGACAGTACAAGTGATACAGCTGTTGCTAATATATATAGAATTGGTACGAAATTAAAGATGAAGCATCCAACATATATGCCAAATACTTTCCACCCTGCTTCTTCTTTCAAGAAATCTGGTAATTTATCTTTCGCTAAATCACCCCATATCTTACTATTTATAAACGGAATAAAAGCAAGAACACCATCAGTTGCACCATCATTTTTCGCCATCGTATAAAGTGCAAAAGCCGTTAACAAATACGAAATAATTGCCCAAATTATTATAACAAGCATAAACGCAAAACTAAGAGCAAAGAAACCTGCTAGTACGCCTTGATCTTCCATCTTATCCTCTCCTCTCTCTTCTCAACATATTTCATTACAGTGCAAGTTATGTTTTAAAATTTAACCAAACTCTTTGTATAATAAGAAGAGAAAGATAATGAGAGAGGAGTACATACCTATGCATCCATTTGTAAAGGCATTACAAGAGCATTTTACAGCTCATCAAAATCCCGAAAAAGCAGAACCGATGGCACGTTATATGAAAAATCACTTCCCGTTTCTCGGTATTCAAACTCCTGAGAGAAGACAGTTATTGAAAGACGTAATTCAAATACATACTCTCCCAGATAAAAAGGACTTCCAAATTATCGTGTGTGAACTTTGGGACCTACCAGAACGTGAATTTCAAGCTGCCGCACTCGATATCATGCAAAAATATAAAAAACACATAAATGAAACTCACATCCCATTTTTAGAAGAACTTATTGTCACAAAATCTTGGTGGGACTCTGTCGATAGCATCGTCCCTACATTTTTAGGTGCTATCTTTTTAAAACATCCAGAATTAATTTCTGCATATATTCCAAAATGGATTGCATCAGAAAACATATGGTTACAACGTACCGCTATTTTATTCCAGCTAAAATACAAACAAAAAATGGATGAAGAACTCCTTTTCTGGATTATCGGTCAACTACATTCCTCAAAAGAATTTTTCATTCAAAAAGCAATCGGCTGGGTCCTTCGCGAATATGCAAAAACAAAACCAGATGTAGTATGGGAATACGTTCAAAACAACGAACTCGCTCCATTAAGTAAACGCGAAGCAATTAAGCACATTAAGCAAAATTACGGAATAAATAACGAAAAAATAGGCGAAACTCTATCCTAGATGGGCACGTTCCTCTATTGAGATTTAAAAAAGAACGTGTTAAAATATGTTCATTATTATTAATATAAGTAGCGATGACGGACTTATAAGTACTTGCATAAAAAGCGATTCAGGGATAGTGAAAGCCTGAAGCTGCGAGGAAACGGCAGTCTCGAGCAATACGTGATAAAGTGGATGCACATTTTGTGTATCAACTAGGGTGGAACCGCGGGCAAACGCTCGTCCCTAGGCGATTAAGCCTTGGGATGAGCGTTTTTTTATGTTTTTTAAAGCATATATTGCTCGTTTCCAAAGTACCCATCACGTCATCGCAAATACGTTAACTTTCAAAAGGAGGATTTTATTATGTATTCAATGGAACAAGTTGTAAACTTAGCGAAACATCGCGGTTTCGTTTTCCCTGGTTCTGAAATTTACGGTGGTCTTGCAAACACATGGGATTACGGTCCACTTGGAATCGAATTAAAAAATAACGTCAAAAAAGCTTGGTGGAAAAAATTCATTCAAGAATCTCCACACAACGTTGGTTTAGATGCTGCTATTTTAATGAACCCAAAAACTTGGATCGCTTCTGGTCACGTTGGTAACTTTAATGATCCAATGATCGACTGTAAAAAATGTAAAGCTCGTCACCGTGCTGACAAATTAATTGAAGATGCATTAGACGCAAAAGGTATCGAAATGGTCGTTGACGGTCTTACTTTCGACCAAATGGCTGACTTAATGAAAGAACATGAAGTAAAATGCCCAGATTGCGGTAGCCAAGAATTCACGGAAATCCGTCAGTTCAACTTAATGTTCAAAACATTCCAAGGTGTTACAGAGTCTAGCACAAACGAAATCTTCCTTCGTCCTGAAACAGCACAAGGTATTTTCGTAAACTTTAAAAACGTACAACGCTCTATGCGTAAGAAACTTCCATTTGGTATCGGCCAAATCGGTAAAAGTTTCCGTAACGAAATCACACCTGGTAACTTCACATTCCGTACACGTGAATTCGAACAAATGGAACTTGAATTCTTCTGTAAGCCTGGTGAAGATTTAGAGTGGTTCGCATTCTGGCGTGAAACTTGTAAAAACTGGTTACTTTCACTTGGTATGACTGAAGAAAGCATGCGTCTTCGTGACCACGGTGAAGACGAATTATCTCATTACAGTAACGCAACAACTGATATTGAATTCAGATTCCCATTCGGTTGGGGCGAACTATGGGGCGTTGCATCTCGTACAGACTTCGATTTAAAACGTCATATGGAACACTCTAACGAAGACTTTAACTATATCGATCCACAAACGAATGAGCGTTATGTGCCTTACTGCATCGAGCCATCTCTAGGTGCAGACCGTGTAACATTAGCATTCTTATGTGATGCATATGAAGAAGAGCAATTAGAAAACGATTCTCGTACAGTTCTTCGTTTCCACCCTGCTTTAGCACCATATAAAGCAGCTATCTTACCATTATCTAAAAAGCTATCTGAAGGTGCTACTGAAGTATTCGCAGAACTAGCTAAAGACTTCATGGTAGACTTTGATGAAACTGGTTCTATCGGTAAACGTTACCGTCGTCAAGACGAAATCGGTACTCCATTCTGTATCACATACGACTTCGACTCTGTTGAAGACAAAGCTGTTACAGTACGTGACCGTGACACAATGGAACAAGTTCGTATGCCAATTAGCGAACTAAAAGGTTTCTTAGAGAAAAAAATCCAGTTCTAATTATAAAAAAGAGGCGCTCTATTGAGCCGCCTCTTTTTACTTTTCACGTTTTTCTTTAATTGCTACTGTACATCTTGATATACATAGTAACTCATCATTTTCATCAATGATGCGAATATCCCAAACCATTGTCGATTGTCCTCTATGTATTGGTGTTCCGATTGCTGTTACAATTCCATCTTGCTTTGAGCGAATATGATTTGCATTAATTTCTAATCCGAAACAAATACATTTTTCTTGATCAATTAAATTGTATGAACCAACACTTGCCACAGTTTCTGCTAATGCAACAGATGCACCACCGTGTAAAAATCCAAACGGCTGATGCGTGCGTTCATCAACAGGCATTGTAGCAACTACTTTATCCTCTGTCATTTCTAACAACTCAATTCCAAGCGAATCCATTAAAGTTTTTGACATATCGTTTTCAACCTCTCTCACTTTAGATCAAATGTATAATTTTACCTGTTTAATTTCAAACTACCTATAACACTTATATAAGGAGGTTTCACCTAAATGAAACAGAAATTTTGTATACTATTGCTTATGTTCTCCTTGCTGACTATTGTACCAAATTGTGCAATAGCAGCCAAAGCATCCAACCTGACAATCACTGTTAAGACTGTAACGCAAAAAGGTAAGAAACCTTATATAGAATATCAAATTAATAGGCCTTCCTTTCGCAACTTTTCTGATTCAAAATTTCAAAATAAGCTGAATTCCTATTACAAAAACTCTACTACTAAATTTAAAAGTAAATTAGAAAAAGAAGCGAAGAAATATTATGAGGAAACAGAAGGATCTAGCACACCTTTTCATCCATACGTTGCAAATGTTGACTATAAAGTAGCTTTAAACAAACCACCTTTCCTCAGCCTATATGTGAATTACTATCAATATACAGGCGGAGCGCACGGACTGTATACGTGGAAGGCAAATACATTTGATTTAAACGAAAAAAAATTATTACACTTAGACGATTTATTTCAACAAGAGGATAAATATAAAGAAATAATTCGCACAGAGATTGTAAGACAAATTAAACAAAATGAAAGCATTTATTTTCCTGATGCAGTCGAAAAAGTAACGAGCACTAAAAAGTTTCACTACTTTTTAGAACCGGATAATCTTGTAATTTATTTCTCTTTATATGAAATTGCTCCTTATTCAAGCGGAATTCCGCAGTTTCGTATTCCATACACATTGCTTAGAGACTATTTAAAGCCTTCTTATCAAAATATTTTGATTGACAACAAGTAAATATTTTCGCTACGATAATGTTAACCTAAATACAACTGGAGGTTAACATTATGAAGAAGCTTCATGTTTTAGATTTAGCATTAGCTGCCATGTTCGTCGCTCTTATGGCTATTGGTGCAAATATTGTATCGTGGGCACCATTCTTACAAATAGCGGGCATTCCATTATCTATGCAACCATTTTTCGCAATTTTAGCAGGTCTTCTTCTTGGGAGTAGACTTGGAGCATTATCAATGACTGTTTACATGCTTGTTGGAGTAGCAGGTGCGCCAATCTTCGCTAACTTCAAAGCTGGATTTGGAGCACTTTTAGATCCTACTGGTGGTTTTATTATCGCATTTATTATCGTTGCTTACGTATCAGGAAAACTAGTAGAACAAAAAGAACGACCAACATTCAGCACCTTTGCAATTTCTTCTTTCGTCGGAATCATTTTAACGTATATTATCGGTACTACTTATATGTACGGAGCAGTCAATATTTTCATGGGTGGTAATATGAGTTATAAAGCTGCCTGGATGATTATGATGTGGTTCGCAGTAAAGGATATTGCGTTTACAATTATCGGCGCTATTATCGCACCTCGCATATACTATGCTGTACGTCGTTCCGCTTATCAGCATTCTCATTCGACGATTTCATAATAAAAAAGGAGCTGTTCCTATAGGAACAGCTCCTTTTTTATTATATTAAGACTCTTGCTTCATTTGCTCGTCTAAAACTTTCTTCATCATTACTAGCATATCATCACGTAATTCTGGGTGCTGCAATGCCATTTCAATTGTCGTTTGAACGAATCCTAATTTTTCACCAACGTCATAACGCTTTCCTTCAAAATCATATGCAAATACACGTTGAATTTCATTTAAGCTTTGAATTGCATCCGTTAACTGAATTTCGCCACCCGCTCCAACTTGTTGCTGTTCCAAGAACATAAAGATTTCAGGAGTTAAAATGTAACGTCCCATAATCGCTAAGTTTGAAGGCGCAGTACCTTGCGCTGGTTTTTCAACGAATTTACGAACTTGATAACGACGTCCCTCTTGCTCTAACGGATCAATAATTCCGTAGCGATGTGTTTCTGCTTCAGGAACAGTTTGTACACCAATAACAGAAGAAAGTGTTTTGTCATACTCGTCCATTAATTGACGTAAACATGGTTTTTCAGCTTGAACGATATCATCGCCTAATAATACTGCAAACGGCTCATCACCAATGAATTTACGTGCGCACCAAACAGCATGTCCTAATCCTTTTGGTTCTTTTTGACGAATGTAATGGATATCTACCATTTTAGAAGAAGCTTGTACTTTTTCAAGTAACTCATACTTTTTCTTCTCTAATAAGTTTTGCTCTAATTCAAATGCGTTATCAAAATGATCTTCGATAGAGCGCTTTCCTTTACCAGTAACGATAATAATATCTTCGATGCCTGATTTTACTGCTTCTTCTACGATGTATTGAATTGTTGGTTTATCTACAATTGGAAGCATTTCTTTTGGCATTGCTTTCGTTGCTGGTAAAAAGCGTGTTCCTAATCCCGCTGCCGGGATAATTGCTTTTCTCACTTTTTTCATGACAAATACCCTCGCTTTTCATTCTAATTCTCTTATTAAAGTGCAAATTTATAACACTCGCTCGTAATAATCCTCTACATCAAACAAAACTACACGAAAAGAGGAGGCCATTCTCCGTTCTCCTCTTTTCCTATCAGTAGCATTCTATTCTATTATAAACGATTCATAATATCTTCTTTAATAGTAAGTAACTTTTGTTCACTATTTTGTAAGGAATCATCTTGTACACCAAAGTAGAATTTAATTTTCGGCTCTGTTCCAGATGGACGTAAGCAGAACCAAGAACCATCTTCTAATTGATATTTTAACACATTTGATTTCGGTAAGTGAATCTCTTCCTTATTTCCATCTTGTAACGCTGTAATGACGCTTTCTTTATAATCCTCAACTGCAACGACTGTTAAACCAGCTACTTCTTTCGGAGGATTCTCACGGAATGTTGCCATCATCTTTTGAATCTGTTCGGCACCATCTTTTCCTTTTAACGTTAACGATACAAGGTCCTCACGGAAGAACCCATACTTCTTAAATACTTCTAGCAGACCATCGTATAACGTTTTACCTTGTGATTTGTAGTATGCAGCTACTTCACATGCAAATAGAACTGATTGCACCGCATCTTTATCACGGCAGAATGGACGGATTAAATAACCGTAGCTTTCCTCATAACCGAATTGGAATTCATATTGTCCGCTTTCTTCATACTGTTTAATTTTTTCACCGATAAATTTAAATCCAGTTAACGTATCAACTGTATCTAAACCGTATGCTTTTGCGATTGTACGGCCAATTTCAGACGTTACGATTGTTTTTAAAACAACACCGTTTTCTGGAAGCGTTCCGTTTTCCTTCTTTTGTGATAATAAGTAATCAAGCATTAACGCACCTGTTTGGTTACCAGTTAATACTTGGAACTCACCATCGTGATTGCGAACTGCTACACCTAGACGGTCTGCATCAGGATCTGTTGCGATTAGCACGTCTGCGCCTACTTTTTCACCGTCGCGAATTGCATACTCAAACGCTGCATGCTCTTCTGGGTTTGGTGATTTTACTGTAGAGAAATTTGGATCTGGTAACTCTTGCTCTTTTACAACTGTTACATCTGTAAATCCAACTTCTTCTAAACCACGGCGTACCGAAATATTTGATGTTCCATGCAATGGTGTAAAGACGATTTTTAAATCTTTTCCTACTTCTTTCACCATCTCTTTATTAATAATGACATTGTTCAATTCTGCTGCATATGCATCATCTACTTCTTGTCCAATTATATGTAATAAACCGTCAGCTTTTAATTGCTCAACATCAGCAACTTCGACTGTTAATTCATTCTCTACTGCATTTACGTAGCTAATTAACTCATCAGCTTCCTTTGGAGGCAACTGGCCACCATCTTCACCATATACTTTATAACCGTTATATTCGGGCGGATTATGGCTTGCCGTAAGAACGATTCCACTTGCTGTATGTAAATGACGAACTGCGAAAGAAAGCACTGGTGTTGGACGTAAGCTTTCAAATACATATGTTGTAATACCGTGTGCACCAAGAGTAGCAGCTACTTCCATTGCGAATTCAGGTGATTTATGACGAGAATCATACGCGACAACAACACCGCGTTTTTTCGCTTCTTCACCTAATTTTTCAATAAACATAGCTAATCCTTTTGTTGCTTTACGAACTGTATATACATTTAAACGGTTCGTACCAGCACCAAGTTCACCACGCATACCACCTGTACCGAACTCTAGATTTTTATAAAAGCTATCCTCGATTTTCTTCTCATCTTGCTTCATGTTTTCTAGCTGTTCTTTTAATTCTGCGTCTAATTCTGCATATGAAAGCCAGCGACTAAATTCTTGTTTCCAATTCATACTTCCATCTCCTCTCGCCTGTCGTACCTTCATTATATGAAAAAAACAACCTGAATCTCAATATTTTTTAAAATCTAGCAGGATTTTACTATAAATATTTGTATACACTATGGTTAAATACTCCACCAAAGGGAATGAGGATTATGCAAGAATGGGGCTTGTCAGAAGAGCTCAAAATAAAAACAAAGCAGATGATTGAAATTGCTGAAAAAGAATTATCAAACATGAAGCATGCAATCGATAAAGAAGATGAATGTATTCTATGTAAAATGGAAGATATTCATCATATGTTAACAAATGTACAGACGTTAGCAGCTACATATTATATTCAAGCATATTTATCACCTTATACGGAAAGTTCACATTTCATCACTACAGCTGTCCAACATTTAAGCGCTCGAAAACACGGTGCTCTTATTATTGTGGAACGAAGTGACGCTCTTGATTCTTTCATTCAAACTGGAACGACATTAAACGCACACTTAACCGCGCCACTACTTGAATCGATTTTTTATCCAGGGAACCCTCTTCATGACGGAGCCGTTCTCATTAAAAATAATCATATTGTCTCAGCAGCTAATATTCTTCCATTAACAAAAAGCATGGAAATCAATCCTGAGCTAGGAACACGTCATAGGGCTGCAATTGGCTTATCCGAGAAAATTGATGCACTTATATTAGTTGTCTCTGAGGAAACAGGGCGTACTTCATTCGCTTTAGGCGGGACGTTATATACGATTTCTTTATAGGACGAATCTTTCACTATGTAGCACTTTTTGGAACGGTAAAATAATAAATGAAATTATATCAACCGTAACTCCAAATATATCGACGTTTCGACAAGGAGTATCGACTTACCGACAAAAACTTACAATAGTCATACCATATCAATAAGAAAAGGCTATCCCAAAAATTTGAGACAGCCCTTTCTTCAAAAATTATTCTTCTCCGAAACGCTCAACAAGTGTTGCAAGTGTACGCACCATTGCACCTGTTGCTCCAGATGGTCCTAAATCATGTGCTCCTGATGTTTCAGATGTTCCAGCGATGTCTAAGTGTACCCATGGTGTTTCTTCTGCAAATTCACCAAGGAATGTCCCAGCCATAACCGCATGTCCTTCACGGCCTGGTGAGTTATTTAAATCAGCAAATTTACTGTTCTTGACACGTTCTTTATCACGTTCAAAAATCGGCAATTGCCAAATTGGCTCATCCGTTTCCATAGAAGCCTCTAACACTTGTTCAAACAATTCTTCATTATTTGTCATCGCGCCTGTTGTATGATTTCCAAGTGCAACAATTACACCGCCTGTTAATGTTGCAACATCAACTAAGTAATTTGCGCCCAGTTTCTTCGCATACGTAATACCGTCAGCTAACGCTAGGCGACCTTCTGCATCTGTATTTAATACTTCAATTGTTTTTCCGCTCATAGATGTAATAACATCATCTGGCTTAAATGCTGTACCACTTACAACGTTGTCAGTTGATGGAATAACAGCAATTACATTTTGCTCTGGGCGAAGTTCACCGATGATCTCCATCGCGCCAAGAACAGCTGCAGCTCCGCCCATATCACCTTTCATACCAACCATGCCTTCACGTGGTTTTAAAGAATAACCGCCTGTATCATATGTAATCCCTTTTCCAACAAATCCAATTACATCTTTCCACTCTTCTTTTCCTTTATAAATAAGAGCGATCATTTTTGGCGGTTCAGTAGATCCTTGGTTTACTGCAAGTAATGCACCCATACCAAGCTCTTCCATCTCTTCTTTCTCAAGAACCTTATAATCCATATCGTATTTTTCTGCTAATTCAACTGCATACTCAGCAAGCTTTGTCGCTGTTAATACGTTTGGCGGCATATTTACAAGCGTACGAGCTGAATTCGTTGCACGTCCATGTACGTATCCTACCGTTAATGCTGCTTCAATTTCTTGTGTATCTTCTGCTGTAATAGCCGTAAACTTCTCTAATTCTACACGATCCTTTTTATCTGATTTATACGTTTGTAATTCATATGTACCAAGACCTTGTACTTCTGCCGCAATATGAGCTACATCAATCGCATCTAATTTATCTGTCACGAAAGAATCAAGTAAGATTGCTGCATCTTGTACTTTTGCTGCTTGTAACGCTTTAAACGCCTTACCAAGAGCAGCACGTAACGTTTCCGTTGTATATGACTCTTTCTTACCTAAACCAACAAAATAATAACGTTTAACATTTGTTTTTCCTAAGCTATGTACTTTTGAAATTGCTTTCTTCTTAGTTGAAAGTTCTTTTTCTTCTAATAAAACTTGTAATTGTCCTTCAAACGCTTTATCCAGTTCTTGTACAAAGCTACTCGTTTTATCTTCTTCAAATAAGGCAACAATTACCGCTTCATGACTTACTAATTCTTTTTGTACTTGAAACATGTTCAGACCCCCTAAATTTCTCTACGTCCATTATAACTTTATTTTCGATAAAATGCGACAATTCTAAATTCTGTTATTTCATATAAAGTGAAACTATAATCAGCCCGCACCAATCGGGCGTTTACGGGTATCAGGGCTCCCACCTACCTTCTTTGCTCCAGCTGAATTTTGAGGTGGGGGGGTTACCGGCCGCAAATAGCAGGATAAAGATGCTATCTCCAATATCTTCTATGGTGAAATAAGACAAGAAAAAAGTCTAGCGTTATTGCCACTAGACTATCTTTGTTTTAAATATTGTCCACGAAACACTTGCATCGTTTCGTCTTGATTTAACATCGTTAACTCTTCTTCCGAAAACTTGCCATTTCCTATTTTCACTATATACACATTTACTTTTTTCTTACCCCATTGGCTATAAACATCTTTCACCGTATCATAATATAAATCGAGACGATTTCCTTTTATAGCACCGCCCTTATCAGCTACAACACCATATCCGTAACCTGGCACGAATAGAATTGTCCCAAGCGGGAATACGCGTAAATCGGCAGCGATTGTGGAATATAAATCCCTTTTTGCTTTAACACCTGAATATGTAATGCCATACTCTGGATGCCCCGGCCTCTTTCCAGTCGACTCTATACCTGATGTATAACCAGTTGCAGTCATTTCTATAACACGATATTTAGACCAGTCATTTGCCTGCTCTAAAGCATTTATCACTTCTTTACTCGGAGCAACTTTTTTCTCAATTTCTGCTGCATGTACTTCTTTTACACTTGTTCCTTCATATGATTTTATAATCTCTAATAAAGAAACTCCTGTGAAAGCCTGCCATGTTACGCATAATGCGAATGCAAGTAAACAAGTCATCATAATGCGAATACAATATCGTTTTAACATTTTTATATTCCACACTCCTTCATCGTTAATCATTCCCTATACGATGAAGGAATATGCAAAAAAATAATCTCCAAATTGATTGGAGATTAAAACATTTGATATCCACTTTTTCGAAGTTTTTTAATTATGATTCCTGCTAAAGCAGCACCTACTAATCCAGTAGATAGAATAAACACATCTGCGTGTCCTAAATGCGATACACTTGTCCCAAATGAAGAAAATGTTTCTTTTGGCTTTGAAAAATAGTCCCATACACTCGCTTTATTAATAATAAGCATACAAATAATCGGATATACAATAACCATTACCCACGTAGCCCGCAAAATCATGTTGAGTAAAAATCCAATTCCAAAAAATAAAATAAAGAACAACATCATTGAAATAAGTAGTACCGGTATACTCACTTCTTCTCCCTCTCCTTCGCATACGCCGTAAACACATGATAAGCCGTATAACCAAATTGCTCTCCTGGATTTAATGTTTTGTCCATTTCAAAATGCGACTCTGCTCTTCCTTCTAATAAATATTTGATGAGTACAGAAGTATTTTGATCATCTGCAATCTTTTCTGGATGTAAAAAAGCTACTTCCGACAATTCTTTCTCCTGTACGATAACGTCTTCTCCCTCTGGCTCTAGAAGAAAAATAATCATATTATCACTAATTTCATTATGAATAACACCTGAGCGAATACCAATAATCCCCTTTACATGAGCAACAATGCCTGTCTCTTCCAAAATTTCACGTTTCACAGCTTCATCAACAGTCTCGCCTTCATTAACAAAACCAGCAGGTAAAGACCATTGCCCTTTCAATCCACCGTATTTTTTCTTAACGAATAGCCATCTCCCATCTTCTGTAGCTACTAAGCCACTGACAGCTAACCACACTTTCCCTCGCTTCCCCATGATATAACCTCCTCCACCAAAACGAACAGAATATTCTTTCTTTTTTATATATTATACTATATTTTCAATACGAAAAAAGCAGAAACAGCTCATAGCCGTTTCTGCTTTTTCTACTATATATTAAAAGAACTTCAATTTACCTTTTTTAAGAACTAATAAAGGTCCGCCTAGTAAGAATAAGTAACGGTTGTCGATTACTTTCTTCATGAATGAAGCTTTCCAACCTGTTAACTTTTTACCCATAACAACGCCCATTGCATCGTCATGACCTAATGAACATACAGATCCTTTATTATCAAATGCGAACTTTTTCATTTCACCTTTGCCGCGAACTAACACAGTTAAATTGTGTGCAATATTATAACCTTCTTGAATTGCAATCTGTGCTGTTGGTGGGTATGGACGGTTAATCTCTTCGTTGATGATTAACGCTGCATCACCAACCATGAATACATCTTCATGACCTGGAGCGTGCATGTACTCATCCACTTTAATACGTCCGCGCATTGCTTCAAATCCAGACTCTTCCACAATACCATTACCACGAACACCTGCAGCCCAAACTACAGTTTCAGATTTAAGAAGTTCAGCGTCATCACCGTTGGCAACGATAATACCTTCTTCAGTTGCTTCCTTAATTGCTGTACCGATGCGGAATTCTACACCTTTTTTCTCAAGTTGTTTTACAGCGTACTCTACTAATGCTGGATCGAAACCAGGAAGTGCTGTTGGAGCAGCTTCTACACAGATGATACGTGCTTTTTCACGTGGAACATCGTACTCTTTGCAAAGTTCAGGAATACGGTTTGCAAGCTCACCTACGTACTCGATACCAGTAAATCCAGCGCCACCAACAACGATTGTTACTAACTCATCACGTTTTTCAGTCGCATATTGAGCGAATTTTTCTTCCATATGCTCACGAATTTGACGAGTTGCATTAATGTTAGTGATTGAGAATGCATGCTCTTTTAATCCTTTAATTCCGAACGTTTCTGATTCGAAACCAAGACCGATTACTAAGTAATCATACTCTAATTCACCATCTTTTAAGATAATACGTTTTTCAGCAGCTTTAATCTCTACTACTGTATCTTGTACAAAGTTCACTTTATTTGTATCGATAACGTCTTGAATATCTAGACAGATTTTATCATCTTGTAATGTACCAGCTGCACTCTCATGTAACCAAGTTGCTTGGTAGTGATAGCTGTTGTTGTTTACTAACGTAATTTCAGCTTCACTTACAGATAATGTTTTTTGCAGACGAACAGTCGTAATCATCCCGCCATAACCTGCACCTAAAACTACGATTTTTGGAGTCTTCACTAAATCACAACCCTTTTCTTTATATAATAGTAATAAAAAATAATACCAAGTACTAAAAACTCTATTTGTCAAGAATGTGGAATTTATCACATTCTATATCATAACAAAACGCAGTCAAAAAATCGTACGAAATTTGTCATAGAAATTTAACATAATACTTCCCTATATTAGTCGGTTTCATTCCATAATTCAAGCACCTAGAGAATTATCAATATTTTAAAATAACATAGCGTTTTCAAGGGTTTTTCAGCCTTTTTTTCATGTATTTTCCTTTCGCTATATTTTATACAATTCTAAAACATCTATGCGCAAACTTACTTATTATTCAGTCGTTTTCAGAAGTATTATTAACTGAAATATGCTATCATTTATTTGAAAGTGTCATCATTTGCAGGATTTTCATGTACATATGAACAATATATGAAATCAATATTAAAATTCCATCATCTATA
Source organism: Bacillus sp. SRB_331 (assembly GCF_003264175.1). Lineage (NCBI taxonomy): Bacteria > Bacillati > Bacillota > Bacilli > Caryophanales > Bacillaceae > Bacillus > Bacillus sp. SRB_331. The sequence goes on along the minus strand of NZ_NADV01000007.1, from coordinate 594,641 downwards.
GGGGGAATGAAAATGACAGAAAATCAAAAAGTTTACGACATAACGATTATTGGTGGTGGCCCAACAGGACTATTCACCGCATTTTATGGCGGAATGAGACAAGCAAGTGTAAAAATTATTGAAAGCTTACCTCAACTTGGAGGGCAATTATCCGCACTATATCCCGAAAAATATATTTATGATGTAGCTGGATTCCCAAAAGTGCGCGCACAAGAGTTAGTTGATAACTTAAAAGAACAAATGAAAAGGTTCGATCCAACTGTTTGCTTAGAGGAAGCTGTTGATACGCTTGAAAAACAAGCTGACGGTATATTTAAACTTGTTACAAATAAACAAACTCACTACTCTAAATCTGTCATTATTACTGCTGGTAATGGTGCTTTCCAACCACGCCGCTTAGAATTAGAAGGCACAGCAAAATACGAAAAGAAAAACTTACATTATTTCGTTGATGATATGAATAAATTTGCTGAAAAACGCGTCGTTGTATTCGGCGGTGGTGACTCAGCAGTAGATTGGACAATGATGTTAGAACCGATTGCGGACAAAGTTACAATTGCTCATCGCCGCGACAAATTCCGTGCACATGAACATAGCGTAGAAAGCTTAATGAATTCCCGTGCAGAAGTAAGCACACCTTACGTTCCAGTTGAACTTATCGGTGATGATACTATTGAACAAGTTGTTCTTCAGCACGTAAAAACAGAAGAAAAAATTATCATCGATGTTGATGACGTAATCGTAAACTACGGCTTCGTTTCTTCACTTGGTCCAATTAAAAATTGGGGCTTAGATATTCAAAAAAACAGCATCCTCGTGAACTCAAAAATGGAAACAAATATTCCTGGCATTTACGCTGCTGGTGACATTTGTACATATGAAGGAAAAGTAAAACTCATTGCTTGCGGCTTTGGTGAAGCACCGACAGCAGTAAACAATGCAAAAGCTTACTTCGATCCAAACGCAAAACTTCAACCAATGCATAGCTCAAGCATGTTTTAATATAGAAATGAAAAGAGCTCCTTTTACATGAAAGGAGTTCTTTTGTTATAAAGATCCCTAATCCAAATTACCTCTCTTTCTTCACAGCTATGTACCTTAGAAAAAAATACCACATACTCCTAAAATATGTTACAATAAAACAGAACGTATGTTTCATTCAATGGAGGGGAATTTTATAATGAAAGAACCTATTATCATTAAGAAAGAAGCTTTCCAAGCAATCGGCGTTTCTATTACGACGACAAATGAAAAAGAGGCATCTACTGAAGGAAAAATCCCACAACTTTGGAACCAATGCTTCCAAGAACAAATCATGCATCACATCCCAAATCAACAAACAAAAGAAACATTCGCTTTCTACTCAAACTATGAATCAGATGAAACTGGTACATATCAATTTACTATTGGCATGCCTGTTTCTTCATTAGAAGACGTTCCTGAAAATATGACAGCCTTAACAATACCTACTGCAACGTATGCGGTATTTACAACGAGAAAAGGTCCTGTGTCTGAAGTCATTTGTGAAACTTGGGAATATATTTGGCAATGGTCGAAAGAAAACAAACGTGCTTTTACAACAGACTTTGAGCTTTATGACGAAAATGCAGTAGATCCAAATAACGTACAAGTGGATATTTATATTGCTTTAGCATGAATGACAAAAAAGAAGATACCCTTTGGTATCTTCTTTTTTGTCGTTAAATAGCCACTGTGCAAATTCATTATTATTGTCTACAATGAGAAAGTGCAGTATAGAAATATTAGAAACTGTATAAAGTGAAACTATACTCAGTGGGGGTTTACGGGCAGTTGGTCTCCCGCCTAACTTCTTTGCCCTAGCCCAATTTTGAGGTGGGAGTTTTACTGCCCGCAAATAGCGGGATAAAACGACTGTTAATAGGTTTTTTAGTCTAAATTTGGTATATAGAAAGGAAGCAATATGGAGGAACTACAACAAAATAAATCTGCTTTAGAAGGAAGCGGAAAACCGTTATTAAAAAATACGAACTTCCTTTTCCTTTGGGCAGCTACTCTCTTTTCAAGTTTTGCTTTAGCCTTTTTTACTTTTTCACAAACATGGTACATAGCAAAAACATTAAACCTTGAGGCTTCACTCGGTATTGTTTTCGTGGCTCTTAGTGTTCCAAGACTCATCTTTATGATTATCGGCGGAGCATTAGCTGATAAATTCCCGAAAAAAAATATTATGTTTTACTCTAATATTATTCGCGCTATTCTTGTCGCAACCATTCTCACCTGGTTCATCGTCGGTGATGTAACACTATATACATTTGCTTTGTTTGCTTTGTTCTTCGGACTTGCTGACGCTTTCTTCTGGTCAGCAGATGGATCTATTCTGCCTGAACTTGTAGCAAAAAGCCGTTTAACACAAGCAAATTCACTTACTCAAATGACAAACCAAGGATCGGTCATCTTGGGCCCTGTACTTGGCGGTATTCTCATTAAATTTACGAACTATGAAACAATCTTTTCAATTACAATCCTGCTACTCATTATCGCTGCGATACTCGTTCAAAAAATACAATTTACAGTACCCGAAAAAAATGAAACAGATAAAGGCATGTTTACTTCTATTAAAGAGGGAATTTCATATGTAAAAGAATCACCATTTCTTTCAACTTTCCTTATATGTAGCGCCTTTTTAAATTTATTTTTAATCGGCCCAATGCAAGTAGGCTTCCCGCTCTTCGTCAAAAACGTTCTGCACGGTGATTCACTTCAGTTTAGTTACTTAGAAGCGTCTGTTGGCGGTGGGATGGCGATAGGAGCTGTCATTGTCGGATTAAAAAACATTAACCGCAGACGTGGCCTATTTTGTATTATCATGATGCTACTGTCTGGTGTATTCTTCCTAGCCATCAACTTTAGCACCGTACTTTGGCAAGCGTTATTAGCTGGAATGTTTTACGGTATTACAATTGCGATGGCTATCGTTCCACTTATGGCAATGATTCAATCAACAGTAAAAGAAGAGATGATGGGACGCGTTATGAGCTTACTCATGCTTTCATCGATGGGATTCATTCCGCTCTCTTACGCATTTACATCGCTTGCACTTGGGATAGGCATTCCAATTGTAACGGTTATGAAAAGCGGTGCAATCGCTGTTATCGTCTTTGTACTATTTGTAGCAATTCGTGTTCCAGTTGTAAGAAAGTTCGATTAGCTACTTGGAGTCATGTATTATACGCATGGCTCTTTTTTAAATGGATCGAATAACGGTATTCCCTTACTTCTCCTTAATGCCGCTCCCCACTCTAATCCAATTTCTAAAAATAAATCTCGCATCGTACTATACAATAGTGCTCCAACATCTTTACGAATTTCTCCGTACTTATACGCTCTCACAACACTTTTCACCCTCCAAATTAAATTCCCACGCACTTCTTCATCAGCTAATATTCCCTCTAATAAAGCACCTTGCTCTAGTAATCCGCTCTTTTTATAAGCAAGTTCCACCTTACTCCAAAATATATTAATATTCTTCGGATTACTCGTCATCGGCACCAGTGCATATATAAAAGGCTTAGGTATATCGTGACGACAATACGTTTCATCAAGCTCGTACGTTACTTTTCTTTTCTCTTTTATTTGTGGAATGTTTTTAGAAAGAATTGTTTCCCCCTCATTTTTTTGCTCGTTTCCACTACTGCCATCTGTACGATCATCACTTTCACATGCGGACATTTTCATACGGTCATCCATGCGGTCAATTGCAGATTTAAGAAATACATATAAGTTTGCACTATATCCCCCGCGCTTATATCTTTCTTTTGTCGCAACACGTTTTATAATTTCTAGCTCCTCTAACTTTGCAATCGAGCGGCGTACCGTACGAATACTCTTTCCAACATTTGTAGCAATCGTCTCCATTAACGGACAAGCAACTCCCACTGTTTTCTGTTTCTCATTCACTGCATACTTTCCTAAAAAATGAATAATGATAGCATCCGTTTTATTCAATTGAAATCGATAGCACTTCAAAACTTGTTTTTGATATGTATTAAACTCTTCTTTACTTCGAAATTGACTATATGGTTTCATTAAATTATATAAGCTTCCCATTTTTATCACCTCACTTATAGGTAAGAAATAGGCAGAGAAATTGGCGTGATATTTAATATTTTTTATCCCGTATTAACAGGCAGTAAGACTCCCACCTCCAGATTCGGCGAATGCGAGGAGGTGGGAGTCTTACTGCCCGTAAAAGCCCGATTGGTTCAACTAATAATCAGTGGGGGATGGACAAAACCCCCACTGATTAAAATTTCACTTTATTGGAGATGAAAATATGATTGTAATTAGTGCTTGTTTAGGTGGTATTGCTTGTCGGTATGACGGTAACGATAATCTCGTTTCACAAATAGAAGAGTTATTACAGAGGGAAGATACCATCCTCGTTTGTCCCGAAGTATTAGGCGGTTTACCAACACCACGCCCTTCTGTTGAAATTATCGGCGGTAATGGCGATGATGTTTTAGATGGAAAAGCAAAAGTAATGACGAAAGAAGGACAAGATGTCACGGAGGCTTTCGTGCGTGGTGCTTATAAAGCATTAGAACAAATAAAAGATTTAAACCCAGAATATATAATTTTAAAAGAACGCAGTCCATCTTGTGGTAGTTCTACTATTTACACAGGGGAATTTAACGGCAATAAACAAACTGGTTACGGAGTGACAACTGCTTTATTCCGCCGACATGGATTTAAAGTAATTTCAGAAGAGGATTTTGAGAACGAAAAAAGGAATTGACCCTGTTCGTCAATTCCTTTTCCATCTGTCTTATTTCACACCTAATTTTTCTTTCACTTTCGCAGGAAGCTCGTCCTTTTTCACTTCTTCCCAAGCTGTTACACCTTTTTTATCTGAGTGGTATACGCGTAGGAATGCTTCTTTACGAAGATTTTTTTGCGCTATGAATTCTAATTCTTTCTCTTTACCATCTTTATCAAAACCAGTTAGTTTATATTCGTAATCTTTATACGGCTGACCATTATCAGCTTTACCATTATATTCTTTTCCATCTACTGTAATTTGAACGTAATACTCATCTTTACCCATACGGTTTAAATCACAGCCAACTAACAAACTTGCGAATACAACTAAAATACTAAAAAGTGCAATATATCTTTTCATTTCCTTCACCTCATGTGTTTTTCTTATATTGTTATCTTAAGGCCTAAGCTTTAAAGAAGAAATTCAAAAACATGACATGAACATTACACTTTTGTAAGATAGTAAATTAAAACTTTAATCAGTGTTTTTTCATTGAAAACGTTATTGACACTCATCTAGCCTAGTCATGACAATCTATTAACGCCAATAACGTCTTCCACGCCAACTTTTCCACTTGTCACGAATCTTATCACATAATTTTCTTATACCGCTTATTACACCCTCTATTACGCACTCTATTATGATATCTATTACAAGGTAACTTACGAATCTAATTATAGGTTTAATCACATATCTCCCTACGAATTCAAAAACATCGTCGATCTTGCGTCCCCTTCTTCTTGCATATATTCGTTATCTTTGTCATGCTCTTTTTCTTTTTAGCGCAAAAGAAAAGACCTTCCTAACGATTTGGTTTCATCGCTAAGAAGGTCTTTATATGCAACCTACCCATTCAATTTCCACTTAGAATAAAGGGATGAAAAAACTTAGCAATCTTCTGGCTTACCAGCATTCGACGCTGTACGGAAAGATGATCCGCATCCACATGATGCGATCGCGTTTGGATTGTCGATTGTGAATCCGCCGCCAAGCATAGATTGCTTATAGTCAACTTTCACTCCCTTTACAATCGGAGCACTTTCTTTATCGATAACAAATTCAACACCGAAAAACTCAAGAACTGTGTCGTCTTCTTTTGGTTCTACTTCAAATCCTAAGCCGTAAGAAAGACCACTACATCCGCCGCCATGTACAGCAAGGCGCACGTACTTCTCTCCATCTTCAGCATCTTTTAACATATCTTTAATTTGAAAAGCTGCTTGTTCTGTTACTTCAATCATGAAATACACCATCCTTTCTGTTCTCATTCTATTATACATCTTTACGCTTCTATCTTGTACTCATACACTCCGCGGCAAATTATTTCCGCAGGTCCTTTCATTAATACATTTCCTTCTTCTGTCCATGCGATCATTAAGTCGCCGCCTGCTAAGTGAACCGTAATTTCTTTACCGTGTTCCATTTTCCCATTTAAAATTGCCGCAACGACAGCTGCGCATGCTCCTGTCCCGCAAGCTTGTGTTACACCAGATCCTCGTTCCCAAACGCGGAAATTCATCTCTTCATCATTCAAAATCTCGATGAATTCAACATTCACTCGCTCTGGGAACATTTCATGCGTCTCAAGAACCGGTCCTAACGTTGTAAGAGGCGCTTTTTCTACATCATCAACAAAAATAACCGCATGTGGATTCCCCATTGAAACAGCTGTAAATGCATAACGGTGATTATTGTATAAGAAGTTTTCACGAATAAATGGTGTTTCTCCTTCACCAAGCATCGGTATCTCTTCACGTGTTAAACGAGGTGCTCCCATGTCGATTTTCGCTAATGTAACTTTGTCATCTTCTACCGTTACTTCTGCCGTAACAATACCAGCTAACGTTTCAATTGTGAAAACTTTACCTTCTACTAGTTTATGCTCATACGCATATTTCGCTACGCAGCGTAAACCATTTCCACAGCTCTTTCCTTCTGAGCCATCGTTATTAAACATGCGCATTTTTACTGGTGCCACGTCAGAAGGACAAATTAAAATCATTCCATCTGCACCAATACCAGTATTAATATTTGAAACCTTTTCCGCTACAATTGCTAAATCTTCTTCTCTAATTTGTTCCTCAAACATATTTACATATATATAACTATTTCCAAGACCATGCATTTTTGTAAAAGAAAATTGGCTCATTTTTATTCACTCCAAAAATAATTTATTATTTCAAGTATAAAATGCATGCTTTTAGAACACAATATGAATGTCCCCCGTTTCTCATATTTGACAGTGTTTTGGCAATAAGCCGTTCTTACACAAATCGTGTAAGAAAAAAGCCCTTTTAAAAGGGCTTTTTTTTTCGAAATAAACACTCCTAATAAAGTGAAACTTTAATCAGTGGGGGGACGGGCAACAGGGCTTCAACCTAAATTCTTTGCTTCAGCTGGATTTTGAGGTGGGAGTCTTACTGCCCGCAAATAGCGGGATAAATGAAAAAAGAAAAACGTTGCCTGTTTGCAACGCTTTAAAACATTGGATTTTCATCCATATAATCATATACATTATTTACAAGTTCTTCTACTGTTGCACCTTGTACCACTTCACCATTTACAAGTGCAAATGGACCTTCAAAACAGATGCCACAATATCCTAAACAACCATATTCCATTACGTCTAAATTAGGATCTTTTTCTAATTTTTCTAAAGCTGCTTGCGAACCGCTTGCAAGGTTACCTACACAAAATTCGATTAATGGTTTAATCAAAACTCTCTCCCCCCTGTATCTCTAAACAAATTACCATTTACTTTATATGGTATGTGCATACCTAATTTGCGAAACGGATAAGTAACCCTCTCTACTTGTTACCATTCCACTTTATTTATAAGAAGAAAACTAAGCTGTTTCTTGTTGTTTTCGTTATATATTCTAAACTATTTAGTTACTTCACTATTTCACTTCATAATAGATGGTCTTCTTTATATAACATACTACTCATAATGAAATAGTAAATAGTAACTAGAAAATGAAAACCACTTACTTTACTTTTCTTCTTATTGTACAACAGAGTATTCATTCATGCATTGTTATTTGTTCACAAATTCGATATAATTTGATTGTGTAAAGTCAAAATATTTTATTAATATAAAATTGTATGATTAGGGGATATTTCAACAGAAAAGGGGTAATCCATCATGAAACACCTCGTACTACTAGGTGGTGGCTACGGTGGAATGAGAATTCTGCAGCGGCTACTTCCAAGCAACCAACTTCCAGATGATGTACAAGTGACATTAATCGACAAAGTACCATATCATTGCTTTAAAACTGAATATTATGCATTAGTTGCGGGTACAATTTCAGAAACGCATATTCGCATACCGTTTCCTGAGCACCCACGTCTCAATATTCAATACGGAACAGTAACAAATATTGACCTCGAAACGAAGGCCGTTCATCTCGATGGCGGTGAAACGATTCAATATGATGATTTAATTATCGGGCTTGGCTGTGAAGATAAATATCATAACGTTCCTGGGGCAAAGGAATATACACATAGCCTACAATCAATTGAACAAACACGTAAGACATATGAACAATTAAATAGCTTAGAACCAAATGCAACAGTAGCTGTCGTTGGGGCTGGTTTAAGCGGCGTTGAAGTGGCAAGTGAACTTCGCGAAAGCCGTTCAGATTTAAAAATCTATTTATTTGATCGAAAAGATAGAATTTTATTCCCATATCCAGAGAAATTAAGTAGATACGTAGAAGAATGGTTTGTAAAACATAAAGTTACCATTATACGAAACTCTAACATTACAAAAGTGGAACCAAACATTGTATACAACCATGATGAACCACTTGAATGTGATGCAATCGTCTGGACAGCTGGTATTCAAGCAAATGAAGTTGTTCGAAACCTTCCAGTAGAACAAGATGGTAGCGGACGGGTTGTTTTAACGAAATATCACAATATTCCAAATAACGAGCACGTTTATGTCGTAGGAGATTGTGCAGCACTTCCACACGCACCATCTGCTCAACTTGCTGAAGGTCAAGGAGAACAAATTGTCCAAATATTATTAAAACGTTGGAATAATGAACCCCTTCCTGATGAACTGCCTGTTATTAAATTAAAAGGTGTTCTCGGTTCTCTCGGCAAAAAACACGGATTTGGTTTACTAGCAAACCAACCATTAATGGGACGTGTACCGAGATTATTAAAATCCGGTCTTCTTTGGATGTACAAATATCATAACGGTTAATACTTTAAAGGCTGCCTACATAGTAGACAGCCTTTTTCTATTCATTTTTAAAAAATAACTTTCTCAATATAGATTCACGAAACTTCCCTATTTTAATATTAAAAACTATCAATTAAAAGTGTATGCTATATGTAAGAGTTGTTTCATTTTATTATTTTCTTTAGGACCGAATACGTTCGGTCTTATTTTTTATGCTATAAGTACTACACATAATAGGAGGCATTTCATTTCACTTATGAACTTAACAAAACTAAATAATCAAATAGAAGTGAAAAAGAAAGAATTAATCCACCTCGTTGAAAAATATGGATTTTCTCACGATAAAGTCATTTCTCTCAGTCAAGACTTAGATCGCTTGCTAAACTTATTAACGAAGCTAACTTCCGTCTCAAAACGATCTAATCCTACAAACAAAGAAAAAAGATGTTCCCTCTGAATAGACTTTATTTTTCTATTTTTCTCCCTTTTTGATACGATATAACTAGAATCAGAAAGGAGCAATTTATGTTTATATTAAAAGACATCATATATAAAGATATTCTACACATTCCTTATTTACAGATTCAAAAAGAAAAAACAACTTGTATTATCGGTGAAAGTGGTAGTGGTAAAAGCACATTACTTCGCATGTTAAACGATTTACAATCACCAACATCTGGCACAATTGAATATAACGGAAAATCTATTTTAGATTATCCTCCCATTCAATTACGCCGTGAAGTTGTCATGCTCGGACAAACTCCGCCTATTTTTGATGGAACAATTAAAGATAATTTATTAATGGGACTTCGATTTTCTGAAAAGCCATTTCCAAATGACGATGCCCTGCAAGGCGCATTAACGACTGTTAGCCTAGATAAAAAATTAGAAGATAACGCCTCTTCTTTATCAGGTGGCGAAAAACAAAGACTTGCTTTCGCTCGTATTATACTAATGGATCCGCCCGTCTATTTATTAGATGAACCAACTTCGGCACTAGATGGTGACACAGAACGCCGCGTTATGAAACAATTCACTCTACTGGCAAGAGAAAAGAAAAAAACAGTTATCTTCATCACGCACTCGCAACAACTTCCAGAAGAAATCGCAGACGATATTATTGAAATTAGTAAAACAAACGGTGCAACTAGAAAGGAAGTGCTATCAATTGAAGGGCGTTATTGAACTACAAATTTGGCAACTTGCAGCTGCATATATTTTCATCCTTATTTTAATCGGGCTTGTGAAATTAAAAGGAATACCGCGTGAGAAACAAATTACAATTGCTACATTACGTATGACAATTCAGCTCGTACTAGTCGCATATGTTCTTACATACATATTTGAAAATAGTAATCCGTTTTATACAATAGCTCTCATTACTTCTATTACTACATTTGCGATTTTCAATATTTATAAACGAGTTAATATTCCAATGTCAAAAGAATTAAAACGAGTAGCCGCCCTCTCCATGATTGCTGGATCAATTGGCCCTCTTCTACTATTTATCTTTGTCATTATCGGACACGATCCTTGGTATGCTCCGCAATATATCGTTCCTATTGCCGGCATGCTAATCGGTAACGCTATGACAGGTATTTGCCTCGGGGCAAACACCTTTTTAAACAGTATGAAATCACAAAGAGACCATATTGAAGGTGCACTTATGCTTGGCGCAACTCCAAAACAAGCAGCTGCTCCGCTCATACGGGACGCTTTCGATTCTGCTATTTTACCAACAATTAATTCCATGGTCGGAATGGGAATTATAAGTCTTCCAGGCATGATGACAGGACAAATTTTATCCGGTGTATCACCATTTACAGCTATCCAATATCAAATTGCGATTATACTTGGCATTTCTGGAAGTACAGCTTTCTCTGTTATTATCTTCTTACAGCTTGGGTATAAAACGTTCTTTAATAAGCGGTGCCAGTTGAAAGAAGTTGAAGTACAATCATAAAAAAGACGCTCTGCAAGTTACTTACAGAGCGTCTTTTTTCTTTGCTAATCTTACGCTTTCTTAACGAACTGTGATTTTAACTTCATAGCTCCGAAACCATCGATTTTACAATCAATATCGTGATCTCCCTCAACTAGACGGATACTCTTTACTTTCGTACCAATCTTTACAACTGAAGAAGTTCCTTTTACTTTTAAATCTTTAATTACAGTAACAGCATCGCCATCTTGAAGAACGTTTCCGTTCGCATCTTTTACAACTTTTGCACCATCATTACTTTCAGCTTCCGCTTCTTGACCCCACTCATGGGCACATTCTGGACATACGAAAAGAGCGCCATCCTCATACGTATATTCTGAATTACATTTTGGACAATTTGGTAAAGTAGCCATAAATTCATTTCCTCCGTTCATTATTTATACGTAAAAATCAAATCGAATTTTTACATGTCGATAAATAAAATTTGTATAGCATTTCTTTATACTGCCATAGTCTCACGTTATTGACAAGCCTACCTCAAATTCTCATTTTTTATTGTATTTTACAAAATTTCAATTAGTATGGCGTTTGTTTACTAATGTTTTTCTCTTCTTGTTACATATCCTTTCTCATAAATAAAAAGAAGAATCTTCATTAGACTCTTCTTTTTGCGATACATCATTATCTATTTATATTAATACCAGGCATTTTCTTCAATATAAAATTGATACTCTTCTGCTTCTTCTTCATTTAACTTTTTATCGTTTAAATAAATTTCTTTCCATTCAAATCTCTGTTTATCTAAATACACAGCGAACTTAATCTTTACATCCTTTTTTTCCTCATAATCATAACCAGTAAATTCTACTATATCAAAACGTCCTTCTTTTTTTACATACGTCCATTTTGGATCATCAGTAAAAACTTCCAATGTAATCCCTTCATCACTTAAACGAACTACATCTTTTATATTCGGTTCCGTCGGTAAATACGATAGCCCATAACCAGCTGCACCAAATACTACAAATAATAACGCATTTAATCCAAGCATAATCCCAACATGAGTGCCACCCTTTGTTTGGAAGTAATAATTGTGTTGTGCATCAGATAACTCTTTTGCCTTATGTAAAACGCGAACTGTATGCTTGTAATATAAACGATTCCCTTGCCATCCAGTAAATAGCATAGTTCCGAAATAAACAATAAAATCGATCCACATCGGGATATCTATAAAAACAGAGGTAATTAAAGTAGGAACTCCTACTAATGCAATAATAATAAATAATTTATACATTTTGCGATAAGCTAACCACAATAATGGGAAGAAAAAGGCTATCCAGTTCCAACTATTTCCCTTCTCGGGATCTTTTGCTTTCCCCCACTTAAAGTCGTAATATGCAGTATTATTTCTCACAACTTTATGTAACTCTTTAGGAGCTATCGCTTCCTGTAAAACAGTGTCCTTCACGTACATCATCCTTCTCTTATTTCTATATAACTTTATTGTATATCTATAAAAAGAAGGAATCTAACAAAAAATAGTTATATTTCATAAAAATGAACAAAAATCGAATACATTCCGACAATTATCCATTCTATATTCCATTTTGCTATTAAATATATTAGAATACTCATATATAAGACATTTAATACACTATGTTAAACATCTTGTATATTCGCAAAAAAGGATGTATCAAAATCATTTTGACACACCCTTCTCCTATTAAACTACTATTGTAATATGACCTAGCCTAAAATCTCGACTTAAGAGACTTCACAAATTAGCTCTCTACTATTTCAAACATATTTCCACTTACACAACTATCCCACATTACCCTTCACTTTCTCAATAACATCTTCTATACGCTTAGCTATACATTCTGGCTCCCAATCTCCCTCACCATGCATAGCTGTATAAACCGGACAATTCTCATCATTACTATCTACAAAGATCGGGTCTCCGAGATAGGAATCTATCCCAATTACAATCCAACCGTCTTTCCACTCTCCGTCTTCATTCCCGATTAAGCTTTGCCCTTCATCATCAAAGCTATAACCAAGTTGCCCTTCTTCTATTTCTTCACTATTAAATAATTCTATTGTCATTGGTTCAAATTCACACTCTAACTCAATTTCATTATCCTCAGCGCGATCTACATGTGCTAAAAGTTGTTTAATTTTATTGTGGTTAATCATAAGATTTTCTCCCTCTATTGCGCAATTTTTTAATTAACTATAATATACAAAATAAAGTTTATAAAACTATTATTTGAGGTGACCAAATATGAAGACTACACTTTGGGCAGAAGATGACTATTTAAAATTAGCACCTATTAACGACGAACTAATAAAAAAAGCAGAAGAAGTACTAAACGTAAAGCTCCCAGAATCGTACATAAATCTTCTAAAAGAACAAAACGGAGGAACTCTTCGATTAGATGCTCACCCTACTTCAGAGCCAAATTCTTGGGCAGACGATCACGTTAATGTTTCTGGATTATATGGCATTTCTTTTGATGAAAATGAGTCTAGTATTTTAGAGAGCCATTATTTAATTCAGGAATGGGACATGCCTGAGAATATCGTGCTTTTATCTGGTGACGGACATACGTGGATTGCACTAGACTATCGAAACGTAGCTGAAAATCCTCCAGTTATATTTATCGATAATGAGTTTGAGGAAATTATTGAATTAGCACCTAATTTTGAAAGCTTCTTACAAAACTTAACTACATACAATTATGATGAAGATGAAGAGTAAACCTATCTCTAAAGGAGTGCGCAATAGTGCAAGATTTCATTATAAAGTGAAACTTTAATCAGTGGGGGTTTTGTTCATCCCCCACTGATTATTAGCCTTCACCAATCGGGCTTTTACGGGCAGTTGATCTCCCATCTAACTTCTTTGCTCCAGCCGAATTTTGAAGTGAGAGTCTTACTGCCCGTTAATGCGGGATAAACATCAAAAAGAACAGTCTATTGCATAATGTTTCACATGAAACTATCCATATTTTAGATTATCTTTCGACTTCTCATTCCTTGCAAAGTACTTTTTCATTATATAAAAATAGTAAAAGCATCCTTTATATGAAGGATGCTTTTACTATTCACCTACCACTTCCCCCTACACTCTTCAATTACATACAGCAAATACCGCTTCGTCATATCAGCCCGTCTCCACCTAGAGAGCTTTCGCTTTCCTTCTGGATTCTGCCTCATTCGCTCTACTTCTCTTAATAAAGGCTCCCACTTATGAGAGTAAAGTTCCAACATGTATTGTAATCCTCTATCTTTTGAAACAATTGTTTTATGATCTAACGTATATAAAATACGTCCCATCGTAACGACAGCTGATTCTACCCATTCTTCTATGAAAAATAAATAAGGACGCTTCGCTTTTTCAAGCCAGTAATGTTCTACGTTGTATTTCATTGTATTTACTACATCGTCCCACTTTATTTGAAAGGAAAGGTCTTCTACTTCTTTCCCGCTAACTGTAATACCTTGATTTTTCAATGTCCACCATGTGACCGCGTTAATATCCCAATGACCAATATCAGCCTTACCATCTGTACAATACACGTACTCATTTATTTCATGATTGTATTTCCCTAAGTCAGCAAGCGGAATATATATACCATCCATTCTTTTACCTAACGTACTTTTACTAATTTTTTTATGCAGTTCTATAATTTGTTGTTTTTCAGCTCCATTCACGGAATCACTTATTACCGTAACAAAATCAACATCGCTCGTTTCTATATGAAATGCTCCTAGCGCGATTGATCCGTAAATATATACCCCGACTATTTTTTCATCCGAAAAAATTCCTTTTAATTCTACTATGTACTGCTCCATTAATTGCTTTACTTCTTCTGGTAAAGCATGTTTTATTCCATTCTCCACATCTATCCCTCCAATAAAAAAAGCCTTCGCAAATTCGCAAAGGCTTCATGCTTTATAAATATTTCTCGATTTCTTCATAAACATCCTTCAAACGTGGATTTCCTTCTCCAACGATTTCACCATTTACAAGAACGACTGGATAAAATAGATCTTCCTCCACTACTCGCTCTGCGAATACTTTTTTATCTTCATCTTCTTGTTCTTCTTGAAAATCAATATACTCAAACTTAAATTTATTTTCTTGTCCTTCATATTTACGACCAATCGCCGCTTGTAACCACTCAAACGTTTCTGTTGAAGATGGCATTCCGACGCAACTCGCACAAATCACTTTCGTCCCATACACTTGCACATTAACCATTTCTTCTCCCCCACTTCTCGTTCTAACAGTATATTCAGATGTCTTATTTCATAAGCACATCATTTTACAAACTTATTCCATACCCCTATACTGAAAAAATACGTTGTACACACGATATAATATTTTGACAATAAAACAAGAAGAGAAAAAATAGATTTTCCCCTCTATCTTGATTATAATAAAACTGATGAAAGGAGTCGATAAAAATGGAAAACCCACATATGCAAGAACAGGTACTAGAGGTATTAGATAAATTACGTCCATTCTTACTTCGCGATGGCGGAGACGTTGAATTAGTAGACATTGAAGAAGGTATCGTAAAATTACGCCTTATGGGTGCATGCGGAAGCTGCCCAAGTTCTACAATCACACTAAAAGCTGGTATCGAACGCGCATTACTTGAAGAAGTACCAGGCGTTATTGAAGTAGAACAAGTATTTTAATTAAAAGCAGAAGCGGCTCGTTCAAAATGTGAGGAGGATGGAGCTTCTGACATAGAGGCGCTTTTTGCCTCGGCGGAAGAAGCGAAGCCACCGAACATTTTAGCCGCTGGAGCTAGATAATATCTAAAAGCGGAAGCGGCTCGTTCAGAATCGCTTCCTAGAAAGAGACCCAAATGGGTCTCTTTTTTTATTCAAATAACACTTCCCCTTTAACATCATAAAACAAAATTGGAAATCCTTCTCAAAAAGTGCGATAATTAATACTATAGAATCGTTCACACATATACAGAAAAAAACATAGGGGGACGACACATGCCAAGAATGGGGAACACTTTCTTAACAATTCAAGAACTAGAAAAGAAAAAAGAGTATTTATTAGACCTTTCATCCGTTATACCAACATGGAATGCAAGTTATCAATTTTTATTTAAAGAAATCCAGCAAGAATTATTGAGTAAAGTAAATGAAAAAATCGAAAGACATCAATTCATTTTAAATATATGTGCAGATCAACAGGTAGGGGCATAATGTATTACATACAATTGTGATATATAAAAAAGAGACCTCACCCGGTCTCTTTTTTCATTTTAAGACAGCCAATCTAATTTCCTAATGCCTAACTTATCAACAGGTAAACGAAATGACTCGTAAAAATGATTCATAAATTGCTCAGTGCGCTTCACATCGTGTAAAATGATTTCTAAACGGGCTCTATATATGCCTTTTTGTTCTTCGTTTCCTGTTTGATAATATCGTTCAATCGTTTCAAAGTAGTGAAGCGGGAACAGAAGCCTTGCGAATAATAAGCGCCAACCAAATGAAGAGAGCGAATAATTACGTTCATAATCTGTAATGAATTGAACTACCGTTTGCTCCCAATCTTTCTTTTTTTCTATCATCATATAGCGAATACATTCTGCTATATCTCTACTTGGGTGATCATATACCCAATCAAAAGGAAGTTTTAAACGCTTCGTTTGCTGCCATAATAAAGGTGTAAATCGTTCTTGGCAAATTGTTGCTGCGTCAGTTATTTGTGGTGTATCGTCCATTTCTGTATCGACAACATATTGAATTGCATTTTCTGCAACTCCTAAGTAATACGGGAAGGATTCAATAAACAATTGATCGAATACGTCTGAAGGATGGTTCATCACTTGCGATTGCCAAAACCTTTCTAATTGGTCGAGCCTTTTTTCCCATAATGCTTTCCATTCACCAATGCGGCTTAATTGCTCAACTTCTTCTGGAAAGAATGCGCCACGTTTATGGAATATAGAAAGCTCACTTCCTAATGATGTAGCATGTCGCTCTAACATACGCATACCTTTTAATAAGCAGTAATTTTTTTCTTCTATCTCACTTACATAGTAGCCGTGTATAGTCGGAACGAAAGTCGAAACAGTTATATCCCCTTGCTGGTTCATATAATCACTGAGCTTTTTCATCTCTACAAGTACTTCTTCCTCCATTTCTCCAATTGGAACAAGTACATAAATTCTGTTGCGAATCCAAAAGCTTTTATAGGGGCCAAGGGGGATTAATTCTTTAACATGCATGTGATAATGCTCATAAATATGCTGAATCATCGCAGTCGCCACCTATGGTTTTTCTTTATATATATGAGCTTGTGCTCGCCTTTCATTCCTATGCACATGATAAAGCAATGAAACGTATACAAATACTAAAAAGAAAAAAAGGTGATAAACATGAAAGACTCAAATCAACTACAAGAAAGAGCATTACAACTATTACAAGAGCGCGGTGTAACAATTGACGATATTGCTGATCTTGTTCATTTTCTTCAAAAGAAATACCATGCAAATTTAGAGATGTCAGAATGTCGTTATAACGTTGAGCGTGTACTATCAAAACGAGAAGTACAAAACGCTCTTATTACAGGCATTGAACTTGATGTCCTTGCTGAAAAAGGAATGTTAAGTCAGCCGTTACAAGATATCGTAAAACGCGATGAAGGACTATATGGAATTGATGAAGTCATCGCACTTTCAATCGTTAACGTGTACGGGTCAATTGGCTTCACGAACTTTGGATATATCGATAAATTAAAACCAGGTATTTTAGAATACTTAAATGATAAATCAACTGGAAAGGTGCATACATTCCTTGATGATATCGTTGGCGGAATCGCTGCCGCTGCTTCAAGTCGTTTAGCGCACCGTGCTGAGCATTCGGAATAAGGGGTCTAGGCCGTCAGTTTCATACTGACGGCCTTTCATATTCCATAAGCATGAACTCTCTTCCACGGCTCAAAAAAAGAGGTCCTACTTGAAATCCAATGTTTTTATACAGCCTAATCGCTCTCTTATTGAATGTCGCTACACTCAGTCGAAACATTTTCGAATTCAATTCCTCAGTAGCAAATGCTATTCCCGCTTGAAAAAATATTTCCCCCATCCCTTTCCCTGTTAACTCCGGCTTCATTCCAAGCCCAATATCTACTACATCTTCTCCCCTATATAAATTAGCATCTCTTCCCCCTGGCACTTGTGCATTTTCTCCAAAACAAAAATAGCCGATGAATTCTCCATTCTCTCCGCAACAACCGTAATACGTTCCATCTAGCAACTCTTCTATTACTTCAGCATCTCCCGAAAAGCTATATAACGTATAGGGATTTTCATACTTCCACGTATTTATTTCTTTCGCTTCTTCTTCTGTTAACTTATGTATATCCATTCATCTCGCTCCTTATCAAATACTCTACTAATCTATATGTATTTACTCATTCATTTTCCAAACTTGATTCTCCTCTAATCGTAATATGCATAGTTACATATGCACACCCCTTTAAAAAATGCTAAAATTTATTTGAATCGCTGTTGTTACACTTCTTGATTAAGAAAGACTGTTAACCGGAAAATTAACGTCTTATCAAACTCAAGCAATTGGCACGTTTTGTCATCATGAAAGACACTCGAAAGAGTGTCTTTTTTTCTATACCTGAGCAGGACCTGCTCATTTACAAAATTAATGCATAAATTAATATAACTCTTAAACCCATTATTCCCTTTCTATACGTTGCAGCGTTCGTTGCGACAGATTCGGATAATAAAAAGCACTCCAGCCAGAGTGCTTTTTACTTTCAAACAAGGAGGTTACATATATGGATAGTACTCTTGTATTTAACTTTGGCATTGGTATTGTTATCATTTTATTCGTCTTCTTTGTACTTTGTATGAGCGGGATATAGAACGGCTATTTTTAGCGTCTTTATTTTAGAAATAAAAAACAGGCAACCTCCTCCGGTTACCTGCATTTCATTACATCTTCTCAATCCACTCCGTCAAGTTGTGCACAACTTGCGTCGGTTGTACTTCATATTCTGTTAACTTGTCCACAGTTGTTACTCCAGTGTGGACAAGAAGGGTATGCATACTAGCATTTATCCCCGCTAAAATGTCTGTATCGTAGTTATCCCCAACCATTAAAGCTTCTTCTTTTCCTATGCCAAGCACTTTTAACGCTTGTTCCATAATGATTGATTCTGGTTTACCAATAAAGATTGGGTCCACACCTGTTGATACTGCAACAACTGATGTTAATGAACCGTTACCTGGTAATAATCCGCGCTCAGTCGGAATTGCGATATCCCCATTTGTTGAAATAAACGTTGCACCGTTACGCACAGCAAGGCACGCTTTTGCTAATTTTTCATATGTGATATCGCGATCTAAACCAACAATGACGAAATCAGGATTTTCATCCACAATTTCAAATCCCTTTTCCACAAGAGCAGCGTGTAAGCCCTCTTCACCAATCATATATACAGTCGCATCTTGTTTACGCTCATAAATAAAGTTCGCTGTAGCCATACTCGTTGTGAATACTTGCTCCGCTTTCGCTGGAATATCGAAACGAACAAGTTTTTCTGCCACTTGTTCTGGTTTACGAGTTGAGTTATTTGTAACGAATAAATATGGAATACCGCGTTCTCCTAATGCTTTTACGAAATCGCTTGCTTCTTCAATTTGTTCTTCACCACGATACATTGTACCGTCTAAGTCAATTAAATAACCTTTATACATCTATTTGTCTCTCCTTCTATGCTAACGTTCTCACCTATCATACCACTCTTATATTAACCCCTTTTTCAAAAGAAAAAAACGCTTTACCTTAAAGCGTCCCATAACGTTCATTTTTTCTCTTTTATTTGGTACGAACAATTACAATCGCCCACGCACATGTTCGTTAGCGCTTTCACATTTGCGCCTGTAAATAACCGCTTGTACATATCTTTTTCATCTTCACACACTTGCGGGAATTTCTCCGCTATTTCCTTTAACGGACAGTTTTGCTTTTCAATTATGAAAGAGCGTTCCCCATCTCTCTTTATTTGAACCATATAACCATTTTTCTCTTGCATAGCAGCTATTTCCTGTACTTTATATGCTAAATTACTTTGATTACTTATCTTCTTTTGCAACTGCTCTTCCATTCGTTTCGTTCTCGCTTGTAAAACGTAACGAAGTATTTTTTCATCGCCCATTCGAGCTAAATCATCTAGTATTTCAATAGCAAACTGCTTATATTCTTTCGGGAATGTATCTTCTCCCTTTTGACTTAATCCATACAAATATGTTGGGCGTCCAACTTGCTGCCTTACCATCTTTGAATAAATTAGCTCATCATTTTCTAGTTTACTTAAATGTCGACGAATCGCCATCTCTGTAATTTCTAAAGCTTCGGCTAATTCTGCTACAGTATGCTCTCCTTTTATCTTCAGTAATTGTACAATCTCTTCTCTCGTAGTACGTGCTTCCCCCATAGCTCACCCTTCTCCCTTTTCTTTCTCCTATACAATATAAGATCCCCAAAGGAATTCCCGGGGATCTTATAAGCACAATTATTCTGGTACAAATGCAGATACAGGTCCTAATTCCTTTTCTAAATAACTGTGAATATTCGCTGGGTATTTCTCTACCACGGCGATATGTTTTTGAATCGTCTTATATAATTCATCATGATTCATTTGAATATAATCTTGCGTAAGCATTTTTCGAAGAAGAATAATTTCTTTAATATGCGCTCCCTCTTCTCCACTTATAACTCTCTCGTCCATTAAAATATCAATAATATCTTCGTAACTTCCTGGATCGCGCATAATAAATCCATCAATCATCGCATTCCCTACATCTAATATACAATCGATAATAAGATGCGCCATGCGCTCTAATGCGTAAAATTCAAACTCGGTTTCATATGTCTTTTTCTCTTGAAATGTATTTGTTGCTCGTTCTAAACATACTAGCATTTGTTCTATTTTTTTTCTGTCTACGAAGTACATGAATGTCACCTACCTGGAAATTAAAGCATTTACATTTTAATTGTAACGCTTTCTTCTGAAAAAATCGACAATTTTTCGAATTCACCTTTTCCTCGTTATTTGTTATAGTTATATTTGTATGATTTTTGAAATTGGAGGAATGCAACCTTGGAACGTGAACTCGCACTAGAAATTGTCCGTGTAACAGAAGCAGCAGCCTTAGCATCCGCACAGTGGATGGGCCGCGGAAAGAAAAACGAAGCAGATGATGCAGCAACTACAGCTATGCGTGATATGTTCGATTCAGTAAACATGGCAGGTACAGTTGTAATTGGTGAAGGAGAACTTGATGAAGCACCGATGTTATATATTGGTGAAGAACTAGGAACAGGTAACGGTCCAGAAGTAGATATCGCCGTTGACCCATTAGAAGGCACAAACATCGTTGCAAAAGGTCTTGCAAATGCAATGGCAGTTATTGCAATCGCGGATAAAGGAAACCTTCTTCATGCTCCGGATATGTACATGGAAAAAATCGCGGTTGGTCCAAAAGCAGCTGGTAAAATTAGCTTAGATGATCCAATTGAAAAAACAATTGATATTGTAGCAGAAGCAAACAATAAAAAAATTCGTGACCTAACGGTTATCATCCAAGAACGTGAACGTCATCAAGATATTATCGACCGTGTTCGTGCAAAAGGTGCACGCGTAAAACTATTTGGTGATGGAGATGTTGGTGCATCAATCGCTACAGCTTTACCTGGAACAGGTATCGACTTATTCGTAGGTGTAGGCGGAGCTCCAGAAGGCGTTATTTCTGCAGCAGCATTAAAATGCCTTGAAGGTGAAATGCAAGCTCGCTTAGTTCCAATGAACGAAGAAGAAGAAGCTCGTTGTCGTGAAATGGGATTAGAAGATCCTCGTCAACTTCTTATGTTAGATGACTTAGTATCTGGTGATGATGCAATCTTCTCAGCAACAGGTGTATCTGCTGGTGAATTATTAGACGGCGTGAAATTCCTTGGCGGAGATTTAGCTGAAACATATTCTATCGTAATGCGTTACAAAACAAGAACAGTACGTTTCATTAAAACGCATCACCATTTAGATCATAAACCACACTTAAACTTAGATATTTAATAAAGGAGCCATGTGTATGGAAGAACGTTTCTTTCTGTACGACGATACAGTCGCTACAAGAACTCGTTTCGTTAGCTTTTTGGGGGAAAATGAGCGTCATGATTTAGCGCTTTTATACTCCGATCGTCATTACGGTAAAACGATAGTCCTTGATATGCAAAGCAACAAATTTGCTATCATTGGTCCTGACGATTTAAACGAACAAGGCTACTTAGAGCATGCATTTTCGATGTCTGAAGAAAATGCAGAAGAATTACGCTCATTTTTATTTGAACTTATATAATTTATCTGGTGCACCAG
Organism: Bacillus sp. SRB_331; assembly: GCF_003264175.1. NCBI lineage: Bacteria > Bacillati > Bacillota > Bacilli > Caryophanales > Bacillaceae > Bacillus > Bacillus sp. SRB_331. Next base: position 572,266 of record NZ_NADV01000007.1, on the reverse strand, counting down.
CTATGTTAGCTGGTGTTTTTTTACAATTTATATTTTGAATTTTCAATCTTGTGTGTTATACTTATGAACAAATCTATTTGGATAGAAAGGACGTTATCTGCGTATGCCAACATTTACTTTGTAATGGACCAGCAATTGGATAGCATTACTCTCAAAAAAGCACCGTGCTTTTTCAAGGGAGTAGTCTGCCCATTCCCATTACAAAGGAACGTAACGCATCTGTAGTATGATGTTTACGGAGGTTCCTCTTGGAGGAACCTCTTTTTATTTTTGTCTACTTCTTATGTCTTCATACTACAAGACATCCAAATAGCTGTATTACGTTCCTTTGCCACTAATATAAGAGGTGAAGGAAAATGCAGAAAGTACAACTTTCTTGGAGTTTATATGAAAACGAACTAGCAACAATCGAAAAGTATTGTAAAAATTGCAGGCGTACTACCCTTTTTACCGACACGAACATTCGCAGGCATAACGCAAACGGAAAGAACATATACCGATTTGCAATTTATAAATGTCCGAAAGATCATACGTGGAATCAAAAACTTCATATTTATAAATCATTTACTGATCACGTCGAAACTGTCGATATGACTCAGCAAGAACAAACGGAAACAAGTACTACCATTTCCATTACACAATACAAAGAAAGTGGTATAGCCGAAATAACGATCGTATTAGACATAGTTTTCGGTTCCCACCGGATTGATAAAGTGTTATCCACATATATTTCAGATTGGAGCCGTGCACTCATTGTGGATAAAATTAAAAATGGGCATATCCAATTGAACGGACAACAAATGAAACCAAACAAAACTCTTTCTGAAGGTGATTACATTTCAATTTGTTTGTAAGGAGGACTCGCATGTTAAAGGTGAAAAAAGGTACGATTGATTTATTGAATGACTTAGATGTAATGTATACAGCATGCAAAGAAGCACTCTTACAGAACCAAATTTATCAATGGGATGATTCTTATCCGACGCGAGAACACATTTCCTATCATCTAGAACAGGCCGAATTGTATTGTCTATTCCAAGACCAAGTACTTGTAGGCGCCGTCGTCTTAAACGAAGCACAGTCTCCAGAATACAAACTAATTGACTGGTCAGAAACAGACGGACGCTTTCTTATCATCCACTCTTTTGTCATCCATCCGCTCGCGCAAGGAAAAGGATATAGTAAAGTACTTTTATCCTTTTGGGAAAGTGAAGCAAGGCAGATGGACTACAAAGGAATACGCCTAGATTGTTTTACAGGTAATCCCGTTTCATTAAGCCTATACGAAAAAAACAATTATATTTGCCGAGGTGCTGTTTACTTTTCAAGTAAACAGCCTCCTCATAATTGGTATAATTGCTATGAAAAAATCCTCTTACAATCGTAAGAGGATTTTTTCATTTCTTCACTTTTCGTAATACGAAGTGTGCACAACCGAAGTTACAGTACTCGTATAAATACTCTGATAAAGTACTAATTTTTGTATCATATGTCGAACGTTGATTACTATCATCAAAGAATCCACGCAATCTAAGTTGCTCATAACCCCAGTCTCCAACGATATAATCATATTTATTTAAAATTTCCGCATAGCGCTCTTTAAATGCTTCTTCACTAAAACCGTCACGAAAGTTTTTAATTACTTCGTACTGAACATTATTAACGCTCACCGTAGTATGAATCTCTTGCTTTTGCTCCATTATGAACTTCCTCTCTAAGCATTCTTCTTTTTATCGTATCACAAAGCATAACAACCAACAATTTCAAATACAAAAAATTGCAAATTAGTACATGCTATGGAGAAGGAGGTGATACATCGTGAAAAAACAAATTTTACTTTCCCTTCTCACTCTTTCCTTATTTGCAGGCTGCCAATCAACTAATAAAGCCGAAATGGAGCGTGAAGAAGGAAGTCGTGTTCTTGTTTCCAACAAAAACGACATGTATCATACGGAAAATACAAATACACGGCTCACAAGGGTGGGCTATTCATCTAAACAAAAACATGAAGTATCTAACAAACAAGTAGGCGCCATTAACCGTGAGAAAGTCGCTGAAATGATTACGAGCATGACAGTCAAACTTCCTGACGTCACCAATGCCGCTACACTCGTTACCGACGACGAAGTGTTCGTTGTATACCGTGCAAACACAACGGATCCGAAACTCGTAACAGATCAAGTATATAAAACTGCTTTGTCCATCGTTCCTCGCTATTATAAAGCATATGTATCAACAAACCAAAAGTTGATTTCTCAAATTCAAGGTCTTCAATCTGGTAGCTTAAACGATAAAGAATATGAACAAAGTCTTGATATGTTAAAACGTGAAATGAGCGATAATCCTCATTTGAACAATACGGGGGATCAAACTTTAAATGACATGATTAAAAAATAAAAAGGTGGAGAAAACCTCCACCTTTTTACTATTTCTTACGATCCGCATAAACCTCCATCGCATCACACATAAACTGCGCTAAACCTTCACCAAACTTATCAATATTTTTCGTAAAACGCTCATCAGCAACATACATTTGACCGAGTCCCTTAAAGGCCTCTAATGAATATTCACCGAAGTTTTGCAAGTAATCGTACCATACCCCGATTGCGGATTGCGCCTCTTTAGAATCAGGTGCTCCATTTCGAAGTGTTGCTAGATTTCTGTAAATATTATTAAATTCCTCCTGTTTCTCTTTAGACATCCCCTTCGCTGTTTTATTTGCTTTATCTACAGCCTCATCTCCCCATCGTTCACGTGCTTCTTCTTCGTACGGGTTATGACTAAAATCAAATCCTTCAAATTTCTCTTTATTCGTCATTTCAATCTCTCCTTTTGTATGCTGAATTGTTTTATCAATCGTCGCAATCACTTTATCTAACCTAGCACGCTTTTCAAGAAGCATTTTCTTATGAAGCTGTAGAGCTTCTTCTCGGTCAAATGATGGACTCATGATAATTTCTTTAATTTTCTTCAAAGGGAAGCCTAGTTCTTTAAAAAATAAAATTTGCTGCAATGTCTCTAAATTTTCATTGGAATACAGACGATATCCAGACTCTGTCGTCTCGTCTGGGGTTAACAACCCAATTTCATCGTAATGATGCAGTGTGCGCACACTAATTCCAACTAAATTAGCTACTTCTTTTACCCTCATTGTCATGCGTATCTCCCCCTTAATACATACGATAAAGTATGACGCAACGTTAGAGTCAATAAAAATTTCATTTTGTTTTTGAAAGATTCATTTCTCCACATTCTCCTACATTTCATGCATAATATATATGTACATACATTAGAAAGCGGTGAAAGTATGGTTTCAAATACTGTAATTGCCAGCATCATATTTCAACTCGTTGTTTCGGTTCTGGTCCCAATTATTGTACTCGTTTATTTCCGTAAAAAATATAATATTAATTGGAAAGTGGTCGGCGTTGGTGTTCTTATCTTTATTGGATTTACCCAAATTCTCGAAACACCGTTCCACCTATTTATGCGTGGTAATCCAACAATCGCTCCATTTTTAGAAAATCCGTATGTCTTTGCAATTTATGGCGGACTAACTGCTGGTATTTTTGAAGAACTAGGTCGTTTCGTTGCCTTTTACTACTTACTGAAAAAATATCGAGATTATAAAGACGGTCTTGCTTACGGAATTGGACACGGCGGTATTGAATCGATTTTAGTCGGCGGATTCGCGGGGCTTCAAACTCTTACCTTTGCAACATCTATTAATAATGGTAGCTTCGCTCAAATGGTTGAACAATACCCACAGCTGAGCCATATTAAGGACTTGTTAATAGAGCAACCTGCCTACTTATATTTACTGGGTAGCCTTGAAAGAATTATGGCATTAGTACTGCAAATTGCTTTTACAATGCTTGTCGTATACGCAGTAAAACAAAAGAAATACATTTTCCTCGTATACGCTATACTATTCCACGCACTTGTAGACTTTTTCGCAGCACTTTACCAAACAAAAATGATTAACATCTTTGTAGCAGAAGGAATTACTCTTCTCTTCGCGATTGGTGGTTTCATTCTTATTCGTAAAATGAAAGAGAAATTAGTAAGTGTGCCAGAGTAAAAAACAACCCACCAGTTGGTGGGTTATTTTTTATATGGATTTTCGTAGTGATGATAACTTTTCCCCCTCGCAGCTCCCTCTTTGTTTCTGCATCTATAACGATGTACTTATGAAACTCATCTACTTCATCTTGAGAAAAGGAACCAAAAAAATAAAGTGAAACTTTAATCAGTGGGGGTTTATCCACTGATTATTAGTTGAACCAATCGGGCTTTTACGGGCAGTTGATCTCCCATTTAACTACTTTTCTTTAAAACTGAATTTTGAGGTGGGAGTCTTACTGCCCGTTAATGCGGGGTAAACTTGGCGATCTGGATGAACAAACGAATCTTGAATCACCGCTCTACTACGACAGCCGACAGCTGTTTTTTGTCGGAAGGTAAATTCTGCATCTTGTACTTCTTTCCATAAAATTTTCTTTCGAACACTATACGAAGCATTTTTGTATTCCTTATAGACCTTCTTATCTAACTGTTCATAAAATAGATTTTCATTCACAAACGATTTATTTTGATTGCTTGGATAGTCTAATTTTTGATTTGATTGTGCATATGTTGTGGACAATTGCGCGAGAAAACAAATACTGAATACAATGCATATCATTTTTTTCATAATTGCACCTCAAATTTTCATTATCCACATTACTTTTCCACATACTTAGATCACTATTCCGTTTCCAATAAAAAGGAATTATTTCCACATTTGTCGAAGTATATAGCGTCAACTTGAAAGATGGGGATGAATTATGAAGAAAATTATTGTAATACGACATTGTTCCGCAACTGGACAAAAACGTGATGCCGAATTAACGTTTGCCGGAAAAGATCAAGCTAACACCCTTGCTGCATTCCTCTTAGAAAATCAGCTACAAATAGATCATATTATTTCGAGCCCATTTGTCCGAGCTATCGATTCCATTCGGCCCTATGCGATTCAAGCTAACCTATCTATCGAAGAGGATGAACGATTAGCTGAACGTATATTAAGCAACGTTCCGATGGATGATTGGATGCAAAAACTAGAATCTACTTTTACAAACATAGATATTGCCTTTTCAGGCGGAGAGTCAACAAAACAAGCAACGGACCGTGCTATATCGCTTATCCAAGACGTTTTAAAGTTAAACCATACTACAACACTACTCGTTACACATGGAAACTTACTTACGCTCATTTTAAAGCACTTTGATCGTACGATCGGCTTTAGTGAATGGAGAACTTTAACGAATCCTGATGTTTACGAAATTACAATCGATGAACAAAGTTTCATAAAACGATTATGGAAAGCATCGTCCAAGTAGTATCCCTTTCCAAAACACTCAGTTGACGCCACGAGAAGAGACTGTATTAACAATAGAGAGGGGTATCATTCCATATGTATGAAGATGTACTTTCTTTACTACATAAAACAAATGCTTCTTATGAAAAATTTGAACACGAACCAGTACTTGACTATGAAACAGATCGTATCGTTCGTGAAAGACTTGGTTTGCAAGGCACTCCAAGTAAAAGCTTATTTTTAAAATCAAAATCCGGGGAGCATTACGTATTCTTTACGTTAGAAGGCACTCGCCTCAACCGAGGAGAGATGAAAGAAATAACAGGAGAGAGCTTATCTCTCTGTTCTCCTAATGAGCTAAGAGAAGAGACTGGTTGCACTCCTGGATGTGTAGCTCCTTTCGGTTATTCACAAGATGTAACGATTATTGTGGACAGTTCAATTTATACTTACGATAAAATTTTAATTACACCTGGTGTACCTGAATTTACAATTGAATTATCCACAGAGGAATTAAAAAAGATTTTATCCACATGTCAAAATAAAGTTTTAGAGTATAAGAAAAAAGAGAGCTAATCATTAGCTCTCTTTTTTCATTATTTCGCTTCTGCTGTTTTTTCTTTTGCAGAACGTACTTGCTCGTCCGCATGATAAGAAGAACGTACAAGTGGACCAGCTTCACAGTGGCTAAATCCTTTGCTAAGTGCAATTTCTTTTAGCTCTGCAAATTCTGCTGGTGGGTAATATTTAATAACTGGTAAATGCTTCTTAGATGGTTGTAGGTATTGTCCAAGAGTTAAAATATCCACATTGTTTGCACGTAAGTCATCCATTGCTTCAATTAAATCTTCTCTCGTTTCACCTAAGCCCAGCATAATGCTCGATTTAGTTGGAATATCAGGCTGCATTTCTTTTGCTCGACGTAAAAACTCTAATGAACGGTCATATTTTGCTCTAGCGCGAACTCGGTTAGATAATCGACGTACTGTTTCAATGTTATGGTTCAAAATATCTGGTTTTGCATCCATTAACATTTTTAAGTTTTCTTCTACCCCACCCATATCAGATGGTAATACTTCGATAGACGTGAATGGATTTTCACGACGAACAGCGCGTACTGTTTCAGCAAAAACAGCTGCTCCGCCGTCCTTTAAATCATCACGTGCAACCGCTGTTATAACAACGTGCTTTAAGCCCATTTGTACTACAGAATCTGCTACGCGTTCTGGCTCTTGTAAATCAAGCTCAGTTGGTAAGCCTGTTTTAACCGCACAAAAACGACAAGCACGTGTACAAACCGCACCTAAGATCATAAATGTTGCTGTTTTCCTTACAGCCCAGCATTCATGAATATTCGGACATTTCGCCTCTTCACAAACTGTATGAAGATTCTTAGAACGCATCATTTTCTTTAAGCCTGTATAGTTTTCATTCGTGTTTAACTTAATTTTCAACCATTCGGGCTTGCGCTTATACTCTGTTTGTTTTGTCATGGTTATCAACTCCGCACAATATGAAATAGTTTACCGTGTTCGCTTCTTTCAATGTAACATATCTATTCTAACGTATGAAAGCGATTTGCTCAAATGAAGATTCTAAGATTTTTTCCAATCGTTCCCTATAATGAAATACTCCGTATATCCCACACTAAAAAGAGTGATGTTGTGAAAGGAGTCTATTTCATGCTTCGAAAAATTTCTCTTTTGCTTTCGATTTGCTTTCTTCTCCACCAAAACATCGCTTACGGTGAAGATAATCAGCAAAGCATATATGAAAAGCGCATGGCACTATATAAAGAAACTGAGCAATCTTCCGGTATTCCGTGGTATTACTTAGCCGCAATGGATCAATACGAAAGAAACATACGGAGCGTAAGAAAAGATATTCCGAAAAAACCAGATGCCATCATTTCCCTTTATTTCAAACCTGAAATATGGGCTGGACCTGTTAATAGTAATGATACTCTCCCCCATACAATTTCTCTATTTGGCGGAATGGGTTTAGATGGTGACAAAGATGGATTTGCAAATGCAAATAACGACCGTGATCTTCTGCATACAGCAGCAACCATTTTAAAGAAACAAGGAACGTCGGAAGACCGTATTAACATTATGCTTTGGGAATATTATAGACGTGCAAAAACAGTTGAATTAATTACAGAATACGCCCGAATTTATAAACATTATGGACGCATTAATTTAGAAGGCAATGCTTTCCCTCTCCCGATTCGCAGTGACCATAGCTATCGTAGTACTTTCGGTGCTGGTAGAAGCTTTGGCGGCAGGAGGATTCATGAAGGAACCGATATTTTTGCTGGATATGGCGTACCAGTACGATCAACTTGCTATGGCGTTATTGAAACAAAAGGATGGAATCGTCTTGGTGGATGGCGCATTGGTATTCGTGACCTTCATAATAATTACCACTATTACGCTCATTTAGGCGGGTTCTCTAAAGAAATACAGCTCGGACAAATTATCGAACCAGGAAAAGTAATCGGATTTGTCGGTAGTACCGGCTACGGTCCTCCTGGTACAGCTGGAAAATTCCCGCCCCACTTACATTTCGGCATGTATAAAGACAATGGCTATACAGAATGGGCTTTCGATCCATACATGCATTTAAGCCTTTGGGAACGAAAAGAACGCGCAAATACAAAACGATAACCGTAGCAAATTGCTACGGTTATTTTTTATAAATATAAATCAATAGAATACTACTGACTAATTATCCGTTTTCTTTTTATCTGGTACAACAACTCCGCCACTTCCGTAATAAGTAGGCACTTCACCTTGCACGATGCGCGTCGCAATCGGAATGTTTTGCTTCACTTTAATTTCTTTCGTGCGTAACGGAATCATAACTTGTAACGTCACTTCCACTTCCATAATAATTTTGATCGCTGTATTATTAATTCCTTGTGGCTCAACTAATTGTTTAATATCCGTATTCACATGACCAATTGGCATAAAATTAATCGGAATATCCGGTCCTATATTACCAAGAAGCGCATTATCAGTTATACGCCCAAAAGGAACTGACATAGATACCCCATTCTCTTCAAAAATACCAAGTGCTTTCGTATCCCCTTTTTCTACTTGTTGTAAATATTTTTCTATGTATGCAGTAGTCGATGTTAATATTTCATTTACTTGTTTTGTATTTAAATCAATTGTAGATACTTTCCCGTTCCTATCCGTTTGTACTTTCATTAATGAATCTACATCAAACCCTTCATTAATTCGGTCTTTTACCGCTTTCGTCATAACTGCTGTTGCCATTTTATGAGTCTCTGTTTCCCCATATTTAATTAACGTTGGCTGAATACTTTTATTTACAATCCATAAACCTTGAACTACCATTACGATAAAAATAATAAATGAAATAAGCAGTATATACCGAAAGGAAATCGGTCCCCTTCGAAACCGCGAATTTTTCGAACGAAATATGCCCATAAGAAAACCCTCCTTCTTATATTATTTCTATGCAAGAAAGAGGGACGATATATGCTTATCTCATTTTTAATAGTGCATCTTTTCCGATTGTGCCTACCGGAATACCTAAAGCTTCGGCTCCAGTCGTTACTGATTCCAGCGGTGCTTCAAGAAGTTGTTCAATCGTTCTTACACCAACCGCACGGCCAGCAATAATTCCTCGATCACCTAACTTCTCATTTAGAAGACCTACATCTAAAGCACCGCACATAATATATCCTTTATCGCTCATTACAGCTAGCAAATTTGTCTTTGGAAGTTTTACGCTAACAGCAATGAACGTATAGTTATCAATTATAATTGGCTCTACATTAACCATAGTTCACACTCCTCTCTTTCTTATCTTTATGACAAGAGAAAAATGAGTGTTACAAGTTAACTAGCCTATAGTTTGACTGAAGATGTATAAGTTATCAACATGTCTGTTAGTACATCTCTAAGCAATTCCGGCATATAATATTGTTTGTCAGAAAGTGTGGATAGCTCTGGGTATAAGTATCCGAATGTAAACATATCAATCGTTCCTACCGTATATATCCGGTCTAATTCCAGCGATTCACCGTTAATCAATACATCTTCTAGTAAAATTTTATTCCCTGGAATCGTATCTGGAATCACTTCCAAACCATCGTAAATCATTTTCCCCATTACTTTTCCACGAAATCCGAATCCTTTCACCTCAAGATTCTCCATATTCGGGCGGCGCGCTTTCAAAATAACTTCTCTTAACGTTTTCCCTGGTACTTTTAACAGACATGGATTAATTGGATGTGGACAAATCCGATGAATATCTCCGCGCGTCACAACACCTTCATTTAATCCCTCAAGAAGTACACCAGCATTCACCATCCCAACATCCGCATTACACCACTCTTTAAGTGCACTTGCCAACATATGAGAAAACGTCGTCTCCTTAAACCAATCAACCGGCAATGATTCTTTTAAATGAACGACAGGCTCGGCCATTATCTGTTTACTTTCTTCCTTTAGCATTTCAATTGTGGATAACGGCTCGCTATAAGCACCTAACCGTTCAGTCTTAATCGCTCTACCGTCTTTTTTCAACAGTCTCTTCGTCTCTTTATCCACAGTAAGCTGAATGTGACCAACGTAATGTCCCCACTTTTCACAACAGCAAAGCAAAGTATTATCCACAAGAACACCGCGCTCAAATAAATGATGCGTATGTGCTCCTAAAATAACATCTATATCATAATGCTCCGCCATATACTCATCCATACTTTTTCCAAGATGAGAAAGCACAACAGTAATATGAGCTGTATCCTTAACTTCTTCTAAAATCGACTCTAAATGGATGATTGGATCTTCAATATGCCAGTCTAACATATGATAAAACTCTGGATAAGCTACCGTTAATCCAATAAAGGCAATCGTAATCCCATCTGTCGTTGTATGTAATTTATAAGGCTGCGCCCACGCTGGACGTACACCTTCTTTTTCAAATAAATTCGCTACGAGCACCTCAAACCCAGCATCGTCATATAGACGATTCAAATGCTCTTTCGCCAATGTAATTCCTTCATTATTTCCGATCGTTACATAATCATATAGCGCCTCATTTAATAATTTTGTATTCCCAAGTCCATTTGTCGCTTCCGAAATACTATGAAAACGATCCACATGATCGCCAATATCCACAGTTAAAACAGTCTCTCCCGCTTCCTGTCTTCGCCTTTTCTCCCCTAGTACAAACCGAGAAATTTGCGGCCAATTTTCAAAATGACTATGTATATCGTTTGTATGATAAAGGTGGATGATTGTTTCTTTATTTATATTCAGAGAAAAAACCTCCTCTCAGTTCCTTACTGCCATTTACGCTATACGTACGCAATAATCCTGTAAATACTTTTCGTCTTTTCTTGCTATTCTACATTGTACTCGCATTATAAGAAAAAGCCAAAGATTGCCCTTTTAATATGGAAAACTTTATATTACTTTTTCTAGTCTGTTGATTAGTTTGAGGGGGGAATTTTTGTGAAATGATTCTAGTTGGTGGGGGGAGGAGATTTGTCAGTATCTTTGTCTTACTTCCATATAGGTGCTCCTCTCGTATTTAAATGTTGAGGGGGATATGAGGGATTTCTTTTGTCTTACTTTGTCGACAAATCGATATTCCTTGTCGAACCGCCGATATATTCCGAGTTGTGGTCGATATATTTCATTAAACACCCACCCTGGTATCTTACAGTCGAACCCGAATATACAACATAAAAAAGCGCNNGCGCTTTTTTATGTTGTATATTAACCAATAGAACCTTCCATCTCAAACTTGATTAGACGGTTCATTTCAACTGCGTATTCCATTGGAAGTTCGCGAGTGAATGGCTCGATGAAGCCCATTACGATCATTTCTGTAGCTTCTTGCTCAGAAATACCGCGGCTCATTAGGTAGAATAATTGTTCTTCTGATACTTTAGATACTTTCGCTTCGTGCTCAAGTGAAACGTAATCGTTTTTGATTTCGTTGTAAGGAATTGTATCAGATGTAGATTGGTTATCCATGATTAACGTGTCACACTCGATGTTAGAGCGAGAGTTTTTCGCTTTTGGTCCGAATTGTACGATACCACGGTAAGTTACTTTACCACCATGCTTCGCAATCGATTTAGAAACGATTGTTGAAGACGTGTTTGGTGCTAAGTGAATCATTTTCGCACCAGCATCTTGGTGTTGGCCTTTACCAGCAATCGCGATAGATAATGTTAAACCACGAGCGCCTTCGCCTTTTAAGATAACTGCTGGGTATTTCATCGTTAATTTAGATCCGATGTTACCGTCAATCCATTCCATCGTTGCGTTTTCTTCACAAACCGCACGTTTTGTAACTAGGTTGTATACGTTGTTCGCCCAGTTTTGGATTGTTGTATAACGGCAATATGCATCTTTCTTAATGATGATTTCTACTACCGCACTATGAAGTGAGTTAGTAGTGTAAACAGGTGCTGTACAACCTTCTACGTAGTGTACGTGTGCGCCTTCGTCTACGATGATAAGCGTACGCTCGAATTGTCCCATATTTTCAGAGTTAATACGGAAATACGCTTGAAGTGGTGTATCAACTTTAATACCTTTTGGAACGTAGATGAATGATCCACCAGACCAAACTGCAGAGTTTAATGCAGAGAATTTGTTGTCTGTTGGCGGGATTACTTTTCCGAAATGCTCACGGAAAATATCTTCGTTCTCTTTTAATGCGCTATCTGTATCTTTGAAGACGACTCCTAGATCTTCTAGGTCTTCTTTCATGTTGTGGTATACAACTTCAGATTCGTACTGTGCAGATACACCAGCTAAATATTTTTGCTCAGCTTCAGGAATACCTAATTTATCAAATGTCGCTTTAATTTCCTCAGGTACTTCATCCCAAGACTTCTCAGATTTCTCAGATGGTTTTACGTAGTACGTAATTTCATCGAAATCTAAGTCGTTTAAGTCGCCGCCCCATTGTGGCATTGGCATTTCATAGAACTTATCCAGTGATTTTAAACGGAAGTCTAACATCCACTGTGGTTCTTCTTTCATACGTGAAATCTCTTCAACGATTTCTTTTGTTAAACCGCGTCCAGCACGGAAAATCGAAACGTCTTTATCCTTGAAACCATATTTATAATCGCCGATATCTGGCAGTTGCTTCGCCATGTTGGTGTGTCCCTCCTTATATAACCTCGTTTTTAGGAACCTTTAACATTACTTATCTTCGTTTAAGCCCTTTTCTAACGCTTTCCACGCTAATGTTGCACATTTAATACGTGCCGGGAACTTGCATACGCCTTGTAATGCTTCAATATCTCCTAAATCAATGCTGTCATCATACTCTTTTCCTAGCATCATGTCAGAGAAAATTTTAGAAAGCTTAAGAGCCTCTTCAATTTTCTTTCCTTTTACTGCTTGTGTCATCATTGAAGCTGAAGACATTGAAATTGAACATCCTTCGCCTTCAAACTTCGCTTCTTGTACAATACCCTCTTCTACTTTCATCGTAAGTTGAATACGATCGCCGCAAGTTGGATTGTTCAAGTTAACGGTAACACTATCTTCTAACACGCCATGGTTACGAGGATTTTTATAATGATCCATAATAACTTGACGATATAACGTATCTAAATTATTAAATGACATTTGTGAAATACTCCTTTGTCTTGATTAGTGATTCAACAAATGTATCAATTTCTTCTTTTGTATTATATAAATAGAAGCTCGCACGTGCTGTAGAAGAAGCTTTTAGCCACTTCATAAGCGGTTGTGCACAGTGATGTCCTGCGCGAACCGCAATGCCTTCTACATCTAATACAGTTGCTACATCGTGAGGATGTACGTCTTCAATATTAAATGTAACTAGACCAGCGCGATGCTTTGGACCATAAATTGTAACGCCATCTACTTCTGATAGTCTCTCTAAAGCGTATTGCGCTAATTCATGTTCATGCTTTTCAATATTATGAAGACCGATTTCTTCTAGGAAATCAATTGCCGCACCAAGTCCGATTGCATTACCGATAATCGGTGTACCTGCTTCGAACTTCCACGGAAGCTCTTTCCAAGTAGACTCTTGTAAGTCTACGAAATCAATCATTTCACCACCAAATTCAATTGGTTCCATATTGTTTAGCAATTCTTTCTTACCATATAATACGCCGACACCTGTTGGTCCGCACATCTTATGAGCAGATAATGCGTAGAAATCACAGTTTAAATCTTGTACATCCACTTTCATATGAGGTGCACTTTGTGCTCCATCAACGATCATGATTGCACCGTTTTCATGTGCGATTGCTCCGATTTCTTTTACAGGATTAATCGTTCCAAGTACGTTAGAAACGTGCATGATAGAAACGATTTTTGTATTCGGTGTAACTGTTTGACGAACATCTTCTAAAGAAATTGTACCGTCTAGTTGAAGCGGAAGGTATTTTAAAGTTGCACCAGTTTTCTTCGCAACTTGTTGCCACGGAATGATGTTACTATGGTGCTCCATGTAAGAGATGACGATTTCATCGCCTTCATTTACATTATCAAGACCATAGCTAGCTGCTACTGTATTTAATGCAGTTGTCGTTCCGCGCGTGAAAATAATCTCTTCCATTGATTTCGCATTAATAAACTTGCGAACTTTCTCACGTGCACCTTCATACGCGTCGGTAGCTTTCGTACCGAGCGTATGAACACCGCGATGCACGTTAGAATTATATTCTTTATAGTAACGTTCTAACGTTTCAATGACTTGAATTGGTTTTTGAGAAGTTGCTGCACTATCGAAATAAACAAGTTGTTTGCCGTTCACTTTTTGATCAAGAATTGGAAACTGTTTGCGTATTTCATGAATATTCATTAGCGAACTTTCCTTTCAATTACCTCAACAAGCTGTGCCTTTACTCCTTCAATTGGAAGCTCATTTACTACAGGTGCTAAGAATCCATGGATGACTAAACGTTCTGCCTCGCGTTTTGGAATCCCACGGCTCATCAAGTAGTATAATTGGTATGGATCTACGCGGCCTACTGAAGCTGCGTGACCTGCCATTACATCATCTTCATCGATTAAAAGAATTGGGTTTGCATCACCACGAGCTTTTTCATCTAACATAAGAACGCGAGAAGATTGTTGTGCATTTGATTTAGATGCACCGTGTTCAATCTTACCAATTCCGTTAAAGATAGATGTTGCACTATCTTTTTGTACTCCGTGTTTTAAAATCCAACCTTCAGAGTGTTTACCGAAATGAACAACTTTAGTTGTAAAGTTTTGTGTTTGGTTACCACGGCCAATTGTTACTGTTTTTGTATCAGCATATGATCCGTCGCCCATTAAATTCGTAACGTTCTCTGAAATTGTGTTTCCGTCATTCATAAGGCCTAGAGCCCAATCAATGCGGCCGTCGCGTCCAACAATGCCGCGGCGGTTAACGTAAGTTGTTACGTCTTTTGCTAATAGATCAACCGCACCGAATTTCACTTGTGCGCCTTGTTCCACGATTACTTCTGCTACGATATTTGCAATACCTTTAGCATTTTCATTTGCAACGTAGTTTTCTACATATGTTGCAGTACTGTTCGCATCAGCTACGAATAATACGTGGTTATATACGTTAGCTTCTTCGCCGTCTACTAAGAATACAGCTTGAAGTGGAGTTTCAAGAACAACGTTTTTCGGAACATATACGAATGCACCGCCGTTGATTAATGCAGCATGAAGTGCAGTTAGACGATGCTCGTCTACTTTCACGCCGTCTTTCATTAAGTACTTTTGTACTAATTCAGCATGCTCTGTTGCAGCTGTTACGATGTCTGTAAAAATAACACCTTTTTCTTTTGCTTCGTCTGCTAAAGAAACGAAAGCAGTTGTACCAGTACGTTGTACTAATACGCTGTTATTTTCATCGATTAAGTTTTTCACTGCTTCTGGAAGCTCTGTTAAAGAACTTACAGGCTCTTGCTTAGCAGCGTCGCCTTTTCCGATAAAGTCCCATTTTTCAATTTTCGTTTTATCAGGCGTTGGCATTGGAAGTTCAGTTGCTTGTGCAAGAGCTTGTAAGCGGAACTCAGTCAACCAAGCAGCTTCGTTTACTTCGCTTGCGCGCTGACGGATTGTTTCTTGATCGAAAGGTAATGTACCGATTGTCATGTTTATGCTCCTCTCTTACGCTTCTTGCTCTGCTGTTTCGTCTTCAATACCTAATTCTTTTTTAATCCAGTCGTAACCTTCAGCTTCTAGACGTTGTGCAAGCTCAGGGCCACCAGATTTAACGATACGACCGTTCATCATAACGTGAACGAAGTCTGGAGTGATGTAGTTTAATAAACGTTGGTAATGCGTAATCATTAGGCAACCGAACTCTTCGCCGCGCATTTGGTTAATACCTTTAGATACAACTTTTAATGCATCGATATCAAGACCTGAGTCGATTTCATCTAAGATTGCAATTTTTGGCTCGATCATCATTAATTGAAGAATCTCATTACGTTTTTTCTCACCGCCAGAGAAACCTTCGTTTAAGTAACGTTGTGCCATTTCTGGATCCATTTCTAGGAATTCCATGTTTTTATCTAATGTACGGATAAATTTCATAAGAGAAATTTCTTCGCCTTCTTCACGACGTGCATTAATTGCAGAACGTAAGAAGTCAGCGTTTGTTACTCCGCTAATTTCACTTGGATATTGCATTGCTAAGAATAGACCTGCTAGTGCGCGCTCGTCTACTTCCATTTCTAATACATCTTCACCGTCGATGATGATGCTACCTTCTGTTACTTCATACTTTGGGTGACCCATAATCGCAGAAGATAAAGTTGATTTACCTGTTCCGTTAGGTCCCATAATTGCGTGGATTTCTCCACCTTTTACTTCAAGGTTTACACCTTTTAAAATTTCTTTACCGTCGATTGATACGTGTAAGTCTTTAACCGTTAATGTAGAACCAGCCATCTCAATACCTCCATTAATCCTCTATATACATTTTAAAAATTCCTAAAACGTTCATATTCTCATTTTATTCTCATTCTAATCTTATAGCAAATAAAATGATATCGCAAACGACGAAAAAAAGTAACAATTTTTTCACAAATGTATATAAGTATTTCCCTTGCATCCTTATATGATACACTTTTCTTCTTATATATATAAAGAAAAAAGGACTGGGAATTTCCCAATCCTTTCCTGCACTTATTCATTTACTGGAAGTACAGCACCTTTATATTCTTTATTGATAAAGTCTTGAATTTCTTTTGAATGCAATACATCTACTAACTCTTTAATTTCTTTTTTCTTCTCGTCACCTTTACGAACTGCGATAATATTTGCATAAGGAGAGTCTGATCCTTCAATTGCAATTGCATCCTTTGTTGGATTTAATTTCGCATCAATTGCGTAGTTTGAATTAATAAATAAAGCATCACCTTCATTGTTTTCGTACAGCTTCGGTGAAAGTCCAGGTTCTACATCTGTTTTAAACTTTAAATTTTTCGGATTTTCTACAACATCTTTTACTGTTGCTTTAACAACATCTACACCGTCTTTTAATTTAATAACGCCGCCTTTTTGTAACAATGCGAGCATACGGCCACGCTCCGCTACGTTATTACTCATAATAACTGTTCCGCCATCTGGAAGTTCTTTTAAACTTTTATATTTCTTAGAATAAATGCCCATTGGCTCTAAATGGATTTTTCCTGCGTTTACAATTTTATATCCCTTTTCTTGAATTTCTTTATCTAAGTAAGGAATGTGCTGGAAGTAGTTCGCATCAATTTCTTTATCCGCTAACGCTTTATTCGGCAGAACATAGTCCTGAAATTTTTTAATCTCTAATTTAATACCCTTTTTCTCTAATATCGGCTGTGCTTTCTCTAAAATAACAGCGTGCGGCACGTTAGAAGCTCCAACAACAAGCTTATTCTCCTCTTTCCCCCCGCAAGCGGCTAATGTAAATACAGATAATGCTGTAACAACTGACAATAGAATCTTTTTCATATGATGTCCCCTTCTCCCCTATAGTTATGTAGTAAAAAAAGGACCGGCATACACCAGCCCTTTTTCCGCAATTATTCTTTTACAGGAACAACTGCCCCTTTATATTCTTTAGTAATAAAGTCTTCAATTTCTTTAGAATGCAGTACTTCTATAAGAGCTTTAATCTCTTTTTTATCTTTATCGCCTTTACGAACAGCTACTACGTTTGCGTATGGAGAATCATCGCCTTCAATTGCAATTGCATCTTTTTCTGGGTTTAATTTCGCATCAATTGCATAGTTAGAATTAATTAGAACCGCATCACCTTCTTTATTGTTATACACTTGTGGCAATAGACCTGGCTCAATATCTGTTTTGAATTTTAAGTTTTTCGGATTATCTGCAATATCTTTTGGTGTTGCTTTAACTGGCTCTACTCCGTCTTTAATTTTTAAAATGCCTTCTTTTTGTAAAATTGCTAAACCACGACCATGATCAGTAACAGAATTACTCATAATAATTGTCGCCCCGTTTGGAAGTTCTTTTAAGCTCTTATATTTTTGAGAATACACACCAATCGGTTCTAAATGAATTTTTCCTGCTATTTCAAAGTCATATTTTTTATCTTTAATTTCCTTTTCTAAATACGGAATGTGCTGGAAGTAGTTCGCATCTAATTCTTTATCTGCTAACGATTTATTCGGTAACACGTAGTCTTGGAATTTTTTAATTTCTAACTCAATTCCTTTTTTCTCAAGTAATGGCTTTGCCTTTTCTAAAATTTCAGCGTGCGGTACGTTAGAAGCACCAACAACAAGTTTCTTTTCATCTTTATCTTTCCCGCCACAAGCAGCTAACCCAAAAATTGAAGTTGAAATAAGTGCTGTAAGTAATAATTTTTTCATTTGAAATATCCCCCTGTTTTCATTATCTTTTATCTATTCGAGTCGTTAAACTATCACCAATCCACTGAATTAAAAATACAACGAGTAATACACAAATTGTCGCAACGATTGTTACATCGTTATTTCCACGCTGGAATCCCTCTAAGTAAGCAAGTGTTCCAAGACCACCAGCACCAACAACACCTGCCATTGCTGTATAGCCTACTAAAGCAATAGTCGTAACCGTAATACCAGATACTAACGCTGGTAACGATTCTGGAATTAACACCTTCAAAATAATTGTGCTTGTTTTTGCTCCCATCGCTTTTGAAGCTTCAATTACACCTTTATCAATTTCACGAAGTGCGATTTCAACCATTCTCGCGTAAAATGGTGCCGCTCCAATAATTAAAGCTGGCAGCGCTGCACTCGCTCCGAGTATTGTTCCAAGAAGAATCTTTGTGAACGGGATTAATAAAATAATTAAAATGATGAACGGTATAGAACGGAAAATGTTTACGAACGCTCCAATCACCGTATTAATCGCTTTATTTTCCCATAAATTATCTTTCGCTGTCATAAAGAGTAATAGTCCTAAAATAAGTCCTAAAACAAATGTGGCAAGCGCTGCGATTGCCGTCATATATAACGTTTCACCAGTTGCTTCTAACATTTGATTCCAATCAATATTTGCGATTAACTTATCCATGTGCAATCACCTCCAGCTCTACTTGATCTTGATGAATCCCTTCTATTGCTTGCTGGATCGCTGTTTCTTCACCATTTAAATGAACGACTAAACTTCCGTAAGAGCCGTTATTCGTTTGCGCGATATTTCCTTGCAAAATGCTAACTTCTATATCACCGCGCTGCATTAACCTTTGAAGTACCGGTCTTTCTACCGCTTCACCGACAAACTGCAAACGAATTACTTTTCCATCTGGATACTTTTCTATTAAACTTTCAATCGTTTCATTTGTATCTTCAGAATCAGTTAACTGCTGTACAAATCGTTTTGTAATGTCTTGCTGTGGATTACGGAATACGTCAAGTACTGGACCCGTTTCTACGATTTTCCCTTTCTCCATTACAGCAACTCGATTACAAATTTTGCGAATAACGTGCATCTCATGCGTAATCAATACAATTGTTAAGCCGAGACGCTTATTAATATCTAACAATAAATCTAAAATTTGATCTGTCGTTTCCGGATCAAGAGCTGACGTTGCTTCATCACATAAAAGTACTTGTGGATTATTTGCTAACGCTCTCGCAATCCCGACGCGCTGCTTTTGTCCACCACTTAGCTGAGATGGGTACGCGTCTCCTCTTCCTTCTAATCCAACAAGATGAATTAACTCATCGACACGTTTTCTTCTCTCCGCCTTATCGACACCTGCAATTTCAAGTGGGAATGCGATATTTTCACGCACAGTTCGTGACCAAAGTAAGTTGAAATGCTGAAAAATCATTCCGATTTCTTGTCTTGCCTTACGAAGTTCATTTCCAGTAATCGCTGAAATCACACGATTCGCAATTGTAATTTGGCCAGAAGTTGGTTTCTCTAACTGATTAAACAATCTGATTAACGAACTTTTCCCAGCGCCACTATATCCAATAACACCAAATATTTCACCCTTATCTACTTTTAAGTTGGCGTTATCTACAGCAGTGACATCACCGCTTTTTGCCTTATATATTTTCTTTACATTTTCTAATAAGATCATGATGTTCACCCCTTTTTTGTTTGGATAGACTCCGCATTTTTTTATTTTTCATGCGTGTAGTCCATCGTTATAGCTCCTCTTATTATTTGAATGTCCTCCGCATTCAAACAACAAAAAACCTTTCCGCTTCTAGAGAAGCAGAAAGGTTTATATGCGTATATAACAACATTATCCCTCTCTCTCATCTCTCAAAGCATTTGCTTTGCAGGAATTGGCACCATTTCAACATAAGTTGACGGTTGCCGGGCTTCACAGGGCACAGTCCCTCCACCTCTCTTAATAAGAGAAATCAGATTAAATTTTCGTCTGATTTAAAATTTATGAAATTGTCTATATTTTATGAATTGAATTGTATCAATATCCACACGCTCTGTCAACAGAAATTTTCGTAAAAAAAGAAACTTCAGAATTTTAAGCTCCTACTGACATCGGTTTACATATATGAAACATCGATTCAACTAATAACATCGTTCGATACGTTCCAGAATATTGTACCCGTCCATCACTCATTAACTTTTGCAACCTCATATTTCCAGTCACTAATTTTTGTACATCCTCTTCCTCTAAACAAACGATTTGTTCCGTTCCTCTCGCCTCTTTCAAAAGTTCTATATAATCTCTTGAAATTTGTAACGAACAGCATTCATCTCCAAAACGAAAATTAACAGTTCTTTCTCCTTGCCTTAAAAGCGGTTCTAAATGATATTGACCATTAGCGTAATTTACAAATGATTGAAGCAAAGAATATAATTTCATCCTAAACCACATCCCTCATATCACTTTCTATTACATACCATTCCCTCTTATTAAAGGGCAATCCTGTTATTTTCGCTCGACAAATACTGTATCTATCACGCATGTCGACATATTTCCCAAGAAATATGTCGAGGCGGCAAAAACTTTGCCGCCTACTTTAATTCCGTATATAAATATTCAACCGAATGAAATGCATATATTTTCTTCATCAGTGTCCCATTTTCAAAAATAAGTAAACACGGTACACTTTCTATCCCATACTCTTTCGCTAAATGCGGGGCATAATTTAAATCTAACATTCCAATTTTCAAATCTTCAATCGTCATCTCAACGACCGTTAACATCTTCTTTGCCAATTGGCATGTTCCACACATTGGTGTATACACATATAACACTGTTTTTTCTTCATTTCCTATTAGGGCTGTAGCTTCGGCACCTGTCCAATCAATCACTTCTATCATTCCTTACCGTAAATATTCTGTATAAACGTCAATGTCTGCTCCCCATAATACATTTGCTAAATGTGAAGAAGGCGCAGTCGCCACCTCGCGATACGAGCGATCAATATAAATATGCTCTGCTTGCGGAAATTCTTTTCGGAATTGTTTCCTTAACTTTTCTCCTGCATCATCAGCATCCACTAGCACATATACGTCCTTATCAAAAAATTGATCAATGAGCTCATCCATTTTCGACAAACCAATTGTACCATTTGTACAAACAATTTCCACTGGTTCACGAATAATAGATTCAATCTTTCTTCTATCCGATTTACCTTCTACAATAATGACTTTTTCCACATAAATCATATGTCATCACCCGATCACCATATACTATACAACCTTTAACTTAGTATATAGTATATTCGTTATTTTCATGTTGTTTCCTGTTTATTTTTGCAAAAGAAAAGCGCAAGCGGCTCGCTCAGCATGAAGCCTCCATGAAAAAAGTTTTTCAAAAACGTTCTCCTACATAATAATTAATATATATGTTTTTAAATTCATTATGTACACAACATAAAAAAGGACAGCACAAAGGCTGTCCTTTTTCTTCGACTATAATTAGTCTTGGTTTGTCATTTCTGCATATTTTTCTGCAGTTAATAACTTCTCAACTTGGCTTGCATCAGAAAGTTCAACTTTAACCATCCATGCACCCTCGTATGGAGATTCGTTAACTAGTTCTGGTTGGTCACTTAATTCTTCGTTTACTGCTACAACTTTACCACTTACAGGTGCGTATAATTCAGAAACTGTTTTAACAGATTCTACGCTTCCGAATGGCTCGTCAGCTTGGATTGTTGCACCTACTTCAGGAAGTTCAACGAATACGATATCGCCTAACTCACCTTGCGCAAAATGAGTAATACCGATAACAACCGCATTACCTTCTGTTTTTACCCATTCGTGTTCTTCAGAGTAACGTAAATTATTTGGAATGCTCATGACTGTACCTCCAGTGAATGTATTAATTATGTAAAAATACCTTATTGGTACTTTTTCCACACACTTTCAAACTGCTCTTCGTTAAAACCAAGTGTTACACTCGTTCCATCTGTTACAATTGGACGTTTAATTAACATGCCATCAGATGCTAAAAGCTCATACATTTCGTCTTCGCTTGCATCCTTTAACTTATCTTTTAAACCAAGTTCGCGGTAACGCATTCCACTTGTATTAAAGAATTTTTTTAATGGTAATTCACTTTTCTCATGTAAATTACGTAAATCTTCTTTTGACGGTGGATTTTCAACAATATGAATCATCTCATATGCTACATCGTTTGCCTCAAACCATTTCTTTGCTTTTTGACATGTGCCACATTTTGGATATGAATAAAATGTTACTGTCATAAATTCACCTACTTTTTTACTAACCTTTACCTTTATCATATAGAAAACATTTTATTATTTCAAACGATTATTCGCTAAACTTTTACTTATTTCGTGATAATTTTTAATAATCCTGCTAATTTTTCTTATTTTTCCGCCATTTATTAAGAAAAAATAAATATATAATTTTTTAAAAATTTTTTCTCATCCCACGCCGAACATATATCTTAAACAAACGTTTGATTAATTTCATATTTTTCTACCTCAACCTTCGGAATACGTAGATTCTTTTATACCGAACATATACCTTAAACAAACGTTTGATTAATTTCATGTTTTTCTACCCCAGCCTTTGGAATACATGAATTCTTCCATACCGAACATACCTCTTAAACAAACGTTTGATTAATTTCATGTTTTTCTATATCACCTTTGGAATACAGGATTTTCTATACCGAACATATATCTTAAACAAACGTTTATCCCGCATTAACGGGCAGTAAGACTCCCACCTCGAAATTCGGCAAATGCAAGGAATTTAGGTGGGAGATAACTTCCCGTAAAAGCCTGATTGGTGCGGGCTAATAATCAGTGGGGAATGGACAAAACCCCCACTGATTAAAGTTTCACTTTATTTAAAAAATAAGAAGCCTCGTTTACAGGCTCCTTCATCATCGACTTAAATAGTCCGAAATGGTTTGAAACACTACTATATACATATTATGAATACTTTCTTCTGTATTTCCACCATTCGATAAACCAACTCCCCATTGTTGCCCTTCGCCACTTCCAATATTTGCAAAACCTTGCGCGTACATAGCATTTACATCTTTTGGTGCACTGTTATACTCTATATTTTTTGTAATAAAAGTCGAATATGATTTATCTTGTAAGCCAATAAAAAACACTGGTTTCTTTAACGATAAAAATAAATCTTTATACTGCTCTTTCGAAGCTTCTTGAAAGTGCTCTTTCATTATTAGAAAACCATCTACTGCTCCAGATTCCTTTTTCAGTTCTTCTAACTTCACTTTTTCAAACTTTATATTTCTAAATGTATCTTTCGGCTTTTCACCAACAACTCCAATGACGAGTGCTCTCCCGTTATATTCTAAATTCTCTCCTTCTTTATCTTTTGCACACCCAGTACTCACTAGGCATAACAATATAAAAACTAAGAAATACAGTGAACGCTTCATATAGCACCCTCCCCCTCTTTTAAGTCAAGTGACAAAAATGTAAGGTGAATTCAAGAAAATGTAAGTAAAATCGATAGCCCAATTGGATTTTCTATATTATAATCAATTGAATTTATTTACATTACTAAAACATAGGAGATTATCATGAAGAAATTTAAACTTTCATCTCTTCTTCCGTTAAGTTATATACTTCTACTCGTACTCGTAAGTCCCCTTTACGATGTATTAAATAAATCTACTGTTCACGCAGTAGATGTCACAACTGTAGTAGATAATTGGATTCCATTTGTGAAAGCATTCATTATTCCTTACTTACTTTGGTTTCCATACTTATACGGTGCACTTATTTATTACTGTTTTGCTGATCGAAAGCAATATTATGTCACTTTAAGTAGTGTAATTCTTGGAAAACTTGCTTGTTTTTCGATTTATTTTTTTTGGCAGACAACTGTACCACGCCCAACCGTCGTTGGAACAGATGTATTTTCCGAACTAGTCCGCTATATTTATAGTATTGATCATCCAGTAAACTGCTTCCCAAGCATTCATGTCCTTACGACATTTGTAATTATGTTAGCTGCCTTTAAGCGTAGAGAACAGCATACTTTGGAATATTACATCCTTACTTTCTTCGGTACGCTTATTATTTTATCAACATTATTTACGAAGCAGCATGCATTTGTAGACGCCATTTCTGGAATGACGCTTGCAAGCGTACTTTACTTCGGTGTTCAGTTGTTATTAGCAAAAGAAACCGTACGTGTTCCAGTAAAACAAAATCAAAAAATGTAAAAAGCAGACTGTGGCTTCAGTCTGCTTTTCTCTATATTAAGGAGATTTTCAAATTAAGATTGTGGTACAGTCATGTCACCAGAATGAATACGACCTGCTTTTTTAAGAGCAATGTAAAGTATATAAGAAACAGCTACTGGAATGATGATATAAGTGATTACCATCGCTGGGACAACTTCCCACCCTTGGCTGGAAATTAAATTAATTGGTGCGATAAGAGAGCTTAATCCAAGACCTGCAATTTCTTTTCCTGCTTCCAGTTGGAAAATTAGTGCCGATACTGGACCAACTATTGCACTGGCGACGACAGTTGGGACGAGAATCATTGGATTTTTAGTAATGTTCGGTAACTGCACTTTTGGAGTACAAAGTGCCTGAGCTAATATGCCGCCTAAGTTATTTTCTTTCGCTGAAATAACAGAGAATCCGATAAATTGAGCAACACATCCTGCAAGTGCTGCACCGCCTGCAACACCGTCTAAGCTAAGCGCTATCGCTAACGCAGCTGATGAAGCTGGAGAGATAAGTAACAATCCCCAAACTACAGCAATCACGATAGAAGCGATAAACGGGCTACCAGCTGAACTATCTTTAATGAATGCTCCAACTGTATTTAAAACTGGGCTAATATTTTGAGCTAACCAAATACCGACTAAACCAGAACCTAATATTGCTGCAAATGGAACGAGCATCATATCTAAAGCAGTTTTTCCACTTAATCGTTTACCAATATAAACTGCTAAAGTCGCTGTTAATAATGCACCGATTGGTTCACCTGTTTTAATGATGAGACCAGCTTCAGTAATTGAAATTGAACCAGCTCCAATTGCTCCAGCTACCATCGCTGAGAAAATTACGAGTCCGTTTGCACCGAGCATAAAGGCAATCCCGGCTCCAATTGCTGGTGCCATAAGTGATTTTGCAACAACTCCGATTGTAATAAGTAATGGGATATCAACAATTCTTCCTATATTTTCGATCAGCAAACCAATTCCAAGGGATACGAAAATACCCTGTGCGATTCCGGCAGAAGCTTTAAACACACGAGACATTATATATTCCTTCATTTGTTTCACCTTCTCCTATAATTTAGTAACCAATTGTTTTCATATAATCGCGTAAAACATCGTTTGATTTTGCAAAGCGACTTTCTTCATCTTCTGATAAGTTTAGTTCTACCACTTCTCTTATACCATCTCTAGTAATAATTGCTGGTACTCCTGTACAAATATCGTATTCGCCATATTCACCATCTAAAATAGCTGAAACAGCGATAACACGGTGATCATCATTGAAAATTGAGCGAGCAATATAAGCTAAAGAATTTCCGATTCCGTAATAAGTAGTTCCTTTGCGCTTATAAATTTCCCATCCAGCTTTTGCAGTCTTCTCAACAATTTCATCTAAATCTATTTCACCAAATTGGTCTTTTTTCTCTTCTAAAATTTGTAAAATCGACTTTCCACCAACAGTTACGTGAGACCAAGCAACCATTTGAGAATCACCATGTTCTCCTAATGAATACCCATGAATACTACGAGGGTCTACATGTAACATTTCAGATAAAATTGTTCTTAAGCGAGAAGAATCTAGTGATGTACCTGTACCAATCACACGATTTCTAGGTAATCCAGATAGCTTCCACACTTGATATGTAATAATGTCAACTGGGTTCGATGCGAGTAAGAAAATGCCATCAAATCCACTTTCCATTACTCCGCCAACAACACCCTCCATAATCTTAGCGCTGGCTCCTAAAGTGTCTAAACGACTTTGTCCAGGCTTCGGCGCTGGTCCTGCTGTAATAATGACAATGTCCATATCTTTGCAGTCTTCATAACTTCCTGCATATACTTTTGTTCTTGTATTTGTAAAGTTAATGCAGTGCGATAAATCCATCGCTTCTCCAACTGCACGTTCATGATTTATATCAATTAACAATAGCTCTTCGCAAATCCCTTGGTTTACAATGGAATACGCACAGCTTGATCCAACTAATCCAGTACCGATAATTGCAATTTTTCTTGTGTTTCTATTCATAGCAATCTCTCCTAATTGATCATGTAGTCTATTTCTTTCGTTCTTTACACCCCTAATTATAGAGGTTCTCACGATAGAAACCATGGATACTTTGTGAAATATTGAGCAAAGTTTTTGTCCTTTTTGTGAATTGTTATATTACATTTTCGTCATATTTGTTACAACCGGAAAAATATTTTTTATGTATTTATTGACATATATAAAGTGAAACTTTAATCAGTGGTGGTTTTGTTCATCCCCCACTGATTATTAGTTGAACCAATCGGGCTTTTACGGGCAGTTGATCCCCCACCTAACTTCTTTGCTTTCGCTAAATTTTGAGGTGGGGGGCTTACTGCCCGTTAATGCGGGACAAAACAAAAAAAACGAGCGACTTCATTCGCTCGTTTTTTTCATCCTATTATTCCGCACTTAATTGACTTTTTAATTGCTGTACAATCATTGGATTAGCAGGCGCTGCCGGCTTATAATAACTTTTTTGCTTTGCGTATTCATACATATTACGTTGACGAGATTCATCTTGATTACGAATTTGAATTAACGTTTGATGTAACTGTTCATTATCAGACTGAGAAATATAATTTGCATAACTTGTTAAACTTGCATTTAATCCTGCTAAATAATCATTTACCATATCTTTTTCATTCATATCTCTCTTCCTCCTATCCTAAAAAAGTCATTAACTGCTGTTTCGTATTTCGTGCATCTTGCGCATCCTTTTGTAGCATTTGCTTTAGTTGTGGATCTGTACAAGCCTGTGCATACTGGTCCAATTTGTTAATAATCGTCGCATGGCCACCAATTAAATGACGTAAGTTTTCTACTTCAAGCTCTGTTAAATTTTGCATAGGACATACCCGCCTTTCTTTTTTCATTCGTCATTAGTATTTGGATTTTTTTGGATTGTATACATAAAAAAAATCGCAGTATACAAAGCCTACTTTTCATTTTTTTACACGCGTGTTCGAATATGCAAAATTACATATTTTTAACTTTTATTTTCACATTAAAATATAGGCATATACTATAAAATAATAAACATGAAAATCCCTTTAAATTACTTCTCATTCTTTGCAATTCCACTATTTTTCTTATTCATCATCTCTCGTCTTCTTTTACACCAAATAATAAATTATTAATGAAAGGAGAAATAAACATGAAAACACATGACTTCCTTACAGAAATCCAGAAAGGCTCTGAACCTAATCCATATCAAGATCCTATCGTATTTATTTTCCTTTGTTTTTCCTTAGCCATATACACATTTTTAAAACCATCAAAATAATATTATCTAGCAAAAAAGAGCCTCTAAATTATTTGAGGCTCTTCCTTGTTAAATTCCGCTTTGCTTCTTCAATCGCCCGTTGCATTTGTGGTAATGGATTTTCAATCATCTTCCCATGCCCTGTCGCCAATATAGACGGCTTATACTCCAGCAATTTCTGAGCACTCGTTAATGAAACTTCTGCATCCCAAGTACCAAACATAGGAAACGGAAAAAGCCACTTCAATTGCCCCGCTACCGCTATCCCGCCTCTCGTTTGAAATGCATCTCCAACAATGAGTGCATCATTTCTCGTGTCTAAAAACGCCATTGATCCCGGTGTATGACCTGGAGCTGCAATCGCTACAAGGGAACCTATTTGATCTCCCTCTTGAAGAAGAATATCTGGAATCGTCTTTATCCTTTTTGACACACTTACTTTTACCTGCGTGTCTGGTTCCCCTAGTTGCAGTGACAAATCTCCTTCAAGTAAACTTGCATCTCTTTTAGAAATATAGACCGGAACATTCGGCAATTCTTGTTTTATAGCATCAAGTGCTCCTATATGGTCATCATGCGCATGTGTAATAACGATATTCGTAATCGGTTTCCCTATTTTTCGAGCCGCTTCTAAAATCTTCTTTGCACAAAATGGTAAAGCAGCATCAATTAAAGTTAATCCTGTTTCTTCTTCGACAAAGTAACAGTTAATTGGAAATAGATGCGGGAAAAATGCGATTTGATAAACTGTTCCTACTCTTATTAACTTCATCTCCTTTACCTCCATTAAAAAAAGCCGTTTACAAATACATATGTAAAACAGCCCTTCTCAAGAATCCATCAACAAAAAACCAGCAGCCAACAGGCCACTGGTTCTCTTTCATCTATTAAACTGTATAACGCTCATCTTCTAAAATTTTCGCAGCGATTTCACGCTTCTTCGGAATTACGTTAAGTGGTGTGTGGCGAGTTAATTTACGTAATGATGATAACATCATGCGCAGCATGTCGCCATTTTCAACTGCGATAAGTGTTTCTTTCGCATCTGCTTCGATTTCGTTGAATGCTTCTTGGCAGAATACTTCAGTGTATAACACTTTTTGTTTATTCTTTTCAAGACCAGTTGTTTTAATTGCTTTTTCTGTACGAAGAAGAGCTGATTCCATTGCGTAAAGATTGCTTACGATGTCAGCGATATTCACAAGAATTTCTTGCTCTTTATCTAATGCTTTACCGTATTTTTGAGCAGCTAATCCAGCTACCATTAAGCCGATTTTCTTCGCGTTAGTTACTAAATATTTTTGAAGTGCTAATGGCTCATCGCCTACTTCTTCTGGCATCATCATCATTAACTCTTCTTGTAATTTTTGTGCTTTTTGAAGAAGTGGTAATTCACCTTTCATCGCTTTACGTAAGAACGTACCTGGTACGATTAGGCGGTTAATTTCGTTCGTTCCTTCGAAAATACGGTTAATACGAGAATCGCGGTACATTCTTTCAATCTCGTACTCTGCCATAAATCCGTAACCACCGTGAATTTGAACACCTTCATCTACTGTATAATCTAGTACTTCAGAACCGAATACTTTATTTAAAGAACACTCGATTGCATATTCAGCGATAGAAGCTGCTACTGCTTTACCGTCTTTTACTTCTTCTTCAGATAATGTGCTCATGCGGCTTTCGAATAAACCTACTGTACGATATACAGAGCTTTCAGCTGCATATGTTTTCGCTGCCATATTCGCAAGTTTCTCTTGAATTAATGGGAAGCGAGCGATTGGTTGTTTGAATTGTTGACGTTGATTTGCATATTGTGCTGAAATTTCTACTGCACGTTTCGCAGATCCAACTGTACCAACACCTAATTTATAACGGCCGATATTTAAAATGTTGAACGCAATAATATGGCCTTTACCGATTTCACCAAGTAGGTTTTCTTTCGGTACTAACGCATCTTCTAAAATTAACGTACGAGTTGAAGAACATTTAATACCCATTTTCTTCTCTTCAGGGCTTGTAGATACACCAGCGTAGTCTTTCTCTACGATAAATGCTGAGAAGTGCTCACCGTCTATTTTTGCGTATACGATAAATACGTCAGCAAATGCTGAGTTTGTAATCCATTGTTTTTCACCATTTAATACGTAATGCGTACCTTCTGCATTTAAACGTGCAGTTGTTTTTGCACCTAATGCGTCAGATCCTGAACCTGGCTCAGTTAATGCGTATGCCGCTAATTTTTCACCAGTTGCAAGTAGTGGTAAATATTTTTTCTTTTGCTCTTCGTTACCGAATAATACGATTGGTAAAGATCCGATACCAACGTGAGCACCGTGAGTGATTGCAAAACCACCAGCGCGCGAGAATTTCTCTGCGATTAACGCTGAGCTTACTTTATCAAGACCAATTCCGCCGTACTCTTCTGGTACGTCAGCGCCTAGTAAACCAAGTTCACCAGCTTCTTTTAAAAGACGAACAGAACGATCAAATTCGTGTTGCTCTAAATATTCAAGCTCCGGAAGAACTTCATTTACGATAAAGTCCTCTGTCGTTTTTGCAATCATTTTATGCTCAGATGAAAAATCTTCTGGCGTAAACACTTGATCAATTGTAATTTCCTCTACTAAAAAGCTACCGCCTTTAACCGCATTTCCTACTGTTTTTTCCA
The DNA here is from genome assembly GCF_003264175.1 of Bacillus sp. SRB_331. Taxonomy (NCBI): domain Bacteria; kingdom Bacillati; phylum Bacillota; class Bacilli; order Caryophanales; family Bacillaceae; genus Bacillus; species Bacillus sp. SRB_331. The sequence goes on along the minus strand of NZ_NADV01000007.1, from coordinate 541,783 downwards.
TGAAAATTTCCTCCTTTATATTTTCATAAGCCGCTTCTCTCATTTTTTGAAAGCTGACTCTCACTTTTATTTTTCATACCCCTTTGTTGCTTCCATTCTTTGCTTTAGTGTCCTCTTGTTCTGAGCAAGCCACCTGCACTTTTTTTATAATCCAGTTCCAGCGGCTAGAATGTTCGATGGCTTCGCTTCTTCCTACGAGGCAAAGAGCGCCTCTACGTCTGAAGCTCCATCCCCCTCACATTCTGAACGAGCCGCTTCCACTTTTTTTATAGTAATTCAAACACTCCCGCTGCTCCCATTCCGCCACCGATACACATTGTTACGATACCGAATTGTTGGTTGCGACGTTTCATTTCGTGAATAAGAGATAGTGTTAGTTTTGCTCCTGTACAGCCAAGTGGATGTCCAAGTGCGATTGCACCGCCGTTTACGTTTACTTTTTCTTCATCTAGACCAAGTTCACGAATAACTTGGATAGATTGAGAAGCGAATGCTTCATTTAGTTCAAATAGACCGATATCAGATAGCTCTAAACCAGCTAATTTTAACGCTTTCGGAATTGCAGCAATTGGGCCGATTCCCATTACTTCTGGTGGTACTCCAGCTACTGCGAATGAACGGAATTTTGCAAGTGGCTTCATGCCATCGCTCACTGCTTTTTCACGATCCATTAATAGTACAGATGCTGCACCGTCACTCATTTGTGAAGAGTTACCAGCCGTTACAGAACCGCGAACATTAAATGCTGGACGTAATTTACCTAAAATGTCTAGCGTCGTCTCTGCTCTTACACCTTCGTCTTGTGCGAAAATGATTGTTTCTTCTTGCAGTTTGTTGTTTGATCCAACCGAGCGTAACGTCACATCTACAGATACTGTTTCATCCGCAAAGTTCCCTGCAGCTAATGCTTTCGCAGCACGTTGATGACTTCTTACTGCAAATGCATCTTGTTCTTCACGAGAAATTCCATATTTCACAGCAACTTGCTCTGCTGTATGCCCCATACCCATATAATATTCTGGTGCTGCTTCTACAAGGCGACTATTCGGACGAACAACGTGTCCCATCATTGGAACTAAACTCATTGATTCCGCTCCGCCTGATAATACAGCTTCAGAGTGACCAAGCATAATGCGCTCTGCTCCGTAAGCGATACTTTGTAAACCTGAAGAACAGTAACGGTTAATTGTAATAGCTGGAACATCGTAAGAAAGTCCTGCTAGCCCGCCGATATTACGAGCCATATTTAAACCTTGCTCTGCTTCTGGCATCGCACAACCGAAAATTAAATCATCGATTGGTCCTTCATAATTCGCACGCTTTAACGTTTCTTTTACTACTAACGCCCCTAGATCGTCAGGACGAACTGTTTTTAATGAACCCCTCTTTGCTTTTCCAATTGGTGTTCTTGCTCCCGCAACAATGACAGCTTCTCTCATGAACGATATCTCCCCTCGTTATTAGTTACGTAATGGTTTTCCTTTTACAAGCATGTGCTGCATTCTTGCTTGTGATTTCATCTCACTTACTAAGCTAATAAATGCTTCACGTTCTACATCTAATAAATACTGCTCATCAACTTCTGTTCCGTACGGCACTTTTCCGCCTGCAATGACATATGCCAGTTTCTTCGCAATGTGCAGATCATGTTCAGAAATGTAACCTGATAAATGCATTGCCTCTGCACCAAGTACAAGCGCTGCATATCCTGTCTCACCAACAACTGGTATCTTTTTGCGGATAGGTGCTTTATAACCTGCTTCATATAAAGAAAGTGCTTTTTGTTTCGCATCATATAGTAAGTGATCACCATTCACACTAATACCGTCTTTATCGCCTAAGAAGTTGTTCGATACAGCTTCTTGTGCTGATGTAGAAACTTTCGCCATCGCTACAGATTCGAATACTTTATTCGCAACTTTTTGTAAGTCGAATTCTACACCGTTTGCCATTTTGTTTAAGTGTTTAATGTATAACTCTTTGTTACCGCCTCCGCCAGGGATTAATCCAACACCTACTTCTACTAAGCCCATATATGTTTCGCTAGAAGCTTGAATGCTCGCTGCTGGTAAACAAACTTCTGTACCACCGCCAAGCGTCATACCATATGGCGCCGCTACAACTGGCTTAGAAGAGTACTTAATTTTCGTCATTGCATCTTGGAAGTTTTTCACAACCCACTCAATTTCAAAGTAGTTGTCGTCTTGTGCTTCCATTAAGATCATTGCAAGGTTCGCACCAACGCAAAAGTTCTTCGATTGGTTTCCGATAACAAGACCTTTATAATTTTTCTCTACTTCATCAACAGCGTAGTTAATCATTTGCGTAATATCCATACCGATTGCATTGCTCTTCGAATGGAATTCTAAGCAAAGGATACCATCGCCTAAATCAATTAAGCTCGCTCCGCTATTTTTCTTTAACACACCGTTTTTCTCTTTTAACTGCTTAAGAGAAATTGCTTTTTTGTTACGTTCGATTAGCTTATATTCACCATTGTCGTAATAGTAACTATCGCCGTTATCATGTTTATAGAAAGTAGTGAAACCTTTCTCTACCATTTCTTTCACCCAAGTAGGAACAACTGCGCCGTTTTCTTCCATCTTTTGAACAGACTTTTCAACGCCGATTGCATCCCAAATTTCGAATGGTCCTTGCTCCCATCCGAAGCCCCATTTCATCGCTTGGTCAATTGCAACGATATCGTCAGCAATTTCTTTATGAAGTTTTGCAGAGTATAAAAGAGTTGGTGTGATAATATTCCATAACAACTCTCCTGCGCGATCTTTCGCGTATACAAGCGCTTTCAATTTATTCGCTAATCCTTTTTCTTGCTTACTTAACTCTACGGATGCAGCTTTTAATTTTTTGCGCGCTTCGTATTCCATCGTTTCAGGGTTTAATTCTAAAATTTCTTTTCCTTGTTTTAAGAAGAAGCCTTGACCTGTTTTGCTTCCAAGCCATTTTTTATCAAGCATGTCATGCATGAAAGCAGGTACTTTAAATACATCACGCTCTTCTTCTTGTACATTTTCATATACGTTATTTGCAACGTGTACAAATGTATCTAAACCAACAACATCTAATGTACGGAACGTTGCGCTCTTCGGGCGACCAATTAATGGACCTGTTACAGAGTCAACTTCTCCAATGCTATAGCCACGCTTAATCATTTCTTGAAGCGTTACAAGCAATCCATACGTACCGATGCGGTTTCCAATAAAGTTTGGTGTGTCTTTTGCGATAACAACGCCTTTTCCAAGAACGTCTTCGCCAAATAGTTTCATGAAGCTTAATACTTGTGGATCAGTTTCTTTCGTCGGTATTACCTCTAGAAGTTTTAAATATCGTGGTGGGTTAAAAAAGTGTGTTCCTAAGAAGTGTTTCTGGAAGTCGTCTGAACGACCCTCTGCCATTTTTTCAACGGAAATGCCTGATGTATTTGAGCTCACAATTGAGCCTGACTTACGAACAGCATCTACTTTTTCAAATAGTTTCTTCTTTATATCTAAGTTTTCAACTACTACTTCAATAATCCAATCTACATCAGCTAGACGCTCAAGATCATCTTCTAAGTTACCTGCTTCAATCAGTGCTAAATTTCCTTTCACTGTCAGAGGAGCTGGTTTTTGCTTTAATAGTTTTTGCACAGCCGTATTACTAAAACGATTTCTCACACTTTTATGTTCTAATGTAAGTCCCTTCGCTTCTTCTTCCTTCGTAAGCGCCGGTGGTACAATATCAAGCAATAATGTCGGAATACCAATATTAGCTAAGTGTGCCGCAATCCCTGAACCCATTACGCCTGAACCTAGAACAGCAGCCTTTTTAATTTGGAACATCCATTTCTCCCCCTATTCTTGAATGAATGCTCATTCAATTTTTCGACATAAGTCGCAATCAATGAGTGAGCCTCTACTAATAAATATATGATACAGTTTGAATTTTCGCAATATATTTATTGATAAAATTTTCTGAAATAAATATATTTCTTTCATTTGGCTATGCTATACATGTGTATTTTCTTCATTAAAATGCACTTTTCCTTTTTATAATCTGACGAAACTGGAGGAATATATATGGCAAAACTTAAGAAGAACCCTTCAAAAGCTGGAATTAGCGCAGCAAGCGTAACTGGAAATGCAGGTCCGCATAATCAAGGTGTTGAAAAAGGGCGTCAAAGTAATAACCAACAATATAAGAAGCATAATATGGGCGAAAAATAACGCTATATTTTTGGGCAGAGAACGTGGCATAATGATTAATGGCTGCTTTTTCTGCCCAATTTATTTGTACATATGGAAAACAAAAGAGGGAACGACGATGAAACGAACAATAATTATGATTGTAATGATTGCCACACTATTTACAGGGATGATTTTCTTCTCTTATGCGCATAGGCAACAAGTTGTAAGAGCAGATCAACCTAATATTACTGGGCAATACGGGATTACAATTGATGCAGACACAGGGGAAATTTTGTATGGAAAACGTGAAGATGAACGCTCTTATCCGGCTAGTATAGCCAAGATGATGACAACTCTTCTCTTACTAGAAAATGTAAAAGAAGATGAAGAAATTACGGTTACAGAGAATGCGATTAAAACAGAAAGTCAAAGTGCAAAGATTAAGCTTCGCGCGGGTGAAAAGTTAAAACGTGATGAGGCATTAAAACTTATGCTTATTATTAGTGCAGACCCAATCGCTGAGTCAATCGCTGAACATATTGCGGGATCAAAAGAAAAGTTTGTGAAAATGATGAATGCTAGAGCGAAGGAACTCGGTACAAAGCATGCGACTTTCAAAAACGCAAGCGGTGCTGATGCACTTGGAAATAAAGTATCACCTTATGATATTGCTATTATTACGAAAGAAGCATTAAAGTACCCGGTTGTTTTAGAATATATGAATTCAAAACGTACAACTCTACATACTTCAGAGCGATCTCCAAAAATCGCAAACTATGGACGAGAAGAACTATATGACGATCCATATGCGATTGGAAGTAAAAGCGGTTTATCAGCACTCGGAAAATACACAGTCGTAACAGTTGATGAAAAAGACGGTAAACGCGTCATTAACGTCGTGTTATCTTCTACTCGCACGCAGCTATATCCTGATACGAAGAAAATGGCGCACTACGCATTTCAGCAATTAAAATAACCAAGGAGTATTTTCTCCTTGGTTATTTTTTGATCATACCTTTTAATACGAACGCAACGTTTGCTGGACGTTCTGCTAGACGGCGCATGAAATAGCCATACCAGTCGTTTCCATAAGGCACGTAAACGCGCATTTTGTAACCTTCTTTTACTAGCTCAAGTTGACGCTCTGTACGAATACCAAATAACATTTGGAATTCAAATTGATCCCTTGGAATGTTGTGTTCTTCCGCAAGTTTTTTCGTATATTCAATAATCGCTTCGTCATGCGAAGCAATTGCAGTGTAATTTCCATTTAATAAGTGCATTTTAATAATTTTTTTATAATTGTCATCTACATCTTTCTTTTCCGGGAACGCTACTTCTTCAGGTTCTTTATAGGCCCCTTTTACAAGACGTAAATTAGGATTATAAGCGTTTAAATCTTCAATATCTTTTTCTGTACGATATAAATAAGCTTGAATAACAGTACCAATATTATCGTATTCAGATTTTAATTGTTTAAAGATATCAATTGTTTTTCCGCAGCGCGTATAGTCTTCCATATCAATTGTAATAAACACACCGTTTTCTTTTGCAGCTTCTAAAATACGGCGCATATTGTTCATTACGATTTCGTCGGAGATATCTAATCCCATAGAAGTCATCTTTAAAGAAAGCTGTGAATTAAGACCTTCTCTTCCAATTGCACGAATCGCTTCAATCGATTCGCTGGCCATTTCATTTGCTTCCGCTTCGTTATCAACGAATTCACCTAAATAATCGATTGTTACACAAAGACCTTGCTTATTTAATGCTTTAATTGCAGCTGTCGCTAATTCAATCGTTTCCCCTGCGACGAAGCGACCTGCACCAAAGCGTAAACCGTACTTTTTAGCCAGTTTTGTTAGCGCTTTATTTTTAGATAAGAAAAGAAACGAATTTCGCATTAATTGTTCCATGTAATTCACCCCTACGACTATAATTTATCTGTTTTTTACCCCTCTTCGAAATTATATCATTGTTTAAAATTATTTGATACAAATAATTATTTAGATAATTTATAAAATACTATCAAAACATTTAAAACTCTATATTCTCGTTTGTAAATATGAAGAAACTATTTTTCGACATTCAGAAAAAACGGGTTTACTAGGGAAAAAATGAGCATGCCGAAAATATTCGACATGCTCACAAAACCATTTATATTTCATGTAAATTATATAAGGATATTAATAACAAAAACTTGAGGTAACATTATCTCAAGCCTTCTTACTTCTCATTTCGCTTCTCATCATTCAGCTTTTTAATATTCGTAATTAACTGTACCATCTCTTCTTTTGCATCTGGATACGTCTCATTCCAATGTTTCACTAAAGCTGGCATCGTCTTAGCCATATAAGAATAAAGTGCCCATTTCTGTACCTGCTCTTTTCGCTCTTCGTTGCTCTCTCCAAGTAATAGTTCCGTGTATTTCTCTAGCAAGCCGTCAAACTGCTCATTAAACTTTTCACTCATCTTATTTTCCTCCTATATGAAAAAAGCAGCGAAGATCGCTGCTTTTTCTTATAATTTTGATCGAACAGAGTTTAATTTCTTCTCCATCGTACTTACTTTATCACGGCGATCATCGATACGAATTGTTGTCGCAACGCGCTGTGCACCTTTCGTGTATGGAACTTCATGCATTTGTTGAATGACTTCTAAAATGACAGGAAGATCTCCTTCAATTACTGTATTCATCGGTGTTAATTGATACTTCACGCGATCAGCATTTTTCTCTAGTACCTTTTGTACTTCTGCTACATATTCACTAACACTTGGATTACCTGTTCCTACTGGAATAATCGATACATCAACAATTGCCATAATAATCTTCCTCCTATTACTGCTTCTTATATATCCATTGTCTATTTTACCGAAATTCTCATCATTTTACTAATACGTTACTCTTCTACTTTAAACTGCTCAACCAATCTTTCTAAGTCCTGCATATTCTCTGTCAAACTTTCCATCGTATGAGCTACTTTTTCTAAATGATTCACTTGTGACTCAGTTGCTGCATTTACCTCTTCAGAAACAGCCGCACTCTCTTGACTCGTGCTACCAATTGTTTGCATAACTTCTGTAATTTCTTCTTGCTCGTGACCTATGTTATTTACCTCTTCTACAATTTTTTCAACTGAGGTACTAATAGTATTTACAACTGACATAATTGTGCGGAATTCTGTCTCCGCCTCCGTCGTAACTTTATTTTATATATCCGCAATGTCTTTCAATTTACTTACAACTTCTACAACTCGTTTTACTTCTAACTGCACATCGCTAATCATTATTGTAATCTCACCCGTTGCCTCTTTTGATTGTTCAGCTAATTTCCGAACCTCTTCCGCAACAACAGCAAAGCCCTTACCTTGCTCACCTGCACGTGCTGCTTCAATTGAAGCGTTTAAAGCCAGTAAATTCGTTTGATCCGAAAGACCTTTTATAAGTTCTACCACATTTTGAATCGATCCAACCCTTTGCTCTAACTTACCGGACGCTTCTTCCGTATGAACAACGATAGAAGATGATTGTTCTCTTGTACGAACTAAATTACGCATCGTATTGAGTCCCTGCTTAGATGCCTCTTCAGCTTTGCCAGCCACTCCTTTTATTTCACCAACGGAGTTATTCATTTGTTCCACTGACTGCGCCATATTCTCGAGCTGTTCTGAAACTTCATCTACACTATTAGCAAGAGTAGACGCGCCTCCGCTCACATCATCCATTGCACCTGAAACTTCTCTACTAGCTGCTACAGTTTCATTCGTTAAATAATGCAGATTGTGAGTCGATTTCTGTACTGTCGATACACTATTTTTAATTTTACTTACCATTTCATTCATTTGCTCAACCATATCATTAAAGTGAGTCGTAAGCATACCAACCTCATCTTTACTTGTCACCTTCATTTGTAGTGTTAAATCACCTTCCGCTACTTTTTGAACGTGATTTGTTAATAGTTGTAATGGTCTTGCTAATCTTCTTGAGAATAAATATGATGCTACTATTCCAACTAATAAACTAATACACGCCATTATAATAACTGTATTTCTCGTACTACTTAACAATCCATCAATCGTTTGTTTCGGATAAAAGATTCCTATCTTCCATTTCATCGCATCAAATGACTGACTATAAACAACTACATCTTCACCTTTTAATGTAGTGACAGCATATTTTATTACCTCTTTATTTAAACTCTTCATAAGTGGCTCTTTAGAAACATCTTTCCCTACTTTTTCTGGATAAACAAGAGCCATATTTTTATCATTTATAATAAACATTTCTCCGTCATTATTGTATTGAATATTGTGAAGTAATTTCTGAATTGTTCCGAGCGATACATCCATCGCAACAACGCCTAATACAGATCCATCTTGAGCTGTAATTGCTTTAGAAACCCCTACACTTAACTTTCCTGTCGCAATTTCATAAGAAGGTTGTCCCCAATGAACCCTTTTCACATCAGCCTCTGAATCTTTATACCACGTTCTTGTCGTTGGATCATATCCTTCTGGCACTTGCCCACCTTCAGCAAGATTGGCACTTAATGTTTTTTTATCTTTCGTACCAATATATAAATCTAAAATACCGGGATGATTCTTTTTATACTCTGCAAACTCTTTCGTTAAAAACGCTTCCTCTTCTGGAGTAACCCCATCTTGAATCATATTACGAATCATCTCACTGTTCGCGTAATACCCCATATCTTCATCAGTTCTTTGAACAAATGTCGTAAGTTGCTCTGTCACAAGGTCCATCGTATTTTGAAAATACTGGTCTAAGGAACGCACTTCCTTTTCTTTCTGTAATTGATACATAGCTGTACCTAATATTACGAACATCATAGAAATAAGTACCGAAAATACTACTGTAATTTTTAAACGTAAACTTCTCAACATCTTCCCTCAAGCATCCCCTTCTCGATGAAATTTAATCATACTAATCACTATATTAAGTATAATGGATAAAACAGAAAGCTCAATCTATATAGTTTAAAAACTTGAAATTTATTCTCATTTCAATCAACCTACTTGTTATCTCAACACTTGTGTAAAAACAAATAGTTCATTATCCTTAACATATAATCTCATTCGTTCGGAGGGAACTATGCTACAAAAATTCGGTTTCTCACAATATGAAAGCCAAGCTTATGAAGTTGTCGTATCAAGCAATGACCCATTAGATGCAACAACTATCGTTAAACATTCAGGTGTTCCAAAAGCAAAAATATACGAAGTGTTAGCACGACTCATTGATAAAGGGATGGTAATGGATTCTGTTTCTGAAAAGAAAAAATTGTATACAGCATTACCACTCAAGCTAGCAATTGAAAAGTTAACGACAGAATTCCAATCTAATATTAAAGAACTTGAAAATAATATTTCTAAAAAATCATTTACAGATGACCGCGTTTGGAGTTTAAAAATGCAGTCTTCTATTAAAGTACAAAGTAGGCAACTTATAGAAGATGCGAAAGAATCCATACGCATCTCCGCATGGAACGATACCCTTTTAGAATATCTTCCTTTACTAGAACAAAAAGAAAAACAAGGCGTCCAAGTCGAGTCCCTCATAGTTGGAAAAGTGGAAACTGACCTAGAAAACATGCATTTTTTAATCCCAGCTCAAGAACCTAACGCATTAGAGCGTTATTTACTACTCATCGTTGACGATAGTGAAATTTTATTTGCTGGTGTAGAGCAAGAATCATGGCAAGCGATGAAAACAATGTCACAACCTTTCGTGAAGTTCTTTACGGAGTTCTTCTATCATGACGTTGCACTTGCGAAGATTACAGAGAAGCACCATGATCTCTTTATGCAGGATGAGGAAATTAAGGAATTGTTGATGAAGTTGAGATATTAACAAATCCCAAAATCGATTCTACCATTTGAATAGATAATATAATTTTTTATACAAAAAAAGCTGTACCAAACGGAGTTTTACATACTCATTTGGTACAGCTCTTTTTTACGCTTTCGCTAATTCAATTTTATTTAGTTGGTTTTTCGGATGGTTTTGATTTGTAAATACAGAGCGTTCATTTTACGATTTTTTTTGCTCCTTTATCTCCATCAAAAGCTCAATAATCTTCTCATTTTGCTCTACTTGTTTCTCAGAATTTTGATAGATGAAACGAATCCATCTAAATACAAAAATAATAAGAAATAATGGGACTAAAGAAATTAGAAAACCAATAATTGAAAAATTAGACTCCATATACTATCACCTCGCTATATACTCCCTTCTCCATTTCTCTACTAACCCCTGCAATGTTTTACACAAAAAAGAACCTATCAAATGATAGATTCTTCTTTCGTAAGCTGATTCGAGCGTCCTCTCGTAATAGAGAAAACCGCACAAAGCAGTGCCAATATAATGAAAACGCCGCCTACCCAAGCGTTATATATAACAGATGATTTCTCAATAACAACTCCGCCCACTGTTGAGCCAAGTGCAATTCCTAAATGAAGTGCAGAGTTATTTAAACCTTGCTGAATACCAGCTGATTCTGGCGCAATTTCAATTAAATAGTTTTGCTGTGCTGGCGAAATTGCCCAGCTCAGCATACTCCAAAGCCCCATCATAATAATGAAAAGCGGGAATGAGAATGTCATCATCGGCAACATAAAGATTGCACATGCAAATACGATAATGATGGAAATAATACTTTTCTTCGATCCCCATTTATCAGCAAGCAAGCCGCCAAGACCACCTCCAAGTACCGCTGCAATTCCGAAAATGAAGTAAAACACACTAATCCAATTTGCTTCAACATGCATCACATCTTTTAAAAACGGTGTTAAATATGCGTATAGCGTTAAATGACCTGTTAAAAATAAAAATGATGTTAACTGTGCGCTTACAATTTTTTTATCCTTTAACGTAGCAATTTGTTCTCTTATTGATAATACCGATGTCGCTGGTACTTTCGTTAAGAACAACGAAATACAAGCAATCGCCATAACCGTTAATATTGAAATTAATACAAATGGTGCACGCCATCCATATGCATTTCCGAGCACAAGACCGAGCGGTACTCCAAGTACGAGTGATCCACTAATACCCATAAAAATGATTCCAATTGCACGCGCACGAAAATGCGGCTCTACTACACTAGAAGCAAGTGTAACCGATAGTGCAATAATAAGCGATCCACTCGCTGCACAAATTACTCTCGAGAACATTAACATCCCGTAATTCACACTAAATGCCGAAATGATATTTCCAATTAAGAAAATTGATAATGCCACAACATACAATTTCTTTCTTTCAAACTTGCCTGTTAATGCTAATAAAACTGGCCCTGATAGAGCGAATACTACTGAAAATATTGTAATAAGCTGACCAGCTGCACTAATCGACACACCTAAATCATTGGCAACTAAATCAAGCGTTCCTCCTATAATTAGCTCAACCGTTCCGACTACGAAAGCCGCAATAGCTAAAATATATACACGAAAATTCAAGTCTTCCCCCACACTTTCTCTTTTGGTTACTACCATTATAGTAACCAAAAGAGAAAGTGGACGCAAGTACAATTTTTTTACAGCGAAAAAAGCAGGCGTATTATACGCCTGCCCTTCAATCATTAAACTCCAGTTTCTTTCTTCTTATTTAAGTACCAATACACCGGAAGTCCAGTAAATACCATTCCAATTGATAAGAAACAACTTACCGGATCGTTAATAATCGCACTTCCAAGTACAAACAATGACCCTAAAATCGCAACGATTGGTACAATCGGGAATAACGGTACACTATATGCACGCTCTTTATCCTTGTTACGTCTTCGTAAAATGAAGACACCAATAAACGTCATTACGTAGAAAATATAAATAATGAATACGGAAATCTCAGATAGCTTATTCGGATCACTAATAAGCATTAAAATAATTCCTAAAATGATTTCAACAGTAATCGCATTTGCTGGTGTTTTAAATCTCGAATTTTCTTTTGCAATAAACTTAGAAAACGGAAGGTGTCCACGCTCTGCCATCGACATCGGAATACGTGGGAACGTTAAAATCTTTCCATTTAAACAACCGAAAATAGAAATGATAATACCGATACTAATAATTTTCCCGCCATATTCTCCAAGTAACATACCCGCAGCTGTCGCTGTTGCATTTTCTCCAAGGTCTACAATTTTCGCTGCTGGTAATACATTTAATAACGCTAAGTTAATTAACACGTAAGCAGCTGTTACAATTAAAATCCCAACTGTCATTGCCTTCGGTAATAACTTTGTTGGGTTCTTCATTTCTCCGCCAATAGAAGCGAGTAAAATCCAGCCATCATAGGCAAATAAAGTTGCTAAAATTGCCATCCCGATACTTTGATTTTCTGATATCGGTACAACTACGTTGAAGATATCACTATTCCCTTTCCAAAACCCTAGCACAACAATTAATATAATTGGAATCATCTTCCCAACTGTCGTAACCGTTTGGACGATGCCCCCATATTTTGTTCCCAAACTATTTATAACGCCTAGGAACACAACTGTTCCAATTGCGATTGGTAAATTCCAGACTTTATCTAAATAGAAAAAATTGATCATTAAAGAACTAAAATACAAACCTAACGTTCCAATAATAGCTGGTCCATAAACAATTGTTTGCATCCAGCCAGATAAATACCCCCAAAAACTTCCGTAAATCTCCTCTAAATACGTATACAACCCACCATTTTTCGGAATTTGCGCTCCAATTTCGGCTACTGTTAAACCACTTGCTAACGTCAACAGACCACCAATTACCCAAGCAAGAATAGCCATATTAGAACTCCCTGAGTAATCTAATACGCTCCCTGGTTTCATAAACACACCAGACCCAATAATAGTTCCTACTACGATAGAAAGTGCTACTGTTAAACCAATTTTGTTTTTCTCATCATGATGCATGCTGCGTATCCTCCTTCCAATTCTAGTGTGATGCAAAAATGAAATAAAAAAACACTCCTCCCTAAAAAAGGGACGAGTGTTGTATTCGTGGTTCCACCCTTGTTTCAATTAGTAAAGTGACACACTTCACCAATTTCTCAAGTCTAAATAACGGTTTTTGCCGGCATGCAATTACTAGATATCCGTTCACTGCTGCAGTTCAGAGGTGGTAATCGATTTTCCCGTATTAGGAAGCTCACAGCCAAAGGCCTCCCTCTCTGATAATCGTAAAAAACTGATCATATCCTCATCATCACTTCTTGATGTCGAATTTTGTAGTTGTTTCCCATTATATTGAATTGTTAGAAAAAATCAATATATTTTTTATATAACATAAGAAACATTTCTCTTCTTATATTATAACAGAAGTTCCGACACTTCTCTAATTCCCTAAAAATGGTACAATCCATGTAGGAGGTGTACTAATAATGATTGCTATTTTTTGTATCATCGCTACGGTTCTTTCTTTTATATTCACTATCATGTATCGATATAAGTATCCTGGTTATAGCATTTTAGCGGTAGCTATTATACCAGCTGCTTCCTTCTACGTATTAGGTAAATACCAATATACTGAAGTGTTTATCGGTTTTGCAATCTTCTACTGCATCTTTGGATACATACTAACAATGAAAAGAATTTCAATGAATCATTAAAAGGGACCGATTTCTGCTTACAGAAATCGGTCCTCGCATTTGTCGTATGTACCTTTCGGTTGCCCACACGAAAGATACTACATAGTTCAATTATTTATCATCTTTTTTCATAAAAAATTTATGATTTGGAAGATCCACATTTAAATCTGCTAATTGTTTCTTTTCCTTTTCTAGAATCGCTTTCGCTTTTTCTTTTGTCACCTCATCTAAGTTTGCAAAGATGTCTTCATGCTTCCCTTTCTCTGGAAGATTCACACCTAGTTTTGTCAATTCTTCTTTCGCTTGCTCGCGAGTTAATTTCCCGGACTTTTCTTGCTCAAAAATAGACTTCGCTTTTTCTTTTGTCGCCTCATCTAGATTCGCGAACATATCACCGTGCTTCCCTTTCTCTGGGAATTTCACACCTAGTTCTTTCAACTTCGCTTTCTCTTGCTCACGAGTTAGTGTTCCAGACTTTTCTTGCTTCAAAATTGCTTCCGCTTTTTCTTTTGTCACCTCATCTAAATCCGCGAACATATCACCGTGCTTCCCTTTCTCTGGAAGCGTTACGCCTAATTCTTTCAATTTCTCTTTCACTTGCTCATGCGTTAATGCTCCGGACTTTTCTTGCTCAAAAATGGACTTCGCTTTTTCTTTTGTCGCCTCATCTAAATTCGCGAATATATCTTTGTGCTTACCTTTCTCTGGGAATTTCACGCCTAGCTTTGTTAATTCCTCATTTGCTTGTTCGCGAGTTAATTTCCCGGATTTTTCTTGCTCTAGAATCGACTTCGCTTTTTCTTTTGTCGCCTCATCTAAGTCCGCAAGCATGTCTTTGCGTTTCTCCTTCTCTGGAAGTTTCACACCTAGTTCCTCTAATTGTTTCTTTGTATCGTCCATAATTGTTTTTACTTTTTGTTTTGTCGCTTCATCTAAATTCTTCTTCGCAGTTCCTTTTGTAACTTGCTCGGCCGCTGGAGTATTCGTTGCCGCAAACGCTGGTATGCAAGCTCCTCCTATAATTCCAAATGATAAAGCACCTGCAATTGCTACATACCCAACTGTTTTCTTCTTCATAGGAAATTTCCTCCTTCATATTTCTAAAGCATGTACACTTTCGTATACAATGCCAATAGTAATGTTGGTTTCTTAAAATTTCCTTAACGATTTAAATAAAAAAACACCGCTCATCACGAGCGGCGTTTTTCTAAGCTTTTTGTAATTGTAATTCTTCACGTTCCATTATTTTTCTTAATACAATTGTTTGTGTCATTGTAAATAAGTTACCTGTAATCCAATACAGCACCAGTCCTGATGGCGCCGCAAATCCCATAAATAGAATCATTGCAGGCATCATAATTTGCTGTATTTTCAGCATTTGAACTTGTTCTCCAGGCGTTACATTTGATTGGAACACCTTCATTTGAATAAATGTTGTTAACGCTGCGATAATCGGTAATATATGATATGGATCTGCATGTCCTAGGTTCACCCATAAAAATGAAGATGTACGAATCTCTTCAGTTCGGCTAATCGCATAATACAAAGCAGAGAAAATCGGCATTTGTATAAAGATTGGCCAGCACCCAGCTAACGGATTCCAACCGCCTGATTTCATTAGTTCTGACATTTCTTTTTGATACTGCTTTTGTTTTTCAAGATCTTTACCCACATCACCGTATTTCTGTTTCAGCTTCTGTAATTCAGGTTGCATTTTTTTCATTTTCGCTTGGCTACGATATTGCGAAACAGCTAATGGAATCATTGCTGAACGAATAACGAGCGTCATGATAATGATGGCAATCCCGAAGCTAGCTCCAGGTATATGATGAGCAACAAATTGAATCATAAATGAGATTGGATATACGAAATAATGGTTCCAAATTCCCGTACTATGTGAATCAATTGTGCCTGCATTACTGCAGCCAGATAAAACAAAAACAAGTAATAATGATAAACTAATGAGCCTAGCTCGGTATGATTTTAACATGTTCATTCCTCCAATGTTTCGTAATTAATTAGCGAAACATTGGTGTATACGGACCTACCTCGTCACTCTCTCCACTCGATTCTTGTCTGCGGACAGAACGAATCATTCCATATTTATAAAAAATAGAAAATAGCGGTACATTTCTTGTACCCTCTTCACACGTATCTACTAGTTTAAAAGCTCTCTGTCTACCGCTCGATGCTTGCTGACGCACAAAGCGAGAAACGTTAGCAAGAAAAAAGACTTCTAATACACAAAGCGCTGTCGTTACAAACGATATATATAGAATTGCATCCTGCAATAAAAATTCCATCGCTTCACATCCTTAATAAAGTCATTTTAGCATATTCAGCAAACATTCTCTATTTCCTTTTGTTCTCAAAAGTTTTTTTGCATATTTTCTCAAAAAATTATGCTAGAAAACCAATGTATTCGCTTTCTTTAGTATATTCACACGTATCTTTGAATAGGTTTAATTTGTTAGAAATTTATAAAATTTTTGCATTATAATAAAACTATTGCCAGTTTTTGAAAAAACCTTTATTCTCTTCTTGTAATCAAAAATGAATATGGAGATGAAACATACTATGGGTCAACTAGGAGACGCCGATTACGTTCCCGACACCGCCTTTTTATCCTTCCCAGCAGCTAAAACATTTCATTTAGAATTTATCATACAGTTAGTTGTTATTTTTATAGCTTCTATTTTGTATGCAATTTCTATGAATATGTTTTTTATCCCGCATAATATGATTAGCGGTGGATTCGCTGGTGTAGGGATGATTATCGGTTATTTAATGCACTACAATATCGGAGCACTTATCTTTTTACTAAACATTCCGCTTCTTATTTTAAGTCACTTTTACTTAGGAAAGAAGACAACCTTTTTAACGGCATACTTTGTGGCTGTATCATCTTTGGCGATGAACATTATCCCAGTACACCAAGTTTCAGACGATATTTTACTGTCTTCTGTATTCGGTGGTGTCATCTGCGGTGCTGCCTCAGGAATCATATTCCGCTTTGCTTCTTCAACAGGTGGTTTTGATGTTGTTGGATTGATTGTAGCGAAACATCGCGATGTTTCAATTGGAGCAATCATCTTTGGATTCAACTTAATCTTACTTGTTGCAGCAGGATTTATTTTCGGATGGGATATTACGCTTTATACGTTAATTAGTCGGTTTGTAGTCAGCAAAGTAATTGATGCCGTGCATACAAAACATATTAAATTAACGATAATGACAATTACAGAAAAAGGTGAGGAAATAAAAAGCTCACTATTACATCACGGCATACGTGGCGTAACAATGGTAGATGCTGTCGGCGGCTATACAAACCATAAGAAAAAAATGATTTACACTGTCGTAACTCGCTACGAGTTGGGCGAAATGAAACGTATTATCCGCCAAGTGGATAATAAAGCATTTATGAACATTACTGAAACAGTTGAAATTGTCGGCCGTTTCAAACGTATATAAAAAAGCGCAAGGAACTACAATTCCTTGCGTTTTTTATTTTTTACACTTATTACAAAATCAGATAATTCTATTATTGTATCACTAAATGTGTTATAATAAAACTAGACTAACAAAAAAGAGTATATAGACTTGGAAGTTTCTCTTATTTTTATAAGCAAAAAGAAACGAGCAGTCGGGTATATTTCAGACACCATACACGTAACGGTTTAAAAAAACCGATCATCTTAGTTATTCTTCACTGATCTTTTTATAAAAGATACGTACAACTAAAATTCACTTCAATATACTATACCTACCTTTTTGACTTCCAAATCATCTTATTACATAAGGAGATGAACATATGAATCAATATATACGATACACACTAGCTGTCCTATTTGCCATCGTCGGCGGCGTGATCTGTTTCTGGACAAACACTGAGCTTGGAGAGAATATCATTTTTAATGGAATCGAAACCCTTGTAAGCGCTTCAATTTTAGGCGGATACATTTTCTTCCTCTTCAATCCAGAAGAAAATGCTCAAAAAACAATGTTATTAACAATGATCGGAATCGTTGGTGGATGTATTTCCTACTCAATGACAAACTATACATTACCACTTCAATTAAGCTCAGCTTTCTTCCACGGTCTATGGACTTGGTTTATCGCATTCTGCCTAGCAGACGTATTCAACCTATTACAAGACCACGAAGAAGAAAATGGTCAACAAATTGAAAGTAACTCTTAAGCTGGAAGATACTCTTCCAGCTTTTTTGTTTGCTATCCCCCGTGCATACTCTAATTGGTATTTACCGAAATATATCAGCGATTCCTCGACCGTTTCGACACGGGATATCGATTTACCGACATCCTTCGCCATCCCTAAAGCACAACATACCCTATCCCCCAAGCAGCTTACTGCCGAACTCTACAATTAAAAAGATAATTAATAGGACTGCGAGTATCTTTACTGCTACATATGCCACTTTAAAAATTACATAAATGAGTAAGACTAGCAAAATAATCGCTAAAATTTCCATATATAACTCCTCCAAACTTTGCTCTTCTTACCTCATTTTACTCGCCTAAATCTTTTTACGGAACGGCAGAAGATTACATATAGAAAAGAGGATACCTCACCCATCGTAAGATACCCCCTCCTTCAACCGCTCAAACCATTCTCTCTCCAGTTGTAAATATCCCAACTCACTCTTCTCAGCGGTCTTCAACTCTTTATCTGCTTTCTTCATATAAATATGGAATGCTTCTATGTCTTGCTCTAAATATTTGATAATTCCTTGTGCGCGGTAATACCCATGTAAGTCTAGCCTTGTAATGGCCTTTGCATGATTCTTCGCTTCTTGCAGAGAAAGACCTTCCTTTTGATATAGTACTCTATATAAAAGATACCAACTATGAAAACTACCAACAAAATATTTATTCTCTTTTGTCACAGGTAACTGCACAATTTTCTCTAAATACACTATCGCTTTTTCCATTCCTTCTTGATCAGCTCGGGCATAAAAGACAAGCATAAGTCCACTCATTATCTCGCTTATACTTTTATCCTCTTTTAATTTTTCCTCACTAAGTTCTATTAATCTCTCATCCCAATCTTCTGGTCTTTTGTAACTAAATAACTCACTCGATACTTGAATCGTGTATAAATGCTCTCTAGCCTTTTCATCATCTTTAATTAAAATGAGAAATTGCATGCCATCGCTTAGTAGCGTTCCCTTTATTGGAATTGCTGTGACGACAAAGATTGCAAGATGTAACACAGAAAAGTATAAAAGCATGTGGTAATAACTCACCATATATATGTAACCTGATACAATGCCAAATACGAAACTCGTTAATGGTCCACTTAAAGTCATCCATGCCCATTTTTTTGAAAGGTTCGGTGTGTGTGTGGAAGACGGCACTAACATTGCAACGCCACCAACATACATCCATATTTTATTTTCTCGAATTCGTATTTCCCCCTTTTCTTTTTGAACAGTAATAGGCCCTACTGTCATAAACTTAAATTTCAAACCGACTATCAAACCACATATTACATGCCCTAATTCATGAATAGCTAACACTAGCAATGCAATCCCGAAAAACGCCCATACTTCTATGATTTGCTGTACTTTTTCTATTCGAATGAATCCGTATAAAGCGGAGCAAACGAAGGCAGCGAATAATGAAAAAGCAGGTCTTCTTAAAATGTCCACCGTTTCTCTCCCCTTAATAAATCATTTTTTTATGCATTTCGTACATATATGTTCCAACGTGTAATACCCAAACAAACGAAATCATAATGACCATAAAGAAATCTTTTCCATCTAAAAGTGCATACGCAATCGCTGCAAACCATGCACAAACAAGTGTCATGTTTGTATATTGGTACGCTTTATATCCTGCTTCATGGACGATCTGCTTTTGCCCTTCATCTGCATTCTTTGCCCACATTTCCATTGACTGAGAATACGTGACACTCTGTTCTGGATATAGATTGTTATACTTTTTTCTCATTACAAATCCTAGCCAAGTTATAGCAATCAAACACACTATAGATGCCACAATACTTACACTAACAAAAAACAAGTTCCCCTCACCTGTATACGTTCGGTAAAAAGCAATCACTGAGCAAACAAACCATGATGGAATAACAATTTCCATTACTCGAAGATAAATAAGTGCTATTCCTAATCTTCGTCCCTTAACATTTTCCTCTTCATCTTTCGTTTGTGCGAGCGCTCTTGTACGCTTCCAAATATAATATATAGCTATTGCGCCAAATACACTCATCATAACAATGCTAATAACAGGAGATATTTTGCTAGTACCCGCTGTTGCAATATCTCCTACTGCATACCCTATAAACCCGCCAAATACTGCTCCTACTAACAACTTCAATATAGCCGTCATTTTCCCATTTCCCTTACTCTTCATCTCCATCTTCCCCCTCCACCAACATAAATATCTCCTCCACTGGCACTCCAAAAATTTGTGCAATTTTTAGCGATAACACAATAGACGGCGCATAATCCCCACGCTCAATTAAACTAATTGTTTGCCGTGATGAGCCGATTGCTTTACCTAAATCCCCTTGTGATACACGATGCTTTGCTCTAAGTTCCCTCACTCGATTTTGAAGCTTCATGTTTTACCTCTTTTTCATTTATTTAATTAAAATTGTAAATAATATCCTTCAAAATGTCAATTATCATTGTCATTTTGACGTTGATACATGTCAAAAATGCATATATATTATACTAGACATAACGTATATAATAATCTTCAAGAACTACATAATTGAGGTGTCTCATGGATAAAAAAATGGTCTTTCCTTACGCCCTTATTAAATTTTCAGCGGCCTGTTCTCTCTTTTTTTCTTTTTCATTAT
Source organism: Bacillus sp. SRB_331 (assembly GCF_003264175.1). Classification (NCBI taxonomy): domain Bacteria; kingdom Bacillati; phylum Bacillota; class Bacilli; order Caryophanales; family Bacillaceae; genus Bacillus; species Bacillus sp. SRB_331. The sequence goes on along the minus strand of NZ_NADV01000007.1, from coordinate 521,170 downwards.
TTTTCTTTATAGGAAGTGATATGAACCTCTTTAAAACTTCCGAATACTTAACTGGATTTTTATATGATTTTTGGTTTTATCTTCTTTTCTTCTACGCGATTTTGTGCTCGTTTGTAATTGACAAATTAAATTCAAAACATACTAGCACCCCAAGAAAAATTTTGCTTTATATTCTATGTGGTTACTTATTCTTTCTTCCTTTGCATATATACAATGGGGGAGACGTTATCATAACTTTCATAATAGGATCTGTAGGGGCAATCTGTTCACTTTTCTTTTATTTATGTACATGTATAGCAACTACATCAAAGTCGTTTCGATATACGACCGCTATTATCATTCCTATTTTATTCATTGCAATATGTTCTATTGATTTTACAAAAAAAGAGCAATGGGTTGAGCACAGTACAAAAAACACGTTTGAGGCGAATTTTTCGTATTTTAACGGTGCACATAAAATACCCATTCATGTAAAAAAGGGAGAAACAATTGAGGTTAACGTAAACTTCCTTATTACTGAAAATAGCGCCTACCAAGGTTATAGCACTTATTTTTCTAGTGAATTTAATAAATATGAACCTATGTCCATACTAAGCAACGATACGTACGAACTTTCACCTAATAGAACGGGAACATATTATATAGTGGTGACCGGTTACGGTATCGAGGGCAAGATAAAAGCAAACTGGAAAATAAAATAAAAAAGGCAGTGCTTTTGCACTGCCTCCCTAAAATTTGACATAGAATGGATTCCATATTAACTTGCGTTTTGTAAAAATACTCGTTTTAGTTGCTTGCGGAAACGAATGCTTAACGTAATTGCTACAATGACAATGGCTCCGAAAATGATTTTGCCGATATTATCTTCCAATAATCCGAAAATATCATGTAAGTTACCACCTAACCAGTAGCCGCCAATTAAGAAGAACGATACCCAGAATAAAGCACCTGAATAAATTGTAATCGCAAAGCGGCGAAACGGTAAGTTAATTATACCTGCAAAGTATCCTGTAAAATGACGTACACCAGGAATGAAGAAGCCAATAAAGATAAGGAAATATCCGTATTTATCGAACCACATTCTCGTTAAATCAATTTTTCTTTGTGTTAAAAATACGTACTTCCCGTATTTTTGAACAAAAGGCATACCAAGCTTATTCCCTAAAAAGTATTGAATTGTCATTCCTACACTTGTCCCAATAAAGGATAGGATAATTAAAATAGGTAAACTTAGATCACCCTTCTGTGCTAAAAACCCCGCATATGCTAATGTTGGCTCTCCCGGAAACGGAAGTGCAATATATTCTAACAGCAAACCAACAAGTACAACATAGTACCCGTACTGCTGAAATAATTCATGAACCCATTCCATGTCATCTCTCCTTTCAATCACGTACAACTTCTTACTATTATTGTATAAAAAAATTGTCGAAATAACTATCACAATAGCTTACATTTTCATTACATTTTTGTAAGGCTCACACTAAAGTTTTCTGTTCTTTATTTGCTTATACCCATTATCATTTTAAAATGAGCTAACAACTATATACCGTACGGAATATAGCCATTAATATACATTTTTTATCCAGTTTTTAACACTTGGAAATCACCTTATTTTGTTCTCTATAAAAAACCATAACAAACTCATACTAACTTCATATTAGCTTCATATACGTATTGTAAGATTATATCGGAATTTGTTGAAAAATTTAACTAATATATGACTAAGCATTAAACTGAATAAATATAATTCGTTTTTCGAAATTGAAAAAAGGGTGAATACGAATGGAAGCTTATAAAATGCACGATTTTATTAATACAAATGTTGAATCTCATCAAAATGAAAACGTTTTTAATTTACACATATGTGAAACAAATGAATTTGACGTAAGTTTAACAAAATCTACAACACTATCTTTTATCGTTTCAAAAAAGAACATTAAGATCGTCACGAGAAAATGGATCAATTCAAATCAAGAAAGCATGATTGGCAAAAGCTACATCATTCCAACGAAAGCTTTTCACTATTTCTTACCTATTATTTCTGAAACTGAAGATGAACTAAAGATTCAAGTTCAAAGTTTTGGACTACATGGTGAGCTTTTATTAAATGAAAGATTACTTATTGATAAAAACAACAAACACAATACAAAGATTACTACCTTCTTTGAAACATTAGATGAAAATATAAATCAAGCATTACGAGGATTACAAATTCATTGTATGTAAGACTATTACAACAAGTAAAAGGAGAACATAATGAAAAAACTATTATTAAGTGCACTATTATCATTAGGATTTTTAACTCTTCCATTCACTACTGCAGAGGCAGCTACAACGAAAGATCAGCTTATCGTAAACACGCAGATAAATAAAATGGATTATTATCAAGATGGAAAATTCATAAAAAGTTTCACTGTCGCTACTGGAAAAGTAGCAACACCTACACCTAAAGGTACTTTTCAAATCGTAAATAAAATTAAAAACCGTCCTTACTATACAGGCAAAATTAAAGGCGGCGACCCACGTAATCCACTTGGTGACCGTTGGCTCGGATTAAATATGGCAGGAACTTACGGAACAACTTATGCTATTCATGGAACTAACAATAATCAAGCAATCGGAAAAGCGACAACACTCGGTTGTATTCGTATGTATAACAATGATATACACTGGTTATTTGAGCGTATTCAGCAGCAAGCTACTGTCACTGTAAAATAACCTAAGAACACGATTTACGTGTAGCCAAGAATTTTATATCTTGGCTTATTTTATTTATTCAATTACAGTAGCAAAACAACTGTATTTACATATATAATGAGAATAGATTGTGTCAAATAACATCAAAACATTGATAAACATGGATATTAAAATTATACAGTTATAATATTTTATAAATTTTACAATACATACTATAATAGAACTACTGTAATTCTGAAATATTCAGTTTCTCTAAACAATTCCCCTTGCTGCTTTCATGATTATTTTATAGCGGGGGCTTATTATATGTATAAACAATTTGAGTCATCCGAAAAATGATGAATTCGAATATTGCAGTAAAAAGCGTTATTTAGGAGGTGTTACTATGACGCATATACTGGTGATTGAAGACAACCCAGATATACAAGAACTTATTCGTGAATTTCTAATGGCACAAAACTTTAACGTTGATGTCGTTGGCGCTGGCACAGAAGGTATACTTCTTTTCCAAAAAAATTCATACGATCTTGTCCTCCTTGATGTGATGTTACCAGATATAAATGGCTATAGTATTTGTAAAATTATGCGAGGACAATCTGATGTACCAATCATTATGTTAACAGGCTTACATAATGAAGAAAGTGAAATTAAAGGATTTGAATTAGGTATTGATGACTATATTACGAAACCGTTCCATTATACGGTATTTATTAAACGTGTAGAAGCTGTATTAAGAAGGGCAGCAACGAAGGAAGCAGAAACTGCGACTATACTACAATTCCATGAGTTGATGTTAAATTCTACAGCATATGCCGCTTATGTTCATGGTAATCAAATTGAATTGACAACAAAAGAATTTGAAATTATATATACTTTACTGCAAAATCGGGGGAAAGTATTATCAAGAAGTGATTTGTTGAATAAGGTATGGGGCTATGAACATTATGGTGATGTAAGAGTTATAGATACACATATTAAAAACTTACGAAAAAAATTAGGAATTCCTTATATCAAAACGGTGAAAGGCATTGGCTACAAAATCGAATCGTAGTAAAGACAACATCACCAAAAATATTTTCATCAAAACCCTATTATTTTGTATTCTTTTATCACTTTGTCTTTATCAAGTTATTTATTTTCTAGCTTCAAACTACGATAAAGAACGTTTTGCAAAAGAAAATGGCGCGCAGACTACAGAACATGCGGATTCAAACAAACAAAACGACCAAAGTAAAACGAATCAAAATAAAGCTGTGCCAGAGAGTAATATTTTTAATTTTCAATCTTCTATTATAGATTATAAAACACTCTCTACAGCCATCAATCACCTGTTGCAGCCTAGCCAAACTGCAAAAACAAAAGAACATGCACAAAATATTGCGGGGAAAAATAGTACAGCTGCTCCACTTACAGAAGCGGAAAAGCAAATCGCTAACAATGATGCCTTACATAAACAAAATGCAGCACATAAAACAAATGATAATCCAAGATTAGCAGATGCACTGCAACAGTTAGCTCCACATATTGGGGCGACAATGCTTGCATTATCTCTGCTTGGATCTTTAATCTACGCAAAAATAATCGCCAAACCTTTCCGATATATGAGCGATGCTTTAAAAGATATTATGAATCTTGATTTCTCAGATAAAAAGCTACTTAACAAAAATACAGATCAAACAGATTTTAATTTGCAAGTAGCTGCCTCACAAGTACCTACTATTGTGAAAAATTTACATGAAAGCAATCAAGATTTAAGAAATGAGCTCAAGAAGGAACAACAATTAGAACAATCTCGCAAAGAATTTATGTCTATGGTATCCCATGAATTAAAAACACCAATCGCAGCCGTTATGGGACAACTCGATGGCATGATTCACGGAATTGGCGCTTATAAAGATAGAGATAAATATTTAAAACGTTCATATGAGATGATGCAAGATATTAACATATTAACGGAAAAGATGTCAGAATTATCCAAAATACAAAACCCTCAATTTAAACCGAATTTAGAAGTTATTTCATTAACTACTATTATTGAGGATGTTATGAAAAAAGTGGATTATTTTGTATCTGTAAAACAATTAAATGTTCAATCTAACATTAAACAAGATGTACAAATTTTAGCTGATCCTAAATTTATTCAAACTGCTATTTTTAACATTATTTCAAATGCAATTCATTATACAATTGATCATCAGCATGTATATATAAAGCTTTATGAAAAGCCAAACGGTTACGCATTAGAAGTATTAAATACAGGTTCACAAATCGATGAGGATAAACTTGCCCATTTATTTGAGCCATTCTATCGCGCAAATCCTGGCAAACATGGCTTAGTACAAGGTAGTGGTCTTGGGTTATATATTGTAAAACAAATATTAGATAAACATCAGTTCCCTTATGGGATACAAAACACACCTCAAGGTGTAAAATGCTCCATTGTATTCCCAAAAGCAATGTAAACTACTACTATAATTTCATACCCCAAACTCATACTTCGTATGAGTGGCGGAATTTTGTAGAGTCTCTTACTCTGTTTCGTTCGCCCGTTGTCCTTATTAGGATAACGGGCGTTTTTTATTTATATAAGGAGGTTTTCACATGGAGAAATTTAAGTATTCATTACTAGTTTTATTCGGCGCTTGTAGCTACGGCGTACTTTCAACTATTTTTAAACTCGGATTCATCGACGGATTTTCAGCACACCAACTACTAGGAGGACAATATGTCTTCGGATGGATTGGACTACTTTTACTCGTTCTTTTCTTTTCACGCCATAAAGTATCAAAAAGACAATTCTTTTCGTTACTAATAGTCGGTACAACAATGAGTATGACAGGTATTTTCTATGCTATTTCTGTAGAAGAACTGCCAGCCTCTATCGCTGTCGTTTTACTCTTTCAGTTCACTTGGATTGGTGTAGTCATCGAAGCGATTGCGAATCGAACATTCCCAAGCCGTGAGAAAGTTATATCTATTATTATTTTATTTACTGGTACATTGTTTGCTGGTGGAGTATTTGAAGGTCTTGGACAAAACTTTTCTACGAAAGGTATTATTTTCGGACTATTAGCTGCCGTCTCTTTCTCATTCTATGTATTTGTAAGCGGGCGCGTTGCTACAGATGTTCCGCCTTATACGAAAAGCTTTCTTATGACAACGAGTGCTACTCTTATTGTATGCTTATTTTTCCCGCCTACCTTTTTAACGGACGGCGCTTTACAAGCAGGCCTATGGAAATATGCTTTCTTCCTTGGACTGTTCGGGGTTATTATACCTGTCATTTGTTTTTCAATTGGGGTACCAAAAGTCGGAACGGGACTTGGTACAATATTAGGTGCAGCTGAATTACCAACAGCAATTATCGCTTCTATTACACTTGTTCATGAAGTTGTATCACCTATGCAGTGGATTGGGATTGTAGTTATATTACTCGGTATTTTTACACCGCAACTACTTACTGCTAGGAAAGAAAAAAAACATAATCGTGTGCATAGTGCGTGAAAACATCAACTTGTATATAAATGTGAATAAAGTTACGATATGTTAAACTTTAATACTACATTCAAAATAACATATGATATTGCAGCTATTATTCTCGTAATCCTTACTGTACTTTTCTTTTTAAAAGATAAAAAAGAGAGTCCTACTGCATAACTAAAGACCTTTCATTTATTTGAAAGGTCTTTTCCTTATATTTCACTTTACCGCTCCATATAACTTCTCTACCTCATGTTCAATTTGTTTTACATCGATTCGTTCAAATAATGGCTGCACATTATCAATTCGTTTTGGTAACGTGTTTTGAGATTCCCAACTTGGTTTAACAATTGATAATGTATTTCTAACTCTTTCACTAGAAAACGGTAAAAATGGTTCAAGCAAGTGTGCAAAATTAGCGATAAGATAAACACAGTTACAAATCGTTTCTTCACATGAAACTGGGTCGTCTTCTCTTTGTTTCCAAGGCTGCTTTTCATCAAAGTATTTATTTGCAAAGCGTACTGCATCAAATATTGTTTCTAATGCCACCTTAAATTTAGTTTGTTCAATTGCTTCTCCTACACTTTTATATAATCCTTCTACTTTATCTTTCAGCTCTACATCAATACTTCCCTTCGGTACAGTACCACCATAATATTTTTCAATAAACTTTAATGTCCGGTTCACAAAGTTCCCGTATGCACCTAACAATTCACTATTATGACTGTAAATGAATTCACGCCATGAAAAATCAGTATCACGATTTTCTGGTGCGTTAACTGTTAAAAAGTAACGAATAGAATCTGGATTGTAGCGTTCTAATATGTCAGGCACCCATACTGCCCAGTTTTTACTTGTAGATAATTTTCTTTTTTCCACTGTTAAATACTCATTCGAAACGATATGACGCGGGATCGCTTCTTCTCCTATTCCAAGTAATACCGCTGGCCAAATGATTGAATGAAACGGAATATTATCCTTTCCGTGCACATAATATGTTTTCGCTTCTTTATCCCAAAACTCTTGATCATCTTTCCCTGTTTCTTCAGTCCAATTTTTACTCGCCGAATAATATCCTGTCACTGCTTCAATCCATACGTAAATTTTCTTATCTTCATATCCTGCCACCGGAATTGGTACCCCAATTGGTAAATCACGTGACACTGCCCTATCTTGTAATCCTTCCTTTAAATATCTCTCTGTTAATTGAATTGCATTGTCGCGCCATGTTCCTTTCTGCTTTGCAATTTCTACGACCTCTTTAATTTGCTGCTGAAATTTATGCAATGCAAAATAGAAATGCTCTGTTTCCTGTACTGATGGCGTACTACCACATAACTTACATTTCTTTTCTAACAAATCGAGTGGATCTAAAATAGCGGAACAAGCATCGCATTGATCGCCCCTTGCTGCTTCATGACAATGCGGACAAATACCTTCTACATATCGATCCGGTAAAAATTGTGTACACGTTTCGCAATAAGCTTGTTCAACTACTTTTTTATAAATATAACCTTCTTCTAATAGTCGCAAAAAGACTTTTTGAACAGTTTCATGATGATGCTCGCTATCTGTACGTGTATAGCAATCATAAGTAAAACCAAGGCTACGAAAACATCGCTCAAACTCTTCATGATACTTATCAGCAATTTCTTTCACCGTCACACCTTCTTGTTTTGCTCTAATTGTAATCGGTGTTCCATTACAATCACTTCCCGAAACATACAACACATTCTCACCTTTTGCCCGGTAATAACGTGCTAAAATATCTCCTGGTAACAAACTAGCAATGTGTCCAAGGTGTAACGAACCATTTGCATACGGCCAAGCGCCTCCAATAAAAATACTCATCTTATATTCCTCCTTTAAAATATAAAAAGCCCCGCCCTTATCTTAAAAAAGATAAGGGCGGGGCTTTATAAACAGTCGCGGTACCACCTTATTTCGTCAGTCATTCGCATAACTAACCTTAACAAGTACGGAGCTATATGCTCTTATACTGTGGTTTTGATAACGAGTACCAACTCTCGTCGCCGCCTACTATTATCATTTGATAAGTTCAGGACGAAGCTCAAAGGCCATTGTTCAAATGAATATTCTTGCTTCTTCTCAGCTACCGAAGCTCTCTGGAAAGAATGGTTCCATTCTACTTTTCCTTTTCAACGCTTTTATGTATAAAACGTATTTTACGACTTAACAACAGAAAAATCAAACTTTTATTCAAAAAAACAGGAAATCCTACTCATTCACCGAATAACTATACGTTCACAAAAGGAGTGATAAAATTGAATCAAAAACAACTAAGTACTATTAATGAAAAAAGCTGGAACGCAGCTGCTTATGAAGCTTGGACAAATCGCCACGGGGCACCAGAGGATTATGCGAAAAAGCTCATGGAAGATCCCGTGCGCGAGGTCACTCATTATTTACCCTACATACAATCTCCAAAAGGAAAGCGTATTATTAATTTACTCGGATCAAAAGGAAATAAAGCAGTTGCTCTTGCTCTTTTAGGAGCCGATGTAACAGTTGTAGACATTTCAGCAAGTAATGAAAAATACGCAACCGAACTAGCCGAAGCTGCTGGTGTCTCTATTCAATATATCATTTCCGATGTACTAGATTTAAATCTATCCCAATCATTTGATATCGTGTTACTGGAACTTGGCGTGCTCCATTACTTTTTAGACTTAAAGCCACTCTTTCATATAATCTCTCACTTACTAAAACAAGATGGGACATTTATACTACGTGACTATCATCCCGTTTATACAAAATTATTAGGAGTAGATCATCCATCATTTCGAGCAAATGGAAATTATTTCGACGAGGAACTTATTGAAGATGACGTAGCTTATAGTACTCTCCTTACGGGATCACAGAAATACGCTTTACCGAGAACAAAAATTAGGCGCTGGACACTAGGAGAAATAATTACATCAATGGCAGAAACAAATTTCAAGGTTGAAAAATTGATTGAAGAACACGGATCTCATCAAAAGTGGGTTTTCCCTTCTACTGCACCAGAGGGAATTGAAGAGCGTATACCTGGTCTATATACATTAATTGCGACAACATGCAAAAAAGGATCCCTTCACGGATAGGATCCTTTTTTTGCATGCTTACGCATATAAGTTGAGGTTGGAGATTACCATAATTCTGTAGAATAGGACACAAGATATTTCAACATTCGTCTCTGACTTACGTCGTCAAAAAGGGGTATGACCAACATAACGAAGAGTAACGTTCAGTTGATAGTGATAATCGTTATCAACTAATTAGAAGTATACAGGATGTTATTTCAAATTACAATACCATTTCTGATTTTTATTTATGAATTTTTTGATATACAAATGTATACATTTTAAGAACATTTATTCATATCAATTTGCCTCCTTCCATTATCTGCTATAATTTTCACTGAACAGATTAATAACTTCATAATAATGTTTTTATTAATTCCGTTTCTTGTATTTATAAATCATAATAAATAGTTTCAAAAAAGGTAGGGGTAACGATGAAATATATTAGTATTCGAAAAAAACTTCTGTTCACACTCTTAAGCATTTCTTCTTTATTTAGCATTGCTCTTATTGTTATTCTTTCGTTCGCCATGAGCCAAGCAAGTGAAATCGAAACATTAAAAAATGATGTATCAAAAAGAGCAACCATTTTAAAAGAACGCGGTGATTGGTTCCAGGCGCAAGTTGCTGGCTTACAAGAATATTTACTATCGCACGATCAAAAAGGATTAGATAAATTCAACCGGGAAGGAAAGAAATTAGCTGATACAAGAGAAAAAGTAACAAGTGATAAAAAACTCCCTGAAGGAATGAAAGAGGCCATTTTAATGGGAGCAAAATGGCGCAGCGTCGTAGATAATGAAGTCCTCCCTCTTGCACGGGAAGGAAAATGGGATGAAGCATCCAAAATTGCTCTTGCTCAAACAGATTATGTAAATGATCTTTTAAGTCGTTTTACTAAATATGCAAATGAAGAAAATGACAAACGGGACGTATTAATTGCTGACGTAGAGTCTTCTTCATCCCTTATTCAATATATTATTTTCTTCTCACTCATTACATGTACATTAACGTCTATTCTATTGGCATGGTGGTTCTCTGGTAAACTCGTTAAACCGATTCGACAAATTGATGCGAAGTTAAAAGAATTAGCTTCTCAAGATGGCGATTTAACCGCTAGATTACACGTAACGAGTAAAGATGAAATTGGTGACATCGCAAATTCCTTTAATCAAATGCTTGCTAACTTACAGCGTATAATAAAGCAAGTTCAACAAACATCAACAAGTGTAAAAGAAGCTTCTGAAAATGTGTTTATCGAAACAACTGCTTCTATGGAAAATACCGCAAAAACTAAAGAGACTATGAATGCTCTTGAGCACAATATTCGTTCACAAGTTTCTAGCATTGAAGAAAGTTCAACCGCAATGGATGATATGGCAACGAGTGTTCAGCGCATTGCACAAGCTGCCTCTTCTGCCGCTAGCCTAGCTGTTACAACTTCTGAAAAAGCAGATGATGGTAGTAAAGTAATTGAAAAATCTATTACACAGATGAATACAATCAATGACGCTGTTAACGCTACATCAAAAGTGGTAGAGCGACTCATTACACATACGAATCATATTGATACTGCTCTTCAATCCATTTCTAACGTTGCAGAACAAACGAATCTACTTGCTTTAAACGCTTCTATTGAAGCCGCCCGCGCTGGTGAACATGGAAAAGGATTCGCTGTTGTTGCCGATGAAGTACGAAAACTTGCTGAACAATCTCAGCTAGCAGCAAATGACATTAACCATTTACTTCATCAAATTCAAGCGGACACAAAAATAGCAAATGACATGATGACACAAGGTCAGTCAGAAGCTTCTGAAGGAATTACAGTCATTCGTACCGCTGGATCTTCATTCTCAGCAATTGTTAACCACATTAATAAAGTCTCTACACAGATGCAAGAAATGTCTGCAACTGCTGAAGAAATGGCCGCAAGTTCTGAAGAAATGAATGCAGCTTTAAATAATATCGCTTCTATTTCAAATGAATTTGCTGCCGAAACATCGAAAACAGCAACTTCAGCTGGTGACCAAGTAAACAAAATGAGTGTCGTTGCTAAAAAATCATCAGAAATGAAAACAATTGTGCGAGAACTTGAAGTGCTCGTTTCTCATTTCAAAACAAATGGTTAAAATGAAAATTTCATTTATACTTCTACGAACTCTAAATTGTTAGAAAGAGCGATTTAGAGTCTCTCTTTTTTCACGCTAAAATATCTCTTTCTATCTCCCATTCTGTCTGCTATAATTCCTAAAGGAAAGAAGAAAGCTTTATTCCAGATGGAGTAAAGCTTTCTTTCAATTTTTTACATTAATTAATTAATTCTAATACTAAGATTTTACAAGGAGGATTTTTATCATATGAATTTTATTAGCATTCGAAAAAAACTAATGTTCATGATGGGAATGATTTGCGCTTTATTCGGCATCGCCTTAGCTTTTATTTTATTCTTTACCATGGATCAGTCTCATAAAGCTGAAACATTACAAAAAGAAATTTCTCCTCTTGCAACAGAATTGAAAGAGCGCGGAGACGCTTATCAAGTACAACTTTCTGCTTTAAGAGGTTATTTACTACAACATGATCAAGTCGAATTAGACAAGTTTAATGAGATGAGTAAACGTCTTGAAGATACAAAAGGGCAACTTCTTTCTAACCCTAACACTTCTCAGTCCGTGAAAAGCACAATGGAATTAGGATCCACTTGGAGAAAGTTCATTGAAGAGAAAGTATTCACTCTTGCAAAAGAACAAAAATGGGAAGAAGCTTTACAAGTAGCTTCTACAGAGAATGGCACTGTTTATAAAGTAATCGGTGATTTCACAAATTACAGTAATGAACAAGCTAAATTACGTGAACAATCTATTGAAAAAATCGATCAATCTTCACTACGAATTGAATATGTTGTCTTCTTATCACTTGTTATTTGTATTGTAACTGCAATTATTCTTGCATGGTGGTTCTCTGGTAAGCTTGTAAAACCAATTCAACAAATTGATACTAAACTAAAAGAATTAGCCTCTCAAGAAGGCGACTTAACAGCCCGTCTACAAGTAAATAGCAATGATGAAATCGGTGCTATTGCCACATCATTTAATAAAATGTTAGAAAACTTGCAGCATATCATTAATCGTGTTCAAAAAACATCTGTAGAAGTACAAACAGCTTCTGAAAATATGCTAGAAAAGACTAATACATCACGCGAGGCAACAATAAGAGTTCAAAGCTCGATGTCCAACTTAAATTCAAGTATTCAATCGCAAACTTCTAGTATGGAAGAAAGCTCGACTGCGATGGATGATATGGCAATAAGTGTTCAGCGTATCGCTGAATCTGCTTCATCTGTAGCCGAACTTGCTGTAGCTACATCTGAACATGCTAACGACGGAAGTACTGTTATCCAAAAATCTGTTTCACAAATGACAACGATACATGAAGCTGTAAATGCTACATCAGAAGTGGTCGAACGTCTAATCACTCACACGAAATATATTGATACGGCTGTACAATCTATTTCTAATATCGCTGAGCAAACAAACTTACTTGCTTTAAACGCTTCTATTGAAGCAGCTCGTGCTGGTGAGCAAGGAAAAGGATTTGCTGTCGTAGCTGATGAAGTTCGTAAACTTGCGGAACAATCTAAAACTGCTGCAAAAGATATTAACCAATTACTACATCAAATTCAAAATGATACAGAAACAGCTAGTTCTATGATGTCTAAAGGTCGTTCTGAAGCATTTGAAGGCATTACTGTCGTTCGTGAGGCTGGTACTTCTTTCACAACAATTGTTGAACAAGTAAATAAAGTATCAACTCAAATGCAAGACATATCAGCAACTGCTGAAGAAATGGCTGCAAGCGCTGAAGAAATGAACGCTTCACTTAATAACATCGCTTCTATTTCAAATGAAGTATCTAGTGAAACAGCCGCAACGGCACAATCTGCTGAACAGAAAGTCATCGTGATGAATGAAATGACTCTCACTGCAAAACAAATGAAACAAACAGTTGAAGAATTAGATCAGCTTGTATCTCATTTTAAAACTGAATAGCTTTTCAAAAAAATATTCCTCTCTCAGGGAGGAATATTTTTTTGAGCTCATTTCCTGCACTTATCCCGCATATCCGTTATAATGAGAACCGATATCATTAATATTTAGGGGGTGCTACACATGTCACAACAAGCATTTGAAGAAAAGTTATATGCCAACTTAGAAGCTGTTATTGACCCTGAATTAGGTGTTGATATTATCAATCTCGGATTAGTTTATGACGTTACAGCGGATGAAAATAATAATGCTGTCATTACAATGACGATGACTTCTATCGGTTGTCCAATGGCTGGCCAAATCGTATCAGACGTTAAAAAAGTATTATCAACGAACGTACCTGAAGTAAATGAAATAGAAGTAAACGTTGTATGGAACCCACCGTGGACAAAAGAACATATGTCACGTATGGCAAAGATTGCATTAGGTATTCGTGATTAAATAAGGAAAAGACCTGACAATCCAGTCAGGTCTTTTTTCTCTTATTATTTTACTCCTACTGCATCATAAGCTTTCGTTACAGCTTGTACAGCTTTAGAGTTTTTACCGTATAAGTCTTCCGCTGATTGAAGTGCTGCTTGACGCATCATTTTAAAGTCAGAGTTTGCAGTTAAATATTTCGTAAGAGCACGATAGTAAATTTTTTCTGTCGCTTCACGGCCTACTCCAGTTACTTTCAAACCGTAATGTGTGCCGCCCTCAGACACTAAATACGCTGCCTTATTGTTAATACTACTGTTAATATGAACGCCGCCATTATCAGCTTTTCCAGTATAACGTTTATTGTAGTGATCTGGGTAACCTTCACCTGGTTTTAATGGGTTTGGAATAGATGCTGGATCTTTCAGAGAACGAAGTGCATCACCAGGTTTACCAGGTGTATAAATATCAGCACCTAAATCCCAGCTCTTCTTCTCAACCATGACACCCATGATATCAGATAACGATTCATTTAACGCACCTGACTCATCTTTATAAACAAGGTTTGCTGTATGTTCAGTTACAGCATGCGTTAATTCGTGACCGATAACATCTAGTCCAGCAGATAATGGAATGAATGTCTTGCCATCGCCATCACCATACATCATCTGAACACCGTTCCAAGCTGCGTTATTCCAAGATTCACCTACGTGAACAGTAGAAATAAGTCTCGCACCTTTATCATCGAAAGAGTTACGGTTAAATGTCTTTTTATAATAATCATATACTTTTCCTGCATTCACATGCGCATCAACTGCCGCTTTATCTTCGAAGAACTTAGATTTACTTACAACTTCTTCTCCTGTATATCCAAGAATTTGTGAGAATAAATTAAACCAGTTTTCATCCATATTCTCTGCATCAAATGTATGGACACCTTGTCCTCGTGTACCATCAAATAAGTTGAACGCTCCTGTTTTCGTATCTTGAGCAATTTCAAATGATTGTCTAGCACCTAATACTCCGTAACCAAATCCAGTAATGTTATCTACAGCATTATATTTCTCAATAACATTTCCATTTGTTGCATCAACAAAGTAATGCCAATATCCTGGAGCTGGTTTCGAAACCGACGCTTTTACAAGATATGCAAGATAGTATTGACCATCTTTTTCATACACATATAAATCTTTTTTCACACCATCATAATTCTTTACTTTACCAATTTCTTTCTCAATATTAGCTTTTGCAATCGTTTCTGCTTGTTCCGCACTAATACTTGCAGATGCAGGAATATTTTTATTATCTAAATTCGGAATAACTTGTCCGAAAAATGCTTTTACATTATTCTCTTTATCAAGCGTAACTGTTTGATCTGAACCATACACAGGAATGTTATTATGCTTCTCAACTAACTTCACATGTGTTGTACCAGAATCAGCATCTTTTTCTTCACCAACGATATTGAAATGTTTGTCAATATTTCCCGCTAGTTTAAACATATCCTTTTTACTCTCTAAATATTGAAAGACCGTCTCTTTTTTATCTAGTCCTTCCGGCGCTTTCCATTCTTCACCTATGTAAGCTGGCGTTTTAAACTCTTGGTGATACTGGATTTTTTGCTCTTCTGCTTTCGTCGTAGTTGCTCCAAATGCCCCAAACCCACTTGCGATAACAGTTAATGCTAATGCTGATGAAATTACTTGCTTTTTCAATCTAACACTCCCCATTTCCCTAAAAGTTTTTAACACCTTTATAAATATTCTGAATAATCTTTCTAATACCTGCTCTCAAAAATTGAGAAAGTTTTTTCTGTTAATTTAACTCACACAAAAAAGGATATCGTTTTCGATATCCTCTTCCCTATAACTTTTCATCTCGCTATTTACATACTTAAAACCGCCATGGGTTAAAGTTTCACTTTATTCCATTTTCATTTCAATCGCTAAATAGTGAGACTTCTCTTTCGCTTGAATGCGAATATATTCTTCTACAGCCTCCGCTGCATCACGCATTACAAGTGTTTCACCGTTTACAACGCTGCTACCTTCAATTTGTACAAGGTACAATTGACGTCCTTCTTTAACAGGAAAATGAATTTCTTTACCAGCTTCTAATGATAAAGAATATAAATTTGCATCTTGGTGAATATGAATTGGTGCATCTCCATCAGAAGGAGATACCATATGGAACCACTCATTTTCACGTTTACTCCAATCAAATTTAAACTCACCATAGTTTGGTTTATGACCGTCGCGGTCTGGTAAAATCCAAATTTGCAATAAACGTAATGTTTCACTTCCTAAGTTATGCTCACTGTGAAATACACCAGTACCTGCACTCATATATTGAACATGCCCACGCTCAATTGTCCCGCGATTCCCCATACTATCTTCATGTGTTAATTCACCATCTATAACGTAAGAGATAATCTCCATATCACGGTGCGGATGCATATCAAAACCAGTTTGTGGCGCTATTAAATCATCATTCATAACTCGTACTGCTCCAAAATTCATGTTGTTTGGATTATAATAATTTGCAAAGGAAAAATGAAAATGTGTATTTAACCAACCGTGATTTGCTCTTCCCATATTTTTATGATCAACTTTTCTAAACATATCCTTCACCTCATATTATCTCGAAATCGAGATTTTTTTTTTAATTTTATCACTGCAACTTCTTCAGTAATTCTAATAATTGTTTTTGTTCTTCTCTATTTAACTTATCAAATTGCTCTGCTTGAAATGTTTCTTGCGGCGGGACTATTTCTTCATATAGAACCTTTCCCTTTTCTGTTAATGAAATATATTTCGTAGTACCTTCTTGTTCACGCTGAATCCAATCTAGTTGCTCCATCTTATTTAAAAGTTGAGTAACATTTCCTTTCGTAACAAACAACTTATTTCCAAGTTCTTGCTGCGTTAAACGATCGTTTCCTCCAATTTGAACTAATACATCAAACTGAGCGGCAGATACATTCCACTTTTTCAAATGCTGATTCGTCTCACGAATACTTCTATTATAAAAGCGTGATAAACGAAACCATAATATTAATCCAAGTCTTTCCTCTGCTTTCATTCCATCACCTCGCTCATTTGATACTATTAGTTTAGAACTAAACTTATTAAAGGTCAACTACTTATTTTTAATTAGCAACAAATAAAAGCACAGTGATTTTCCTCCACTATGCTTCAGATTAAATTTCTATTTTTATATTCATCTAGCTTCCTCTCCGCGAAATGCCTCGCATCTTTCTCAATCCATCTTTCTTCGTATAGTTCATTTCCAACATATAGTACATCGTCCTTATGCTGCCTCGCATGCCTGAATTCATGCAATAGCGTTTTGAGCACTTGCTCATATTCTTCCCACATACAAACGAAAATTAATTGTTTTTCTTTATGATAAAAACCACCTACTGGGAATAAAAACTCCTCTTCTTCTTCTCCTAATGATAAAAGTACATGATTCGCATCACACGTATCACAAAAAATAACTGGCGTTGCACTTACTTCAATAAGAGAAAACAAATCATTTCTTAACTTTTTGACATCCCAAGGAAGCTCCGAATCCAACACATACCAATTCTCGACTTGTTGATATACATTTTGAAACTGGAGTTCCATTTCTCAATAATCCCCTTCCTAAACTCCCTTTTCCTATATGTATGCCACAATATGTAAAATATTAAACATATCCTTCTCTAACAAATAACAGCCAGTTATTAATTTCCCATAAAAAAAGGAATCTATTTAACTATAGATTCCTTCACGATAATACCTTATATAAAATCTGACCTTACACGTCAATTGTTTAAAATTTAGCTATTCTTTGTATCCCACTTAAAGATTTTATTTAAAAATTTATATACATTCTTTGACTCTTTCGTTAGAAGCGGACCTAAAATGGATAGTATAAGCACATATAGTGCTGAGAATGGTTTCAATATCGACATTAACCCACCCGCGATACCGATATTAGCCATAATGATTGAGAATTCTCCCCTTGAAACGATTGTTAATCCAATATTTGTTGATGCTTTATGAGATAATCCAGCTTGTCGTCCCGCAATCATCCCTGCTACAAAGTTTCCGATTATCGTCAGAAGTACAGCACCTAACGTTAACCATATTGCTCCGCCCAATGAAAACGGATCGATACTTAATCCGAAACTGAAGAAGAAGATAGCTCCGAAGAAGTCTCTAAATGGAACAACAAGATGTTCAATTCGATCACTATGCTCTGTCTCAGAGAAAACTAACCCTAAAAGAAGTGCCCCGATTGCTTCTGCAACGTGAATTGTTTCTGAAAAACCTGCAATAAAGAACAACGAAGCAAATACCACAATAATAAAAATTTCATCTGAACTAATATTGAGCAATCTATTTAATAACGGCGTTGCTTTTCTAGCCACAATAAAGAATAGAAGCATATATCCTAAAGCAATTCCAATTGAAGTAAGGGCACCTAAGAAGGAAGCGTGATCCCCAAGAACTAAGCCAGAAACTACTGATAAATATACAGCAAGGAATATATCTTCAAACATAATAATTCCTAAAATTAATTCGGTTTCATTATTACCAGTTCTTCTTAAATCAACTAATACCTTTGCAACGATAGCACTAGAAGAAATCGTAATAATACCCGCAATAATTAAGATTTCGAGTAACGGGAACCCCATTATAAATCCGTATAATAATCCTAGTGAAAAGTTAATCAAAATATAGATTGTTCCGCCAATCGCGATAGAACGTCCAGATTTAATTAGTTTTTTCATCGAAAACTCTAATCCCAGATAGAAAAGAAGGAACAGAACGCCAATCCTTCCAAGGAAGGATATCACACTTGCACTTTCAATAAATTTGAGATCGATAACACCTATTGTCGGCGCGTGCGGCCCCACTAACATGCCAAGAACAATTAGAAAAGGAATTACTGAGAATTTAAACTTTCCAGCGATTACCGCCGCAATTGCTACTAAAACTAAAGCTGTACCAACTTCAAAAATTAAAGTATCCATCTAGTCAGTCCCCCTATTCGAAAGTAATTCATTAATAATCTTTTTAATTTCTTCTCTCTCACCAGAAACTACAAGCATATCTCCTTCTTCAATCACCGTGTCTGGACCTGGATTAAATAGCTTTTTCATATTCTTTTTCATAACTGCAATTATCGTTACGCTATATGTTTTTCTTATTTCAAGATCACCAATTGTTTTTCCAATTGCTGGCGCTGCATTCTCCACTTTGAACCACTCAATTGCTAAACCTTCAAAGACCATCTCAACATTTTCTAGTGCCCTAGGCTTATATACCATCCCGCCTAATATTGCTGCAATTTGTCTTGCCTCTGAGTCGCGCAATGAAATGCTTGATAGACTTTCTTCATGGTCTGAATCGAAATGATACATTTCTCTACGTCCATCATCATGAATAACAATCACCATTTTTTCGTTACCTTTCGTAACGATTTGAAACTTGTAACCAATACCTGGAAGTTCACTTTCTCTAATATTCATCTTTAACTCCTCCTCAACGGATTTATATTTAAATTTTCTGTTTTTCTGTCTTTTATTCATCCAATCAATTTTAGAAATTCTAACCATTCAGGATATTTGTGATTTGGAAATCTTTTATTGTAATAATAAGTAGCTCCTAGAAACATACTTGAAGATGTAACGATAAAAAATAAATTACTTCTCGTTTTCAAAATCTTAAGGCTTACTTTCAATAAAGATTCTTCTTTCAAATTATCCCCTCTTTCTCGCTTTAAATTTAGTTTTTTAAAATGTAAATAATTCTAAAAACTCCATGATGTAACTTAATCATAACATAAAACACATTTAAGTAACATGTTTTTTACAGGATTTGATTCTGGTATACTTTTTGCATATACTTTTCTTATTATGAAAAAAAGGAAGTGTATTATATGGTTGATATCTTTAGCAGATTCCTTGAAGTAACGAATAATATTTTGTGGTCATATATTCTTATTGCAATGCTAATCGGCTTCGGTCTTTATTTCTCTTTTAAATTAAAATTTGTCCAAATTACTCATTTCGGTGAAATGGTCAGTTTAATTAGTAAAGGGTTCAATCGAAAAGAAAAGAAAAAAGATAGCGTCTCTCCATTCCAAGCATTTTGCTTAAGTGCAGCTGCACGTATTGGTATCGGGAACTTAGCTGGTGTAGCACTAGCAATTTCAATGGGCGGACCTGGCGCAATATTTTGGATGTGGTTTATCGCCATTATCGGTGCAGCTACTAGTTTTGTAGAATGTACTCTCGCACAAATTTATAAAGTAAAAGACGGACGTGGATTCCGTGGTGGTCCTGCTTACTATATGGAAAAAGGCTTAAACAAGCGCTGGATGGGTATTTGGTTTTCACTTCTCATTACAGTTGCATACGGATTAATCTTCAACTCAGTACAGGCAAATACAGTAACAATAGCGTTTGAAAATGCTTTTGGACTAGAGCGAACTATCGTAGGAGCTGTATTAGCTTTATTGGTTGCTGTTATTATTTTTGGTGGTATTAAAAGCATTTCACGTATTACAGAATTGATTGTTCCTCCAATGGCAATCATTTATATCGGCGTAGCTGTTTTTGTCGTTATTAACAACTTCAATATGTTACCAAGCATTTTCATGGAAATATTTAACGGCGCATTCGGTTTAGACCAAGCCATCGCTGGTGGTATTGGAGCAGCAATCAAATTCGGAATTCAGCGCGGTTTATTCGCGACAGAAGCAGGTATGGGTAGCTCTCCTAACGCAGCTGCAACATCAGATGTATCTCATCCTGTAAAACAAGGACTTGTTCAAGCATTAGGTGTTTTCGTAGATACATTCTTAGTATGTACATCAACAGCATTTATCGTATTATGTTCTGGACTTTACAAAGGATCAAATTTACAAGGAATTGAATTAACACAACAAGCATTAAGTTCACAAATCGGACCGTGGGCTAGCACTTTCTTAGCGATTATTATTTTCCTATTCGCTTTCAGTTCTTTACTTGGAAACTACTATTATGGTGAAACAAATATCGCATTCATTAAAGAAAGCAAAACATGGTTAATGATTTATCGTGTTGCAGTTGTAGCAATGGTTTTCTTCGGATCAACCGCTGCCCTTCAAACAGTTTGGAGCTTAGCTGATTTATTCATGGGACTAATGGTACTCACAAACTTAATTGCCATCTCATTCCTTAGTAAATTTGCCTACTCAGCATTAGTAGACTATATAAAACAAAAGAAACAAGGAAAAGATCCTGTTTTCGTCGCAAGTTCTATCCCTGGCTTAAAAAATACAGAGTGTTGGGATGGGCAAGATTTAGAAGAGAAGAAACAAGCTATTTAACAATAAAAATCCCTATTACTTCACAGTAATAGGGATTTTTTATTTACAACATTTCATAATTTGTTCAAATTAATTCCAGCAAAAGGGTTGATTTATACAAATTACTAGATTATAATAATTATAAATTAGTAATTCATATAAAATAATAACTCAAGAGGAGATTGATCATAATGAATACACAAGTAATCGAAGCATTAAACAAACAAGTAGCAAACTGGAGCGTTTTATTTACAAAACTACACAACTTCCATTGGTACGTAAAAGGACCTCAATTCTTCACACTACATGAAAAATTTGAAGAGCTTTACACAGAATCAGCTACTCACATCGATGAAATCGCAGAACGTATTTTAGCAATTGGCGGCAAACCAGTAGCAACAATGAAAGAATACTTAGAACTATCTTCTATTCAAGAAGCAGCTTACGGAGAAACTGCAGAAGGGATGGTCGAAGCAATCATGAAAGACTACGAAATGATGCTAGTCGAACTAAAAAAAGGCATGGTAATCGCTCAAGAATCTGACGACGAAATGACATCTGACCTACTACTAGGCATCTACACAGAACTAGAAAAACACGCTTGGATGCTACGTGCATTCTTGAATCAATAATAGATTAAAAGCGGAAGCGGCTCGCTCAGAGTCGCTTTTTTCTATGGGGTAATCGCGCAGAAATTATATCGGCGATTTTTCCAATATATCGACTTACCGACAAATCACGACAATAATAGCACTCCCCTCCACTACTTTTATCAATATATTACAATCTCTTTTATGTTAAAATATAGGAAACACCCTTTAGTAATTAGATCCAAAAAGCTTGTCCAAGTTCATCATTTACTACTTAAATGACGGGAGTGGTTCAGTTGAAAGACTACTTAATTAGAGCATTTTTTGCGTTAATAACAGTTGGGATTCTCTTACTCATAGCTAATATTTTCAACATACGTGTCGAGGTTAAAGACTATGCTTTCCTCGTTGTTGTAGCTATTGGTGGCGGCTGGGGTGGCTGGTACCTGTATAAAAAACAAAGTAACAATAACAATAAAGGCATTCCGAAATAATATGGAATGCCTTTTTTCTCTAATACATAATTAAGCTTAAGCCACTAATAAAAGCAGTCCCCAAAAACATCATACAACACATATTCTATCGTAAATAAAAAGAATTCATTTTGAATATAGAAATAGTCCAAAATCTTGCATAACAGAGGTATGCCCCATTTGCCGCAACATTGTGGCTATATTCCCACGGTGATATGCTCCGTGGGTGACGACGTGTAGTATTGTTTCAGAAACCGTCGTATCCAGGAGCCCAGCATACGGATTATCAACCTCAAACACCTTTTCATAATCTTGTTGACTACTTAAAAGTTCTTTATATCGTTTAGATAATTCATAAAAACTAGTTTCCATTTCCTCAATATTTTTTGTTTCTAGCTGTTCTTTCAATTGGTCTGTGTGTACCATTGCATCACTCATACTTTTGCCAGAAATGATCTCGAGCCAGGCTAAATCTGTGAGGTATATGTGAGACATTACTTTTGCCACCGAAGAAAAACCACTCTTAACTTCCTTATGGAAAATGTCTTGCGGTAGTTCTTTTAAGCGATTTAAAATAACTTCATTTGCCCATAAGTGGTAGTTATACATTTTTAATACAGAACGACCCATGCTCATTTCTCCTCCAATTTTCATTTTAATGATTAGATTATGATACATAGCTGCTTAAAAATTCCCAAAGGATTACATCTATAAAATTTATTCTGATTACGATTAAAAAAACCTCTATTAACTTCATAAAAAATATTCGCCATCTTCCACAATCTGACCCTTTAACGGAACAATTCTATGTCACTCAATAATTCCTTACTCACCGTTTATTCAGATGTTCTTTTTTTAAGTAAGCAAAACATACCTCCATCTACTTCCCCTCTTCCAACGATTTCACATCTCGCTATCAATATATTTAACCAAATTAAAAACACATGCCTTTTTACGATAAAAAAGACATGTGTTTCTATAAATCGCTATAAAAATGTACTATGATAATTGCTTCCACTTCGTCCCCAAGACAGGACGCTCGTAATTTTGGATTTCATGAATTAGTTTATCTGCCGTCTCAGCGGAAACAATTAACTCTTTATTCGATGGATTCATAAAGCCTTCTTCTGCTGCCCGTTCAACCATTTGCAAAATTGGTCCGTAAAAGTCTTTTATGTTTAATAAACCAACCGGCTTATTATGTATACCAATTTGTGACCAACATACTACTTCAAATAGTTCTTCAAACGTTCCGTATCCGCCTGGTAATGCAATGAAAGCATCCGCAAGCTCTGCCATTTTCGCCTTTCGCTCATGCATCGTTTCTACTTCAATTAATTCTGTTAATCCTGTATGTACGATTTCTCCTCGAAATAGACCGCGCGGCATAACACCTGTTACACGTCCACCTAAACGAAGAACTTCGTTTGCTACTTCTCCCATTAATCCAACACATGAACCACCATATACGAGCTCATAGTCGTTCTCAACAAACATTTTCCCTAACTGGATTGCCTGCTCTTTAAACTCTGGTCTCTCCCCTAAATTAGAACCTGCAAACACACAAATCTTTCTCATTCCTACACCCCAAAACTATATATTGTCATGATACAATTGACATTGTACAACATATTGAGGGGATGAGGAAGAAATGGATATCGTTGCATTTCAAAGATGGGTTGAGGAATTTTACGAAAAACGAAGCTGGTCACAGTATAATGCCTTTATTCGCTTAAATTTCTTAATTGAAGAAGTTGGGGAAGTTTCACGAGTTGTTCGCGCTATTGAAATCGGCCGCGATCGTCCTGATGAAGATGCGAAAACAGAAGAAGAGCTAAAACAAGAACTAAAAGAAGAACTTGGTGATATACTATCTAATCTTATTGTTCTTTCACAAAAATATGATTTGGATTTACAAGACATTATGGACGCACACGTCACAAAGCTTTCGAAAAGGTTCGAAGCACTCAAATGAGAATGTTATCAATTATGGTATAATATTCTTGTCACAATAATAAGGGGGATTTTATGTTATCTAAAAAATTGCACGACGCATTAAATGAACAAATGAACTTTGAATTTTACTCTGCCCACGCTTATATGGCAATGGCTGCATACTGTACAGCTGAGAGCTATGATGGATTCGCTAACTTTTTCCTTGTACAAGCTGAAGAAGAGCGTTTCCACGCAATGAAGCTTTACAACTATATTAATGACCGCGGTGAGCGCGCTATTATTACTGGATTCGATCATCCTAATAACGAATATGAATCTGTACTGAACGCTTTTGAAGTAGCACTTGAGCACGAGCGTGAAGTAACGAAACGTATTTATCACTTATCTGATATCGCTTGGGATGAGCGTGAGCATGCAACAATTACATTCTTAAAATGGTTCGTTGATGAGCAAGTAGAAGAAGAAGCTTCATTTGATAGCATCATCCAAAAATTAAAACGTATTACAAGCGATTCAAACGCATTATTTATGCTAGATGCTGAATTAGAGAAACGTACATTTACGCCTCCAGCTGAGTAGTATTTCAATCACCTTAATGAATATATTAAGGTGATTTTTTTATTTTCTCTCTAGCTTAAAATAACCTTAAAATTCCTCGTATTTGACATAGAATCAGTAAAAAATGGTATTACTTTCAATATAAAGTAAAACTTTAATCCGTGGGGTTTTGTTCATCCCCCACGGATTATTAGCCCTCACCAATCGGGCGTTTACGAGCAGCCCGACTCCCACCTAACTTCTTTGCTCCCGCCGAATTTTGAGGTGGGAGTCTTACTGCCCGCAAATAGCGGGATAAAACAATATACGAGGAGAGAAAAAATGAACCAACGTGTAGAATTTGTTGACGCCATTCGTGGTTTCGCTTTATTTGGCATTTTACTTGTTAATATTACATTAATTCAATTCGGGTTATTCGCTAATGAAAAATCCACTTATATTTTCGGAAAACTCGATGAAAGTGCTAATTGGTTTATTCAATTTTTCGGCACACAGAATTTTATTTCCCTATTCTCTTTTTTATTTGGGCTTAGCATTATTTTGTTACAAAAAAGTATTATCGCAAAAGGAAAAAAGTTTTTCCCTACATATATAAGGCGTATTAGCATTCTTTTACTACTAGGTTTCATTCACGGCACCTTTGTTTGGTCCGGAGATATTTTATTTGCATACGGGCTTATCGGGATTTTCTTAATGATGTTTATAAATAGAAAACCAAAAACATTATTGATTTGGGCAACTATTCTACTCGCACTCATTACACTTATGTCTTATCAAACTGATCCAAATACAAATATTAATGATTTTGCTCCTTATATTGAAAAAGAGCATAAAGTTCATGAAACTGGAAGCTATATGGATCATGTCAACTTTAGATTAACTGAAAATCCTTTCGAGTATATTGGGATTAACGGTTTCTTCGGACTAGTTTTCATATCAATTTTCGCAATAATTTTTATGTCCCCACTTTTCTTACTCGGAATGTATGTAGGAAAAAAGGGCTGGCTATTTGAGATTGATAAACACATACCTTCTATCAAAAAGATTTGGCTTATCACTGGTATTTTCTCTTTTACAATTAAAATCTTAGCCATGTTCGTAAAGCATCCAATTTTAATTATGTTACAAGATGGCCTTACATCAGTAACCATGACATTCTTTTACGGAAGCACAATTATTTTATTATTTCATTACAAAAAAGCATCGCGCTTACTAACATATATGGCGAATATGGGGAAAATGTCGGTTAGTAATTACTTAGCTCAATCCATTATCGCAACAACAATTTTTTACGGTTATGGCTTTGGCTTATTCGGTAAAATCGGATACTTCTTCGGTATTCTTTTAACCATCGGAATTTATACGATTCAACTATTGGTTAGCACATATTGGCTACGGAAATATCGAATGGGGCCTGTTGAATATGTATGGAGACTGGGAACTTATTTAGAGAGACCACGATTTAAAAGAAGTTTGGATAAAGCAAGTTAAACAAAAAAAGCAATGAGCCCACACGCTCATTGCTTTTCTTAATTTATTAAAGCATAACCCCAACGATAATCGCTGATAATATACTTACTAACGTTGCACCGTATACAAGTTTTAATCCGAATGAAGATACAACGTTTGCTTGTTTGCCATCGATACTCTTCGTTGCACCTGCGATAATTCCGATAGATGAGAAGTTCGCAAATGATACAAGGAAGATAGATAAAATACCTACTGTACGAGCTGATAAATCGCCAGCTACTTTTCCTAGATCAAGCATTGCAACGAATTCGTTCGTTACTAATTTCGTTGCCATAATTTGTCCTGCTGTTAGCATCTCTGATGTTGGAATACCCATTACGAATGCTAATGGTGAGAAGACATATCCTAAAATGCTTTGGAATGTGATTCCGAAAATTGAATCGAATACACCGTTAATTGCTGTAATTAATGCTACGAAACCGATTAACATCGCCGCTACTGTTACAGCAATAGAGAAACCAAGCATAATATATTCGCCTAACATTTCAAAGAATGTTTGTTTCTTGTCTTCTTGTAATTCTAAAATATCGTCTTCTTCATTCACATCATATGGATTAATAATATGAACGATAATGAATCCACTGAATAAGTTTAGTACAAGTGCTGTTACTACATATTTCGGATCAATCATTTTCATATAAGAACCGACGATTGACATTGATACTGTTGACATTGATGATGCACAAAGTGTGTATAAACGATTTCTCGGTAATTTGCTTAGTTGATCTTTTACTGTAATAAATACTTCACCTTGACCAACAATTGCAGCTGCTACTGCATTATATGATTCTAGTTTTCCTAAGCCGTTAATTTTACTTAATAGGAAACCGACTGCACGAATGATAATCGGTAATACTTTAATATGTTGCAGGATCCCGATTAATACTGCTAAGAAAATAATTGGTAATAATACTGTTAAGAAGAATGGTGCTTGTCCATCATTTGCTAGACCACCAAATACGAAATTAACCCCTGCTTCCGCAAATTTTAAAATAGCTCCAAATCCATCTGCAATCCCTTTTACTAATACAAATCCGACCTTTGTATTTAGTAAGAAATACGCAAGTACCAATTGAATTACAAGCATAACTGCAATTGGTTTATATTTAATTTTCTTACGATCTGAACTTATAAGGAACCCTAGTACAAATACTACAATTAAACCGACTAGAAACATTACTAACTTCATATGTGAATCCTCCACTTCCATGAGTTATCAGTCGTATAACGAATGACGTCTGACCATTAATGTTAAAAAATATGAACCCCTAAAATATTTTGAACTGTCTTCTAAAATAGGTAAGCGTTTACATAAATTGCAATTTATAACAGGTAGTCTCTTCTTCTCTACCGTATTTAACGTCTGAAATGGATACCACCTACAAATCAAATTGTAAGCGTTATCTAATTGAAATGCAATATAAATTTTAAAAGATTTTTATATGTTAATATATTCCTAACCGATTGGGTTTTTTATGTAAATTCACCATAAAAAATAGCCCTAGCTATGAGCTAGGGCCTCCCTTTTTACCCCGCTTTAACGGGCAGTAAGACCCCACCTCAAAATTCAGCGAAAACAAAGAAGTTAGGTGGGTGATTAACTGCCCGTAAAAGCCCGATTGGTGAAGGCTAATAATTAGCGGGGGATAAAGCCCCCCACTGATTAAAGTTTCACTTTATAACATAACACCAACGATAATCGCGGATAAAAGACTTACTAATGTCGCACCGTATACAAGTCGTAATCCGAATGATGAAACAACGTTTGATTGGTTTTCATCGATCCCTTTCGTTGCGCCTGCGATAATTCCGATAGATGAGAAGTTCGCGAATGATACAAGGAATACAGAAAGAATACCAACTGTACGAGCTGATAAATCACCAGCTACTTTTCCTAGATCAAGCATCGCAACAAACTCGTTTGATACTAATTTTGTTGCCATAATTTGTCCCGCTGTTACCATTTCTGCTTGCGGGATACCCATTACGAATGCTAATGGAGAGAAAATATATCCTAAAATAGCTTGGAATGTAATACCGAACACTGAATCAAACAAGCTATTGATTGCTGTAATTAATGCTACGAAACCAAGTAACATTGCTGCTACCGTAATCGCAATCGTGAAACCAAGCATAATATATTCGCTTAACATTTCAAAGAATGACTGTTTTTTCTTATTTTCTAACTTCAGTGTATCTTCTTCTTCTGTAATATCGTACGGGTTAATAATATGAATGATAATGAAACCACTAAATAAATTTAATACAAGTGCTGTTACTACATATTTTGGTTCAATCATTTTCATATAAGAACCAACGATCGACATCGATACTGTCGACATGGAAGATGCACATAGTGTATATAAACGATGTTTTGGTATTTTACTTAATTGATCTTTTACTGTAATAAATACTTCTGCTTGCCCAACAATTGCGGCCGCTACTGCATTATATGATTCTAATTTTCCTAAACCATTTACTTTACTTAGCATAGTACCAATAGCACGAATAAATATCGGTAAAATTTTAAAGTGTTGCAGAATTCCGATTAACACTGCAAAGAATACGATTGGTAATAAAGCTGTTAAGAAGAATGAAACCTCCCCTTTATTAACAAGGCCACCAAATACGAAAACGATTCCAGATTCCGCGTATCCAAGAAGCGCTCCAAATCCATCTGAAATTCCTTTTACTAAAATATAACCAATTGGCGTATTTAATAAGAAATACGTTAACGCTAGCTGAATAACAAGCATAATTGCGATTGGTTTATACTTGATCTTCTTACGATCAGAACTTATAAGAAAGCCGAGTACGAATACAACTAGTAGTCCTACAAGAAACATAACAAACTTCATTAATAAAATCCTCCATTTAACTCTTCATTAACGTTGAACGTCTGACTACTCAAAACAAGGAATAATCCGAACTTTCCATTTCTCCTCCAAAACCTTCAATCGGATATGAAAAACCATAAAATCTCTTGTCTCAAAGCCATTTTCCATTCTAACACAAATTATAACTCACATCCGCATTTTTCTTAAAAAAATACATTTTATTATAAAACACTCATTAATGTTCGTATTTTCCCTCTTCCTTTAGTTTATCACCATAAAAAAAACGAGCATCAAATTTCTCTGATGCTCGTTCCTTTTTATTATACAGCTTTTTCTTTATCTGCTACTGCTGGCTTGTCCCAGCACTCTGTATTGTTTAAACCAGGAATAGACTCCGCATAAAAGACTGGATCTTTTCCTTGTTTCTTTTGTTTTACGTAATCTGATAATGCCGCGAAAGCATACTTAGAAAGGAATACAATCGCCACTAAGTTAATAATAGCCATGATACCCATGAATAAATCTGCTAAGTCCCAAACAATTTGAATTGTTGCTACAGAACCTAACATAACCATACCAAGTACCGCGATTCGATAAACATTTAGTAAAACTTTACTTCCATTTAAAAACTCAATATTTGTTTCACCATAGTAGTAGTTACCTACTAATGAACTAAATGCAAACAAGAAGATTGCAACTGCTACAAATATAGAAGCCCACGGTCCGATATGTTGACTTAATGCTTGTTGCGTTAATTGAATTCCGTTTAAATCAGCCGCTCCAGGCACATCTGATAATAAAATGATAAATGCTGTACAACTACAAATTAATAATGTATCTGTAAATACTCCTAAAGTTTGAATGAAACCTTGTTTAACTGGGTGCGTTACGTTTGCAGTCGCAGCTGCGTTTGGCGCACTACCCATACCTGCTTCATTTGAGAATAATCCACGTTTTACCCCTAGTAAAATCGCAGCTCCTAATCCCCCGCCCACTACTTCTTTAATTCCGAAAGCATGTAAGAAAATTTCTTTAAATACATATGGAATTGCCGTAATGTTTGTTACAACAACGAATAATGCCACTGCTACATATATAATTGCCATTACTGGAACAATCATTTCAACCGCACGTGCAATACGTTTTACTCCGCCGAAGATAATGATTGCAAGTAAACCAGCCATAAACAGACCTACAAACTTACCATCTGTGTTAAATGCTCCATCAAAAGCCGCCGCTACTGTGTTGGACTGCACGGCGTTGAAAATTAATCCGAAACTAACTGTTATTAGAACAGAGAAGACAACTCCTAGCCAGCGTTTCTTTAAACCCTTTTCCATATAATACGCTGGACCACCACGGAACGCATTCCCATCTTTTACTTTATAAATTTGCGCTAATGTGCTCTCTACAAATGCAGAAGCACCCCCAATTACCGCGATTAACCACATCCAAAATACCGCTCCTGGTCCACCTGCTGAGATTGCGATAGCTACACCAGCTAAGTTACCAGTACCTACACGAGAAGCTGTACTCATACAAAAAGCCTGGAATGATGATACACCACTTTTTTCTTTTTGCGCTTTTCTTGTTTTTGAACTCGCTCCATCCCCAAGTAAACGAATCATTTCTCCAAAGTAACGTATTTGAACAAACTTTACTCGGAAAGAAAAATAAAGCCCAAGTCCAATTAGCATTGCAATAATAATATATGACCAAAGAACATTATTTATATCCCCAATAACACTAGTTAAAAAATCCATCATTGCGTTCCCCCTCTTCATAACACTAAGAAGATTATATTCTAAAAACTTTTAACAATCAAGAATTTTCGACAAGAAATGTAAGGTTTTATAACATGAAAATGTTAACAATTATAACATCCGTATTTTTTATAAAAATTATATTAATCATCTTTTAGCCTTAATATCATTAATTACAACAAAAAAACGAGCATCGAATTCATCTCGATGCTCGCCTTTTTATTATACTGCTTTTTCTTTATCTGTTACCGCCGGCTTATCCCAACACTCTGTGTTCGTTAAACCAGGAATAGAATCTGCACTGAATACCGGATCTTTTCCTTGTTTCTTTTGTTTCACATAGTCCGCCAACGCAGCATACGCAAATCGGCCAAGAAGTGTAATCGCAATTAAGTTTGTGATTACCATTAGACCCATAAATAAGTCTGCCATATTCCATACAACTTGAAGCGTCGCAATAGAACCGAATAATACCATTCCCACTACCGCAATACGGTAAATCGTTAACCAAGTTTTACTTTGCTTAATAAACTCAATATTCGTTTCACCATAATAGTAGTTTCCTAGAAGTGAACTGAAAGCAAATAAGAAAATGATAATCGCTAAGAAGCTACTTGCCCATGGGCCAATTTGTGAACTTAATGCATTTTGCGTTAATTCAATACCTTCTAAATTTGTTGCCTTATATGCACCAGAACATAGTACGATAAACGCTGTTGATGTACATACTAAGAACGTATCTACTAAAACACCGATTGTTTGAATAAAACCTTGTTTCGCTGGATGCGTTACATCTGCTGTTGCTGCCGCATTTGGCGCACTCCCCATACCCGCTTCATTCGCAAATAATCCTCGCTGAATACCAAACTTCATTGCAGCACCAATACCGCCACCTACAGCTGAATCTAAACCAAATGCACCTTTAAAGATTTCTGTGAAAACATCCGGTATTAAATAGAAGTTTTTAATAACAACGAAAACAGCTACTGCAATATAAATAATTGCCATCGGCGGAACAATCATTTCTGACATACGCGCAATACTTTTTACACCACCAAAAATAATAACCGCGACTAATACCGCTAACACAATCCCAACAACGTAACGCTCAATACCAAAAGCATTTTTAAATGCTAATGTAACTGTATTTGCTTGTACGGAGTTGAAAATTAATCCGTAAGTAATTGTAATTAGAATAGAGAACCAAATTCCCATCCAACGTTTATTTAAACCTTTTTCCATATAATAAGCAGGACCACCACGGAAGCCACTGCCATCTTTTATTTTATAAATTTGCGCAAGCGTACTTTCTACGAAACTTGAAGACGCCCCAATAATCGCAATAACCCACATCCAAAATACAGCTCCTGGTCCTCCCATAGAAATAGCTAGCGCTACACCAGCTAAGTTCCCGATACCAATACGAGCTGCTGAACTCATACAAAATGCTTGGAATGACGATACACTTCCCTTTTTACGTGTCTTTCCAGTTAAGCCATCACTCATTAATCGAATCATTTCCCCTAAATGAGTAAGTTGTACGAATTTCAATTTAATAGAAAAATAAAGCCCTAAACCAATTAACATTGCAATAAGAATATATGACCAAAGAATTGTATTCGTTGATGAAACGAATTGTTCTAAAATATTCATACAATTAACCCCTCCTTTTCTCCATAAATCGAATTATATTCAAAAAATATTCAAAAATCAACATTTTTCGACAATTTATAACTTCCAAATTTTAGGATTCACCTTACGAATACAATGCTCTTTTCTGAATCTACTTTCATCAGGTGCGCATACTAAAATAAAAAATAATTTCATAAACAACACCATTGACAAAAACGCACACCTGTAACTATAATGATTACATCAAGTTGTAACAAACCTAATTACACTAAATTCGTTTATTTTTAGATATACACTTTAATAAAGAAACTTGGAGGGAATCATTATGAAAATTGGAATTATCGGAGCAAGCGGAAAAGCAGGAAGTCGTATTTTAAAAGAAGCATTAGATCGCGGACATGAAGTAACTGCAATCGTAAGAAGCGCTGCAAAAATTACAGAAAAAAATGTAAAGATTTTAGAGAAAGATGTATTCACTCTTACATCTAACGACCTACAAGCATTCGATGTAGTTGTAAATGCATTCGGTGCTCCAGCCGGACAAGAACACCTTCACGTAGATGCAGGAAACGTACTTATCGAAGCTATGAAAGGTGCACCTAATACAAAATTACTTGTTGTTGGCGGCGCTGGTAGCTTATTTGTAGACGAAGAGAAAACAACACGTGTATTTGATACACCAGGATTCCCAAATGAATATCTTGCAACAGCTCAAAACCAAGGTAAAAACTTAGAAATCCTAAATCAAACAAATGATATTACTTGGACATTCATTAGCCCTTCTGCACTATTTGCATTAGGAAAACGCACAGGCTCTTATACAGCTGGAAAAGACAACCTTCTTGTTAACTCAAAAGGTGATAGCTACGTAAGTTACGAAGACTTCGCAGTTGCAGCACTTGATGAAATCGAAAATCCAAAACACGTAAACAAACGCTTCACAGTTGTTTCTGAAGCTGAGTAATAGAAAAAGCTCGTAAACATAATGTTTACGAGCTTTTTTATCATCTGTTATATTGATTCGGTTTATGTGGTTCATTTGGTGTATAGGGTTTATTTGGTTTATTTGGTTTATTATCATGACCATTTGCTTTTTTCCAACTTACCGCCAACTCTGGACTTGTTTTCTCTTCACTACGGTCTAATAATACAACTGCATTTTGAATTGTCGGTGTTCCTTTATGTGCAATTCCTTGTAGTTTCGTTAAATTCCCTGATACTTTAAAGCTAAATCCACCCGATGGTGTTTGTTTCGGAATTAAAATGCGGAACTTTTCTCCTACATTAAATTCTGTTTTTCCCTCGCCTTTTTCATTTACGAACTTCGCGCCTTCTGGTGCACCTGTTGCTTGTACTTTATACGTTCCGCTTTTTGCATTTGTTTGCACTGTATATAAACCAGTTTCAAAAAACTCATCTTTTAATACGGCTTCTTGTTCTTCTGACGGTATTACACTCATCGTAATTTCTTGTAAATCTTCACTAGCATTGGCTTTTTCAACTATAGCTTTCGTGACTTTTTCTACATTTTTATTACGGAAATCTAAATCGTTAATATCAATTTGTTTTAACGCATTCCACACCGCAAGCTGCGTTGCGTAATGTGCATCTCTCCAGTCAGAAACACCTAATTCTTGTGGGCTCTTCTGCGGATACCCGTTTAATAGTACACGGTACACGTTAATATCTACTTTACCCATTTCAGGTAAATCTTGGCCGCTCGGAGATTTCAAATCTACATTTAAGCAAAAAGCAATTTTGCCATCTGCCGTTTTAATAAGCTCTGTTCGAATTGGTTTCTTCTTTGACCTACTATAACTCCAATCCATTTCATACTTCGTATGATCCATAACTTCTGCGAATGCTTTTTGAAGTGGGAATAATAAGTTCGCAAATACAAATAAAACACTCAAAAAAGCGGCCACTAGCTTGAACGATCTTTTTATATTCATGTCTACAACCCCTTATTAAATAACAAATTTACTCCTGTTTATTATTTAGTTAGAAATTTTTTTTATGCATAAACAAAACAAAAAAGAGTGCAAACTGTTTGCACTCTTCTCTCTTTACTTTAATCTTAGAAATCGAAGTTATCAGGATCTGGACCAACGCGGTGATTTTCATTTAACGCATCGATTTTTTCCATATCTTCTTTAGTCAATTCAAAATTAAATACATCAGCATTTGCAATAATGCGGTGCTCTTTCGTTGATTTTGGAATTGTGATCACTCCATTTTGTAAGTCCCAACGTAAAATAACTTGCGCTGTTGTTTTGCCGTGTTTATCAGCAATTTCTTGTAATGTTTCGTTATCTAATAATTGGCCTTGCATAAGTGGTGACCATGCTTCCATTTGAATACCTTGTTCTTTACAGAAAGCTTGTAATTCTTTTTGTGTTAAACGAGGGTGGTATTCTACTTGGTTAATCATCGGTTTAATTTCCGCATCTTTCATTACATCTTGTAAGTGATGGATTTGGAAGTTACTTACACCAATTGCACGTACGCGCTCTTCTTTATAAAGTGTTTCTAACGCTCTCCACGTATCTTTATATTTTCCTCCTACAGGCCAGTGAACAAGATATAAATCTAAATAATCTAGTTCTAATTTTTTTAAGCTCTCTTCATATGCAGCAATTGTTGATTCATATCCTTGATCTGCATTCCATACTTTTGAAGTGATAAATAATTCTTCTCTTGAAATACCAGTTGCTTCAATACCTGCACGAATTCCTTCACCCACAGCTTTTTCATTTCCGTAAATTGCAGCTGTATCGATGCTACGGTATCCTGCTTTAATCGCTGATTTTACAGCTTCTACAAGTTCTGGTCCTTCTTCTACTTTAAATACACCTAAACCGAACCAAGGCATTTCTACACCATTATGCAATACTGCTTTACTTTGTAAATTTTTCATTTTATTTTCTCTCCTTTATTTTGCTTGATCTCTTTTTTCTAATGTCATACTCCACGCTGTTAAAATAACAGCGCCTACTACCATAATGCCGCCTACCCAAGCAGTATGGATTAATCCTAACGAATTCGTTACAAGGCCACCTATATAAGAACCTAAAGCAATCCCTGCGTTAAATGCTGCAATATTAATTGCTGAAGCAACATCAACCGCACTTGGAACAAAGCGCTCTGCCAATATAACGACATATACTTGTAGCCCCGGAACATTCATAAATGCGAATAGTCCCATGAAAATAATTGTGATTAATCCAGCTACTTTAAATGGTGCTGTAAATGTTAAAACAAATAATATAATTGCTTGAATAAAGAACATGTAAAATAGCGCTCGAATCGGATTATGATTCGATAATTTTCCGCCGACCATATTCCCTATCGCAATTGCGATTCCATACACTAATAAAATGATTGTAACGGTACTCGATTTAAATCCTGTTACTTCTTGTAATAGCGGAGATAAATACGTAAATGTTACGAATGTTCCTCCGTATCCTAATGCAGTAATGACGAAAACAAGTAAGAGTCTTCCGTTCGTGATAAGTTTGAATTGATCACGAAATGATACTCGTGTACCCTTTTTTAAGTTAGACGGAATTAACATGCTGTTTGCGACTAAGGCAACAATTCCAATGACCACAATCACCATAAAAGATGCTCTCCAGCCAAATTGTTGACCAATAAACGTTCCAATTGGTACACCTGTAATCGTCGCAACGGTTAAACCAGTAAACATAAATGCTATTGCACTAGCACGTTTATTCTCTGGTACAAGTGCAGCCGCAATTGTGGATCCGATCGACATAAAAACGCCATGTGCAAACGCAGAGACAACCCTCGCGATAAGTAACACAGTAAAACTTGTTGCTACCGCTGCAATCCCATTACCGATAATAAAGACAATCATAATCCACATTAATAATGTTTTTCGCGACATACTAGCAGTTAGCGAAGTTAAAACAGGAGCACCGAATGCTACTCCTAACGCGTATAAAGAAACGGTTAAGCCCGCTGTTGTAACAGAAACATGTAAATCTTCCGAAATAGATGGTAATAAACCGACACTAATAAACTCAGTTGTACCAATCCCAAACGCACTAATTGCTAGTGCTAATAAAGCAAACATACTTCTTCGATTCGTCTGAACTTCTGAAGATGATACTGTATATGAACTCAATTGAATTCCTCCTTATTACAAGAAATCCAATCATAATAGTATGATAAAAAGGCCCTTTTATCTTCTAAAAAATATATTTCATACTTACAAATGCTATTATGAATGGTTTCATCCTTTTTTTGAAGAACGCACTTTAAAGTACGATAGGCACTAAAAAGTAACATAGTCACTTTTCAGTACCGTACTACTCATTTGCCTCTTACATGTGCTATTATGAAACATATTTAACATAATAAAAAGTACGTACTTTAAAGTGCTATAGGTACTAAAAAGTAACATTTGTATTATTTAGCTTACTTTTGAAATCTGCATTTACCAAAGGAGGGTTTCATATGAAGAAATACAATATTCCTGTAGAGGCGACTTTAGAGGTTATCGGCGGAAAATGGAAAGTTGTTATTCTTTGTCACTTAACGAAAGGTACAAAGAGAACGAGTGAACTAAAACGTTTAATGCCTGGTATTACACAAAAGATGTTAACACAGCAATTACGTGAATTAGAAGACGACGGCGTTATTCAAAGAAAGGTATATAATCAAGTCCCACCAAAAGTAGAATATTCTCTTACCGACTACGGTTGGTCTTTAGAATCGATTCTTGACTCTCTTTGTACTTGGGGCGAATGCCATCTTGAAAAAGGCGGCAACACATCGATGCTAATCGCAGAGAGTGAATAATAAGAAAAAAGGAAAAAACGAACGTGAATTTGTTTGTTTTTTCCTTTTTTTATTATTATATAGGTATACTTCTCATCGAAGTAAAATAATTTATGCGCTTTCATACCTTGTCATTACTAGGTTACGGGCTCAATATCAAATAATTAGGAATCATTTTTATGTTAACATACGTGTATATAGTATATAATATAGGATATATATTATATACACTTTCCGATAAGGGAACTTTCCATTATGCGGACAAGCCATGTATCGGACAGTTCATAAATAATAGGTAAGACGTTATGGTTTTAAATTTATGTTTTCAGCCTACTTGCTGTCATAAATTTAAAGGCATTTTATTGTGTTTTGTGAAACTTTGTATAAAGTTTCGTAAACGGTTACTATCTTACTTATAAAAAATAAGAGTATTGCTATCGTAAAGGAGAATTGGAGATGCCAGAAACTATGACTCAAACAAAGCCAGAACAAGAAACTGTACAAATTTCTGCTAGCCAAGGACAACTTGATGTACTTGATCAGTTGTTAAAACCTGAGGTACAAGAATCATTAACAACACTAGTGGAACAGCTTCCAAAATTAACTGAGCTTGTTAACATTTTAACTAAGTCTTATGACTTCGCTCAAACTGTTGCTACTGATGAAGTATTAAAAAACGACACTGTTAGTGCAATCACAGAGCTTGTAGAACCTGTAAAAGATACAGTGAAAAGCATGGCTGCAACTGCTATCGAAGCGAAAGATCGTGCTGACGAAAGCAACGAAGTTATCGGCCTGTTCGGTCTATTAAAATTACTAAAAGACCCACAAGCACAAAAAATGTTCCGCTTTGTGAACGCATACCTTCAAATTAGTGCAGAACGTAATAATAAATAATTTTACTTATAACAACAATTAGTAAAGACGGGGGATAACATACTATGTCAAAACAAATTGTCATCTTAGGCGCTGGTTATGGCGGTCTTCTTGCCGCTTTAAACGTACGTAAATATTACAGCAAATCAGAAGCACAAGTTACAGTGATCAACCAATACCCAACACACCAAATCATCACTGAACTACACCGCCTTGCAGCTGGTAACGTTGCTGAGCAAGCAATTGCAATGCCACTTACAAAGCTTTTCAAAGGCAAAGACATCGATCTTAAAATTGCAACAGTTGAGTCATTCTCAGTTGATAGCAAAGAAATCAAACTAGCTGGTGGCACTACGCTATCTTACGATGCACTTGTAGTTGCTTTAGGAAGTAAAACTGCTTACTTCGGTATTCCAGGACTAGAAGAAAACAGCATGGTATTAAAATCTGCTGCTGATGCAAACAAAATCTACAAACACGTTGAAGACCGTATTCGTGAATACGCTAAAACGAAAAACGAAGCTGATGCTACAATCGTAATCGGTGGTGGCGGATTAACTGGCGTTGAGCTAGTTGGTGAGCTTGCTGACATTATGCCTAAACTTGCAAAAAGCCACGGCGTAAATCCAAAAGAAGTTAAACTTCTTCTTGTTGAAGCAGGTCCAAAAATCCTTCCAGTATTACCAGACCACTTAATCGAACGTGCAACTGCTAGCTTAGAAGCACGCGGTGTTACATTCTTAACAGGTCTTCCTGTAACAAACGTTGCTGGTAATGAAATCGACTTAAAAGACGGTCAAAAAATCGTTGCTAACACATTCGTTTGGACAGGCGGCGTACAAGGTAACCCATTAATTGGTGAATCAGGTCTTGAAGTAAACCGCGGTCGTGCAACTGTTGATGCGCACCTACAATCTACTTCTCACAAAGACGTATTCGTTGCTGGAGACAGCGCTGTTGTCTTCTCTCCAGACGGTCGTCCATACCCACCAACTGCACAAATCGCTTGGCAAATGGGTGAGTTAATTGGATACAACTTATACGCAGCACTAGAAGGCAAAGCATTCGAAGAGTTCGCACCTATCAACTCCGGAACACTTGCTAGTCTAGGACGTAAAGATGCTGTTGCTACAATCGGAGCAAGTAATACTCCACTTAAAGGTTTACCAGCATCATTAATGAAAGAAGCAAGTAACGTTCGTTACTTATCACACATTAAAGGTCTATTCAGCTTAGCTTACTAATCTGAATATAAGCCCGAATCATGCCCTGCATGGTTCGGGCTATTTTTATCCCGCTATTTGCGGGCTGATAATCAGTGGGGATGAACAAAACCCCCTACTGATTAAAGTTTCACTTTATCCGTAATTTTCTCTAACTTATTTATTCGGCAGAGTAATAATATAACCCTCTTTAATTATCAAAATATACTGACTCTTTGTGACGAAATTGTGTATATGAAAGGAGTGGAAGTAGGTATCTTCCCTACTTCCACTCTTTCACAAAACTATTCTCCCAATTTCACTAAGCTGTAGTTCTTCTTTCCTTTACGAATAATAATAAACCTTCCATCAAATGAATTTTGGGCAGTAACATCAGTACCTACATCCGTTACCTTTTCACCATTCATAGATATAGCCCCATTATTAATATCTTCACGCGCTTGTCGTCTAGATGGTTCAATTCCTAAATCAACTAGCCACTCTACGATGTTTTTCGGCTCTTTTGAAGACTGGAATGTTGGCATCTCTTTAAATCCTTGTTCAATTTCATCGGCTGTTAGCGATTTAATATCTCCGCTAAATAACGCTGCTGTAATTTTCACTGCCTGTAAAAATGCTTCTTCTCCATGAACGAATTTCGTCATTTCTTCTGCTAATACTTTTTGCGCTTCACGTTTATGAGGCTCTGTTTCTACTTTCACAGCTAATTCATCAATTCGCTCTTTCGTTAAGAACGTAAAGTATTTCAAGTATTTAATTACATCACGGTCATCTGTATTCACCCAGAACTGGTAAAATTCAAACGGTGTTGTCTTTTCCGGATCAAGCCAAATAGCACCACCTGCTGATTTACCAAACTTCGTACCATCTGATTTTAATAATAATGGAATCGTTAATCCGAATACTTTCGCTTCATGACCTTCTAACTTACGAATTAAATCTAAACCACTCGTAATATTTCCCCATTGATCACTACCACCAATTTGCAATTGAACATCTTCTTTTGTGTATAAATGATGAAAATCCATCGCTTGCAAGATTTGGTACGTGAATTCTGTGAAAGAAATCCCTGTATCTAAACGACTTGCGACAATATCTTTCGCTAACATGCTATTTATGCTAAAGTTTTTTCCGTAATCACGTAAAAACTCGATAATGTTTATTTTATGTGTCCAGTCATAGTTATTTACCATCTTCACTTCGCTATTCCCGCCAAAGTCAAACAGCTTTTTCATTTGCGCTGTTAACGCATCAACATTATGCTGCACTACTTCTAAAGTTTGCAGTTGACGCTCTGATTGACGTCCACTTGGATCACCAATTGTTCCTGTTGCCCCACCAATTAAAATAACCGGATGATGACCAGCTAATTGGAATCTCTTCATCATCATAAACGGAATCAAATGTCCGATATGCATACTATCACCAGTCGGATCAACTCCGCAGTATAGTGAAATCTTTTTCTCTTCTACTAGTTTACGTAAACCTTCTTCATCTGTCTGCTGATTCACAGCACCGCGCCATTCTAATTCATCAATAATATTCATCTTTTGTCATCCCCTTTATTTTTTAAAAACAAAAAAGCCCCTATGTCTATGACATAGGGACGATTATTCACCGTGTTACCACCCAGTTTGCATAAATAGCATAGCTACTCATACCACTCTTAGCAATAATATCGATTGCCAATCCGCTTAGCATTACCTAAGATACTCCAGAGTGTAATTCGCAAGTTTGTTTGTGCTAGGTTCCAGCAACCCCTAGCTCTCTCGTTAACAGTGACAAACTGCTACTGGGCTCTTTCAACGTATATTTTATTTGTTAAATTATTAGCCATTATATTGAATCCAAATCAAATTGTCAACAATACCCAAATGTTATTTCGAAATAATTCATACTTTTATACGTTTTTTATTCAAAGATTACTGTAGATCTTCTCCAATAATCCTTACTTCTCTCTCTAATTTCACACCGAATTTTTCTTCAACAGTTGTTTGTACGAAATGAATTAAATCGATATAATCTTGTGCAGTTCCGTTATCAACATTCACCATAAATCCAGCGTGTTTTAAAGAAACTTCAACTCCGCCAATTCGCTTACCTTGCAGTCCTGATTCTTGAATAAGCTTACCAGCAAAATTATTTGGTGGACGCTTAAATACACTGCCACATGAAGGATACTCTAAAGGTTGTTTTGATTCACGCTTATACGTTAAATCATCCATCTTTTCCTTAATCTCTTCACGTACACCTTCTTCAAGTTCAAACCTCGCTTCAAGAATAATGTAATGATTGTTCGCAAATACACTCTTACGATATCCAAATTCAAATGCATCTTTCGTTAAAGTACGTAGCTCTCCATCACCTGTCATTACGACAGCTTCTGTTAGCACATATGCAACCTCACCGCCATATGCACCAGCATTCATATATAACGCTCCGCCAACTGAACCTGGTATACCACAAGCAAACTCAAGTCCTGTTAAACAGTGATCTAATGCAATTCGTGACACATCAATAATTGCTGCACCACACCCCGCAACAATCGCTGTCCCTGTTACAGTAACATTTGTAATATGAATTAAACTTACTGTAATCCCGCGCAGACCACCGTCTTTAAT
The DNA here is from genome assembly GCF_003264175.1 of Bacillus sp. SRB_331. Taxonomy (NCBI): domain Bacteria; kingdom Bacillati; phylum Bacillota; class Bacilli; order Caryophanales; family Bacillaceae; genus Bacillus; species Bacillus sp. SRB_331. Next base: position 479,232 of record NZ_NADV01000007.1, on the reverse strand, counting down.
AATAACATTAGAGCCGTTTCCTAAAAACGTAACTGGAATATTGTATTGATTCGCATACTTTATAACTTCTTGAATTTCATCATAATTCGTAGGAGAAACGAACACATCCGCTTTCCCGCCCACTTTAATATGCGTATGATTCTTTAACATTTCATCTTGCTTCACATGACCTTCAGGCAATACTGTACTTAAATATTTATAAACCTCGTGCATATTCATTTTACGATTCCTCTATTTCTATAATCTTTTTATCCCACTATATACGGGTCCATAATATCCCCACATAAAAATGCATTACAAAACAACAGCTAACGTGGTGAATACGGTGTACATAAAGCACACCTATAAACCTCTTAAATTATAAGAGGTTCCACTCATATTAAAATATATATCGCATAATAAAGCAACCCAAATGGGCTACTAAACTTGACATGTAACCATATAGACAACAATTTGTAAAATATATAGGTTTTTCAAAGTAATACCCTTCAATATCTTACTATACCATACGAAAGAAAAGTGGTATTTTTTTGTAATCTTTACTTTATTTTCATCAATAAAAAAAGGGCACATCCCACAGAATGTGCCCTCTCTATACTTTTTAACTTATTTTTCGTTCTCTTCTTTTTCCTTATCAAACCATAATAGCTCATCGTCATCAACTTCACCATTATAATTGATTAGAATCTCTTCTCCAACTTTTATATCTTTGTAAGCAAAGAAGTTAAACGTATGATTCTCAAAGACAATATCATACGTTGCATTCGGCTTATATGAATGATTAAATAACATGCCGTATCCTAAAAGGAATGCCGTATGATTTACCCCATACTCAAATGCGTAGTCAGCAAGTAACGTTTTCTCAATGTGTTCATGCTGTTCATTCGGATAAGAGATAACTGGTGCTGAGTGAATCAACTCACCCTTTTTAATATCACGAGTTGCAAATACCCCTCTATTAAATTCTCCATCACTAAGTTCAGAAGTCTTAACTTCGATCATATGCGTCACCTATATAATTCTTTCTTTGAAGTATTTTATTCCGCTATTTGCGGGGTTCAACTAATAATCAGTAGCGTATAGCCCCACTAATTAAAGTCTCAGTTTATCTCCTTAAGCTTGGCAGAAAACGCGCAGAAAAGCAATTAAATTACTATCAAGTATTCATTTAAATGAAAAAAGAGCACACATGGTGTACCCTTTTTAAGAGATATTACTTTTCTAAAATATCTTCTAGCAACTTCACTTGCTCGCTAACAGTATGTAACGTCTTCACCGATGTATCATTTCGATGCTTTTCTTCTTCAACACTCGCTAACACTTCTTCCGTAGCTGCAGAAGTTTGTTGAATTACGTTAGAAGCATGTGTAACGTCCTTTACGATATTCGTCGTTTTAGCTTGGAAACTTTCTTGATGACCAACAATCTCCCTCATTACATCATTAATCGCATCAATAAACTTCCCTAAATCCGTTACATTCGTCAAAACACTTGCTAACATTTCGTTACATTCTTCTTGTACTCTTTCTGATTTCTCTACCTGTACTTCCACCTTGCTTGCTTGATGACTAAACTCCTTCAAAATACCTTGAATTCTCCCCGCAGAACGATTCGATTCTTCGGCAAGTTTTAATACTTCATTCGCTACTATAGCAAATCCTTTTCCGTGCTTACCTGCTCTTGCAGCTTCTATATTTGCATTTAAGGCTAACAAACTCGTCTGACTAGAAATATTCGTTATTACATCTACAATTTCGTTGATTTGCTTCGACTGCATCATTAAATCTCTAAATATAATTCCTGATTGTGAAACAACATCATTTAAACTTCTCATATTCGCTTCAAAATTTCGTAAAGTATGTACACTACCCTTTGAAATCTCTAAACTTTCATCAACACGAATCGATGCATTTCTTACTTGAGATATAATTTGTTCAATATTCCCTTCCATATCGTTCAATACTTCTACTGAACGTGACATCATCTCTGATTGTGATTGAGTGCCAACTGCCACCTCTTCAAAAGCAAAATTAATTTCACTCATCGACTCCATCGATGTATTCATATTTTGTCTTAAGTGATTGAAATTACTATCTAGTTTCCCAACCGTTTCCTCAATAAGTCTTTGCGTTTCTTCTAGCTCCTGAGCTTTCCTCATTACTTCTTGCTTCTCATCACTTAAACGAGCTAACAGATTAGAGCCAATCTTCGTTACGCCCCACATTGCAATCGTTACAATCGCTAACAAGCTTGCGAAATTTGCAGCTTCAGATGACGCTGTATACGCAAAAAATTGATTTGGCCAATAACTACAAAGTATAAATGTAACAACAACTGCTACCCCGCCAAGAATTAAAATAAGACGTTCACTCAAATAAATAAGTGAAACCGCTAATGTAAAATAGACCATTTGAAATACAGCTGGGCTTTCATTAAATGCTTGTACCATAATGAAAGACATAATAAGTAGCATACATGTCATGATGTATTTATACATTGCTTCCATACTTTCTATAAAAGTAAGCAGCGTTCCAAATACTACGATAGAAATACCACACATCCAAAATGCTATTGCTCTCTCTGTAAAAATATATCCGTAATACCCAATCGCGATTATCCCAAGGAAGAAACTACAAATCGTGATAAATAGCAATAAATGATTTTTCTGTGATTCTTTCTCAAGGTTAGAAAAACAAGTTCTCTTTAACCACTCCATATATGAAGCCCCACCTTCTACTCATACGTATCGATTACCTCAGCTTGAATACCGCACTCACTGGGTTATGATCGCTATTTTCAAACTTCAAATCTTTCCCTTGTACATTTACAATTTCAACATTCGGTGAAACGATAAAACCATCAATAATCGTGACGAAATTTTCACCTTCCACATATTTCTTCACATCATCTCTCACAGTCATAACAGACGGATCTACAGCCCACTTAAAGCCACCATCAGTAAAGTCCTTTGGTAACGCTACTAACCACTCAGGACGCTCTTTCACGAACTTCGGATCACTTAACTGAGCGTTAGAAATTAATTGATTCCAGTCTCCACCCATTATTACATAATCACCATTTTTATAATGCTTGTTCATATATTTTTTTAAATACTCTACTTGCTGCTTTCTAATTTTCCCACCTTCATCATAAGCAGATAAATGTAAGTTTACGAGCCTAACAAATTTCCCATTATTAACAGGAATTTTATGTTCAACAATCGCTCGGTCTAAATCAAATAAACGCTTTGGCCACGGCTCCATTCCAGGAAGCTGAAATCTCTTCGCTGTTTGAACCGTATATTTAGAAAATGTACTTAATCCAGCTTCAGCATATCCCATTGGACTTGTGATTGGTACAGGAACCCATTTTGTATCATAGTTCTTTCCGAACGAAGAAGCATAATCAGGTAGTCCTTTTTTCAAAAATTCATGCCCATTTACATCAAATGATCGCATTGATTTTATATCTACTTCTTGTAATAGCGCAAAATCACTATTCTCATTTTGTAAAAACGAAAGCATATTCTTTAAGTTAGTTTCAGTTTGTTCTTTACTACTTGAACCAGACCCTTTTCCCCCATCCATAAAGAAGTCTTGATCCTTATCTAATCCAGCATATCCAATATTAAATGTTGTAACTTTAAATTCATTTCCATGCGCAATTACGCGCTCTTTATTGTTTTCCACCTTCAAGCTTATAACATCAGCCGGCTGTTCTTTTGTAAGTGTCATATAAGCTAAAAACCCACCTACAACTCCCACACCTACTAAAATACATATAAGTACTATTTTTAATAACTTTTTCAAACAAACGACTCCTTTTCTAAAACATACGATTTTACTTTTCTTTATTTTCAGTTAAATAAAGAAATGACAGACATACGAAATATTTTATCACACTGAAAACCTTATATCACTATATTTAGTTTATAAGTAATGATTCCCTATCTTAAACTATTATATAAATACAAAATGCACCAACTTCTTCACTGGAAATTAAACGCAATGTTTAGTACACTATATGTAATAATCATAGGTGATGGAGTTCGCCATAACCGCTGCTTAGCTAATGACTCCTACCAGTATAACTACTGGTAGGAGTCTATTTTTTTGAGCAAGCTATTTAAAGAGGTGAGAAAATTGATTTATATTATCGTTGGCATCGCCGGCATATTAGGAGCCCTTTCCCGCTATTATTTAGGTCTTACTATTCATACATTTTGGCATCATTCTTTTCCATTAGCTACATTACTCATTAACTTAGCCGGCTGCTTCTTATTAGCATGGCTAACTACGTATATCGCCCGGCTAAACATCTTACCTTCAGAGGTTATCACAGGCATCGGGACTGGATTCATCGGTTCATTTACGACGTTTTCAACATTTAGTGTAGAAACTGTGCAATTAATCAATCATTCTGAATGGAGCACGGCTTTCTTATATGTATCATGTAGCATACTTGGCGGTCTCATTATGTCTGGACTTGGCTATACACTAGGTGATTTCTTAATTAAGAAATCACTTACGGAAGGTGATCACTTATGATGGAAGCTTTATTAGTGGCAACTGGAGGGTTTTTCGGTGCGATTACACGATTTGCAATTAGCAATTGGTTTAAAAAAAGAAATAAAACACCCTTTCCAATTGCTACATTCCTTATTAATATAACAGGAGCATTTTTACTCGGGTATATAATTGGCAACGGAGTCTCTACAGGATGGCAATTATTATTAGGAACTGGATTTATGGGCGCATTCACCACATTTTCGACACTTAAATTAGAGTCCATTCAGCTTCTCAATCGCAAAAAAATTTACACATTCCTTTTATATTTAAGTACTACTTACATAATTGGTATCCTATTCGCATTCCTTGGAATGAAGCTCGGTGGAATATAAAAAAGCGACTCTATTGAGTCGCTTTCTTTCATAAGAAGTATGTCCCGCCATATGGAATGGAAATAAAGTGAAACTTTAATCAGTGGGGGTTTTGTTCTTACCCACTGATTATTAGCCTTCACCAATCGGGCGTTTACGGGCAGCCCGACTCCCACCTAACTTCTTTGCTCCTGCCGAATTTTGAGGTGGGAATTTTACTGCCCGTTAATGCGGGATAAACCAGCTGGATACACATCATAATGTATACTTTGCACAGGAAGCTGTGAATACGACATATACTGGCTCTGCATCATTTGTGCTACTTGTGCTTGCTGCTGCATTTGAATCGCTTGATTCACAGCATGAATTGTCCCCTGTGCTCCTGCCAAAGTAATAGCCGATCCTACTTGTCTTTCAGGATAACAATAATGATTCACCATGATTCAGCTCACTTTTTATTTTTCTTCCCTATCGTATGTTTCTATTTCATGGCAAGTGTTTTATTACGCTGTCTTTTTTCGAAGCACCGAGAAAAGAGCCACACACAAAATTGCAACAATTCCAGTGAAGGTAAATAAATATGCTAACGGAATTAAGTAAAATGGCTCCACTAAAGTTCCGTCTGGTTTTACTTCCGAACCAATTACATTAAACATAATGATGCATAACACTCCTAAAAATATTGGACTAGAAGCTAATAAATATTTTTTCATAATATATTCTCCTTTGATTTCACAATTAATTTATCTGCATTCCTTTTTACTATTCTCAATACCATCATAATAAGCCCACTAACATTTTAAGTCAACAACTATTTATTGTTTTACAATAAATAGTTGTTGTTAAACATAATAAAAAAGGCTATAGACAATGATCGTCTATAGCCTTTTCACTCCATTATTTCGTTCTAAAATATTCCTTCTGGAACATGCACATTCTTATCGCATTATGGTAGTTTCCATCAACGAAAAACTCGTCGAGAAGTTCTCCTTCTACCATAAATCCAACCTTTTTATAAACATGTACAGCCTTTTCATTCTCTTTATCAACAACTAAATAGAGTTTATGCATATTTAATACAGAAAAAGCGTAATCCATCGCTAAACGCGTCGCTTCCGCTGCATAACCATGTCCTTGATAATTCGGATCAATAATAATCTGGAATTCAGTTCTTCGATGAATATAATCAATTTCCACTAACTCAACTAATCCAACCATCTCATTATCTTTCTCCAGGATAAAACGGCGTTCACTTTGATCGTGGATATGTTTATCATATAAATCCTGTAGTTCTACAAAAGCCTCATACGGCTCTTCAAACCAATAAGACATAATATGTGCGTTATTATTAAGTTCGTGCACGAACTTTAAATCTTCCCGTTCTAAAGGACGTAACTTTAATTCCTGACTCATTTCTATAACCTCCAAGTAAAATAACCTCTTCACTTAATTTCTCAATTTTTTTCGATTTCAAACGCCCTAATTACATTGTAAACCTTCAAGTAACTTGAAGGTCAAGGTACAAAAAGTAGTGCAAACTTATGTCTGCACTACTCTTTTCTCAAATCTCTCATATTCGATATGTATAAAGCAATAACTAAAACAAGAATGGATCCCGCATATAATAACGTCTCCATCGGTTCCTCATGAGATACAATAATTAATCTAATTAAAGCCGTAATTCCGATATAAATAAAATAACGTAACGGAAAATGATAATTCGATTTGAAATACTTAATAATTAATGCGATAAACTCGAAGTATAAGAAATAGACGATAATACTTTCAACTAATTTATAAGATGTATACTTCTTCGTCGAAAATATGTATTGAATAAAAGTAATCGTTTCATTAATTAAAAAGATAGATAAGACAATGGATAATATGATTAGAGCTATATTTAATATCCACTGCAAGACACTAGCAATAAAATGATCGATGTTAAATGATTTCATTTTCTCTTTAAACTCCCCTTCGTATAAGTACTTGTTCATTATAGCAAACTTACAATTATAGGAGTGTTAAATCATATATGATCGTCCTCTTTCACTATCACCATTAGGATATCTTTGCTTAATATAGTTGCCTCCCCAATCGCAAAGTACTTTTAAAACTTCTTTTAATGATTGTCCCTGTTTCACTCAACTTTCGGTGGTACTTGATTGTATACTTTTCTAGACACAAGCCCATCTTTTTCAAGCTCTTTCAATTGCTCAGTAAGCATTTTTTGCGTAATACCAGTTACCAATCGTTTTAACTCGCCCGTTAATGCGGGATAAAAATCAAACGACTTTATTATCTCTATACAAATAGGGATTAGCAAATAAGGTTACTATAACCTCAAAAAAAGAAATCTTATTTTAACTTTCCTATTGATAGGTTAACACGATAATTCCCGTACTCTAATAGTCGTCCTAGAAATTTATCTAAGTCTTCATTGGAAGCAAAATGTGTTTTTAATAAATAACATCCCTCACCACTTATACGGTCTACTTCAGAAATCCCTTCTTCTTTTTGAAAGAAATTCATAAACTCTTGATGATTAGCTGTTGTTACGAATAAAGTAACAAATGCAGTCACTACTTGTCCTAATTTGATTCGGTTTATTGCGATTGTATATTGTTCAATAATCCCTAAATCCTCTAATCTTCGAATTCGATTTCCTACAGCCTGCCCCGTCATATGTATTTTTTGACCAAGTTCTTTCCATTGTATTCTTGAGTTTTCTCCTAATAATTTCAGTATCTCAAAATCTGTTTGATCAATGATATAAACCAATCCTTTCATCGTGAAAGTAGAAAGCCAGAAAGTGTTTCGCCAACTTATTCTGCTTGTCGATACAATTCACTATACTTAGTTTATCCTCTTACATCACATTGTTTATCAGTTATATTTACTTATAACACAGAGGACGCAACAAAAAAATACATCTAGATTTAAAGGAGGTTACAAATATGTTATTACAAGAGATTTTATCGTTCAATGAACAATTTGTAGAAAATAAAGAATACGCTCCTCGTGAAGCGACAAAAATGCCTAAAAAACGTATGGTTGTTGTTTCTTGCATGGACGCTCGTTTAATTGAGCTACTTCCAAAAGCTTTAGATATACACGATGGTGATGCAAAAGTTATCAGAAATGCAGGTGGTAAAATTGCTTCTGCTTTCGATAGTGTTATGCAAAGTGTTGTCGCATCAGTATATGATCTAAATGCAGATGAAATCTTCCTTATCGGACACCAAAGATGTGGTGCGAGCCAAACTAATCCAAAAGGAACACTTCAAAAAATATTAGATCGTGGAGTAGCTTCACCAGAAATTTTATCAGCGATTGAATATGCTGGTGTTGACCTTGAAAAATGGTTATTTGGATTCGATGATGTCAACGGTTCAACTCAAGCTAATGTTGATTTAGTAAGAAATCATCCACTTATTCCAAAAGATGTTCCTGTACATGGTTTAGTTATTGATCCTCACACAGGTAAATTAGATTTAATAGTTGATGGATATAAAGCATTAAATGGTATGAAAAATTAATTATTACTTAAATGAAGGGAAGTTATTAGATATGAATAGACAAGAAGCTACGCAAAAAATTATGGAAGCAAAAATTGCAAAAGGTTTAACATGGGAAGAAATTTCAAAAGTAAGTGAAAACTCTGAGACTTGGGTTGTAACAGCGTTATTAGGACAAGCTACAATGACACGTCCAGAAGCAGAAAAAATCGGTAAACTATTAGAATTAGATGAAGAAGTAGTTCAAGCATTAACAGTAGTTCCACTTAGAGGTCAAGTAATGCAAATGCCTCCTACTGACCCAATCTTATATCGATTATATGAAATGATGTTACAATACGCACCAACTCTTAGAGAATTAATCTTAGAAAAAGCTGGAGAAGGTGTAATGAGTGCAATTAACTTCAATCTAGGTGTGGATACACAAGAAGATCCAAAAGGTGGCGACCCTCGTATCGTGATTACACTTAACGGGAAATTCTTACCGTTCCGTACATGGTAATTAATTAAAAATCTATCTATATAATTAAAGTAATTTTATAGATTTACAAAATCCATCCTTTTTAATCTAGCTGTGTAGAAAGGATGGATTTTTACTATGAGATTCTTTTTATACAAGGGAGAATAATATGAATAAAAAATACGTCGATACGAGCTTTAGTATTCTACAGTGGTTTGTGTTTTTATTAGCAAATGCAATTGCATTGCCTATCATTATTGGTGGCATATTCCATTTATCAATAGAAGATATCTCAACATTAATGCAACGAACTTTTTTAGTTGTAGGAGTAAGTTCATTTATACAAGCATGGTTTGGGCATCGCTATCCCATAGCGGATGGGCCAGCCGGTTCATGGGTAAGTATATTTGTCATATTGGGACAAGTCGCTATGCATCAGGGACAAAGTGCAAAGGATGTATTACAACTTTTAGAAGGCGGATTAATTATTGCAGGTATATTACTCTTCGTCCTTGGTATAACAGGGCTTGTTCATCGAATTCTACGTTTATTTACACCCTTGGTTACAGGAACTTTTCTTTTAATATTATCTCTTCAGCTTAGTGGTGTGTTACTAAAAGGAATGATGGGATTACAAGGAGCTGTAACTCATCCTGATTATACAACGGCTGCTATTGCGCTCTTTGTTTTTGCCCTTATTACTTTCTTATCAATTAAAGGGAACGGATGGATGAAAAGTTACGCTGTGTTACTTGGAATTTCATGTGGTTGGCTTTTGTATGCTGTATTAGGAAAATCATCTCATATGCCTTCACACACACCGTTAGTTAAGTTACCAGAGCTATTTTCTTGGGGCACACCTAGATTAGATATTGGAATGGCTCTAACTGCAACTTTATTTACATTTCTTTTAGTTGCAAATACAATCGCTGCTATTTCGGCTGTAAAACAAGTGGCTCCGTTATCTAAAGAAAATGAAAAGCAAATACTGAACCGCGGCGTGTGGGCCGGAGGTATATCGCATATTATCTCGTCGTTGTTTTCTACAATTGGAATTGTACCATTACCTGCATCAGCAGGATTTATTCAACTAACAGGACAAAGAAAAGTGAAGTCGTTCCTTATAGCAAGTCTTATATTAGCAGGAATTTCTTTTATTCCTTCAATTGTAAACTTTATATCCTCGCTACCAGGTCCTATTGCTAATGCCGCACTTTTAGCAACATTTGTCCAAGTAATAGGCATTTCATTTCAATCCATTTTACGTGAAGAATTAAATCAACGCCGATTAACTATATTAGGAATTTCATTATTAATCAGTTTGGGAATAATGTTTCTTCCAGAAAGTGCATTTAGCGGAATTCCTTCTTCCTTACAATATGTTTTAAGTAATGGATTACTTGTGGGTACCATGCTTGTCATTCTATTGGAACAGTTTTGGAAAGAGTAAAATTTGTGACTAAGTAAAAAAGCGCCCTGCTTACAGGGCGCCTTTTTATACCTAATGACTAATACTAGCAGTTGGGTATAATGTTGTTCCTCCAATTGAAACTTTTATTTCATTTGTTAATGGAACATTTTGTTCATTAATAATTGTTCTCCACCATTCCCATGCAAGACCAGTACATTCTCTTGCTACGATTTTTATATTTTTTGAATTTGGTGGAAGAGGGATAACTGTAGAGTAATGAGCCGTTTTGTCTTTGCCGCTACCATCCCATGTTTTATGTGTTAGTACTTCTTTACCATTTTGATCAAATGTGAATTCATCCCAAGATACATCAAATTGCGCAACGTAAGCACCGTAATGATCCAGTGTCATTTTAGCACTTGAATATTCTGTAGTTGTCGTCTCGATATAATCTGTATTGTTATGAACAGCAGCAGTTGCATTATCTTTTAAAAAAGTACTTGTATATGAAATTGGGTATGCTGGATTTTTAAGACTTAATTCAGCATTATCTTTAATGATATTTCGGATTTCATTGAAATCTTTAGTAACAACCTTGTTATGCTCTTTCGCATCTCCGCCTAATACTACAGCAGTAAAAGTACTTTCTTCAAAAATATCTTTGTACTGTCCATTCGTTTCGACGCTGTTATTCTTAAGTAAGGCTTTAAAAGCAGCTTGTACATCTTTGCTCTTAGATGTTGTTTCTAATTTTACATAAACAGTTCTACCATAAGCTACATTTGAGACCATAACAGGTGGGGCCGAATTACTTACACCTTTACGAGTTAACTCACCAAAAGTAACACTATTATCAAAAAGATCGGATGGATTGTTAGGTAGTTCAGCACTTACGGTATAAAATATTTGCTTATATGCCGCTACCATCACTTTTTTCTCTCCATTTGCAACCGCATTAAAATCAATGTTTAGACTGTTATCAAGATATTTGGCGTTAACGTTAAGGGCACTTGCGATTTGTGATTTACTATAAACCATTGATTCTGTATACTGCATTCTTGCAGGTAACGTATGTGTTTTAGAATACTTTTCATTCCAAGTAGATACTAAATCATCTACTCCTCCAGCCACATTACCATATGTCGGATTCTGGACAGTAATTGTATTTTCTTTTCTCATGCCAGGTAAGTCTATACTAATATTTAAAGGCTTTCTCTTAGCCACTAATAAACTCGGTTGATTGTCTGCAAAAGCTTTATTTGCAAGTTGTACCGCTCCTGGATACGTACGATTCACCACAGAATCAATAATCGAAATATCGACTGGTGAAGTTGTAAGTGATTTTTTCTCGCGTTCCACTACTACAAATTTACCATTTGAATTGATACTTTCTTTCGGAACAAAACTCTCTACCTTATCACCATTTACAGCTAAAACCTCTTGATTATTATATTTAAGATTTGCTATACCAGTATCAATGCCACTAGCATTTTTGGTTACATCAGTTGCATTACCTACTTGTGTTTCTGCGAAGGAAATAGATGAATAATTAATAGTGCATAGACTAACTAATAAACACGCAAGGAACTTTCTTCTTTTAGTGTTTTTCTTAATATTCAGAAAAATTACCCCGTTCTTTTTTTAGTAAGATATGATAATGATTGATAAATGATAGCTAACTAATAAACCTACATAAATGCTTTCAAAAGTTCTTGAATTAACGGGATTACGCCACCTACAAATTTCAAAACTGCCATTGCGATTTCCATATTATTTCCTCCTTTTTTATTGCTACGAAAATGTGATTTATCTTTATGCCCTCATTATAGTGACCCCTTACACTTTTATCAATACACTCTTATATGCAATATTACATACAAAAAAAACAAGCTAAATTCTTATAAAAAGTTATACAGAGATAAATTTTTCGTTTGGTAAATACTTGAAAATACGAAGCGTTCCTTTGCATTTCATGAGTAATTTACAAGTTTATTGTTGGAAGCATCGCAGGACCGGAAGTAATGAAATACATGCAGGACTGTTACGAGCAGCCAGAAATATCAAGAGTTATCATGGGCAACCGCATTAAAAAAAGCTGCTGCCTATAAAATACAGACAGCAACTTCAACTAGAGTAGCTGGCATGATTTACACAAGCTACAGTATTTTTTTGACATACTCATTTTTTACACTTTGTAACTAATAAACAGCAATTGGCCCATAAGGACCATTGATAATTTCTATTTTTGTTTCAAAAATATCTGTCAAAATTTCCGGGTCCATAACCTCTTCTACTGTTCCAAAAGCAGCAATTTGTCCATCTTTCATAGCACAAATTTTATCAGAATATTTGGCTGCAAAATTTATGTCATGCATAACAGTCAAAATTGTTCTTCCAAATTCATTAGCCGCACGTCTCAAATGCTCCATCATTTGAACAGAACGAGCAACATCAAGGTTGTTCAGAGGCTCGTCCAAAAGTACATATTCAGTCTCTTGGCACAATACCATCGCTACATATGCCCTTTGTCTTTGACCACCAGAAAGCTCATCTAAATATCTATTCTCTAAATTAGTTAAATCTAGAAAATCGATATATTTAGAAATAATAACTTCATCCTCTTTAGTTAATCTTCCCTTTGAATAAGGAAAGCGCCCAAATCCAACTAATTGTCTAACAGTAAGCCTAGTTACAAAATGATTCTCTTGTCGCAATATAGTCAAAACTTTTGCTAAGTCTTTTGATTTGGATTCAGAAACATCCATATTTGCTACCTGAATTTGGCCTTCATCCATATCTAAAAGTCTTCCAATCATCAATAGTGTCGTTGACTTTCCAGCGCCATTTGGTCCAATTAAAGAAGTAAAGCCCGCTTTTGGTATTTCAATATCCAAAGGTCCTATTTTCACCTTATCAGTATAGAACTTTTTAACATTATCAATTTTTATCATAAAGCCCTCTTCCTTAAAACTATAGTTAAGAATATTATTCCACCAAATAATTCAATAATAACTGAAACTACACCTTGAGCATGGAATACATGATACATTAAAAAGTATGCACTCGTCATTATCAAAAATCCTATTGCAAAAGCCATTGGAAAAATATATCTATGATCATAAGTTGACGCCGCCTGATAACTCAAAGTTGCTACTAAAAAGCCGTAGAAAGTAAGTGGCCCAATTAGAGCTGTTGAAATGGACATCAAAATAGCAACTAATACAAGCGTATAAATTACACTAGGTTGATATTTAACTCCAAAAGAAGTAGCAACATCCTTTCCTAGTGACAAAACATTCAAATTCTTAGAATGAGCAAAAATTAATACTGCTACAATTATGATCATAGGAATTACAATAGGAAAATATGCAGGATCTGCGTGATTAACAGAACCAAATAATTTCGCTTGTAAAATATCAAACTCTGAAGGCGCAAGTAGCTTTCTCATAAAAGTTGACACAGAATTTAGTCCGGTACCAATAATAATTCCAACTAAAAGCATAAGTTGTAAATTCCCGTATTTACCGGAAAGTAACCATCCATAAAGTATCAAACTCATGAAGACCATAACAACAACTTGGAATACAAACGATCCAATTCCATTAAAGTTTATTAATGCACTAGCACCAAAGAAGAATATTGTACTCGTATGAATTGCTGAATAAAGTGATTCGAAACCTAAAAGCGAAGGAGTAATAATCTTATTGTTCGTAATAGATTGGAAAGCAACTGTCGACAAGCTATGGCAAACTGCAGCAATAATCATCGCAACAATGGCTATTATCCTTCTCTTAACAACTGGGATAAAAGAAGGTGAATCTATCGGAACTGGATTGTTATAAACTAAAAGTCCATATGAAGAAAGGAGACCTAAAGCGATCAATGTTATCAGTACAATCCAATAACGTCTTGCTTCCTTCTTAGAACGAAAAGCGCTAGCTGATCTACTTTCATTATGAAGGCTAGAATCGATTTCGACATTTTCTTTATTTCTATAGTCTAATGTGATCATCGCAGCCTCCTTGGTTTTCTTTTTCTCAATAAAATAGTAATAAATACGACTGCTCCCACTGTTGCAAGTATTAAAGAAACAGGTACTTCAAAAGGCTTTATAATTGTTCGAGAAATGATGTCACAGGCAGTTATTGTCCCCATTCCGATCACACATACCCAAGGTAAATTACTCCTAAGATCATCTCCCCTAAACATTGAAACAATGTTTGGAACAATTAATCCCAAGAAAGGTAAGTTTCCAATAACAGCTGCAACAATTCCAACTGCAACAGAGATAAGGCCAGTCCCAAAAAGAACAATTCTATTGTAATTAACTCCAAGGCTTGTTGCGACATCTTCTCCTAGTCCAGCTAAAGTCAATCTATTAGCATACATAAAAATAAGCAAAGTAACGATAACAATCAGCCATAAATATTCATATCTTCCCACCTGAACGGTAGCAAACGAACCTACGAACCAAGTTTCAATACTTTGCGTCATTTGAAAAAGGAGTCCCAAAAAAGTAGACACTGCAGAAATAACTGCTCCAAGCATCAATCCGATAATCGGGACAATTAAAGACGAACGAAGTTTAACTCTTCTTAAAAATAGAAAGAAAATCATAGTTCCTATAAAAGAAAAAATGATTGCACCAGTCATTCTTTGAACTAACGTCGGGGCAGGAAATAATAAATATACAAAAAGCAGGCCTAAGCCTGACCATTCAATAGTCCCCGTTGTAGTAGGTTCAACAAAACGATTCTGTGTAATTAATTGCATTACGAGCCCTGCCATCGCCATTGCAGCTCCAGTAAGCATTAATGCAACTGTTCTCGGAACACGAGTGATGAAAAACATCTCCATTCCGTCCTCTTGTCCACGTATATCATAAACTCCAGTAAACAGTGATATAATCCCTAAAATTATAACAACTATAATCGCTATTATAAAAGGTTTTGTCCATATTTTATTGTGATTATAAAACTGGGGTTGAGAAATATTCTCAACCCTAGAAATCATATTTTTTGACACTGTTTCGTACTCCTTTACACTACTTAGCTAAAGTTTTTGCGATATTTCCAAATAACTCTATATAAGTCTCAATTGATTCATTTGTGTAAGTATCTGCTGGTGCATAAATAACTTGTTTTTTAGAAACAGCAGTTGTGTTTTGAAGAGCAGGTGATTTAGAAATAACATCTTGAGCAGGAGCTGAAGTAGCAGCATCAGATGTTGCAGCATCACGATCTAATACGAAAAGCCAATCAGGATTTGTTTGTGCAATAGCTTCAACAGAAACGTCATCACCTTTATGACCTGCAGTAGAATTAGACACTTCTAGTGCTGGAGTCCAACCGAAAATCTCATACATTGGTCCCCAAACGCGACCAGAGTGAGGAGCAGCAAAACCAATATTCCCACCAGTAACGATAACACTCATAACTTTATCTTTTCCATTATAAGAAGATTTTACATTTTCAATAGATTTATCAAAATCAGCTACTAATTTTTTAGCTTCTTTATCTTTATCAAAGATTTTTCCTAAAGAAATTGTAGAATCTTTAAGTCCTTTTACTAAGTTTTCTCCAGGCTTAGTAGCTTTCTCAGAAACATCAACATTAAGATCGATAACAGCTGCATTTGGCACTAATTTTTTGATTTCTTCGTAATGGCCAGCAAATCTTTGACCAACGATTACAAGTTCAGGGTTTGCCGCTGCAATAATTTCAAGATTTGGTTCGCGGTGATTTCCAATATTTTGAACTTTACTATCCTTTACATATGCTGAATCTGCAGGCATTACATCCTTTGGAGCAGCCGCTAATTTAATTCCCCAATCAGCTAAAGTTTCAAAAGTTCTATTATCTAAAGCAACTACATTTTTTGGATTTACAGGGACTTTAACAGTTCCATGTGCATCAGTGATTTCAACCGTTTTTGGCTTATCACTACTATCACCTTTATTAGCTTTCGAAGTTTCCTTACTTGAATCTGAGCAAGCTACTAACATTAAAGTGAAAATTGCTAGAATACTTACTAATTTTAAAAGCATAGTTTTTTTCATACGTATACTCCTTATAATGTAATTTAGTTTGAAAATGATAACGTCCATAGATTAAATTAGATAGTAACTTTTATGCATCTAAATTGCTATTGATAATCATTTTCATTTGAACATCCTGTTAATAAGTATAGTCATTAATTATGTGAAAATCTTGTGAATGGTGTGAGTTAATAAAATTAAACATACATTAGATACAGTCTCATCTAATGCGCACCAGAATCATCCCCCACACGTACTAATCAATAGATTGGGCACCTTATAAACCATGATTTCTACTGCAAAAAAAATGCCCATGAATAGCTAATTTTTCATAATCCATTGCCTGGTAGCAATCTTCTTTTTATAGTTTCCGTCTTTTAATATTTCACAGAAACTATTTGATTATCAGGTTTAATAGAAAAAACTGTACTTTACCTATTATCTTATTTTATCATTCAATCATTGAATAGCCCCTGCCATGTATCGTTTGAATATATCTATCTCTCTTCTCGCACTTTAACTTTTTTCTTACATACCCAATATATAAATCCACTACATTGGGATTGACTACTACGTTATATCCCCAAACCTGGTTCAAAAGCATTTCACGGCTCAATATTGTATTTTTATTCTTGATTAAAAATACAAGTAAATCGTACTCGCGCTTAGTAAGCATGAGATTTTTACCACCTTTTTTCACAATATTGCTAGATGCATCAACAAAGAGATCTTTAAACTGAAAAAAGTTTGTCTCATTTTGCTGGATACAGTCACTTCTCCTTAAAATAGCTTGAACCCTCGCTACTAATTCTTCTTTCACAAATGGTTTTCTTATATAATCATCTGCTCCTGCTTGTAGCCCTGCTATGCAATCCTTGCTAGAAATATTGTCGGTCACAATAATTATCGGTGTCGTTTTAACAAGTCGTATTTGTCTGCAAATTTCTGGTCCCGATATACTTAATGAATCCCAATCCAATATGATAATATCCCAATTTTGTTCATATATTATATTTAAACCTTGGTTTTCATTGTGAAGTTTTAAAATGAAATAGCCTTCTTGCGTTAGACCGCTTACGATTTTCTTTGCAAAAGACCGTTCATTCTTAATTACTAACACCTGCTTCACCGATGGTTCACCTCTACTTCAATATAACTTAGTTAGATAAAAAATTATCCCAAAAAAATAATTTAAGATTTATAAATATTAAATCCCTAAAAAAAGCCGTTATAACAGCTTATTAGGAGAACTCTATATAATCTTACAATAGATATGGATAAAAACACAAAATATATGAAGATTTAAATACATATTATTTAATCATTAAGAGCAACTATATTATCTAGCTGCTTATTATCAATAACTATTCCCCCAGTTTCTGTTTCAAGGGTACCGCCCCATCCCCTGAAACTTAAGTATTTTATAAAACCACAAAACAAAAAAACTGTATTCTTTCTATTTTTCTACTTATAAATACTTGTGTAGAAGTGATTTTGTTGTTGTTTATTTTAGATAAAATTGTGATCGTTAGGGGATAACACACACAAGGTGTATTGAGAATGGAATTGAAAGAACCGAAGAATTAGATACATTCTGTTTTGAGAACAATAACTTTGCCGCAAACAAAAAGAACCATAACCCCGCCAATCTGGCAAAGTTATGGTTCATATCATACAATGTAACTTTACCCATAAAGTTGCCGCTAAAGGAAGCATAACTTTGCCGGAAATCACATGTTATTGAGGAGATTTAGTTGATTATTCGAGGAAAAAGGAAGCATAACTTTGCCGTGGATTAATTATTAACCCATAAGCTTGCCGTGAATTTTATAACAAGACAAATAAAAATACCTATTATCAGTATGAGGTATTTAATCTTACTATTTTATTCATTAGAACTTTTATACGACAAGTTCAGTAACTTTAACAATGGAATTTTAGTATACAGGCTTAATGATAAAAGTGCTTGTAGTGATATCCTTTGCTTTCTAAGCATAATTGCTTTTAGAGTCATAGGATGTATTTCTGCCGCTTTACAAAACTGGCGATGGTCACTTTGAAAAAGAACTGTTACATACTGTTCAAGCATTAAAGAGATCTCTTCTATTGTCGGAGGAACAATGTATGGAGCTACTTGTAACAATTCTCCTATACTTTTATTAATCCATTCATCTCTTTGAGTTATCTCATATTGCTTTTCCGAAAAATCATATTCTCTTTGTCCTAACCAATTACCACATGCATAACAATGACCCCGAGACTGTCTAATAGCTACTTGTTCTCTCCTACATTTTGGATTAGGACACAAAGCTTCTAATTTTCTTTTATGCTTCAAACATACAGTGGCACAATCAAAATACCAAATAAATGGTTCATATATTTCTTCATCAACCTTCTTCCATTCATCAAGACAGTGGGGACACCACTTCTTATGAAATTTATATAAATTCTGAGAATATACAACTTCCTTCCAAGTTAGCATCGTCATGTACTTAAAACCTTTTTGTAACGTTAACAGTTCTAAGGATTCAGCAATTATCGATGTACTTTTTGCCATACTATAATAAGAAGTCTGATTGATAAAACTTCCCTGTTGAGGTTCTTTAGAAAGTAAGTTACGCTTCTCTGGATGCAAAAAAATAATATGAGAAACAAGGGTTCTTAATTTAACATTATGCGCATCAGCAAGTCTTTTAAGATAACTATTTAAGCATTCAACCATTGGAGTACCAATATTTATAGGTTTTATAGGATAGAAATAACTAACTGTTGGCTTTTTAGATATATCCATATTTTCAGCCTTCCATATAATCTTGTTTACCTACGGGATCTCTTTTTGGATTACGTATTCCTACCTTACGCCCTCTAGTCGCAACTGTTTTTTCCGCTTGCTTTTCCTCTCTCTCTTTTAATCCTATTTTATATAAGAAATTCATCCTATGTTGTTCATCTTCATCAAATAAAGCTTCACCTTGTTCAATTTCCCCATACAACATTTCTAAAGCCTGAATTGGCATAGCATATTTATGTAGCATTTCTTTTGTAATGGTGCTTTTTTGATTATGAAGAGCATCTCCGAGACAACGAGTTAACCAATCTTTTAATATACCTACACACCCCAATGTACGCTCATAAATAAAATCTGCATGCTGTAATAAATTAGGTTCTTCTTCTAGAGGCATGTTTTTTTGCAACATACGAATCACTGATAAAAATGTACGGTATTCATCTACATTACTGGCTTTATATCTTGGGAAGTGTATACTAATTGTCCTACGACTAAGCTGAGCACTTAAATTAAAAAATTCTTTTAATTCATATGTACCAACTAATATGTGAGGTACTTTTGTTTGATTTGCTAAAGACTTAATAGTATCTAGTTGATTTTGTAAACTTTTAGAGCCCGATACTTTTAGCAAATGTTGCGCTTCATCCAATATACAAGCTACAGGTCTTCGAAACTTAAATGCGTTCTCAAGGGAGCTTCTTAACGCATACCAGGTAGATTTACTATGATAGTTAATTGTAGAATTTGGCACCTTATCCTTTTGGTCTTCTATAATAACCTTATGATTTATAAGTGGTTCCTGTAATGCCTCTAAAGTTCGATAATAATAATCTTTCCAAGTAAATTTTCCAGAATCAAATCCTACAACTTCAGTTCTTACTATAGGGATTCTCCCTCGATCCCTTACTAATTCTTCCTTCATTTGTTCAATGAAATATTCTTCTAACACGTGGGCTAAAGTTGTTTTTCCTACCCCACTTGGTCCAAGAACTAAAAAGATAAAGGTTCCTGCCGGATTAAGGATACAAGATATGAGTTGTTCTTTGACTTGTTTAATTATAGTATGTTCTACCACAAGACTTTCAAATTGCTTTAACTTCTTATCTTGTTCAACAAATGAAGGTCTATTCTCATTCTCTTTATATTTATTCATCTTAATCTCAGCCTCCCTTCTTATAGATATCAAACTCTTGAAATTCCATATTTTCCAATAAATCTTTAGCTTTTGATGAAATAGAAGAAGGATATTGTTCTTCAAATTCGTTCTGATCCCCTTTAGAAGACAATTGCCTCTTCATATTCTCTGCCATTAATTTCTCTTTTTCCTCAATATTATTAACAAATTCAGCAATTTTCTTAGCTGTGATGCTATATCCTTTGACATGATTTTGTTTTCTTTTCTTAATTTCCTCCATAGCTAATTTTAACTCTCGTTCCGTTTTCCCTTTTAATTCATGATAATATTCAGAGGTACACGTTATCCATTTTTTATTTACATACGCGTAAGCAATTCCGATATTAAATGGATCATATCTCACAGGTACACTTTTCGCCTCAAGTATAGAATTATTCAAAGCAGGGCTCCAATAATTTATATAATTCACTTTAATACCTGTACGTAAATTCACTTTAGCCACCCCATTCCTTGTAGACGGCAAAGTAGTAACGATAAAGTTTTCATCATACGAGATGAAATCAAGTTTCCGCTCTCCTGTTCTATATATGCCTTCATTAAGTGCTTCATTAGGCGTAAGCCCTTCCAATGATGGATGTACATTATTGCTGTATACCTCCACTAGCCATTTATCAAACACATCCTCTAAATTTTCCAAAGTCCATATCGCGTGATTTACAGGATTTACAGCCTTGGTAACTTGTCGAACATTCTTCATAATTTGAGTATTTCCCCTTAGATTATGAAGAAAATTAGAATTCGAGGTGCCAAACAACCTTTCAATTACACTTCCAAATCTAGCTTTTGCTGGTGGTCTTACTTTTTTGTTAATTTCGTACATAGCTGTAAATGTCTCGAAATAAATGCTGTGAAATTCTTTTCCTCCGTCCACTACAATAGATTGCGGAAGTCGATGATATTTACGCACACATTCTCTCAATGCTACCATCACTGATCTATAACTAGGTGACTCGAAGGTAATATAATGGGAAAGGACCATTCTAGAGTAAGCATCCACTAATAATGTTAACCATGGTTTTCCTAATACTTTCCCTGTCCTAGAACATACAACCTGAATATCTAACTGTGTATGATCTATATGTGTAATCTCAAAAGGCCTATCCCCATGTTTTGGAACGCTTCTTTCTAAGTTCCAATAAAACGGCTCATGCTTATAAGCAGACCGTTCTCCTTGTCTTTTCTTGACTTGTTCATACCGATTTCTATGCTTAATAGCTTTACAAAATGTTTTAAAGCTTGGAACAGGAATATTTTTACTTTCACATAGAATGACTAGCTGTCCGTATACGATCGTTTTATTCTTCTGTTTAAGATTCTCATATTCCCTTTCAATTACTTCTTCTATTAGAGATATTGTTTCAGCTGGAAGCTTTTTCTCTCGATTACCCTTGCTTTGATTTTTAGTTAATAAACCTATATATCCATTTCCATATATCTGTTGCGCCTCTTTGTAGTCTTTTACCCACTGTCTCAAAGTTCTTTCAGAAACTTCACTACTAGGTATTTTTTCATTATTTAATTTTCGCTTAACTACATTTATTTTTCTATTAGCCTTTGCCAACTCTTCTGGTCCCATTTCTAATATATTTTCTATAAAGGGCGCATATTTTCTACCCTCTTCTTTTTCATTTTTGTGATCTATCCTACCGTTATTCAGCAACTCTATAAAATGTATTTTAGGTAGTTCTAATAATCCATTTTCATCCGAATAAAGCGAGATGGATTGAAAACCTACATTTACAATCCTCCAAACAATTCCGTCCCACATAACTGTCGCATTAACATCTATGGTTACAGCTGTTATTGGATGAATATTTTCGGTTTTTGTTGAATTAATACTTTCAAATGCCTTGCTATGCTGTTCACTCAAAAAAATTGGTACATCATTAGAATTGGCAATTATATATTTCACCAGGTCCACATATATTTCATTCTTCACAATCAATGTATATACATCATCAGCATTTGTTGTTTTTAAAGAAGTGAGTAGTTCGGATAATTTCATCCCTAAATTCGAGGAAAGAATATTAAGGATTTCTTTTTTCTTTTCTTCTGATACTGTATAATCTCCATTCTTGAGATACGCCTCTAGAAATATAAGATTTCTGTACACATTTATATCTATTTCAGCCGATGATCGAACAACAAAGTCCAAACCTAATTGACTGGCTGCGATTTCTGCAGGCGGACACCTCCAGTTCCCCCCCTTATCTTTTAAGTACCTTACCGGATCTTTTTCTGAAAGCTTAATTAGTTGTTCTTCTGTTTTCCATTCCTCAATCTGTACACCATCTTTTCTTAACACTAGAAAATCTGGGGTATAATAAAAGGCGATTCTCTTACCATTTTCCCGGGAATAATCTAACTTTAAATTAATAGGCTGATCATAATACTCAAGTACATCATCATCATATTCCATTACGTACATAGCAACTAGTTCAACCGTATAACTCTCATATTGAATAGACATCCCCATTTTTTTACTTGGGTATTTCCCCGATACGTTTTTCTTCGAACTTCTAACACTACGAGCAGGCGGTGATGTCCGGATTTTTTGAATTGTACTAACTGTCTCTTTGGTAAAATCTAATAAAATACACCAGCTTTGAAACTCCTGTTCACTGAACATGACTTACCTCCTGTCATTAGAAAATTCATTTTGCATCAATACATTTAAATACTCTCTTAACTTCTTATCTTTAAGTAACCCTGGCTTATGGGCAATTTCTTCTATCTTTCTTCTACTCGGATACACACCGTGCTTTCCTAGAACTTCAACACAGTTATCAATTATTAAGCAATTATCTTCATAAGCCTGTTTTGTTCGTCTTTTAATAAATTCTTTATTCTTTGCAGAAATAATCTTGCATAGGTCTGGAAAATGTTCATAAAGTGTTCTTTTGGGGTAGCCTATCAACTTAGCTAATTCAGTCATAGATATAATTCGTTCTGAATTGCTGGCATACTTCTCAAGCATAGCCAATGCTCTAGTGTGATCAAATCTGATTTCTCTTGTACCTTGATTCCGTGAAGCAAGCTCTGTATTCAAGGTAATTAGAGTTTTATTTTTATTTGTACTGATATCTTGGGTGTAGAAATAAACCGGTGAAATATCAAATAAGCTACATATTTCAAAAATCCTAGGAAGGGGTGGTAAAACTTTTCCTTTACACCAATCCCAAAGAGTCGTTTTTGCTAGGTTTAAGTTCTTCGCAAACCTTTGTAGATTCCCCTGTTCATAAGTTTCAACAAGATAATTTAAATTTCTAATGATTTGTTTTCTATTTCCTGAAACCGATATCTCTTCCTTGTGTTCTATAAATTTTTCCGCCATTAAAGTGATTTTGTAATTAAGCTCTAGATTATGTGAATCTTGATTGTTACCTTTTTCTATACCTAGCCATGTATTGCAATATACACAGTATCCGTTTTGACTTTTCCTGTGTAAAATAGGGAGATTTTTATTGCAAGAAGGACATTGTGTTTCTAATCTACGTTTATGCTTAAGGCATACCTTCACTACCTCCAGGTGCCACAATAATGGATTATAATGAATTTCTCCATTATTCATTTGTTCTTCATAACATGATGGACACCAAGAAAAATGATTCTTCAATAAATACCGTGATGGAATTACGTCCTTCAAGCCCATTAATGTCAATTGATCTAAATGCTTTACTCCTGTTAGATCTTCTAAAACAGTTACCATGTCTGCAGCATTTTTTTCAAAAGTATTAATTGTTCGGGCACCATCGTAAAATCTATTCCCTCCTCTTTTAACACTGTTGATAAAAAATTCTTTATCAAGTATTGGTGCAACGATATAAGAAAGTAACGATGACGGATAAACTTTATGTACTTCTGATAACCTAATTAAATAACTTGTTAAGCATTCCATATAAGGACTCCCTACTCCCATTGCTTTGACCTCATATAGTTGACTTCGTTTTGAATATGCATAATGCAATTTCAACACCGCGCTTTGCAAAATATCCTATTACAAATATGGACATATATGCTCACATATAAACTACTGGTTCTTTCAAATAAAACATTTATGAATCCTTATTCTAAAAACTAGATGATTGATATAATTAAATGTAATCAATGTACTAGCAGGAGGATTATAAACACTATGTATTATCTTTAATTTTCATGAGATATTTATCATTGTGTTATGTATGATAAACACAAAGCACAGATTGAAGCCATGACAGATAATCCAAGCAGTGATTTTTATGCAGTTGGGAATGAAATAATACGTGGAATCTTTCTTGTTGGGTTGGAATAACGTTTGATCAAAAACATGTTACAAACGTTAATTTTATAATCGAAGAAACCCACGCATTTTGAAAAAAGATTGATCAAAATGAATGGGTTTGATTTTGGAGTAGAGTTAGTTTTTATAAACAAGATTGATTGAAAATCACAATTCTAAATAGCTATTTCAACTTCACCAGATATCAAACTCTGAACAATACTATAATTAACTATGTGAGTTCGTGTACAATGACTTTTAATATATCATCGCCTAGTAGTTAATCGCTAAGTTGTTTCAAATAAAACAACTTAGCGATTTTTAATTCTTATAAAATATAAATTGCACTCTCTTTTAATCTAGCTCTTTTGTAATGGCAAGACATCATGAATCATCATATCTTCAAAAGCGCTTTTGACTATTTTCCAATATTTTAGTTTAATTACTGGATTAGTCGCGTATTCTCTGTATGCTTCATAATTGCTTGTACGTTTCAATTCAACCTCACCATTTTGTTTTTCAAGGTTTGGATTATAATTCGCAACCATAAATGCAAGTTCCTCTTTTTGCACCCACCATTTCTGAACAAACGTGTCAAGAAGCGCATCGATAGTCCGCTGAATCATATCTTCTAATATAGAAGATACATACTGATCACGGTAGGCTTCTGGATTCGCTTGAATGTTTGTCCATAATTCTTCCATGATTCCAGCCAAATTGGGATTACTTTTCTTCAACCATCCGATATATTGATTGATTTCATCCACTGTTTTTTCTGCTGTTGGTTTCTTTTCGGTGTCTTCTCGCGTATTCGGTAAAAAGGCTTGGATGAGAAGCAAAATGTATTCATAATTGATTTCTTCTGTTTTCACAGATTCCAACTCATACTCAATATTCACGTCCACATCGTCTTTATCTTCTTTTTCCCGACGAAGTTTCTCTAGTGCATTGACGTATTTGCCATGGTACTCTTCAATTTCGTCCATTTGGATTGGATAATCTGAACCCAGCTGCACATCACTATACTCGGTATATACTTGAATATTCGCAAAGGCTTTATCTAAAACTTGATAGGCTTTCGCAAATTTCTTCAATTGCGCTGTTTCTAAGCCCTCTAAATCTATTTCTTCAGGTGTTGGGGCTATCTCACGTAATTCCTCAATTGCTGTTAAGAACGCTTCGTGTGCTTCCTCCCACGTTGGTGCAACCACTTTATTTTCGCCACCATTTGAATAAAGGACAAGTGCTTGCTTCACTTTTTCTTCAAAAATCATGGGTGTTTGGAATGTTACGATTTGACCGTATTTTTTCGACTTATCGAACAGACGGTTTGTACGTGAAAAGGCTTGAATTAAATCATGTGGCTTCATTGCAGGGCGGTCAATGAACAATGTCGATAGACAAGGCGCATCAAAACCTGTTAATAAACGATCCACAACAATGATAATATCCAATTGTTCCGATCTAGGTAAGAACTTCTCTTTTTTACGTGCTAAACGGTCATTGACGTTGCGGTTGTATGAACGCATCGTTTCCAACGTATAGCTTGTAGCGAAGGCTTCATTGTAATCAAGAAGGGCCTCTTTCATCTTCTCTTGATTTTCGATAGAAGATTCCTCATTTTCGGAAATCGAGTAGGTAATCGCCACTTTCGGGAAGTCTGGTAAAGTACGTTTTGTTTTCTCACTAATCTGAATGGTTGTTCCCCCTACTTTTACACGTTTAAACAGGTCGTAATAGCGTTGTGCCTGTGCAATCGAAGAAGTTGTTAGAATCGCATTATACGTCTTACCGACACCGTTTTGGAAGCCGAGTTTGTTGCGGGATTTGTTAACGATTGATTGAATGACTTCTAGCATATGACGTTCATCTTCATACACACGCTTCGGTAGACGTGCTTCTTTATCTGCAAGTGTAAGGTCGTCTAATTCAATTTCACTATCTAATTGAACCAATGCTTCATCGAGTTCTTCTTCTGAAAAGGTACTCTTATATTCGATTTGGAACCCTAACACCGCTTTATCGTAAATAGCTTCTTTGACCGTATATTCATGTAATCTTTGCCCATATTGTCCCTCTGTTGTGCGAGGGAGATTACCTACAGCCTGTTTCGCATTTTCAGCGAAAATAGGCGTACCTGTAAAGCCGTACCATAATGAACGAACAAAGAATTCTTTAATTTCTTGTTGTTTTTGAGGTGATACTGCTCGGTGACATTCATCTACGACAAATGCTATTTTCAACTGGCGCAAAGTATCAGGTTTCTTTGTATCGTCTTTTCCATCAAAACGTTTCATAACATGATTTAACTTCTGAATCGTTGTCACGACAACATTTCGGTCTTTGGACAGTAACTTCTTAATTAAATCATTCACATTGTCCGTTTCATCAATTTCAATCACATCATGTTCTGCATACGATTCGAATGAACCCGTTGTTTGTTGGTCTAAATCGACACGATCCACAATAAAGATTGTTTTTTGTAAGGACGGAATTTGAAGTAAATTACGTGCTACTTTGTACGATGTTAATGTTTTACCTGAACCGGTTGTATGCCATACATAGCCCGATTCTTGGCGTCTTGAAGCTTCTTTCACCGCTTCAATCGCATGAATTTGATACGGACGAAGCAAAATCAAAGCCTTTTTCGCACTATCAATGACCGTATATTGCGTCACCATTTTGTGTGCCTGAGGAATCGAGAGAACATTTTCAGCAAAATCTAAGTAATTATTGACCGGTTGATTTTCACAATCTACCCATTTACTTAAAAATTGTTCATTCAACTTTTCATCACGAGCAGTCGCAATATAACGTGTATCTGTACCATTCGATACGACAAACATCTGTACAGTCGAGAAAATGCCTGTAAATTTATCTTCTTTTAAATACTTTTTAATTTGACGAAAGCCTTCCATGTAGGAGTGCTTTCGATTTTTTAACTCAATATGAATCATCGGTAACCCGTTAATGAGTAGTGTCACATCAAAACGACGTTCTTGATCTGATTTTGCTCGTTTATTGCTCTGGTATTGATTAATTACTTCATAAGAGGACATACCTCCCGCTACATCAGCACGATTTAATACTCTCAAACGAATCGTACCAAGTGCCGCATCTTCTCGCTGTACTTGAACTTTAGCGATTCCGTTCTCACCAGCCAACCATTTAGCCGCTTCGTAAAAATTCACGAAATGAAGCTGGTCTTTAATTTGACTGAATTCTTGTTCCGTCAAAGGGACCTCGTTTAGTACATCTTTATTATTGTTTTCGAGCTTGTTTTTAAAATTTTGCCACAACTCATCTTCCGTATGTAAATCCTCACGATACGTCCATTGAGATTCACCACGTATTAATTGTTGAATTAAACTATCTTCTAGTTCTGATTCAGGCACAAAAGAGCGAACCATAAGCTCACCACACCTCATTTCGATTTTTAAAATATTAAACGAACATGCACTGTAATAACGCTTTTTTCAGTTGTTGGTAATCTTCGAGCTTTTTCTGATGAAGGGCGATCGTATCGTCCAGTTGCTTGAAGAATGTGCCGATCTTTTGTTGTTCCTCTTTTATAGGTAACAAAAGAGCATATGGTTCTATGTGTTTGTTATTGATTTGAGGAATAGTAGATGTATCAGCAATCTTATATAGGCCTGTTTTTTCAATAAAAGTGTATAAGAAATCATCAATAATATTTTGAGGTATTAAGCCCATCATATTTGTATCCATATATGAATCTACTTTAAGACTTCGAACTTTATTAGTCATAATGGCAGCCCCCCTTTTCGGGAATACTACGCTCCTTTTGGGTATTAACGGGAATTTAATATTATTAAGAACATGGATTTTTGAAGACTTTTGTGTTCTTATAGATGCATTTAAGTCATCCACTTTTAAAAATACGTTTCCTTCAGCTGTACTACATTCCACAAAATTAGATGGAGACCATCCTGATTTTATAGTTACCAAATCACCTAATTTTCTTTCTTCCCAATCCCCACTAAACCCATCAAAACGAACTTTCGGCACACGTTCGCCTTTTTGTGGGAACATTTTTTGCAGCATCGCTTTTTTGTATTGTTGCTGCTGTTCGACCAGTTGTTGTTGCAAAGCGATCGTATCGTCCAATTGTTTGAAGAATGTACCGATTTTTTGTTGTTCTTCATAAGAAGCTTTTAATATTTCAATAGTGTTTAAAATTGTTTGGCTTATGTTGAAGCGAGTACTTCCTCCCGCTTTTCTCTCGATTTGTTTACGATTTGTATAATTTAAAGATAATTCAACAAATTTAGAACTAAAACTCCCCTTTTTCTTCCCTCGTATTGAGAATCCGCTATATAAAGCATATTCTTTTTCTAAGTAAGCCTTGGACCACCCAACTTCTTCAGACACCTCCGAAGAACGTACAAAAATTAAATCCCCATATTCAACTTTATTTTTTTCTTCAATAGAAGTGCTAACTTCAACAGAACTTCTAATATTTTCATATTTCAAATAAGATTCATCTAAAATATCCATAACACTAATCATTTTTCTACCTTTTCCATAACTTTCTTTAGGAGCATTAATGCCATTAGAAAAATCCATTAGTTCCGATAGATTTATTGGACGCCACTCCTCACTAAATCCTTCAAACCTCACTTCAGGAACATTCTTACTCATTCTTTCCACCACCTAATCCAAATGCTTGAATAAAGTGGTGAAGCTCTTTGCTAGCATCTTCATTCGTACCCTCCAATTCATTCAACATCGCAAATAGATTTTGTTCAGCTTGTTGGAGTTCTTGCTGTGTTTGTTGCATTGCACCTGATAGCTCAACAAGTGAAATTTCATCTTCTTCCTCAAATGTGTCCACATAGCGAGGGATATTTAAGTTGTAATCATTTTCAATGATTTCATCAAAAGAAGCGACATGTGCGTATTTTTCAATATTTTCACGTTGAATATACGTTTCAAGCATTTTGTCGATATGGTCATCTGTTAAGACATTTTGATTTTTACCTTTTTCAAACTCGTTTGATGCGTCAATAAATAGTACATCTTTTGTTGAACGATTTTTCTTTAAGATAATAACCGTCGTTGGGATAGATGTATTAAAGAAAATGTTCGATGGTAGCCCGATCACCGTATCAATTGCGCCATTATCTAATAAGATTTTACGAATCTTGCCTTCTGTATTCCCTCTAAATAAAACGCCATGCGGCAATACAATCGCCATCACACCGCTATCTTTTAAGTGATAGAAACCATGCAGTAAGAAAGCAAAGTCTGCTTTCGATTTTGGTGCTAATACACCATACATTGAAAAGCGTGGGTCATCTAAGAAACCTTTTTCCGCAGTCCATTTAGCCGAATACGGTGGGTTCATTAATACACCATCAAAGTTCGTTGGTTCATCAGTAGGCCAGTCTTGATCTAATGTATCTGCATTGTTCAAATGTTGGTTGGCAGTATCGACACCATGCAAAATCATGTTCATACGAGCCAAGTTATATGTAGACGTATTTAGCTCTTGTCCGAAGTATGAAATCGTTCCGGCTTCATTCGAGTATTTCTTCACGTTTAATAGAAGTGAACCCGAGCCCATTGTTGGATCATACACCGAGAAACCTTTTTGGTTTTCTTTGTCATGTAAAACGATTCTTGTCATAAGCGTTGAAATGGCTTGTGGCGTATAGAATTCGCCCGCTTTCTTACCTGAATCTGATGCAAATTGACCGATTAAGTATTCATACGCATCACCTAGCATGTCACCTTCATGTCCTGCAACATTCAATACGGATAATTCTTTCATCACTTCCGCAATCGTTTGATTTTGTTTTTGAGGTGTTGAACCTAGTTTTTTCGAGTATAGATCGACATCTTCGAATAGATTTTCAAATGTTTCACTTGATTGCTCAATATTGCGGAAGCCTTGTGCCAAATCTTCTAATTGGAATAAGCCTTTATGTATAGCTTGAACAAGTGCTGTAAAGGTTAAGTTCGGTTCAAGTGTATAAGAAAAGTCATATTGTAATTCACCAAGTAAATCATCTTTCACATCTTCATCTTGGTACGCTTCTGCGTAGACTTTTTGTGCGGCTTCTAGGTCTGTTGTTGGTTCTTCGAGTAATGATGCAACATGAATAAGCATCTTATCTGATAAGTATTTATAGAAAACTAATCCTAATAGGTAACTTTTATATTCATTTGCGTCCATTTTAGAGCGTAAAATATCAGCTGAATTCCATAATGCTTGATATAGTGTTTTCGAGTTTTTTTCTTCCATTTATTCCACTCCTAATAAATTAGTTATTTTCCACATCTGATTTTTGAATCAATTTCAAAAAAAATTGTTCTTCTAATTCAGATTGTTGTTTTAATAAATATTGTCGTTTACATAAGTTAAAATAAGCTCTACCAATAAGTGATTGCTTTTGAAGGTTAGGCAAATTAACATGTAAATCTTTTAAAATAGCTGGTGTCATCTTAGGTAAAGTAGAACCTTGCATAAGCATCAGTTTTTGTTTACGAATTTGATTGGCTTCATTTAGGATATAACAGAAATAATATGGATCCATCAATGAGTCATCAATAATGATTTTGGCGAAATTTTGATTAATTAACTTCCCTTGATTACTTTCTGTTATAACAGTTGCCTTTGTACCTACAAAGCTAATTACAATATCACCTCTATGCGTGAGATAATCACTTTGCGAATTCTTATTCTTTTTCACATATTCGTCATCTATATGTGTTAAATCAAAATTCAAATCATCAAATGTATAAAAAATATTGTTATTTAGCTCGTCATCAGGGATTCTTGAAATATTTTGACCTACCTTAATTATTGCAACCTCATCTATTTTCACGCCGCCCCTCCTTTTTGTAATTCTTATGAATTACTTAATGATAAGTTTAATATTACCATGCGAATCATACAAACAACAAGTAATTCTTTAAAATTACTAGAATATAATGAATCAAAAAAGATTTACACTCATAATTTCATCCAATATTAATGCTATTAAATATTGGATAAAGCCTTATTTTTCGCAAATGAAAAACAACCATGTTAAACAAAGGTTGATTAACATGGTTGCATCTATTCTAATTACTAATTTGATTTTTATAAAAAATATTGATTAAAACTTTTACTCAAACATTGGTACGAAAGGATTTTTAAAAAATTTTGCCATCATTTTGATTGAATTTTATTATAAATGATTACACTATTTTCAAAACATCGCAACTTCATTTCAAACCTACAATTTCTCAAGAAAAATTCATCAATATCCTATAACAGTAGTATTAACTTCATTGATAATCTCATTAGGTATTGTGCTTATCGGTAATAAATAGACTTTATTTAAACGAGGATTAAATATCCCTAAATTCTCAATTTGTTTGAATTCGGAATGAATAGAATGAACACTCATTAAATAATATATAAGCAGCTGTAAAGTGTTTTTATTAGTCGGATCTTTCTTTGAAACTTTAAAATCCCATAAAGTCGTTTCAGTTAAAAAATCACCATCTCCACTAGATATAAGCTGAGTATATCCACCTTCAAAAGTGAAACCATCTTTTACAATCGGTCCGTAATTATCGATAAAAGTCCTACTACGCTCTACCATAGTTCTAATATTAGAAATAGTAGAGAAATCTGGCTGAATAGTATGTACTGGCTTATAACTTGCAATACCAGCTCTAAAAGCAGCATCAAACCCTACCAATTTGCACGTATTTTCTATCGAATTATCATCAAGACCGCTAATTCCGTTTAATAATTCTTCTGCATAATCGCTCTCATTAACCCTCGATGCACCTCTAAGAGAAATTTTAAAAGCTTGTTCTAAAGAGGTTCCCATAGTAAACCGAGTAAGATAATCAACGGCTAGCCCAATCAAAGTACTATGTATATTTTCTTCTCCATACAAATCAATACCATCATTTAATTCGATAACATTGAAATCTTTAGGTTTAATATACCCACCTCTTGGCTGTTTAACTTTAGAAATCCTCTGAGTAACCGATACCATAAAAACACCTCTTTTTTTGTATGTTATTTTCATTTTCTTTGATGTTTCTGGTGCAAAAACCTCAAAATAACTATTACAGTTTTGTCAATTGCTTTATCTAATGGTGCTACAAGCCCATGCTTTAGTTATTTTTCTAGTGTAGTGAAGTATCTTACATTAAAAATTAAACAACTATATTTTTAATTTCGTCCTAAATTTAGAACGGGCTTATGCTTCTTTTCTCACTTTTAATATGGCATGTTCATTTAGAAAGCCATAATCTTTAGCATTTTCTATAAACCGCTCTTCATTACCTCTTCTTAAATTATCAAGTATATCTTGGGTAGCATCTGTAATATTTATCTCTTTGTTATTTTCCCTTTCTTCAATAGCTTGTTTAATTTCACTCATTAGATCCGCTATTTCGTGTTCTTCACTAATATTTACAGCGGATTCAGCTTGTTGTTTCCGTAATAAACGTTCATCCAGCGCAACAGTAATATGCCTACTTAAAAATGTTAAGCCTCCTACACCCAAAACAACACAAACAGCTAATGGACTATTCCTTGAAATACTTTTAATATCTAAAAATCGTTTATTCTCTTCAACATATAAAGTTTTATCTATAAAGTCTCTACAAATAATTTCGACACTATTGTCATTTGGATTATAAATACCAATTATAGGTCTAATCAGATTATCAAAAGTTGATTTAAAAGTATTAAAATATCCTGCTATGTTAGATGGCGTTTCATTAATATCTTTAATATTTTTAATATCATTTGCAAGGATACTTTCTTTTGTAATAGCGAGACTTATGAAATCAGATTCCATTTTTTGATAAGATGACATTACCTGAGCAGTACTGGACTCTAAATAATTAGCTAATTTTTTTTGATCTATTTTTTTGTGCTGTTCTTTATTTCTTACTTCTTCTTGACTTGATTGATTGAGGTTTTCATTTGCCAAACTAATAATTTTTTCTTTTATTGCTATCATTGTAGTGTTCGGGCTTATAGAAAAAGTTATCAAACCACTTAAACTCTCTTTATTCAAACCCTTTACTTTATACTCACTTAAGGTCTCATTCACTTTCCTGAATATCTCAAACATACAATTTATTTTTATTAATTTTTCATTCGGAAACATTCCTATGGGTTTTCCCAAATGATATAAGGTTTTTGCATCTCTCTCATTTCTAAGATTTAAAATGCCAAGATTTTTATAGATGTTATTTAACTTAAAAGATTCATCTATTATGAATATATTTTCTAAATCGGTTCCTTTATTAATGTAACTTTCAATAGTATTTAACAACTCATTCTTATAATAACTTCTTGATAAGTTTTCAATAAAGGCTGAAATTTGCCAAGATGATAAAAGTTTTTCCCCATCTCTTTTCATTTCTAAATTAACTCTATAATCACTTTCAACAACAACCTTATTATAAGCATCCATCTTAAAACAATCTCCCTTATTTAATTATCTTTTTTCACACTTTTTAGCACCTCTTGTAACACTTCTTTTTTAGCTAATCTAACTTCATCTTTTAATCTTTTTTCATATATTTTTTCTTTTTGTTCTTCTTTCTTTTCATTAAGTCTAATGTTTACGAATAAAAGTCCTAGATTTAGTATCATAAGTGTCCCATTAGAGATAAAATTATCAACTATAGGTGTAATAATGTTATTTTTAAAAATGTCTATATTTGTTAACCATCCTACTGTTAAGCCTAATCCTATCGCTAATATCAACAGTATGTTACTTAACCAAGAATTCCAAGATCTTCTAAACTTGTTTTCTGAAATTGTAGTCAATCCAGCTGATAAAGCATAAAAAAAAGTGAATACTGAAACACCATTTTTAAAATTCGAACCCATAATATTCGAATCAGGATATATCATATTAACGATAGCCATCACTATTAATACGTATCCTATAGTCGAAATCAATTTATCACCTTTAGTCATTAAAACACCGCCCTTATATACCAATGCTCCCTATACATTGTTCTTGGAATGATAAAATTTTTCATTTGACCTCGGCATCTATTACGGTATCATGGTAATTGAATTATATTTTCACATTCCTTTTAATTACTCTTTTCTTACCTCCTCCTCTAGTTGCATCTGCCATTCTAGTCTGATTGATCATACAATTCATCATTACTTCTACAATCGAGATTTAAATTTTTAAAAATATTTGTTACTCATTATAAAGAACCTCTTTATCTACTTAATATCAAGCCTCGTACCTAAATAAATGATTGCTACCAGCTTAAAAAACAAAATTTTGTCTTCTTATCTTTTTTATTCCTTCCGAATTCATCCACATCTCATATAATTCCTTATTAATCCATATATTAACTTCATTTTACATTAACCGCTTTAAAACATAAACATAAATACATTTTTATTATGATTATTTCCATTTACTTAAGGGTGTTAAGAGAATGGATTATATTACCAAAAGAGAACTAATAAAGATATAGGCTTGAAGCTCTAATATAGTAAAATCTTCATTCAAAATACCCCTAAACTTGCAGAAGGTTTATTTTGGAAGCATAAGTTTGCCGCAAACAAAAAGAACCATAAGCTTGCCGTTCCGGCAAACTTATGGTTCATATCACATACAAAATAAAAAAACCACCAAATATGTATTGGTGGAGACGGTGGGAGTCGAACCCACGTCCAAAAATATCGGCACTTAAGCTTCTACGAGTGTAGTCGATATATTAGCATTTCGCGAACTCTTCGGCCTATCGACAGGCTTCCAAGTTGCTAGTCTGATTGTTCTCTTCCTTCGCCCTCAGACGGCGAACTCCGGCGTAGTCCACTTAGTTTGAGTCCCTTACCCTACCACATGGACGATGGAGGGAGGAACCTTTAGTGCAATTAAGCAGCTAAAGAAAGATTGTTTTGTTTGCCAATTATAGGCTTTGACGTTTTAACGAGGCCGATCCCCTCGACTCGCAACCTAAGCTCGAACTATCCCTGTCGAATCCGTAACGTCCCCATGATAAAAATGGAGCATACGAAGAAATATCGTGATAGCTACTAAGAGCTGTTTTTCAATGTGCAACAATCTTACATAAGTTATTATATCATACGCGCGCCGTTTTACAAATGTAAATATCTGTATTACATCTTTTGACGATCACGGAACACGCGTGCAATTTCACGTTTAGCTTCTTTCTCTTTTAAATCGTGACGCTTATCATATTGCTTCTTACCTTTTGCTAAACCAAGTGCCATTTTCGCAAATCCATTTTTCAAATAGATTCTAACTGGTACTAATGCATATCCTGTTTCTTTTGCGTAACCTGCTAGCTTATCAATTTCTTTTTTATGAAGAAGTAACTTCCTTGTACGTAGCGGATCGTGATTGAAACGATTCCCTTGTTCATATGTATTAATATGCATATTATGAACCCATACTTCACCGTTATGTATACGTGCAAACGCATCTTTCAAGTTCACGCGTCCAGCGCGAATCGACTTAATTTCCGTTCCTTGAAGGACAAGCCCTACTTCGTATGTTTCTTCGATGAAATAATCATGAAATGCCTTTTTATTTTGCGCAATAACCTTACCTGTACCTTTTGGCATATAACGTCCCTCCTCTATTTTTACCATTGTAACAAATGTAAACAAAAAGCGAAAGTGGCTCGCTCAGAATGTAAGGCGAAGCCACTCTTTTCTTACTTGCGCTTTTTCTTTTTCTTCTTGAATCCTGGTACATTTTCAAAGAATCCTTTTTTCTTCTTACCATTACTATTACTATTACTATTACCATCTTTTTTCCCTGGCTGACTAGCGGATGTGGATGCAGATGCTGATGCTTTTCCTTTTCCTTGTCCACTACGATCAAACTTTCTTCCTGTGCCGCGTTCACCACCGCGCTCATTACTACGTTCGCTACGTCCACCGCGTTTCTTTCTGCCTGTTCTTGGCTGTTCAATCACAACTGGACGATCTTTGAACTTACGACGAGGTGTGCCTTTCATGCCAACGATTTCAAAGTCGATTGCACGCTCGTCTTTATTTACGTTAATAACACGAATTGTAATTTCGTCACCGATGCGGAATACGTTACCTGTACGTTCTCCGATCATCGCAAAATGTTTTTCGTCATAACGGTAGTAATCATCTGTTAAATAGCTAACGTGTACAAGACCTTCAATTGTATTTGGAAGCTCTACGAATAAACCGAAGTTTGTTACAGAGCTAATCATACCGTCATACTCTTCACCGATCTTATCGACCATATACTCTGCTTTTTTCATTTCGTCTGTTTCACGCTCTGCTTCAACAGCACGGCGTTCCATATTAGAAGAGTGCTCTGCAATCTCAGGTAAGTTTTCACGCCATTTCGCTTGCGTTTCGTTGTCTACTTTACCATTAATGATGTATTCACGAATCAATCTATGAACAATCGTATCTGGGTAACGACGAATTGGCGATGTGAAATGCGTGTAGAACTCAGTTGATAAACCAAAATGTCCTAAGCTGTTCGAATCGTAACGTGCTTGCTTCATAGAACGAAGCATAACTGTTGAAATGACTATTTCTTCCGGCTGACCTTGAACCATTTCAAGAATTTGCTGCAATGCACGAGGGTGTATTTCATTCGCACGTCCCTTTACTGCATATCCGAAGTTTGTTACAAACTCGAAGAAACGCTCAAGCTTATCTTCTTTCGGATCTTCATGGACACGGTACATAAACGGTACGTTCATCCAGTGGAAATGCTCCGCTACTGTTTCGTTCGCAACAAGCATAAACTCTTCAATTAACTTCTCTGATACAGAACGATCACGCATTACAACATCAGTCGGTTTTCCTTCTTCATCTACTAGTACTTTCGCTTCTTTAAAGTCAAAGTCAATCGCACCACGGCGCATACGTTTTTCACGTAAAATTTGTGCTAACTGCCCCATTTCTTTAAACATTGGTACTAGCGGCTCGTAACGTTCAATTAGTGCTTCGTCTTCATCTTCTAAAATGCTTCTTACGTCAGCATACGTCATACGCTCTGTCGTTTTAATTACACTTTGGAAAATCTCGTGTTTTACAACATCACCTAGATTGTTGATTTCCATTTCACAAGATAGTGTCAGACGGTCTACTTTCGGATTTAATGAACAAATACCGTTTGATAAACGATGCGGAATCATCGGAATTACACGGTCTACAAGATATACACTCGTTGCTCTCTCTGCTGCTTCAACATCAATTGGAGAACCTTCTTGAACGTAATGACTTACATCCGCAATATGAACGCCAAGCTTATAGTTACCGTTCTCAAGCTTCGTTACTGTAACAGCGTCATCTAAGTCTTTCGCATCCGCACCATCAATTGTAACAATCATTTGATCACGTAAATCACGACGATCTTTTATATCTTCTTCTGAAATCGTTTCTGGTACACTGTTTGCATGCTCCATCACTTCTTCAGGGAATGCTAAAGGTAAATGATGTTTATGAATGACAGATAAAATATCTACTCCTGGGTCATTTTTATGACCTAGAATTTGAATAACTTCACCTTCTGCACTTAAACGGTTCTCTGGGTAGCCCGTAATTTTCACAACTACTTTATGGCCTTCTACAGCGCCCATAGATGCACTCTTCAAAATAAAAATGTCACTTGTCCAGCGTTTATTATCAGGTATAACAAATCCAAAGTTCTTTGACTCTGTATATGTACCAACTAGTTCCTTCGTTCCACGCTCTAAAATACGAACAATCGCGCCTTCTTGGCGTGATCCACTTGATTGTGCGCTAACACGTGCTAATACTGTATCACCATGAAGTGCACCATTTAATTCTGTCGGCGGGATGAAAAGATCATCATCTCCTGTTTTCTTCTCTTCTGGAACGACGAACGCAAAACCACGTGCGTGCCCAATTAATTTACCGCGTACTAAATTCATTTTTTCTGGAAGACCGTAGCGGTTACTACGTGTGCGGATAACAAGC
The DNA here is from genome assembly GCF_003264175.1 of Bacillus sp. SRB_331. Classification (NCBI taxonomy): domain Bacteria; kingdom Bacillati; phylum Bacillota; class Bacilli; order Caryophanales; family Bacillaceae; genus Bacillus; species Bacillus sp. SRB_331. Next base: position 440,708 of record NZ_NADV01000007.1, on the reverse strand, counting down.
CCCTTCTCTTCCATCATTACAAGTGCCTTTACGAAATCTTTAAAGCCCTCAGAGCCTTCGATTCCAAATGCCGATTCTAATTCTTGTATCGTTAACGGTTTATATGCTTCTTCCCTCATAAATAATAACAACTTATCAATATGTTCTTGCATGATTTCTTCCAAGCAGAAATACCTCCTTTAAACCCTTATATTATTTAGTGTATCCGAAAGATGGGGGATGTATAAAGTGAAACTTTAACCATCTCCCAATGATTTTTTACAGCTTTCATAAAGTGTAACTTTAACCAGTGGTTTTTTGTCCGTCCCCACTGATTATTAGCCCACAAATAGCGGGATAAAAATTCCCTTATGAAAAAAAGAGGCAACTAGACCTTACCAATCTAGTTGCTCCAAGAAGTTATATACATCCTCATGTAGCACATCACGTTCTTTATCAAGTGTAATGACATGCGTAGAGTCTTCATACCATTTAATGTCTTTTAACGTAGATTCTACACCGTTATAAATAATGTTAGCACTATCTGTATTAATCATCTCATCATGACGTGCTTGTACAACGAATGTTGGAGCATAAATCATATCAACATTATTGCGTACGTCACGAATCAACTCCTGTAATGCTTTTAATGTATTCATTGGTGTCTGTTTAAATTCAAACATTTCCTGCTCAATTCGTTCTGGTGATTTTTGCTCACGCTTTTTATATTCGCGGGCATATGCCAATATACCTTGGTACATAATTTCTTCACTTTTAATGTACATCGGTGCACACATTGGTACAACACCTAAAATCGGTAATGTATAAGCAAGTTTTAATGAGAATACTCCGCCTAATGATAATCCAACCGCAGCTATTTTCTCGTAACCTTGATCTTTTAAATGCTGGTAGGCATTCATTACATCTTTCCACCAGTCTTCAGGGCCTGTATGAACAAGCTCTTCTGGTGGTACACCGTGTCCTTTATAAATTGGCGCATGACAAGTATAGCCTTTCTTCTCTAAGAAACGCCCTAGCATGCGTACGTCAGCTGAGTTCCCTGTGAATCCATGTAATAATAAAACAGCGCGGTCTCCACCTTCAAATGTAAATGGTTTTGGAGATGCTAATTTCATCATGTACTTCTCCTCTTTCTCTTCTGTAATCTAGTCGTATTCTTTCTATTCTTAGTGTACCATATTTATAATTCTATAATCTAATTAGAAACTTTTTTTGAATAACAAATCAAAAAAAGAAGAACCATTAGCATAATCCGCTAACGCTTCTTCTTTTAATTTTATAAATTTAAGTACGTAACACCAATTGTTAGTACGAAGAATAGTACAGCTAAGACAACTGTAACACGGTTTAATACCGCTTCAATTCCACGTGCTTTTTGCTTACCAAACAATTGCTCTGCACCACCTGAAATAGCGCCTGAAAGGCCTGAGCTATTACTAGACTGCATAAGTACCATAACAATCATTAAAATCGATACAATAATAAGTAAAACTGATAATAACGTATGCACTTGGCGTACCTCCTACAAAGATTCAGTTATTTTAAATGTAGCATAAATCCTATAGAAAAGCGAGAGCTATAGAATCGCTCTCGCTTTTCTTCTATTACATGAACATCATTGCGAATAACGGTCCAAGCAAACATGTCAAAATTGCTGTTAATGTCATTGTTACCGATCCAATAACACCTTCATGCTCATTATTTTTCATCGCTCTCATAACACCCATAATATGAGACGCACATCCAAAGCCAATCCCTTTACCAACTGAGTTTGTAACACGGCTCCATTTTAATAAAATTGGTCCTGAAATCGTTCCAGTAATCCCTGCGATAACGACGAATGCTGCTGTTAAGGACGGGACACCACCAACTTGTTCAGATACACTCATCGCAACTGGCATTGTCACTGATTTTGGTAAAGAAGATAAAATTAAGCTTTTATCTGTTCCCATAAGTGTGGCGATAGCAAAATCACTTGCAATAGCAACTGTTGTACCTACTAATACACCACCAGCAATTGGTACAACATATTTTTGCAAAACATGACGTTGTTTATAAAGCGGGATTGCAAATGCTACAACACCTGGTCCTAGTAGCTTCGCAATCCAGCCACCACCACTTTCCATATAATTTTGATATGGTATATCAAGCATTATAAATAAGAAAGCCATTAATCCTGTTGCAACAAGCATTGGAATGGTAAATGGTGTTGGAAATAATTTGTAGATTTTTTTAGATAATTGATATAATAGCACCGTAAAAAGAACCCAACCGATTCCGATTAATATTTGGCTCATTGTGTCTCTTTTTCCTTTCTATTCGCAAGATATTGTCCTGTATGTCCTGCGACAATAATAATTAAAAACGTACTCGCTACAACTGTAATGAAAAGGGAAATTCCTTTACTCATAAAAAAAGCACCGTAATTCATTAAGCCAAGCGTTGGCGGAATTAATAAAAACGGCATAATAGCAACGAGTGTTTCTGCTCCTAAATCAAACCATTTCACTGGAAGTACTTTTAGGCTAAGCAAAACAAGTAGGAGGAACATCCCAATCAAACTTCCTGGAATCGGAAGATTCAACATTTCTTGCACCCAATTTCCAACCATATAAAATACATAAAGAGCAGCAATTTGGACAAGAATCTTTGTAAGTTTCATGTTCATCATCCCTCATGTTTATACGATCTTCTGTTAATATCCTTATCATAGTATAAATTGTAAAAACCTGCAATTTATCAAATCGACAACGAAAACCCACTATATCATACGCTTACACCCTTGATATGACTACGTTTCCAATGTAATTTACGTCAAAAACCTTGACCTATTATATAAAGTTTATATTTTCTGAATTTTGATGGTTATTATTTTAATAAAACAAAATTCTTCACTCCATTTTTATTCTGCCTTCTCTCTAGCACAGATATATATATAAAGATAGGTGGTGAACGTATGTCTAAAAAAATTCTCATTTTTTGTGATCCTGGAATCTACGATGCGATAGCCCTCCTCCTCGCATTCTTTATCGATGAAATTGAAATTGTTGGGATTGTCGCTGATTACGGCAATGTTCCAAAAGAAATGGCCGTACAAAATGCTCATTTTCTTAAACAAAAATCAAGAAATAGAGACATGAAAATATTTGGTGGTTCAGACCGTCCTCTCAATGGAGGTCCACCCGCCTTTTTTACCAATATTCACGGTAAAGAAGGGTTAGGGCCAATCATCCCAAATGAAAAGTTACAAAACGGAGAAATGGAGAATTTTTTTGAAGTTATCCCTCTTATCGAGCAGTATAAAGACGAACTAATCATTGTAAGTTTAGGGCGACTCACTTCCCTAGCTGCTTTATTTATTTTATGTAAAAACTTAATGCAGCAAATTAAATCTTATTATGTAATGGGTGGTTCCTTTCTGCACCCAGGTAATGTAACTCCCGTATCAGAAGCGAATTTTTATGGCGATCCAATCGCGGCTAACATTGTATTACAATCTGCATCCAACATGTACATATACCCGTTAAATGTAACTCAGTATTCCATCGTTACACCTGATATGGCTGAATATATTGAGGCGAAAGGAAAGGCTTCTCTCGTCAAACCTCTATTCGATCATTACTACTATGGATATTACGAAAAAATTTTACCACAATTAAAAGGCTGCCCTTTTCATGACACGATACCGATATTAGCTTTACTTGATAATTCTATGTTTACCTACTACAAATCACCAATTACCGTCATGACCGAATCTTACGCTCAAGGAGCAAGCATCGGTGATTTCCGCTCTTTAGTAGGACCAAGCTCATTCACCAATCGGCCCTCGCAGCAAATTGCTATCGATTTTGATTATAATCTCTTCTTTAAATACTTCATGTCACTTATGACAGACGAACAATTTTAGCAAAAAAAACAGACCGTGATTTCTCACGGTCTGTCGTTATTTTCTACAATTATCGTTTGATATTGTAGAAAGATTGTAAACCAGCGTAAACAGCGATTTCGCCTAGCTCGTCTTCGATACGTAATAATTGGTTGTACTTAGCAATACGGTCAGTACGGCTCATAGAACCAGTTTTGATTTGGCCAGCGTTAGTTGCAACTGCGATGTCAGCGATTGTAGCATCTTCAGTTTCACCAGAACGGTGAGATACAACTGCTGTGTAACCAGCACGTTTAGCCATTTCGATTGCTTCGAAAGTCTCAGTTAAAGTACCGATTTGGTTAACTTTAATTAAGATTGAGTTAGAGATACCTTTTTCGATACCTTCAGCAAGTTTTTGAGTGTTAGTTACGAATAAATCGTCACCAACTAATTGTACTTTATCACCGATACGCTCAGTTAATAATTTGTGACCATCCCAGTCGTTTTCGTCTAAACCATCTTCAATAGAGATGATTGGGAAGTCTTTGCAAAGCTCTTCGTAGAAATCAACCATTTCTGCAGAAGTTAAGCCAGTACGGCCTTCGCCTGCAAGGTCATATTTACCAGTTTCTTTGTTGTAGAACTCAGAAGAAGCAACGTCCATTCCTAAGAATACGTTCTCGCCAGCTTTGTAACCCGCTTTTTCGATAGCTTCGATGATTACTTCTAATGCTTCACGGTTAGAACCAAGGTTTGGAGCGAATCCACCTTCGTCACCTACTGCAGTGTTAAGACCTTTGTCATGTAATACAGCTTTAAGTGCATGGAATACTTCAGCACCCATACGGATTGATTCTTTGAATGTTGGAGCACCAACTGGTAAGATCATGAACTCTTGGAAGTCAACGTTGTTATCAGCGTGAGAACCACCGTTGATGATGTTCATCATTGGAGTTGGTAATTGTTTTGCATTGAATCCACCAAGGTAACGGTATAATGGAAGACCTACGAAGTCAGCTGCTGCGTGAGCTACTGCCATAGATACACCAAGGATAGCGTTAGCACCTAGTTTACCTTTGTTTGGAGTGCCATCTAATTCGATCATAGCACGGTCGATACCAGCTTGGTCAGTTACGTCGAAACCAACGATTTCTGGAGCGATTGCTTCGTTAACGTTGTTTACTGCGTTAAGAACACCTTTACCAAGGTAACGAGATTTGTCACCGTCACGTAATTCTACTGCTTCGTGCTCACCAGTAGATGCACCACTTGGTACGATAGCGCGTCCGAATGCGCCGCTTTCTGTGTAAACTTCTACTTCTACAGTTGGGTTACCACGAGAGTCAAGGACTTCGCGAGCATAAACATCAATAATTGTTGACATAATAAATTCTCTCCTTTTTATATAAGCAAATTATTTAATAATTGTTTTACCTGTCATTTCTTTCGGTTGTTCCACATTTAAAAGTGTAAGCATTGTTGGGGCGATATCTCCTAAAATACCACCTTCACGAAGCTCTACATCATTTTTTGTAACGATGAAAGGAACCGGGTTAGTTGTATGAGCTGTCATTGGTCCACCTTCAGCAGTTAACTCCTGATCGGCATTACCATGGTCAGCAGTAATAAGTGCCACACCATCTTTTGCAAGAATCGCTTCTACAACTTTTCCTAAACATTCGTCAGTTGCTTCTACTGCTTTAATTGTTGGTTCCATCATCCCAGAATGGCCAACCATATCACAGTTTGCAAAGTTAAGAATGATAACATCATGTTTATCATTTTCGATGTCATTTACTAAAGCGTCCGTTACTTCATAAATGCTCATTTCAGGTTTCAAGTCATACGTTGCAACCTTCGGTGAGTTAATTAAAATACGCTCTTCTCCTGGGAATTCAGCCTCACGACCACCGCTAAAGAAGAATGTAACGTGCGGATACTTTTCAGTTTCCGCGATGCGAAGTTGCTTTAATCCCGCTTGCGCAACAACTTCACCTAATGTGTTATCAAGGTTCATTGGCTTGAATGCCACGTAACCATCTACAGTTTCACTGAAATGTGTCATACAAACGAACTCAGGAATGTGAGGTACTTTTTCACCACGATCGAACTCACGGAAGTCTTCGTTTGTAAATACACGAGCAATTTGAATTGCACGGTCTGGACGGAAGTTATAGAAGATAACTGCATCATCATTATTGATTGTTGCAACTGGCGTGTCATCTTCGTTAACAATTACAGACGGCAATACGAATTCATCATGAATACCATTTGCATAAGAGTCTTCTACACACTCTTCTGCTGATTTATAAGTAGGGCCTTCACCATTCACCATAGCACGGTAACATTTTTCTACGCGATCCCAGCGCTTGTCACGGTCCATGGAGTAATAACGACCAGAGATAGTCGCGAATTGTCCTACTCCTGTTTCTTTAATTACTTCATTTGTTGCATCGATATAACCTTTTGCTGTTTGTGGTCCAACATCGCGGCCATCTAAGAATGCATGGATATATACTTTCTCCACGCCTTCTTTTGCTGCTAAGCGAAGAAGAGCAAACATATGGTTCATGTGACTGTGCACACCACCATCAGAAAGTAAACCGAATAAATGAAGAGCAGTACCTTTTTCTTTCACGCTTTTAATTGCATTTTGGAAAGTTTCGTTCTGATCGAACTCACCTTCACGAATTGCAACGTTTACGCGTGTTAAGCTTTGATATACGATGCGGCCAGCACCGATATTTAAGTGACCAACCTCTGAGTTACCCATTTGACCTGCTGGAAGACCTACTTCCTCACCAGAAGCTGTAAGCGTTGTGTGAGGGAATTTGTTCCAGTAACCATCAAAATTAGGTTTCTTAGCTTGTGCTACAGCATTCCCGTAAGTTTCTTCACGTAGTCCGAAACCATCAAGAATGATTAAAGCTGTTGGCTTTCTCATTTTACCGCCCCCAGAAGACCTAAGAACGAAGCAGGCTCTAAGCTAGCACCGCCAACTAAAGCGCCGTCGATGTCAGATTGTGCCATATACTCTTTAATGTTTTCTGGTTTTACGCTACCGCCGTATTGAATACGAACAGCTTCTGCAGCTTCTGGAGAAACAGCTTCTGCAACAACTTTACGGATATGCGCACATACTTCATTTGCATCTGCAGAAGAAGAAGATTTACCTGTACCGATAGCCCAGATTGGCTCATAAGCGATAACAGTTACTTTAACTTGCTCTTCTGTTAAACCTGCAAGTGCTTTTGTTACTTGACCTGCTACTAGATCAAATGTTTTTCCGCTTTCGCGCTCTTCTAAAGTCTCACCACAACAAACGATTGGTGTTAAACCATGTTCAAATGCTGCAAGAGTCTTTTTATTTACTGACCCGTCTGTTTCAGCAAACATTTCACGACGCTCAGAGTGGCCAAGTACTACGTAGCCTACTTTTAAGTCGCTAAGTGCTACTGGGCTAATTTCGCCAGTGAATGCACCATTTTTTTCGAAGTGCATGTTTTGTGCACCTACTTGTAAGTCAGTTCCTTCAGCCTTTGCTACTAAGCGCTCTAAGAATAGAGCTGGCGAACAAACTACTGCATCAACAGCTGAAGCTGCTGGGATTTGACCTTTAACTTCCTCTACGAAGCTAACTGCTTCAGATAGAGTTTTATTCATTTTCCAGTTACCTGCGATAATTGGTTTACGCATGCTTTGCACCGTCCTTTTTCTTTGGCTGCTACTTATTTGTCGTTAAGACAAACTACACCTGGAAGTTCTTTACCTTCCATGAATTCTAATGACGCACCGCCGCCAGTAGAAATGTGGCTCATTTTATCAGCCATACCGAATTTTTCAACAGCTGCTGCAGAGTCACCACCGCCGATAACAGAGTATGTATCTTCTGCATCTGCTAATGCTTGCCCTACTGCTTTTGTACCTTCTGCGAATGGAGTCATTTCGAATACACCCATTGGTCCATTCCATACAACAAGCTTAGAGTTTTTAATTACATCTGCATAAATTTCACGTGTTTTAGGACCGATGTCCACGCCTTCCCATGTAGAAGGGATAGAGTCGATACCAACGATTTGAGTTGTTGCAGTTTCAGAGAATTCCTCTGTGATTACAACATCAACTGGCATATAGAAGTTTACGCCTTTTTCTTTTGCAAGTTGCATAAATTCTTTAGCTAGTTCAATTTTGTCGTTTTCACATAGAGATAGACCAATTTCATGACCTAATGCTTTAACGAATGTGTAAGCAAGTCCGCCACCGATGATTAAGTTATCTACTTTGTCTAATAGATGACGAATTACACCGATTTTATCTTTTACTTTCGCACCACCGATGATAGCTGTGAATGGACGTTCTGGGTTAGAAAGTGCTTTACCTAATACATCTAACTCTTTTTCCATTAATAAACCAGATACTGCTGGTAGGTAGTCTGCGATTCCTGCTGTAGAAGCGTGAGCACGGTGAGCTGCACCGAATGCATCGTTTACGAAGATATCAGCAAGAGCTGCAAATTCTTTCGCAAGTTCTGCATCGTTCTTTTCTTCGCCCGCATAGAAACGTACGTTTTCAAGAACTAATACGTCGCCTTCGTTCATTGCTGCAACCATTTCTTGTGCAACTGGTCCGAATGCTTCGTCCGCTTTTTTAACATCTTTACCAAGAAGCTCGCCTAAACGTGCTGCTACTGGAGTAAGACGTAATTCTTCTACTGCTTGACCTTTTGGACGGCCTAAATGACTTGCTAAAATTACTTTCGCACCTTGCTCTATTAAATATTGAATTGTAGGAAGAGCTGCACGGATACGAGTTTCATCTGTAATTTTGCCTTCTTTCATAGGTACGTTGAAATCAACGCGGCAAAATACACGCTTACCTTTTAAATCTACGTCACGAATTGATTTTTTGTTCATTGGATTTCCCTCCGACTACTAGTTAGGATTGACAAAACCCATTCAAAAGCTTAACACATTTGCTTCTAAAACGAAAGAAGAGAGAGAGGGAACAAACCCTCTCCCTCGTTTTGTCATTGATTGCTTATATACTTAAGAATTAAAGACCTTTAGAAGTCATGTATGCAGCTAGGTCTACTACGCGGTTAGAGTAACCAGTTTCGTTATCGTACCAAGAAAGTACTTTAACCATGTTACCTTCCATTACCATTGTAGATAATGCATCGATTGTAGAAGAAGCTGTACATCCGTTATAGTCGATAGATACTAATGGCTCTTCGCTGTATCCAAGGATACCTTTTAATTCGCCTTCAGAAGCTGCTTTGAATGCTGCGTTTACATCTTCAACTGTTACTTCTTTGTCAAGTTCAACAACTAAGTCAACAAGAGAAACGTTAGCAGTTGGAACACGTACAGCGCCGCCGTTTAATTTACCTTTAAGTTCTGGTAATACTAATGCTACAGCTTTAGCAGCACCAGTAGATGTTGGGATCATGTTTTCAGCTGCTGCACGAGCACGACGTAAATCTTTGTGTGGTAAGTCTAAGATTTGTTGGTCGTTAGTGTAAGAGTGAATTGTTGTCATCATTCCGCGTTTTACGCCGAATTTTTCGTTTAATACTTTAGCGAATGGAGCTAGACAGTTTGTAGTACAAGAAGCATTAGATACTACGTTGTGGTTAGCTGCATCGTATTGTTCGTGGTTAACACCCATAACTACAGTGATATCTTCGTCAGAAGCTGGAGCTGAGATGATAACTTTCTTAACTGATCCACCTAAGTGTTTCTCAGCGTCTGATTTTTTAGTGAAACGGCCAGTAGATTCTACTACTACTTCTACTCCGTAGTCGCTCCATGGTAATTGAGCTGGGTCACGCTCAGCGATAACTTTAATTTCTTTACCGTTAACAACGATGCTGTTTTCGTTAGCAGATACTTCTGCATTTAAAGTTCCGTGAACTGTATCATATTTTAAAAGGTGAGCTAATGTTTTAGCATCTGTTAAGTCGTTGATTGCTACTACTTCTACCTCAGAGTTGTTAAGAGCTGCGCGGAATACGTTACGTCCGATACGTCCAAATCCATTAATACCAATTTTAGTCATTTAAATTTCCTCCTTGGGGGATTATATTAAAGGGTAATACCCTTTGTTAATTGTTTTGCTGCACCTTCATCTGTAATTAGAATTGAAGTGTGCCCTTGCTTTATTACAGCCTGTATTGCTTTTGCTTTTGAAGAACCTCCAGCGACTGCGACAACGTGAGATACATGTTGTAAATCTTCAAGTTGCATACCAACTGTTCTTACTTTATGAACAACATTTCCTTGTTCATTAAAGTAGTAACCGAAAGCTTCGCCAACTGCTTCGCTTGCCTGAATCTTTAACCAATCTGCTTCTGAAGTATTTCTGCGACGTGCCATTGTTAACGCATCACCAATTCCATGAATGACGATATTGGAAGATCGAATCAACTCAAGAACTTCTTTCACGGAGGGCTCGGTTACAATAGACGCATATGCTTCGCTACTAACGTGATCTGGAACATACAATAAGCGATAATTACTCATCGTATTTTGTGCCATTTTGGCGCAAATGGTATTGGCTTCTAACTCAACACCTTCTCCAATTCCACCACGTGCTGGGACAAATAGCATATGTAAATCTTTGCAATCAAGTTGCATCATGTCCGCAGCAGCAGCTAGCGTAGTTCCTCCAGCCACAGCAACGATATTATTCACTGTCAGACGGTCTTTTATACAAGTCACACAAGCACGGCCCATCTCCAGTTTGACCCAAGGTGATTCATCACTATCACCAGGGACAACGAAAACTTCATCCAAGTCTAATGTTTCCTTAAGTTGTTTTTCTAAAACCTTTAACCCGGAAATTTCTTTCATAAAGTCTTCCAAAGCAAGAACTAAAGCTGTTCCTTCTTCTGTCAAAGTCATTCCAGAAGAAGCGACGTGAACTAAGTTTTGTTCTTTCAAAACTTGAACTTCACTTCGCAATACTCGTTCTGTCATACCGAGACTTGCAGATAAGTTTCTTCTTCCAATCGGCTGCATAAGCCTAATGTACTGAAGCACTTGCATTCTCGTTTGCATAACAGGTAGCAGATCAGGTAATAATTTTTTTGTGTTCTGAATCCATGAGCGCATATCTTTTCTCCTCACTACATCGGTTCATTTCCCTTCATGGTCACTTTATGTCCCGTAGTGACATTTTGTGTCCCACTTAAGTTAAAAAAATAATCCCTGCTACGTGTATTATTGTAACAGGAGACAGAAACTTATTCAACTCTTAACTGCATTGTTTATATAGTTTATTATGACACCTTTGTGAATGTTACCATATTCTACTTGTCTTCCGCCTATTTCTACAACAGGAATCATTAGATGGTATTTCTCTAAAAGGTCATTATCTTCATATATATCTATTTCCTCAATTTGAAAAGAATATTCATATTGTACTTCTTTTAAAACTTGTTTTGCCTTCACGCAAAGACCACAATCTTTTTTTGTATATAGTACAACCTTCATCTTCTTCACCTATCCAATTGTTTTTCTTAGAGACGAAGCAGGAATATGCATTTGTTCTCTATACTTCGCAACCGTTCTTCGAGAAATAACGATTTCATGCTCTTCTTCTAATAATTTTGAAATCTTTTGATCCGAAAGTGGCTTTTTCTTATTTTCTGCTCCAACAAGCGTTTGAATGAATTGTTTCACACGCTTTGTAGAAACCGCCTCATCTTCCGTCGTAGAAATAGAATTACTAAAGAACGATTTCATCTCAAATAAACCGTACGGCGTTTGCACATATTTATTACGCGTTGCACGACTAATTGTAGACTCATGCACACCTAACTCTTCCGCCACCTCTTTTAAAGCAAGTGGTTTTAAATACTCTGGACCTCCCCAGAAGAAATCATGCTGTTTTTCCATAATAATATTCATCACTTGTAAGAGTGTTTGTTTTCTCTGTTTCAAACTGCGCATAATCCATTGCACATGCTGATACTTCTCCGATACGTAAGAAGCCACTTCACTTTCACTATTATTTAGTAACGCACTATACTCAGAGTGAATTTCAATTCTTGGCATATTTCTCTCATTCATCTGTAAAACGAGATGATCGCCATCTTTTTTTACCGCCATATCAGGCACAATATAAAGTGGTTTATCAGAAGAAAATGCAAGACCTGGTTTCGGCTGCAATGATGTAATACAGTTCACCGCATCCTGTAATTCCTCGTTGGTACACTTCAACACTTGAACGAGCTTTCGCCAATCTTTCTTAACGAAATAATTAAAATGATCATCTATAATTTCTTCCGCTAACCCATTTCTTCTTTGTAAGCGCTTCAATTGGATTGATAGACATTCCTGAATATTACGCGCACCTACCCCTGCTGGCTCTAACGATTGAACAAGCTCCACGGAACAGTCCACTACATCAATTGGCGCAGAAAGAAGCTCTGATAACTCTTCATTTGTTTCTTGTAAATAACCATTTCCATCCATGTTCATAATAATGAAAGAAGCTGCTTTTCGCTCTTCTTCATCTATTTTATAATACTGTAGTTGATTTAATAAATGTTGCTGAATCGTTGTAGAATCCACACTGTAGATTTCCATTTGATTCTCGACTTGTTTGCGGGTACTTTTACTTGTGTTAGAGCTCTTTTTCTTCTCCCTCTCAAAACCACCTAACTCAATAAGGGGATTCTCTAACGATTGCTCATACAAAAACTCCGATAATTCTTGTACATTATACTGGAGCATTGTAATCGCTTGCCTTAACTCTTGTGTCATTGCCAAACGTAAGCTTTGTTCTTGTAAAAGACTTGCCTTCAAACTAATCTCCCCCTTGTTTCTATTGTACAATAAGTTTGGTAAAAGGAGAATCCTATCGCAGACACCCATTCCAAAATATTATTAATTTATATGTATTAATGAGATTTACATCTTACAACCTAAATTTGAATAATATTGAAAGAAAATAATAACGCATAAAAATTATTACCACATACTAATAGTAAATCTTATTATCAGATATAACAAGCGATAATAAAAAAAGGTCTGAACTTATACCTGTAAGTTCAGACCTTTTTTACAATGGCGAGTACATATCGAATATTACACGTTTCTTCACCATTGTCGCATTTTCATTTGATAGATTAATTCCGTTCGTATCCTCTACGAGTACCACACGCACCAAATTCACAGCGTTGCGATTTGCTATAAAGATACTTTCTTGTTTATCTGCTTTGTGTAATTTTCGAATTGTGACTTGGATTGCCTCTGAGTTATTTTTCCAGGGTCTATTCTTACAAGTGAACCACATTTATGACATGTACTTTTTACTTAACTGCAATAAATACCTAGCGATGCCGTTATCTTATAAACTTCATTGAAATTTTCATCTTCCATGAAGACCTCCATGATTTCAGGTATTCCTTTTGCATACGCAACTAACATTTCGAATGCATCATCTTTCGTTATCTTGTGACGAGTCACACTACTGTTGTGATGTTCCATCGTTACATAATAGACCTTTTCTCCGCACTCCTCTTCTTCAATACATGTAAGAAACGATTTTATTTCAAATAGCTTGCGAGAACCTTTTTTCATTCTTCTTCTCCTTCATAACGGTCAAGAAAGTCCGATAATGCCAACGAAAGATGATCACTTTTATTAAACTTCAGCTTACTGGAAAAGACGGCTAGCCTGTCCCTATTGCTTTGTGAATCACTACTATCTTACGTGTCATATCTTCGTTCAGCAACTTAACAATACGCTTGTGCAATATATCTCGTTACAATTTCTTTTAGTGCTAAAATCTGTTCTGATTTGAATTGCATTTCACTCTTTAATTCTTTTCATAATGAAAAACCCCCTATACACGATTATTTCTAATCACATACAAGGGGTTTCTTTAGATTTACTATTAATTTTCAACACGTTCTTCACGCTATTATGTGCTATTTACTCAATACTTTTAAATAGAACACATCACAACAACAATACATAACGCGCCCAGAGGGATTCGAACCCCCGGCAGACGTGGTACCGGAAACCACCGCTCTATCCGACTGAGCTATGGGCGCATGATTATTACGATAATATCAACGGTTTGCCTCCGTCTTCTTCCGACTTGTTCTTACCGAAAGTTAAACGTAGGATACGAACACCAACACGTAGACGTTCGCTTCTTTACATATGGATATTATATCCTGACGCTAACCTAATACGCAAGCATAAAAACCTCTTCTACACTAGCTTTAGCGCGCAGTTTTCCTTCTTTCGTTCCCCCTTAATCTACTTAAATCGAAATAGAACGCATATAGGCTCATAACTTCATCATATTAAATCTAATCGTCTAGAATTGCATCTCTCGGCATCGCACTTTCCGCATATAGTCTATAAAAAAAAGACAGGCGAAGTGATGCCCGCCCATCTCCGCACTATTTTATATATTTTGATCGCAGGCTAAATATATCTTCCCCTTCACGAATGCCTGCCGATCCCTTCCTCACATTTTTTACGACAGTCCAATTCGGGTTAGTTTCATCACCGATGTTCTGTACTGTAAAGTTGCCGTCACCATATTCTCGGTGACCTTCTGCCAATTTCTCCGTTAAATCATTCTCTTTTGATCTCACCATCTTTGCGCCATCTCCCTTTTTATACAACCCTCTTAAACTGTCCAACCGATCACACGTCCAGTCAATTGGAGATCCTCGTTTTCCGCTTCGATTAATTTTAACACACTGTCGGGGGTAAGTTCCGATAACGGCTGCCCAATCGCATTAGAAACGTTATTTTCTTTGATAGTAGAAACTCGGCGAGGATTGGGTAAAAGACAATTCGCTGGGCTGCGTCAGGACTTCGCGAGAGATCAACCCCCTGATTCAAAAATCACAAATACTATCTCTAAGGGACTCCTGCGACGGCTCAGCGGGGTGGCTTGGAGGGTTCGAAAAATTTTCGTTTGGGTTGGCTTGTGGTGAATAGCGTATTCATTTTGATGAATGACGAATACAACATAAATGACTTTTGTTACTTTCGACTTTCTCTTCTAAATGTTGATTTAAAAGAATTCGCAAGACTTTCGATGAACAAAACAATTCGTAAATGTTTTATGCATTAAAAGAAACGTTGATTTAATAACGTTCTTCTTTCGTGAATGACTTCGATTGAACGAATAAGATAATGAAGATATTATTTTTTTAAAACTGAACACATCCTTTTTTTACTATACAAGAAAATTTTATTTTAAATTGAAAATAACTACAAGAATAGAAATATATATATTTTATTGATATGTTTTTTGTGAATAATTAGAAATTTAACCTCATGTAATTTTCAGTTACTTTTTAATCTTCAACAGGTAACATACCTACATCATGAATTACATATCATCCTCTTCCATCTTATAAAGCGCCACTATAACAAAGAATTCATTGACGCTTGAATCAAAGCTTCAACTTCAAAAACCTAAATTTTCCAATCATAAATTCACCCAAACCCACAAATTATAATCTTTGAATTGATATTCCAAAGGGGGCTTCATTCAATGACTGTAATTACAAAACTAAAGCAAACTGTTTCTGGATTAAAAAGTGCACAAGCTAGCTTAGAGGGATTCGCTCTTGATACGGATAACCAACAAGCAAAGCAACTTTTCCAAACAGCTGCGCAGCAAACACAAACAATTATCGATTCTTTAAACCCGCGTGTTGAAGAAGTCCAGCAAGAAGAACCACAATACACACAGCA
Organism: Bacillus sp. SRB_331; assembly: GCF_003264175.1. Classification (NCBI taxonomy): domain Bacteria; kingdom Bacillati; phylum Bacillota; class Bacilli; order Caryophanales; family Bacillaceae; genus Bacillus; species Bacillus sp. SRB_331. The sequence goes on along the minus strand of NZ_NADV01000007.1, from coordinate 425,105 downwards.
ATAACCAAAGGTGCCACTGTATCTAATGGTACACAATTTGAGAAAAAGGGTGATATGCAATCATCCTTTTTCTCTCACATTACATACTGCAATAGAAATGGAATGATTATAATGCGAAAACTTGGAATCATAACCGCGTTATTTATGCTCCTATTCGGTTCACTTACCGGATGTGATAATAGCCCGTTAGATAAAAAAGTAAAGAAAGAAGAAGCTAAGCGAACAGATGAGAAAAAGGGCCCTAAATTAACAAAAATGAGTACAGAATCCTTTAATCAATCTATATCGCAAGACGCTAAGAAAAAAGCTCTTGCTATGGAGGGAATTATAGAAGCTACCGCAGTTAATACAAATTTAGATCTTTACATAGCCATCAAACCTGAACATCACGAAAGATTTGGTTTAAAACCTTTACGAAGTAAATTAAAAAAGAAGCTAAGTGATGAAAACCCTACTTTCGATATTCGTGTAAGTACAGACAAAAAGATCTTTATGCTCATAGAAGAACTTGAAAACAAAATTAAGAAAAAGAAAGTGAGTAAGGATGGCATTAAAGAACAGTTAAAACTCATTCAATCAGAAATGGGATCTAATATTTAAGCTTTCTAAAAGAGAAGGAAGGATTCAAATGTCTAGTAAAGATAAAAATTTAACACCTGTACAACAAGAATATAAAAAATTCGAACAACAGCGCGAACCGAAGCGCCCCGTTTTAAAAAATTGTATAAAAGCTTTTTTCGTTGGGGGATTAATTTGTCTAATAGGCCAACTGATTTCCACCTTTTATATTACGTACTTTGATTTCACTGAAAGATCTGCCGGGAACCCTACCGTTGCAACTCTTATTTTTATCTCCATGCTACTGACGGGATTTGGCGTCTACGATCGCCTCGGACAATTTGCTGGTGCTGGTACCGCAGTTCCCGTTACTGGATTTGGTAACTCTGTTATTGCCGCGTGTATTGAACACCGTACAGAAGGGTTCGTTCTCGGCGTTGGTGGTAACATGTTTAAACTAGCAGGATCGGTCATCTTATTTGGCGTATTTTCAGCTTTTGTCATCGCTCTTATTAAAACGATTCTCTTTCAATGGGGAGGGCTGTAAATGTTACAAGGACACCGAACATGGGTATTCGAAAACAAACCAGTTATCATCTCAACAGGTGTAGTCGGTGGCCCATTTGAGGCAAATGGAAAAATTCCTGAAGACTTCGATACCCTGCATGAAGATTTATGGCTCGGACAAGATTCTTACGAAAAGGCGCATAAAATTTTATTTGAAGAAGCTTGTAGCCGCGCTACCGAAAAGGCAAAGCTCCGTAAAGACGATATTCAATTCGTACTCGCAGGGGATTTAATTAACCAAATAACTCCAACGAGCTTTGCATGCCGCACACTCGGAACACCTTATCTCGGTTTATTCGGCGCCTGTTCTACCTCTATGGAAGGCCTAGCACTCGGCGCAAGTATCGTAAATGCAAAAGGTGCAAAGTATTTATTAACTGGGGCATCAAGTCATAACGCTGCGGTAGAAAAACAATTCCGCTATCCAACTGAATATGGTGGTCAAAAACCTCCTACGGCTCAGTGGACAGTGACCGGTGCAGGCGCGGCTATTTTAAGCGACACTGGATATGGTCCACAAGTAACATCGGCTACCATTGGACGAGTTATTGATATGGGACTAACAGATCCTTTTAATATGGGTGGTGCGATGGCCCCAGCTGCTGTCGATACGATTGAAGCTCATTTACGCGAACGACAAATTGACGCCTCTTATTACGACTTAATCGTAACAGGTGACCTTGGACATGTCGGTCGCGAAATCGCTTACGACCTACTACATAAACATGGAACAAAGGTAAAGAGCGAGCAATTTCAAGATTGCGGAATCATCATTTATAGAGAAGGTCAACCTGTAATAGCCGGCGGAAGTGGCCCAGGCTGTTCAGCAACAGTAGTGTACGGACATTTATTAAATAGAATGAAAAAAGGAGAATTCAAAAAGATACTAGTTGTTGCGACAGGCGCTTTACTATCTCCCCTTACATTCCAACAAGAAGAAACAATTCCATGTATCGCTCATGCTGTATCGATCGAATTTGGAGGTGCAACACAATGATTTTTTTCTGGGCTTTCGTCATTGGCGGACTCATATGCGTAATCGGACAACTTATGTTTGATGTCGGTAAACTTACTCCTGCCCATACGATGGCAACACTCGTTGTTGCTGGAGCAATATTAGATGGATTCAATTTGTATGAACCACTAATCGATTTCGCCGGAGCTGGGGCAACAGTACCTATTACAAGTTTCGGTAATGCCCTCGTTCATGGCGCGATGGAGGAAGCAGCCAAACATGGCATCGTCGGCGTTATTACCGGCATGTTTAAAGTAACGAGTGCTGGTGTATCAGCTGCCATTATTTTCGGCTTCATTGGAGCATTGCTATTCAAACCGAAAGGATAAGAGGTGTTTTCATGACTGTTATCGCTAGCGTAAAAACTTGCCTTGCCAGTGTAAGAGGGGCTCAAGCAAGTTTAAGCTCCCTTTCATTAAATTCACAAGACGAAGAATCAAAACGCGTATTTCATGAATGTATGTTAGAAATGGACAGCGTCATCGCTGATTTAAAGGATAGAATTTCAGTATTAGAACGTGAAGAACCTCAATATAAAGGGTTTTAAGTAGACTGGAGGAAATGACTATGTCTCACCTGCCCGAATGGACACTCGTTATTCTTCGCTCTGTATTCATATTAATCATTTTATTCGCTATTACGAAATGGTTAGGGAAAAGACAAATCTCTCAGCTCTCCTTTTTTGAATACATAGCCGGAATGACCATCGGTGACATCGCTGCCCAAGTATCTACAGGGCTCGATTCAAAATTTTTCCACGGCGTCTTTGCGATACTCATTTTCGCTGTGGTACCTTTTTTCACAGGAATCATCTCCTTAAAGAACAAAACAGCTCGGGACTTCTTTGAAGGAAAATCTACCGTATTAATAAAAGACGGAAAAATACTCGAAGATAACTTAAAGAAAGAAAAGTATACAAGTGATGAATTGCTTGAGCTTCTCAGAGGAAAAAATGCGTTCAGCGTAGCTGATGTTGAATTTGCAGTACTAGAACCGAGCGGAGAATTAAATGTATTATTGAAGAAAGATCGTCAACCACTTACAGCAAAAGACATCAGCTTAAAAGTACCAAACGAAAAAGAACCGCAAACCGTTATTATGGATGGAAATATACTAGATGAACCTCTTTCTGCTAGCGGACATAATCGCGCTTGGTTACATTCTGAGCTAGAAAAACTCGGTGTTGTCATTGAAAATGTCTTTCTTGGTCAAGTTGATTCATACGGACAACTTACTATCGACATCTATAATGATAAACTCCAAATGCCTTCTCCTCAAAACAAGCCTTTATTATTAGCATCCTTAAAGAAATGCAATGCTGATCTTGAATTATTCTCTTTAGAAACGAAATCAAAATCAGCGAGTGATATGTATAGTAAAAACGCAAAACAAATCGAGAAAATCTTAAATAAAGTAACCTATCTGTTAAAAGAATAAAAAATGAAAGAACGCTTCTATACAAAAGGCGTTCTTTTGCCTTTTCCACACCATTAATCACGTTTAAATTTATGTAATTCGGTTATGATGTTGAAGATACATAAGCAGGGAATTTTAAAAACATAGCGAATAAATCATGATACAACTACATATTTTTTGATTTAAAGTGGTTTCGTTTGACCTTCATTGACCATAATTGTATTATAAGACTAAGAAAGCTTTTAAAGGAGGAAATAACAGATGAATTTAATTCCTACAGTAATTGAACAAACAAATCGTGGAGAACGCGCTTACGATATTTACTCTCGACTATTAAAGGATCGCATCATTATGCTTGGTAGCGCAATTGATGACAATGTAGCAAACTCAATCGTTTCCCAGCTTTTATTCTTGGAATCTCAAGATCCAGAAAAAGATATTCACATTTACATCAACAGCCCTGGTGGTTCTATCACAGCTGGTATGGCAATTTACGATACAATGCAGTTTATTAAACCACAAGTATCAACAATCTGTATCGGTATGGCTGCATCTATGGGTGCATTCTTACTTGCAGCAGGTGAAAAAGGAAAACGTTACGCACTTCCAAACAGTGAAGTTATGATTCACCAACCACTTGGCGGAGCCCAAGGTCAAGCGACTGAAATCGAAATCGCTGCAAAACGTATCCTATTCTTACGTGAAAAATTAAACCAAATTCTTGCTGACCGCACAGGTCAACCACTTGAAGTTCTACAACGCGACACAGACCGCGACAACTTCATGACAGCAGAAAGAGCTCTAGAATACGGCTTAATCGATAAGATCTTTACAAATCGTTAAGACACTTAAAAGCGGAAGCGGCTCGTTCAAAATCGCAGGGCGTTGGAGCCCCTGATTCCGAGGCGCTTTTTGCCTCGAATGAAGGGGCGAAACGACCGGAGATTCTAGCCGCTGGAGCTGGATACATCTAAAAGCGGAAGCGCCCTATTACAGGGCGCTTTTTTATTATGTACAAGGGTATCACATACCCCACAAACAGAAAAATAAAAAAAGCTATCGCACATTCGCGATAACCCTTTATTGTACATATGCAGCTAATGCTTCCAAAGCCTCTTCTGCATCTGAACCTTCTGTTGTGATTGTAATCATGCTACCAGTTCCGATTGCTAAGCTCATAATCCCCATTATGCTCTTTGCATTCACTGTCTTTCCATCTTTCTCGATGAAGATATCCGCATGAAAGCGATTTGCCTCTTGTACAAACAACGCAGCCGGACGTGCTTGTAAGCCGTTTTTTAATGCCACTTTAACCAGTTTTTGAACCACAGCTCCATTTCCCCTTTAACCTTTTATTTTTTTGCTACTGTTTCCCCCGCGCGTAATTTCTCTGCAATTTCATCGATTTTACGCAAACGATGATTAATACCCGATTTACTAATTTTCCCCCCGGATACCATCTCACCTAACTCTTTCAATGTTACATCTTGATAATCTCTTCGTAACTGTGCAATTTCTCTTAATTTATCTGGCAAAATATCAAGCCCAACCGTCTCATCAATATAGCGGATGTTCTCAATTTGCCTTAGCGCTGCACCAATTGTTTTATTTAAATTAGCTGTTTCGCAGTTAACTAAACGATTTACTGAATTACGCATATCGCGAACAATTCGAATATCTTCAAATCTTAAAAGTGCATTATGAGCACCTATAATATTTAAAAACTCTGTAATTTTTTCAGCTTCTTTCAAATACGTAATGTACCCTTTTCTTCTTTCCAACGTCTTACTATTTAAATCAAATCCGTTCATCAGTTCACATATAGAATCATTATGTTCCTTATATAACGAAAAGATCTCTAAATGATAAGATGATGTTTCTGGGTTATTTACTGAACCACCTGCTAAAAATGCACCGCGTAAATACGATCGTTTACAACATTTCTTCTCGATTAATTCCTGCGATATATTTCGAATAAACGAAAAGTCATCCCGAACAATGTGAAGATCTGCTAATATTTCGCGAGACTTCTCAACAAGCCGCACGATATATACATTATTTTTCTTCAATCGCATTTTTTTACGAACAAGTAATTCTACCGTCACATCATATCCTTTTTTCAAAAGCGTATAAATCCTTCTTGCAATTGCTGCATTTTCCGTTTGAATATCGATAGATAGGCGACGGTTTGAAAAAGAAAGCGATCCGTTCATTCGAAGCAACGCCGATAATTCTGATTTCTCGCAGCATTCCTTCATTTCAAGGTTGGTCAACTCTTTCTTTGTTTCTGATGCAAATGACACAGTCAACACCTCCTTATACTATTACTTTGGAACAAAAATCTTGTCCTATATGAATGAGGAGCGTTACCTCAAATGAGGCAACGCACATTTATAACAATGAATATAAAATAGAAGCTAACTTTAATGTATCATGTCTTACAACACGATCATCATATTTCGCTAATCGATCTTGAATGATTTCGATATTATGTTCAGCAAAACGATCTGTATCCGGTGCAACTGGTTCCGACATCTCTTCCTCATATAACTTACGTAATTCACGAGGAATATCACGATTATTTACAATCGCAGTGTCGATAAATGGTTTACCTAAATGATCATGTAACGCCTGCACATGATCAAATGCAGTATAACCCTTCGTTTCGCCCGCTTGCGTCATAACATTACATACATATACCTTCTTCGCTTTTGCAGCAAGAACAGCGTCTCCAATTTTGTTAACAACTAAATTCGGTAATATACTTGTGTACAGACTTCCTGGACCGAAAACAAGCAAATCAGCTCGTTTAATTTCCGTCAACGTTTCACATAACGGTTCTACATCTTCTGGAGTTAAAAAGACACGATTAATCTTCTTCCCGAAATGAGGAATCTTTGATTCACCTGTTACAATTTCTCCATCTTCTAATTCTGCATGAAGTACCGCACTTTGATTCGCTGCTGGTAATACACGTCCTCTGACATTTAATACTTTACTCGTTTCCGTAATCGCGTGGTAAAAGTCTCCTGTAATCGAAGTCATACCTGCCAATAGTAAATTTCCTAACGCATGCCCTTTCAGTCCGTCTCCAGTTGTAAAACGGTGCTGAAATAAAGCCTCCACTAATGGTTCTACATCCGATAACGCAACAAGTACGTTACGAATATCACCTGGAGGTGGAATTTCTAGCTCATCACGTAGTCTACCTGAACTGCCTCCATCGTCGGCTACTGTTACAACTGCTGTAATATCAACAGGATATTGTTTTAATCCCCTTAATAAAACAGAAAGTCCAGTTCCACCTCCCATGATAACAATTTTAGGTTTTCTCTCTTTTTTCATCCCTTAATGGCCCTTTCTCTTCTCCACATCACGATGAGATACATGAACGCTATACTCTGGTTTCAAATGTTTCCCAAGGTACTCTGTAAGCGTAACAGAACGATGTTGCCCACCTGTACATCCAATCGCAATTACAAGTTGACTCTTACCTTCTCTTTTATAATGAGGCAGCATGAAAGTGATAAGATCCGTCAATTTCTCTAAAAACTTATGTGTTTCATTAAATTTCAACACATACGACGAAACTTCTTCATCCAGTCCTGTTAATGGCTTCATATGTGGAATATAATATGGATTTGGTAAAAAACGAACATCAAATACTAAATCAGCATCAATTGGAATTCCGTACTTAAATCCGAATGACATAACATTTACACGAAATGCTTGCTCAGTTTCTGTTGAGAATAAGTGAACAATTTTTTCTCGTAATTCTTTCGGTTTCAAATCAGATGTATCAAGCACAATATTCGCTCGTGCCTTCATATCAGTTAAGAGACCACGCTCAGCTTCAATTCCCTTTAACGGCAAGCCAGTTGGCGCAAGTGGATGCGAACGTCTCGTTTCTTTATAACGAGTTACAAGTGTGCTATCTTTCGCATCTAAAAATAAAATATGAGGAATAATCCATGTACGTTCTGATAAATCATCAAGCGCTCCCCATAAATATTCAAAAAACTCTCGGCCACGTAAATCAATACCGAGTGCCACTTTATTCATTTTACCTTTTGAATCTGCCATAAGTTCAATAAACTTCGGCAATAACATCGGTGGTAAATTATCTACACAAAAATATCCTAAATCTTCGAAACTTTGTAACGCTACCGTCTTTCCAGCTCCAGACATCCCTGTAATAATTACCATTTTTATATCATTATTCTCTGTCATCGTATCCTCTCCTTGCAGGTTTAACTCGGATCTAATCGATATGAAAGCAACTCAAAATCTGGGGTATATACAAATGTACCGTAGATTATACCATTCCCTTTAATTAAATAATCAATAATGTGATAATCTCCTGGTGCCATTGCTAAATCATCAATTTTATCAAATGTATGCCAACCAATGATGCCTTCTTCGCTCTCTAATTTGTTTTCTCCTGCAAAATCTGTTGCTAAAAAGGAGAACATCATCCATTCAGAAACAACTTTATCACCTTCTTGGATGACAAAAGTGAAGACCCCTTTTAATGCTGGATTCTTTAAATAAATACCTGTTTCTTCACGATACTCGCGAACAACGGAATCTCTTACTGTCTCACCACGCTCCATTTTCCCGCCCGGTGCAACCCACCAATTCCGGCGAGGTTTTTGGAGTAAGAGTACTTCATTATCTCTAATTAACACACAGTTTGTCACTCTTTGCATGTTTCTTCACCTCAGCTACTTGCAGCAAAATTTCTCACTGCATACTCATTTCATTATACTATCAAAAACAGTTTGCTACAACGAAGGTGCCAGTCCCCTTTCGCTAAGCAATTGTAAAAATTCTTTCTATAACAAGCAATCAAAATACCTTACTTCCCATGAATAGCACATAAAAATCCCCTTAACGATTTTTATCGTTAAGGGGATTAAAACACTTATTTCTTACCGAAATAAGTAACAACCGCAAATCCTAAAATAAAAGTAATAATTGAACTTACAATTGAAATTCCACCAGTCGGAATGCCAGGGAACACAATGACAATCGACCCGATAACGAGCCCAATAATTGCCGCAAATGTCATACTTTTATAACGATCTAACAAATAACTAATTCCTTTACTACTTACAACAAATCCGGCCATCACGCCGGCACCGATAACCACGATTAACGGTAAATTGAGTGTAGTTAAAGCGTTAATTGCTGTCGGATACACACCAATAATTAATAAAATAAACGATCCACTAATTCCAGGAAGAAGCATAGCCATACTAGCCATCCATCCTGCGAAAAATAAACCAATTGCATTTAAAATTGTTAACGTCGTAATCGGATCCGCTGCCTTATCTGGTTTAAAGAATGCTGTTATTGCAACAAGAATTGCTGCAATTATTAATAAGGCAATATGACTACCTTTAAACGTTGCCTTTGCATCAGCTTCTCTCATTAACATCGGTAATATACTAATAATTAAACCGAGAAAGAAAAATTGAGTCGGTTCATAATGATTTGCTAATAAATATTTAATAACGTGACTTAACGTTAGAAAAGCTGCCGCTACACCAGCTGCAAGTGGGATTAAAAACGCTAAATGTTTTTTCCATTCACGACTAAAGAATCCGCTAATTGCTGCAAGCAATTGTTCATAAATCCCCAACACAACAGCGATTGTTCCGCCACTCACACCAGGAATTAAATCACTAACGCCCATACAAAATCCACGATATATATTACGCCATTCCATACTGAATAAATTCCTCATTTCTTATAATGATTTTTCCCGTAAATTCTAGTATAACAATAAGAATCATTATATTCTTAATTGTTTTTGACAATAGTTTGACATTTGGACAAAAAAAGAAAGCCACCTATCGGTAGCTTTCTTCTCAAAAGGAAAAATAACCTTATTTTTCTGTTACAGTCTTTAGTTCCTCTACTAACTCTTCTATATAATGCTGTGCACTCTGCGCTGCAATACTACCATCGCCTGTTGCCGTTACAATTTGACGAAGCATTTTTTCACGAACATCACCAGCTGCGAAAATACCAGGAACTTTCGTTTCCATACGCTCGTTCGTTTCAACATAACCATTTTCATTTGTAATACCTAGCTCAACAAACGGTTTTGATAATGGTAACATACCGATGTATATGAAAACGCCGTCAGTTTTAACTTCTTGTTCTTCTCCACTGTTTACATCTACAAGTGTTACGCTTCCTACTTTACCATTTGCATCGTTAATTTCTTTTATAGTGTGATTCCAAATGAAATCTACTTTCTCATTTTGGAAAGCACGATCTTGTAAAATTTTCTGTGCACGAAGAGTGTCACGACGGTGAACGATCGTTACTTTTGATGCGAAGCGTGTTAAGAACACACCCTCTTCAACAGCAGAATCTCCGCCGCCAATAACAACAAGTTCTTTCCCTTTAAAGAATGCACCATCACATACTGCACAATATGATACACCGCGGCCGCCAAGTTCTGTTTCACCTGGCACACCAATTTTTTTATACTCTGCACCGCTTGCAACGATAATTGCACGTGCTTTATATTCTTTTTTACCAGCAATAATTGTTTTGTACTCTTTACCATCGATGATTGCTTTCACATCACCGTATGCATATTCAGCACCAAATTTCTTCGCATGCTCAAACATTTTATTTGATAAGTCTGGTCCTAAAATAGACTCATAACCTGGATAGTTCTCTACATCTTCTGTATTTGCCATTTGTCCACCTGGAATACCACGCTCAAGCATCAGTGTGCTTAAATTCGCACGAGATGTATATACCGCAGCTGTCATACCAGCTGGTCCTGCACCAATAATAATGACATCATAAATTTTTTCTTCTGACACACTATTCACTCCCATTCATTCATACACATTAAGTTACCCTCATTATACTGTTAGCATCATTTTTTTCCCAATGATTTGCCTACCCTACGTGTGCGTGCGCTTAACAGCCTGCACATACTTTCGTACAGTCGCTACAGATACATTATATACATCACCAAGCTCTGCCTGTGTCATCTTATTTCTTTGTTCGCCGCGTACAATGTATTCAATTGCCGCTGACCAACCGTACACATTTGTAAAAGTCGCTCCAGATGTATATAAACGTATGAACGTGCAAAACCAAAAATTTAAACACTCTTCGATTAATTCATCGTCTTTTTTCGTATAATTGTATAATGCATCCGCGATTCGTACGCACTGTTCAAATTGCTGTAAATCAGCTGGGATGCTTTTATGACTATTAAGTAAAAAGAAATATTTTGCAAGTTGCGATACGATTGGAACACCATTTTTCGCTTGCGTTACATCAAAGAAGAATCCAACCTTCTCTGGTGTTGACAATTCATTCATTAAATATAAAGCTAGCATTTTCTCTTCTAGCGTCGTACTTTGCTGAAATGATTTTCGTAACTCTTCAAATAAAAGATTTTGTCCTTCATCTGCTAAATTCAGTGCATTCCACGGTTCTTTTCCTTTTTTATCAGGATGCAATTCTACAACATGTTGCCACATTTTTTCAGCTACTTGCTGTTCCTTCACCATATACGCAGAGTATGCAAACCAGTAATAAAAACTGACGTCTCCTTCGTATCCTTGACGCTTTAATACTTTGAACCATTTATATGCAGGTTCAAAATGACCAATTGTTGCAAGCGTTGTTCCAAGTTTCAAACGATGCTCAAATGAAATTGGATATACCGAAACTAACTGCCCCGCTAATGACTCTACTTGCTTATGCTCTCCAATTGAATATAGAAAAATAAGCGTATTACAAAGCGCATGCATATTACCAGGATTTTTCTCTAAAATCATTTCTGTTAACTTAAGCGCTTGATCTACATTACCTGATTGAAAATGTGCAATCGCTAAATTATTATGTCCTGACCAAAATTCTGGATATTCTTTCGTAACAACTTCTAGTGTAGCAATCGCCTCTTCTAATTGTCCGTTACGAATGTAGCGGTTCGCTTCTTCTTGCATAACAATTAGCTCATCTTCATCCTCAATCTCTTCCGCACCCATTGCATCTTCTTCCATAATCTCAAGCAATTCTAATGTATCTTCTACAAATTCCTTCTCTTCCGCAACTTCTAAATATCGCTCTGCATATTTCTTCGCCTGTTGAAACAAGCCCATATATGCATAATTATTTGAAATAAAATAATAGCATTGCTCAAGTTCAGGATTGGATCTAACAAGCTTTAGAAATATCTGATTCGACTCTTGATATTCACCAGATTCAGATAATGCTATTGCTAGTTGGCATAAAATAAACGGCTCCTTCTCGCTTTGTGCTGCTCTTCGAAAATACTTAATTGCATCTTGCAATTTTTGCCCTTTATAAGCCCTCATCCCTTTTTTATAAAAGAAGTCCGCTAACTGATTAAAAGAGATAACTTGTCCGTTCTCCTTATATATTCTTTGATTTTTCCCCATATATCCTCCAGTTTTTTGTTTTCTTCGTTCACACATTCTTCTATCTATAAGTATAAACGATTCCGTAAAAAACAAAACATTATATTATAATCAATTATTTCCTTTTTATTCATAAAAAGAGAAGGGAAATGTTACATTTTTAACATCAACCTTCTCTAGTGGCCATTTCCTCTTTCGTATAAATAATACGCATCGGATTTCCGCCTACGAAAGCGCCGCCTGGTACATCTTTATGGACAAGTGTGCCTGCAGAAACGATAGCTCCATCTCCAATTTTCACACCTGGTAAAATTGTCGTATTCGCTCCAATCATAACTTCATTCCCTATGACAATTTCTCCAAGTCGATACTCACGAATTAAATATTCATGCGCTAAAAGCGTTGTATTATAGCCGATAATTGAATTGTCTCCCACAGTAATCTTTTCTGGAAACATAATATCTGGCATTACCATAAGTGCAAACGACGTTTTCTTTCCTACTTCCATCCGTAAAAACGTGCGATATAACCAATTCTTTACGGATAAAAATGGCGTGTAACGTGCGATTTGGATGATAATAAAGTTTTTCATTACCTTCCAAAAAGAAACTGTTTTATACACATTCCACAATGAATTTTCTCCTGAAACAGGATAGCGCGTTGTCCGTCGCACTGAACTCTCTCCTCTACTTATATAAAGTGACACTTTAACCGGCAGGAATCTTACTACCCGTTAATGCGGGACAAAATCGGTAGTAAATCACTCATTTTATCTAGCACATAATCTGGTTTATACGCTTCTAAATACGCTCTACCTTTCAATGTCCATGAAACCGCTACTGTTTTCGTACCTGCATTTTGTCCACCGACGATATCATGATGATTATCACCAACCATCAATGTTTCTTCTGGCTTTGCATCTAATAATTTCAATGCTTTTTGAAGTGGTTCTGGATGTGGTTTCACATGTTCCACATCATCAATCGTCACAACAACATCAAAAAACTGATCAAGTTTCGAAAGCTTTAATCCCATTTCAACCGTCTGTCTCGCTTTCGTTGTAACGATGCCGATCTTATAACCTTGCTTCTTCAATTCTTGAACCGTTTCATATACAGTTTCATACTCTTCCACTAATTCATCATGATGCTCATGATTAAATTGACGATAACATGTAATCATCTCTTCAACCTTACTTGCATCAATTTTACTAAAAGTATCATGCAAAGATGGACCGATAAATGGCAATACATCTTCACGCTTATACTGATTAGAATAATAGTGATTTAACGTATGTAAAAAAGAAGAGATAATAAGTTCATTTGTATTAATTAACGTTCCATCTAAATCAAATAACACTGTATTTATTTTCATCGTCCTTAATCCTTTCATTACCTGAATATGAAAGAAGCAGCATCTTATATAAGATGCTACTTTTCTCTAATTTTCTAAATATCTTTTATCAGCTTGCCCCATTTTTCGTCTCACAATAATGAAAATGATAGAAATAACAACAATTCCAATAGACATTACTTGTGCAATACGAAGTGGTCCTAACATTAAACTATCTGTACGCAAACCTTCTACGAAGAAGCGTCCCACTGAATACCAAATTAAATATGTGAAGAATAATTCACCACGGCGTAAATTCACTTTTCGTAACGCGAGTAGTAAAATAACACCTGCAAAGTTCCATAATGATTCATATAAAAACGTTGGGTGATAATACACACCATCAATGTACATTTGATTAATAATGAAATCTGGTAAATGAAGACCTTCTAAAAACTGTCTCGTTACTTCATCACCATGCGCCTCTTGGTTCATAAAGTTTCCCCATCGGCCAATTGCTTGTCCTAGTAAAATACTCGGCGCAGCAATATCCGCTAACTTCCAGAATGAAAGCCCGCGTCGTTTCGCAAAAAGGATTCCTGTAATAACAGCCCCGATTAAACCACCATGAATCGCCAAACCACCTTGACGAATATTAATAATTTGACTCGGATTTTGCGAATAATATTCCCATTCAAAAATGACATAATACATTCTCGCAAAAAGAATGGCAATTGGTACTGCGATTAATACAAGGTCGATAAATGTATCTTTGTGAATACCAAGCCTTTCTCCCTCGCGAGTTGCTAGCCAAAGACCTAATAGCACACCTGTACCGATAATAACCCCATACCAATAAACAGGGAACGGCCCAAGTTGGACTGCTATACGGTCAAGCTGTGGTACAGAACCTAACAGCATATATATGACCTCCCTCTCCAGAGTCTACTCTTGATTTCCTAACTCAATCGCACTCATTAATCGTTCAGAGAACTGTTGTGCCGCATTGACTCCCATACGTTTTAATCTGAAGTTCATCGCTGCTACTTCAATAATAACAGCCAAGTTTCGACCAGGACGAACTGGAAGTGTAATCTTCGTAAGTTCTGTATCAATAATCTTCATCTTCTCTTCATCAAGACCTAAGCGATCATAATTTTTCTTTTGATCCCAAATTTCAAGATTAATAACAAGTGTAATACGTTTATAATTTCGTACTGCCCCTGCACCGAATAACGTCATTACGTTAATGATACCTAGACCACGAATTTCTAATAAGTGCTCAATTAAATCAGGTGAGCTCCCTACTAATGTATCTTCATCTTCTTGACGAATTTCTACGCTATCATCCGCAACAAGGCGGTGACCACGCTTTACAAGTTCAAGCGCTGTCTCACTTTTCCCGACACCACTTTGACCTGTAATTAAAACACCAACACCATAAATATCTACTAACACACCATGAACAGCTGTTGTTGGCGCTAACTTACCTTCTAAATAGTTTGTTAAACGACTTGATAATCTCGTCGTCGTTTGAGCAGAACGTAATAAAGGCACGCCCGATTCACGTGATGCTTGTAATAACTCATCCGGTACATCTTGATTACGAGTTACAATAATACAAGGCGTCTCCTCAGTACAAAGCGCTTTCATTCTCTCTTGCTTTTGCTCTGTCGTTAACGTATCAAAGAACGTAAGCTCCGTTTTCCCAAGAAGCTGCACGCGATCAGCTGGATAATATGTAAAAAATCCTGCCATTTCAATTCCAGGTCGCGATAAATCACTCGTATCAATCGGACGATGAATCCCTTCTTCACCACTTACTAACTCCAATTGAAATTGTTCAATTAAATCTTTTGTCCTTACTTTCGGCATATATATAAACCTCCACTCCGCTGCGGGTTCAGTCTCATTTGATGTAAAATTCCATTCTATCGGATATTGTACCATTTTTTTCTGGAAACAAGAAACTCGGTTTCTAATAAATAGAAAAAAACATTTCATATGAATCATGAAATGTTTTTCTTTTTGTCATTTTCTCTTTTTTTCATGTAATGGTTCAACAATTACTTTTTCAATTATCATATTAAAAATAGAAATACAAATTGCCGCAACAATCGCTACACCAAATCCTGATATATTAAAGGCGTCCCCTAATAACGAATCCGTCATCTTTAACGTAATCGCATTAATAACAATTAAGAAGAAACCGAAAGTTACAAGAGTAATCGGTAGCGTAATTAAAATTAAAAGCGGCTTTACAAATACGTTTAAAATCGCCAATATAATACTCGCAATAATTGCAGTTTGTATATTTGCTATGTAAAATGCGTCTGGTGCAACCCCTTTTAAAAGTCCGGATACAGCGATTAACACAACGCTATTTACAAGAAGTGATACAATCCATCTCATTTCCTTACACATCCTTTTAACATATATATTTCATCATACGCTAATAGATAATAAACGCAAGTAACATGCAAACACTTATACCAATTTATTCTATTCTTTATACTTGTATACCTACTAACATTCTTACCAGTTTCCCTTAGTGAAATAAAACCGAGTGTAATTCCCACTCGGTTTTTATTAACAACTTATTGTGATAACTCTACTTCTTTTATTTTCTCTTTCATTCTTGCTTTATCACGATCTAAAATCTCTTTTAAATACTTACCTGTATAAGAGCGCTCTTCTTTCACTACTTGCTCTGGCGTTCCGGAAGCAACGATCTGTCCGCCTTTGTCTCCGCCTTCTGGTCCAAGGTCAATAATATAATCAGCTGTTTTAATAACATCTAAATTATGCTCAATTACAAGTACCGTCTCACCACTCTCAACAAGACGTTGCAACACTTCTAGAAGGCGTGCAATATCATGTGCATGTAAGCCAGTCGTTGGCTCATCTAAAATGTATAACGTACGCCCTGTAGAACGACGATGTAATTCAGAAGCTAATTTCACACGCTGCGCCTCACCACCTGATAACGTCGTAGCTGGTTGTCCTAATTTCATATAACCAAGCCCTACATCTACAAGAGTTTGAAGTTTACGCTTAATTTTCGGGATATTAGCAAAGAACTCTACCCCATCTTCAATTGTCATCCCTAACACTTCAGAAATATTCTTATCTTTATATTTCACTTCTAACGTTTCACGGTTGTAACGTTTACCGTGACAAACTTCACATGGAACATACACGTCTGGTAAGAAATGCATTTCGATTTTAATAATTCCATCACCGCGGCACGCTTCACAACGGCCGCCTTTTACGTTAAAGCTGAAACGTCCTTTTTGATACCCACGTACTTTCGCTTCATTCGTGTGCGCAAATACATCACGAATATCATCAAATACGCCAGTGTATGTCGCCGGATTTGAACGTGGTGTACGCCCGATTGGTGATTGATCAATATCAATAACTTTATCTAACTGCTCAAGACCTTTAATTTCTTTATGAGCCCCTGGCTTTGCTTTCGCTTTATATAGCTTTTGAGCTAATGATTTGTATAGTACTTCATTAATTATCGTACTTTTTCCAGAGCCAGATACGCCTGTTACTGCTACAAATGTTCCTAGAGGGAATGACATTTTCGCATTCTTTAAGTTATTTTCTTTCGCACCGACAATCTCCACTTTACGTCCGTCACCTTTACGTCTTTCAAGTGGTACCGGAATAAACTCTTTACCGCTTAAATATTTCCCAGTTAATGAATTCTCGTCTTGCATAACTTCAGCTGGTGTACCTGCTGATACAACTTGACCACCATGAATACCTGCACCAGGTCCGATATCAAGTAAATAATCAGCAGCCATCATTGTATCTTCATCATGCTCAACAACAATTAACGTATTTCCTAAATCACGCATTTCCTGCAATGTACGAATAAGACGATCATTATCACGCTGATGCAAACCAATAGAAGGCTCATCAAGAATGTAAAGTACGCCAGTAAGGCGAGAACCAATTTGTGTCGCTAAACGAATACGCTGCGCCTCACCACCTGATAAAGTTCCTGCGGCACGACTTAACGTTAAATAATCTAAACCGACGTTCACTAAGAACCCAACACGTTCCTGAATTTCTCTTAAAATTAAATGAGCAATTTTTTGTTGTTTCTCCGTTAACTCAACAGTTGAGAAGAACTCCTGTACTTCTTGAACAGAATATTTCGTTACATCGGCAATCGTTTTATCACCAACGAACACAGCTAAACTCTCAGGCTTTAAGCGTCCACCTTTACACTTCGGACAAGCTTGCTCTGCCATATATTTCTCCATTTGCTCACGAATATAATCAGAACTCGTCTCACGATAACGACGCTCAATATTCGGAATAACACCTTCAAATAAAATCTCATTTTCCTTTACTTGACCAAATTCATTCACATAGCGGAAATAAAGCTTCTCTTCCCCGCTTCCGTACAGCACTTTATCAAATAAATCCTTCGGTATATCTTTCACCGGCATATCCATATCGATGCCGTAATGATTACACACGGATTTTAATAATTGCGGGTAATATTGTGAACTTGTCGGTTCCCAAGGAGCAATCGCATGTTCATTTAATGATACATCCCAGTTCGGAATAACAAGTTCTAAATCTACCTCTAACTTCGATCCAAGTCCATCACAAGAAGGACACGCGCCGAACGGACTATTAAACGAGAACATACGCGGCTCTAATTCTCCGATTGAAAAACCACAATGTGGACAAGCATGATGTTCACTAAATAGAAGTTCTTCCTCTCCCATTACATCGATTAAAACTCGGCCCCCGCCAAGCTTTAAAGCACTTTCTAGTGAATCTGCAAGTCGGCTTGCAATTCCTTCTTTCACAACAATACGGTCAATAACAACTTCAATTGAATGCTTCTTATTTTTTTCTAAAGTAATCTCTTCCGATACATCCAGCATCTCTCCATCAACGCGCACACGAACATAACCTTGCTTCTTAATATCTTCTAATACTTTCGCATGCGCACCTTTACGCCCTGACACGATAGGCGCTAGCACTTGTAACTTCGTACGTTCAGGATATTCAAGAACACGGTCTACCATCTGTTCCACTGTTTGTGATGTAATTTCAATTCCATGATTCGGACAAATCGGTGTACCAATTCGTGCAAATAATAAACGTAAATAATCATAAATCTCCGTTACCGTTCCAACCGTTGAACGAGGATTACGACTCGTCGTTTTTTGATCAATTGAAATCGCTGGAGATAAACCTTCAATCATATCAACATCCGGCTTATCCATTTGCCCTAAAAACTGGCGCGCATACGCAGATAAAGATTCCACGTATCTACGCTGCCCTTCTGCATAAATCGTATCGAATGCTAACGATGATTTCCCCGAACCAGACAATCCCGTCACAACAACAAGCTGATTTCTCGGAATGGTTACGTCAATATTTTTTAAATTATGCGCTCTAGCACCTTTTACAACAATAAAATCTTTACTCACTCTTTTCACCCTTCCGCTTTTAATTCTAATAGTAAATCTCTTAATTCAGCTGCACGCTCGAAATCTAATGCCTTTGCTGCTTCTTTCATCTCTGCTTCCATCTTCGCAATTGTATTTTCACGTTCTTTTTTCGTCATCTTCTTAGCTGGTGTTGCTTCATATATTTCCGTATCCTCAGCTGCTGTTGTCGCACGAATAACGTCACGTACTCCTTTTTGAATCGTTTTCGGCGTAATACCATGCTTTTCATTGTAAGCTTCTTGTATACTACGACGACGCTGTGTTTCTTCAATTGCAATTCCCATCGATCTCGTTATGCGATCTGCGTACATAATAACGCGGCCGTTTGCATTACGCGCCGCACGACCAATTGTTTGAATTAATGAACGCTCTGAACGTAGGAACCCTTCCTTATCAGCATCTAAAATAGCTACAAGTGATACTTCTGGAATATCTAATCCTTCTCGTAATAAGTTAATACCGACAAGTACATCAAACTTACCAAGGCGAAGATCACGGATAATTTCAATACGCTCTAATGTTTTAATTTCAGAGTGAAGATAATTCACTTTAATTCCTACATCTTTTAAATAGTCCGTTAAATCCTCTGACATTTTCTTCGTTAAAGTCGTAATTAATACACGTTCATTTTTCGCAATCCGGTCATGGATTTCTCCTAATAAATCATCTATTTGTCCTTCAATTGGTCGTATATCAATTGGTGGATCTAAAAGCCCTGTTGGACGAATAATTTGTTCTATTGCTTTCGGTGACTGCTCTAACTCGTACGGTCCTGGCGTTGCCGAAACGTAAATAACTTGATTCGTTTTCTCTTCAAACTCATCAAACGTGAGCGGTCTATTATCTAAAGCTGATGGCAGACGGAATCCATGATCAACAAGCACTTGCTTACGTGCTTGGTCCCCGTTATACATCGCTCTTACTTGCGGAACCGATACGTGCGACTCATCCATAACGATTAAGAAATCCTCTGGAAAATAATCTAAAAGCGTATACGGCGTTGAACCTGCTGGACGAAGTGTTAAATGACGGGAATAGTTTTCAATCCCTGAACAAAAGCCCATCTCGCGCATCATTTCTAAATCATAACGCGTTCGCTGTTCTATGCGCTGCGCCTCTAACAACTTACCGTTATCATTTAATTCTTTTAAACGCTCTTCTAATTCTTTTTCGATATTTTCAATAGCGACCTTCAGCTTTTCTTCACGTGTAACGAAGTGAGATGCCGGGAAGATTGCTACATGATCACGTTCTGCTAATACTTCACCCGTTAATGCATTTACTTCTCGAATACGATCTATTTCATCCCCAAAAAATTCAATTCGAATACAATGCTCATCAAGTGATGCGGGGAAGATTTCAACTACATCTCCTCGCACACGGAATGTACCACGCTTAAAATCAATATCATTACGTCCATACTGTACATCAACAAGTTCACGAAGCAATTGATTGCGGTCCTTTTCCATACCAACTCGAAGCGAAACAACTAACTCGCGGTATTCTTCCGGAGAACCTAAACCGTATATGCACGAAACACTCGCAACGATAATAACATCATCTCGTTCAAATAAGGAAGACGTTGCCGAGTGGCGTAATTTATCAATTTCATCGTTAATTTGCGCATCTTTTTCAATAAACGTATCCGTATGTGGTACGTACGCTTCCGGCTGATAATAATCGTAATAACTAACAAAATACTCCACAGAATTGTTAGGAAAGAAATCTTTCAGCTCACTATATAACTGTCCTGCTAACGTTTTATTATGAGCCATTACAAGTGTTGGCTTCTGCACTTCTTTAATGACATTTGAAATCGTAAATGTCTTACCCGTTCCTGTCGCTCCAAGCAACACTTGCTTTTTCTTTCCACTATTAATTCCCTCTACAAGCTTCTCTATCGCTCCCGGCTGATCACCTTGCGGGGAATACTCTGAGATAATTTCAAATGGATGTTCCAACTAAAAACCGACCTCCTCATAAAAATCTGTATTATTATTTTACCACGAGTGCCCATAAAAAACCTAAAAAACGAACAGATATTCGGTAAAATTTTCGACAAGATATACATAAAAAAAGAAGGAATAAATACTTCCTTCCTTTACTAACTCTATTTTTTAAGTACATATAATAAGTCATATCCATTGCGCCCATTTTCATTCGTACAATCTATTAACCTATATACCGTTTCTGATTCACGTTGCTCTTTAACAATCCTTTTACAACTATCTTTATGTAACCCTTTATGGTCACCAGCAAATTGATCTTGTCTATTATCTAACACATAAAGTATATCTTTCTCACTATGCTCTAACGTTTGAAAAACAGGCTCACCTTCATGTGTATACTGTACAATTCTTATTTTATCAACTTTCCCTTGTTCCACATTCCAAATGAACTTCTCGAATTTATCTAGATTAGAAATTTCTGCCCCCTTTGCAACGACATCATTCTTCTTATCAATTGCACTGTTAGGTTGTGAACATGCTACTAAACTAAAGAGAAATAAGCATATAAAACCTGTTCTTTTCCCTATTGTTATCCTCTCCTATACAAACTATTGGTATACTAGAAAAAAGCTACTTTCCTCTATGAAAGTAGCTTCTTGTTTCCTTTCTCCTTCTTCGGAAAAATAACATATGAAAATGAAATCGCAGTATCCACTAAAAGAATAATAGCCCATACTTGGCTTACACGGCTTGCTGTTTTATTTAAAACAATTCCTGACTCTAACCAATTCCCCCACTGTTCTATTGGAATAAGCCCATACATGAAGAAAAAGAATATATGAACCGCAATAAACAAAATAAGATGTAAAATCCAATTTTTCATTTCCTGCTTCGCATGCGCCATCCCTGTTACTTCAAGTGGTTCTTCGATAATAGGCGCCGGTTCATTCCGCCACTTCGCAACTAATTTTTGTGCATATATGTCTAATTTCCCCAAATCCTTTTTCCCATAAAAAACTGCATATAATAAAATGACTACCGTAATGATTTGAAAATTAGAGAACTTCCCTGTTTGATAATAGTCCAATACCCCTAAAGTTAAAATAAACACTTCATTTATGAGTAGCACAATCCCCATAATAAAGCTCGCCTTTTTCAAGCGAAATCCATACCTTAGTAAAAAGAATCCAATAGCTGATAGCCAAAATACAATCTCTGCACCAATTAAAAAGTACCATCGATATTCTGCGAGTATACTCATTTATCCCTCTCCCTTTCATCATATATACGAAAAGCCTCATCCATATATACTAGAAGCTCTTCCTCAATTGGATACATACTCATTTTCTGTGAATCTTCTTTTGACTTTCTTACTTCCCACAGTTTATCTAAAAATGCTTCATCACCATTTGCCATCTCTAAACACTTCTGCATTAATTTCTTTGTTGCGCCTTGTACTTCATCACATGATGCTTCCTTACCGTCTTTCATAAAGTTACGTAGTTGCTTTAATAAATTTACCCATTCTAAAACATTCGGATCTTCTTCACTCATGTTCGGCAAATTATGAAGCAACTTTTGTTCTCCCTTAGAAAAAACTTCATTTTGAAACATCTCACGTATTCGCGGAGACTGTTTCGAAAGCTGAATGAGTTCAAACATAACTTTCCAATCCAGTTCTCCCTCCACATCTACTGAATAAACAACTGCCTGTAAAATACGTTCCATTCGATTAAATTTTTTCTGTTCTTCCTGTACAAATCTAAGTTGCTTTTCAAGCGATACTTTTAAATTGAGCTCATCCGTTATTAACATATTCGTAATCTCTTTTAATGAAAAACCCATTTCTTTTAAAAATAAAATTTGCTGCAAACGAACAACATCTCTCTCGCTATATAACCGATGTCCTCCATCAGTTTTCCCACTCGGCTTTAATAAATCAATTTGATCATAATAACGTAACGTCCTTACTGTAACCCCTGTTTCCCTCGTTAGTTCTTGAATTGAAATCAACTCCATCACCTCTTCTCCTTCATTATAAAAGATGACGTAACGTAACTTTCAAGTAGTTTGTAAAAAAAATACAAAAAGCTGTTTATACCTTTTGTATAAACAGCTTTTATGGAAATAACCCCTTTTGTATAGCACGACCACAAAATAAAATAATTGCCCCTACAACAACACTTGTTGCTGTTTTATGATAATGCGCTAAAATTAATAAATAGTATGATAAACCTACAGCACCAATCATAATACATACACTTGGCACTGGATTACGAGAGAAGTTTTGTATTCCCCAAAACAAAGCAAAAATAGCCGTAGCGACACATAATACCGGTAATCCCATCCCAGTTCCCCTTTTTCTATCTATTCCTTGTTGCTAACACACTCGTCGATGCCATACTTATTAATAAACCAAAAATAGCAATATATAATAACTCATTTACATGTACTACTTGCCTATCTAAATACTTATTTACACAAAGATACATAATGAACAAAAAAACGCAGCTTGTAATACAAATCGTAAAATATGACTTCATATTGTTCACAACTCGCTCATCAATTGACGGTATTCTCTCTTCTTTCAAACGCTTCTGTTCTCTATATTCCGAAATGCCATATAAAATGACTAGTGCTACATTCGATATGAAGATCGTTCGCCACGAAATACTTAAAATCATTAAACTCACATTTAAAACAAGACCCGCTAAAAACAAACTTCCTATGAACCGTATAATATCTTGCTTACTCATACATGATCAGCCTCTTTTTGATTTCTATATTTCCATTTCGGCCAATAGTTCACAAAGAAATAAACAAACTGTCCTAATACAAATAAAACAAACGGCATGCCCGCATTTCCATAAACAATTAAATTATACAAACTCCATACCGCTAAAATCATTGTTAAAAACAACCCTAAATATTTAAACGCTTTATCCGACTGAAATCTCTCAAACTCATCTTGCATTTTCATTCCTCCTATCGTTATGCTCGTTTTCCCGCCATTACTCCTATGATGAGACTACCAGCAAATAAGAACCTACATACAATGAATATTTCTGGAATCGGTATAGTAATTCGCCCTATCGCTTTGCTTGCAACAATATAAACAATAAGCAAAAGAAATGCGAATATAAATGAGACATTTACATACTTTTTTATATTTTCATTTACCCGCTCATCTATATCTGGAAGTTCTTCTTTTTTGTACTTCCGCTTTTTGTAATTCGTATACAATATCAGAAATACAATTGCTAAAATGTTACTAACTATAAGCGATAACATCGGTATGGATGGGTCCATAATACGAACTAAAACGTCCCCTCCACATAATCCTAAGACCGTAGCAATATACAACTTTTTAGTATCGTTCATTTTCTCTCCCCTTACTCCAGCGTAAATATTTCCTCCACCTTCATTCCAAAATATTTGGCGATTTTTAGGGATAACTCTAGACTTGGGTTATAGTGGTGGTTCTCAATCGCCACGATTGTCTGCCGCGTCACTTGCATCGCCTTTGCCATTTCAATTTGCGTTATATGATGTTGTTTTCGCAATTCTTTAATTTTATTTTTCACACCCATAGGCTCCACCTTCGAAAGTAAAGATATCTTTACAAAAAAAGGTAAAAAAAAGAGACATCTATAAGATGCCTCTTTTTTTGCTACATAAATCCTAACGCATACACAAGAACGTACCCAAGAACAGATAAGCAAACCGAGCCAATCAAACCTGCCACAAATGCCCTACTTCCTAATTTGCGGAACGTTTTAAACTCTACGTTTAAACCTAGCCCTGCCATTGCCATTGCAATAAGCATGTACGCAATTACTACAATATATCCGGCAACAACTTCTGGGATAATCCCAATCGAATGCACCGCACTCATTGCTAAAAATCCGAAGATGAACCAAGGAATCGGAAGGTCGCGCCACGATTTTTTTTCCTTGCTTTCCTCGCTCTTACCAAACCATAATCCAATTAAAATCGCTACTGGCACAAGCATCGCTACGCGCGTTAACTTCACAATAACCGCGATGTCTACAGCCGTGCTACCTCCTGGCGCTGCAGCCGCGATAACGTGAGCGATTTCGTGCAGCGTTGCCCCTGAGAACACCCCGTAACCGTAGGGTGAGAAGCCAAGCACTGGGTATAATAGCGTATAAATAAGTGTAAATATTGTACCTAAAATTGCAATAATTGCTGCCCCGACTGCTGTTTCTTCATCTTTCGCTTTCACTTGCGGTGCAATTGCCACGACCGCTGCAGCTCCGCAAATTGCCGTCCCACATGCTGTTAAAATTCCAAGTTTCTGTTCTACTTTAAATACTTTCGTTAGTCCATATACAACGAAAATTGTAAATGTAATAACAACCGCTGCGATGACCAATACTTTCGGCCCCGCCTTCGCAATATCTACAAGATTTAACCGCATTCCAAGTAAAATGATCCCAAAGCGAAGCAACTTCTTACTCGCAAAGTTCGTTCCCGCTATCGCTTCTTGAGGAATCCCGATTGCCGCGCGCCAAACCATCCCGATTAGAATAGCGATTACTAATTGTCCCATAATATTTAAAAATGGAAGCTCTGCTAAATATTTCGCGGCGATTGCGATTAATAACGTAATCCCAATACCTTGCGAAAATCCAAAGCCCTTCTTCTTTTGTATAACAAGTGTTTGTTCCACTTTGTACCACCCCAATAATCGTATTGGAACATGCATGTTCTTTCTAGTTACATTATAAGAGAGTTTTAATAATAAGTTTAATATCAATATTGAATCCCTATCATCAGAAATACTTATGATAAAATAAAAGCAAAAATAAAGGGGCCTAACAAATGAACGTCGACATTTTAAAGATCTTTGTTACTGTCGTTGAACAAAAACATTTTTCGCGTGCTGCGGAACTATTAAACCTTTCACAACCTGGCGTTAGTATGCACATTCGCAACTTGGAAAATGAATTTGGGACTACACTTATTCAGCGCTCCCCAAAGCACGTCCAAGTTACGGAAGCTGGAAACATATTATACATACACGCAAAGCAGATGCTCTCACTTTATGAAGATGCAAAACAGGAAATTAATGCGCTGCATAACGTCGTAACAGGGACACTTCGCATCGGCGCTAGCTTTACAATTGGCGAATACTTACTTCCAAAAATACTTGCGCGCTTTGCCAATGAAAATGCACACGTCGAAGTTCATACATTTATCTCCAATACGGAAGAAGTTTTGCAAAGCCTCCGCTCTAATCAAATTGATATCGGCTTAGTGGAAGGCCAAGTCGTATACGCTGACGTAGATGTTGAAACTTTTATGCAAGATGAAATGAAACTCGTCGTCCCGCCAAACCACCCATTGCTCCATATCAAGGGGATTAACGAAAATACATTGCAAGATCAAGTCTGGGTATTAAGGGAGAGCGGCTCTGGCACACGTGCCTATAGCGATCGCTTTATACACCAACATCATTTAAAAATGAAACGCTTCTTTACATTTAGCAGTATTCAAAGCGTGAAGGAAGCCGTTGCAGCCGGTCTTGGCATCGCTATTCTTTCAGATTGGACTGTTCGAAAAGAACTGTTGGCACAAGAAATATTCCACATCCCTGTTCCGAACGAAGAGCTAATCCGTCCATTCTCCATCGTGCGCGGCAAATATTTTATCCCGTCTAAAGCTATTCAAGTCTTTTTAAAACACGTAGATTCTTTTGCGAAAAAACAGAGTTGACCTTCACATTAGTGTGAAGGTTTACAATACATGTAAAAGGAGTGAAACGCATTGCGAATTGGAGAGTTATCAAAAGAAACTGGGGTTAGCGAAAGGGCACTAAGACATTATGAAGAAAAGGGATTACTCCCTTCGAAACGCCTAGCAAATGGCTACCGTGATTTTGATGAAAGTGCAATCGAAAAAGTAGAGCTGATTCAAATGTACTTGCAAATCGGCTTAAATTTAGAAGAAACAGAACGAATGCTACGTTGCCTTGAAATCGAGCCACATCTCTACGAAAATCCGTGTAGTAGTATCCTTGCACTTTACGAAGACAAACTTGATGAGGTAACGAAGCAAATCACATTACTTTCCAACATTCAAACGAATTTACAAAAACACGTTTCACTCCTAAAACAAGCAAAAGAAAAGGGATGATTACATGTTTGTTATACATGGCAGTTCAAGACAAAACGGAAATACGGAAGCTTTAACACATATGGTGATTGATGGGATTGAAACAGAACAAATTTACTTGCGTGATCATATCGTCCACCCAATCATAGATCAGCGCCATGATGTAGAAGGATTTCAACCTGTAAATGATGACTACGAGCAGTTAACCAAACGCATGCTAGAGCACGACACGATTATCTTCGCTACACCGCTATACTGGTACGGAATGAGCGGCCACATGAAGAACTTCGTTGATCGCTGGTCACAAAGCTTGCGTAATAAATCTCTTCATTTCAAAGAAAAAATGAAAGGCAAAAAAATGTACGTTGTCATCGTTGGCGGAGACAGTCCAAAACTGAAAGCATTGCCGCTTATCGCCCAGTTTCAATATATCTTTGATTTTGTTGGTTCATCATTTGAAGGGTATATTATTGGGGATGCGAATGGACTAGATGAAATCAAGAACGATGCTGAAGCGCTGGCAAAAGCACAATTGTATAATAATAAATTCAAAAATAGCACACAGAAATAAGTTTGACAAATCCATTTGTATGCGCATACAATAAAAATAATATTATGAAAGGAAGGTACTTTGACCAATGAAGTTCTAATTCTCTTATTTATTTCATCCATCACAAATAGTGAACAAAAATGATGAAAACTAGCAGAGGATTAGTCTGTCCATTTGTCGATACTTTCTTTCGATACGATCATGTAAAAAATCGTTTATTTATGTACGATTTTTACATTAAAGGGCGACATTTATCCTCTCTAGTGAAACTAGGGAGGTTTTTTTATGACTATTTTAATCGCACGTAGTATCGAAAAGAGCTTTGGTGATCGCACCATATTTACGTTACCATCACTAGAAATTCAAGCAAACGATCGTATAGGAATTGTCGGAGTCAACGGAGCTGGAAAATCTACGTTATTACAAATATTAAGTAAAGAAATAGAAGCTGACAAAGGCACAGTAACTCATCATAGTTCTATCGCCATCATTCCACAGCTTAGCGAGGGGATACCGGAAACCGCTTCTTCCCTCGCTAAGGGTAAATGGAATATTTCAAACGTCGCAAATTCAATGAGCGGCGGTGAACGAATGCGCCTAAAGATCGCCCATGCCCTCGAACAAGATGCAGGCATTCTATTTGCTGATGAGCCAACAAGTCACTTAGATATGTTCGGTACAGAGCAATTAGAAAAGGCACTTTTATCTTATAAAGGTGCACTTGCTTTAATATCGCATGATCGTTATCTTTTAGATGCCATATGTACAAAAATCATCGAAGTTGAAGACGGTACTATTCAAGAATATAAAGGTAATTATTCAAACTATCGAAAGCAAAAAGAACGTGAGCGAATACAAAAGCAGGCAGAATATGATCAATATATACAAGAAAAAAATCGGTTAGAACAGTCAATTTCACAAAGAAAGCAACGTGCTTCTCGCATGACAAAAATCCCAACACGGTTCAGTTCATCTGAATCTAAACTTTATAAGTGCAGCGGGGCTCATGGGCAAGAAAATGTTAGCAAGGTAGCGAAAGCACTAGAAACACGCCTTGAAAAGTTGGAACAGAAAGAAAAACCGAAGGACTTTTCTCAAGCTCAGTTTGACGTACAATACCACACACCAATTCATAGTAAAGCAGTTGTTCAGTTTAATAAAACAACGAAGAAAATAGGGGATCGCACATTATTTAAAAATATGAATGGAACAATTGTCCCTGGGGCAAAGCTTGCTATTTTAGGGGCAAACGGAAGCGGAAAAACAACTTTGTTCAAAATGCTTCTCGCGAACGAGCGTGGCATTCAGCTTTCGAAAAGTTGTAAAATTGGATACTTTGAACAAACATTATCTATTTTAAAAACAGATAAAACAATTTTAGAAAACGTTCTAGAAGAAACAAACTATACAGAATCGTTCGTTCGAACAATACTTGCAAGGCTCCTATTCCGCCGTGAAGATGTTCATAAACCTGTGCACATCTTAAGTGGTGGAGAACGCATGAAGGTTGCACTCGCAAAAGTATTTTTAGGAAACTATAATATGCTTCTGCTCGACGAACCGACAAACTATTTAGACTTGGCAACGCAAGAAGAATTAGAAAGCATGTTACAGGAGTATCCTGGTACAATACTTTTCATTAGCCATGACCGTGCCTTTATTCGTTCTGTTGCAAACCATATTCTACAAGTAGATGAGAGCGAACCAAGAATATTCCACGGCAATTACGAGCAATACACAAAAAGAACCACCCAAGCTTCTGTAAACGTTACTGAACAAGAATTATTACGATTACAAACAAAATTAACAGAAATCATCAGCCGGATTTCTATCCCAAATCAGCATGATGACATCACATTTCTCGAACAAGAATACGAAAAATTATTAGTTCGAATTCGGCAGTGTAAAGAAGCACTCTAATGTCTTCCCCATATATCGACGGGACCTTCCACATTTCCCAAGAAATATCGAGGCTTCGACATAGAATATCACCCTACCTATCATGTTAGACACAATAACAACAAAAAGCCGTGCACCAGCACGGCTTTTCACTTTATATACGGACAGCAGTCCCACTCACCGCAACCATTAGCATTCCTTCGCGAACTACTTCGTAGTCCACGTCGATACCAACAATGGCGTTCGCATTTTTTTGTCTTGCGAGAGTTTTCATCTCTTCCATTGCAATGTCGCGTGCTTCTTTTAATTTACTTTCGTAGGCGCCTGCGCGACCACCGACAACGTCACGGACAGAAGCGAAAAGGTCACGCACGATATTCGCACCCATGATTGCTTCGCCATTAACGATATCGATATAATCAATAATTTCTTTCCCTTGAATTGTAGAAGTTGTTGTTACAATCATGCTTTGTAGCCTCCCAAATAAGATTTCCACTTACTTATGGTGCACTAATTCAGCAGAAATTATATTTACGAACTAAACTGCGCCTCATACAATCGGCTGTAACCCTCGCCTCGTTTGATTAGTTCCTCATGTGAACCTTGTTCTGCAATACCGTCTTTATTTACAACGACGATACGATCTGCATTTTTAATAGTTGCAAGCCTGTGAGCGATAACTAATGTTGTACGGCCAACAGATAGTTCTGCAAGTGATTTTTGGATAGCAAGTTCTGTCTCTGTATCTAGCGCAGAAGTTGCTTCATCTAAAATTAAAATTGGTGGGTTTTTCAAGAACATACGGGCAATTGCTAAGCGCTGCTTTTGTCCTCCTGAAAGTTTCACACCACGCTCACCGATAACTGTATCTAAACCGTCTGGTTGCGAGTAAATTAAGTCCTCTAGCTGAGCACGTTTTACCGCCTGCCAAATTTCATATTCTGAAGCTTTTAAGTTTCCGTAAGCGATATTTTCACGAATTGTTCCTGAGAATAAGAAAACATCTTGCTGTACAATTCCGATTTGCTTACGAAGTGACGATAACGTCATCTCTTTGGTGTCAATGCCATCAATTTGAATTGATCCAGATGAGTGTTCATAAAAACGAGGTAATAAACTACATAGTGTTGTTTTCCCTGCCCCTGATGGTCCAACGAAAGCAACTGTTTCACCTGCATGTATTTTCAAACTAATATCGTTTAAAATCGGCTCTTTATTTTCATATCCGAACGTGATGTTATTGTATTGAATATCGCCGTGTACATGTTTAACTTCTATTGCATCTTTAGAATCTACAATATCCGGCTCTGTTTCCAGAAGTTCTACATATCTTTTAAAACCAGCGATTCCTTTCGGATAACTTTCAATAACCGCATTAATTTTTTCAATTGGGCGGAAGAAAATATTCGTTAATAAAACGAATCCAATAAATCCACCGTACGTTAATTCACCTTGCAGAACAAACCATGTGCCACATATTAATACAAAGAGTGTTACAAGACGCATCAGCATATAACTAATCGATGAATTTAACGCCATAATTTTATACGCCATTAATTTTGTTGTACGGAAACGAGCATTATTTACAGCAAATTGCTCTTTCTCAAACTTTTCATTTCCGAATGCTTGTACAACGCGGATACCGCCTACATTGTTCTCGATACATGCATTGAAATCAGCAACGTCTGAGAATAAACGTCTAAACGTACCTGTCATTTTTTTATTGAAGTAAAGTGCCAACCATAATAAGAACGGGATTACGAAGAATGTTAGAAGTGCTAACTTCCAGTTAATCATCATCATAAATGAAAATGCTCCAACTAAAGTCATAATGGCAATGAATAAATCTTCTGGTCCATGGTGAGCAATTTCCCCAATTTCCATTAAATCGTTTGTAAGACGTGAAATTAAATGACCTGTTTTATTATTATCAAAAAATCTGAATGATAGCTTTTGAATGTGATCAAATAATTTCTGCCTCATATCTGTTTCAATGTTAACCCCAAGCATATGTCCCCAATATGTAACGACATATTGCAAACCTGCATTTAACACATAAACTACGAACAAACCGAAACAAGCCCATAAAATAAGCGTCCAGTTTTGTCCTGGTAATAACTTATCAATAAATTGATTTACGATAAGCGGGAAACCAAGTTCGAGTAAACCTGCGATAACTGCACAGGAAAAATCGAGTACGAATAAACCTTTGTACGGTTTATAGTAAGAAAAAAATTTACGTAGCATATCTTTCCTCCCTTTTCCAAATTAAAAGACTCTCTAAATGATAACCATTATCAAATAATTATTCAAGTTATCCGTCTATGAAACTAAAAAAACCTTCATCTATATTTGATGAAGGTTTCCATTTTATTTTATATAGCTTCCGAATCCCACTCGTGCTCTTGCTGAACAAATACAACACCTAATTCATGATGTCCCCCGGCGTATAATGCCGTTTGAGCAAGACGAAGCTCACCATTTGTATCTACTACTTCTAATTTACAAAACGCTCCTGTCGTCTTCGTTTGAAGCGCGTCATAAAACTCTTCGGTACTTCTTGGAATGATTCCATTTACTTTCGTAATAACTTCTCCAGGCTTTAAATTCATCTCTGCCCCAATTGTATTCGGAATTGTATCTAACACAACAAGTCCATCATTACGTGCGGCAAAGTATGCTGGTCTTTTCTCGTCTGCAATTTTCTCTTGCATCGAGATTGTAAAGCGTCCAAGCATTGCGACTCCCATCGCGATAATTGCGAATACGTGCCACCAGTAACTTGCGATACCTAAAACGAGTACGAGCCCCGCTAAACCATAGACACGTCTTCCTGTAAATAATAAAGCTTCCGTCGGCTCATAACTTCTAACCTTTCTCATAAATCCAATTAAAAATGGAACGAGGAATAAAGAGTATGTAGTCGAACCTATTGAAACGACAGGCCACCAAGAAATAAATCCTGTCACCGCGTCTCCTGGTATAAGAATAAATACTGGTACAAGCCATAAACGATTGGATTCATGTAGTCCAATTCGTAGCCCACGCTTACCTTTGTTAATTTTTGGCGTAGAATAACGAACTGCATTTTTAGAGATTAATAAACCCTCTACAACGAGCATAACGCCTAGTAAAATAGCAAGGGATACAATCATACCCTCTTCACCTTCTCCAAGCTGTAAGAAGGAAACTGGCATCTTAGACGATAACAACACGAGTGCAATCGCGATTCCGAAAGTATAAGCTACAGATAAATATCGATACATAGCAGTTAATCCGAATAATAACGTCCAAAGTAAAATTGCCCATAAACTCGCTTTTGAAACAACAAGCCCAAGCCCAATCGTAATAATAGATACGATTAATCCGTACCCAATACCTGCAAATAGAGTTGTTCGTAGTTCAAACCAAATATCATATACTTTAAAAGAAAAATCTTTTCGTTCTCGTAATATACGTAAGTATCCAACGAAGATACTACTAATTAAAAATACATAGACAGCAGGGTGTAAGAAAAAACGTCCAACTGCTCGTAGTATTTCAAAAAGCCATGCCTCCACGAATTCATTCACCACCATTTATATCAGTCTTTCTTTTTATCTTATCATATTTAACACATAAAAAAATACAGGCATCAAAGTGCCTGTATTCTTTCTTATTTCGCTATTAATTTCAATGCCGTCTGTAATTGTAAATCATTTTCTCCAGAACGGATTTTTTCAATAATTTTAGTTTGAATCGCTTCAGCTGTCTTTTTATCGAGTTGTCCTGTTGCTTCCATCTCATTCGCATTTTGGAATGCTTTTAGTGCTGATTCTGTCTCTTTGCTAAAGTATCCATCTTCACGTCCTGGTACATATCCTAAGCTCTTAAGCATTTCTTGCGCGTGTTTTACTTGTACATCATTTGAATTGTATGAAAGTGTCTTTTCAATTTGAATTGGTGTCGCATGATAATAATCTGGTTGCTTCACTTCTACAGTTGGCGCGATTCCTTTTTTATGAATCCAATTGCCATCTGGTGTTAACCATTTAAACATTGTTAATTTAATGTTGCTGCCATCTTTAAATGGAACAGCCTGCTGAACAGTACCTTTACCAAACGTTTTTTCACCAATTAAATCGTATCCTTCTCCTTCTTTTAGCGCACCAGCTAAAATCTCTGAAGCAGAAGCACTTCCGTTATCAATTAATACTGAAATTGGATATGGCTTTCTCTCTTTCAGTTCCGTAGAGAATTTCTTCTTCTCACCATTTCGCTGTTCTACTTGTAGCATTGGCTTTTTATCTGTCATGATGTCTCCTAGTATATCTTCTACACTATTTAAATAACCGCCAGGATTACCACGCACGTCAATAACTAAGCCTTTTATGTTTTTCTTCTCTAGCTCTTTTAACTGATCCTTAAATTCTTTCGCAGTATTTTCAGCGAAAGAAGTAATTTGCATATAACCGATATCTTTTCCGCTATCTTGCTTTACGGAACTAAATACAGTGAAAATCGGAATCTTTTCACGCTTAATTTTAAATTCTATCGGATCAGCCACTCCTGCGCGCTTAATTTCAATTGCAACAGTCGTTCCTTTTTTACCACGAATTTTTAATACTGCTTCTTCACGTGATAAATCTTTCACACTATTTCCATCTACAGATAAAATTTGGTCATTCGGTTTAATTCCTATCTTTTCTGCTGGTGAACCTTTAATTGGCGATACGATAATAAGCTTACCGTCCGTCTTGTTCACTTCAGCTCCAATCCCTTCAAGTTCAGGATCAAGTGACTGACTAAACTGTTTTGCCGTTTCTTTATCCATATACGTGGAATAAGGGTCCTTCAGCGTAGACAACATTCCCTGTATCGCACCTTCGACTAATTTGTCGTCTTTCACGTCTTCCACATAACGTGAATCAATTAGTGCATACGCCTCATTAATCTTTACCAAATTCCCTTGCGCTGTGCCAGCATTACCATTCGATACTGTTTGCGTTACATACGCTGGGTTTATCCCAAACCAGTACATACCACCAAACATCCCGCCAGCACCAATTAAAAATGCAACAACCATTCCAATAATTGCAACTCTACGTTTCAATGCGGAATTCCCCTTTCCAGAACACACAGGTGGTGTAGCAAAAGGCATCACACGATGTGTGATGCCTTTACCTATTTCTACTATATGATAAGCTTGTACGAATTATGTTTGCAACTTTTTATACTTTTAAGAAGCGACGAATTGACATTACACTTCCCCACATACCGATTAATGCACCGATTAACATTAATAAACCAGCTAATTGGAATACGAATGGGTTGTATGGTAGAAGCTCGAAAATTGTTCCGCCAAGTTTTTCATTAAACACACCTTGCAACGAATTATACATAACTAAAATTAGGCCAATTGGAATAAT
Organism: Bacillus sp. SRB_331; assembly: GCF_003264175.1. NCBI lineage: Bacteria > Bacillati > Bacillota > Bacilli > Caryophanales > Bacillaceae > Bacillus > Bacillus sp. SRB_331. Next base: position 390,361 of record NZ_NADV01000007.1, on the reverse strand, counting down.
TGATCCTAATACTCCTAGGAATAATCCCTCTAACAAGAACGGCCAACGAATAAACCAGTTTGTTGCACCAACAAGTTTCATAATTTCAATCTCAGTACTACGAGCATAAATTGTAATTTTAATTGTGTTAGAGATTAAGAACATCGCTGTGAATAGAAGACCCGCAATTAACGCAATCCCGATGTTACGACCAGTTTTTACAGTATCAAATAATTTTTCAACTTGACCTTTACCGTATTGAACATTACTTACAAACTGCATTTTCTCAATCTTTTTCGCAATTGTTGCCGTATCTGTTGGTTCTTTCGCCTTTACAACAAATACGTTTTTCAGTGGGTTATCTTGCTCAAATAACTCGAACGTTTTTCCACTATCGCCTAAGCTTTTAATTAAACGTTTCAACTCTTCTTCTTTAGAAGAATATTTAATAGAATCTACTTTCGCAATTTTACTCATATCTTCTTCTAATTTCTTTTGATCAGCTTCTTTTGCTGCTGGATCAACATGCACACGAATTTCTACATCTTGCTCTACTTTCGTCGCAAAATGGTTCATATTCATAATCGCTGTCAAAAAGACACCTACAAGTAATAATGTAACTGTTACTGCACTTACAGAAGCAAATGTCATCCATCCGTTACGGGATAGATTTTTCACACCTTCTCGCAAATGTCGACTAAGGGTTTTAGCCTTCATATCCGTATCCTCCCTCAATCTCGTCTCGAACAATTCTTCCGCCTTCAATTGCAATTACACGATGACGAATTGTATTTACGATATCTGCGTTATGTGTCGCCATAACAATCGTTGTACCACGCTCATTAATACGTTTAAAAATCTTCATAATATCAAGAGCTGTTTCAATATCTAAGTTACCTGTTGGCTCATCGGCAATTACAACCTTTGGCTTATTTACAATCGCTCTTGCAATCGCCACACGTTGTTGCTCTCCGCCCGAAAGCTCATTTGGAAGTGCATCGGCACGCTCTTCAAGACCAACAAGACCTAACACTTCTGTAACGCGCTCACGAATCGCTTCCTTCTCTTCTTCAATTACTTCTAAAGCAAACGCAACATTCTCATATACCGTTAATTTAGGTAGCAATTTAAAATCTTGGAAAATCACGCCTAATTGACGACGGAAATATGGAACATCTCTTTCTGCTAATGTTTCAATTACAAGTCCATTTACATTAATTGATCCTGTAGATGGCTTCTCTTCACGATACATCATTTTAATAAATGTAGATTTTCCGGCTCCACTCGGTCCAACTACGTATACGAATTCACCTTGTTTAATGTTAACTGTGAGACCAGCAATGGCTTTCATACCATTTGGGTACTCCTTATAAACATTCGTCATTTTTATCATTATTTATCACCCAATACTTAATGATTTTTTTAGAAATACTTTTCTGTACATTTGAAAATAAAAGAAAAACCTTTATTTTCGTTCGACCATTCTTGTTGAAGGTAGCTTCCATACATGCTTTTTATTAGCAACGCTACTCTATGTAATATATTTCATCAAAATTCTACAAACCCCATTGTAACATCAATCGGTTTCCAATTCGGATACATTTTTGTTACAGTTATGTTACATCCTAAAAAGGTAAACGAGCTGACATAGTTCTTAGCCTAAATCATTTTTAGGTAAGATCCTATAATCAACTCGTCTATTTCACCTTTTTTATTTATGTTCAGCTAGCCATTCGGATACTTTTTTTGCGTCCTCACCTTGAATAAGTCCAGGTGACATTGAGCCCCGACCTTTTTTAATAATTTCTTCGATAGCCGCAGCGTCATACTTACCGCCTACTTTTCTTAAATCAGGTCCAGTTGCTCCTGATAAATCTTTCGCGTGACAACCTGCACAACTTCTTTGGAAGATTTGTTCTGCACTATCTGTGCTTGCAGATTGTTTTGATGATTTACTCTCTTCTTTATTTCCACATGCTCCTAAAGCAAAAACGACTGATGTCCCCAGCGTAATAGCCAACAATTTCTTTTTCACTTCTATCGCTCCCCATTTTTGATATTCTCTTCATTCATAAATAGGCAATATTTTCATACCACACTCAATTTTCATTATAAGCATTATCTTTATATAGAAAAACTAAGGTGTATTTCATATTTTTTACAAATATAGTGAGAACCTTAATAGAATAAAGCTTTCATAAATTGTTTCAATTCTGTGAACACATTAGAAAGTTCTATAAAGAACCTTTTTCTCCAAAATAAAGCAGAGAAATTCCATATAAAGTCCTACTCTATTATCACTCTGTTTTACTATTCTCTACTTTTTACAAAACAATATACGACATTGTATTCTACATATAATCTCATCAAAAAGAGAAGTTGTCGTTTCCAACTTCTCTTCCTCTTTATTTCATCAATATAAATAAGATAAGCCTCTTTATATCCTCTTGGACCTCAGCATGTGCCAACAATTCTGTTGGCTTTTTCTCTTATTAAATGCGAGAACGTAAATAAGCATCGATAAATGGATTAATTTCTCCATCCATAACTGCTTGCACGTTACCAATTTCTGTATTTGTACGATGGTCTTTTACAAGAGAATACGGGTGGAATACGTAAGAACGGATTTGGCTGCCCCATCCAATTTCTTTTTGCTCTCCACGAATCTCATCTAATTGCGCTTGTTGTTCTTCTAGTTTCTTTTGATATAATTTCGCTTTCAGCATTTTCATCGCATGCTCACGGTTTTTAATTTGAGAACGCTCTGACTGACATGTTACAACCGTGTTTGTTGGTAGATGCGTTATACGAACTGCTGAATCTGTCGTATTAACATGCTGTCCGCCTGCACCACTTGCACGATACGTATCTATTTTCAAATCTTCTGTACGCACTTCAATTTCAACTTCATCATTGAATTCAGGTACAACTTCACAAGATACGAACGATGTATGACGACGACCTGAAGAATCGAACGGTGAAATACGTACAAGACGATGTACACCTTTCTCCGCTTTCAAGTAACCGTAAGCGTTATGACCTTTAATTAATAATGTAACACTCTTAATACCAGCTTCATCGCCCGGTAAGTAGTCAACCGTTTCTACTTTAAACCCACGTTTCTCAGCCCAGCGTGTGTACATACGTAATAACATAGAACCCCAGTCTTGTGACTCTGTTCCACCTGCACCTGGGTGTAATTCTAAAATAGCGTTATTTTTATCATAAGGATCGCTTAATAGTAACTGCAGCTCGTACTCATTCATTTCTTGAATTAAAGTTTTCACTTCAGATTCTAGTTCCTCATGTAAATCTTCATCATACTCTTCTTTAAGTAAGTCATGCGTCATTTCTAAGTTTTCGAACGTCTCATCTAACTGACGGAACCTTCCAACCATATCTTTCAGCGCATTCGCTTCATTAATCACAGCTTGTGCGCCTTGTTGGTCATCCCAAAATCCTGCGCCCATCATCGTTTCTTCTAATTCTGCAATTTGTTTTTCCTTAGTAGGAAGGTCAAAGAGACCCCCTAAAAGCCGCTAATCTCTTAGCCATTTTTTCTAATTCTTGCCTAATTTCTACTAATTCCATTTCCTTCACCTCTATGTAATTGCTGTTACTTTCATATGAAAACAAGGGAAACTCTCTCCGCTTATTACGGAGAGAGTTTAATCCTTTTCATTATACATTTTTGATGTAAAAATTTGCAAAGCAGTCTAAACTACAGTTTCTTATTACTGCCCAATGCCACAACAGTTTTTATATTTCTTGCCACTACCACATTTACATAAATCGTTGCGTCCCATTTGGTCACCTTTTACAACCGGTTTTTTCTTCGCGTCTTCGCCATCGCTTGATGGATGAACAGCTTCACCTTGAACAACTTCTTGACGCTCTAAGTTTTGCTCAATTTCAGCTTTCATAATGTAACGAGAGATTTCCTCTTCAATAGAAGCGATCATCGATTCGAACATTGCGAACCCTTCCATTTGGTATTCACGAAGTGGATCGATTTGTCCGTAAGCACGTAAATGAATACCTTCACGAAGGTGATCCATTGCATCGATATGATCTGTCCATTTCGTATCTACAACACGGAATACAACAACCTTTTCGAATTCACGCGTCTGCTCTTCAGGTAGAAGCTTCTCTCTTTCGTTATAACGCTCTAACAATTTCGCGATGATTGATTCGCTCATTTCTTCTGGAGCAAGGCGACGTAACTCTTCTTCTTTTACATCTCCTTCTTCAAGAAGGTTTGTATTTAAGTAATCGACAAGACCTTTAATGCTCCAATCTTCTTCGATTTCTTCTTGCGTATGAAGTGCAACAGCACGTTCTATCGTAGATTTCATCATACCTTCAATAATACTGCGTAAGTTCTCTGAATCCATTACTTCTTGACGCTGTTTATAAATTACTTCACGTTGTTGACGAAGTACATCATCGTATTGCAATAGCTGTTTACGTGCATCATAGTTATTTCCTTCCACACGTTTTTGCGCAGATTCTACCGCACGAGAAACCATTTTACTTTCGATTGGCTGTGAATCATCCATACCAAGGCGATCCATCATCGCTTTCATATTGTCAGAACCGAAGCGGCGCATTAGTTCGTCTTCCATTGATAAGTAGAACTGTGTTACACCAGGGTCCCCTTGACGACCAGAACGACCACGTAACTGATTATCAATACGACGACTTTCGTGACGCTCTGTACCGATAACTGCTAGGCCAACGTTTCTAATATCGTCGCCTAACTTAATATCCGTACCACGACCAGCCATATTCGTCGCAATTGTTACAGCGCCTTTCATACCAGCCTCTGCAATGATATCTGCTTCACGCGCATGGTTTTTTGCATTTAAGATATTATGACGTACACCTTTACGTGTTAACATTTTTGAAATAAGCTCTGACGTTTCAATTGCAACTGTACCAACAAGAATAGGTTGCCCTTGCTTATGACGATTTACAATATCCTCAACAACTGCATTGAATTTACCTTCCATTGATTTGAAGATTAAATCAGCACGATCATCACGAATAATATCTTTATTCGTTGGAATTACGATAACATTCATATTGTAAATACTACGGAATTCTTCTTCTTCCGTTTTCGCTGTACCAGTCATACCAGATAATTTTTCGTACATACGGAAGTAGTTTTGGAACGTAATTGTTGCAAGCGTCATACTTTCATTTTGAATTTCTACGCCTTCTTTTGCTTCAATAGCTTGATGTAAACCTTCGCTATAACGACGACCTTTCATAAGACGACCAGTGAATTGGTCTACGATTACGATTTCGCCTTCTTGTACAACATAATCTGTATCAAGGTGCATAACAACGTGTGCACGAAGCGCCTGATTAATATGGTGAAGAAGTGCTACATGTTTTAAATCGAATAAGTTATCGATATGGAAAGCTTTCTCAGCTTTCGTAATACCATCTTCTGTTAACATTACATTTTTCGTTTTCACATCAAATGAATATTCTTTTTCATTTTCTAATGTACGAACGAATGCATTTGCAAACATGTATAGCTCTGCTGATTTTTGAGCTTGTCCCGAAATAATAAGCGGCGTACGTGCTTCATCGACTAAAATAGAATCGACTTCATCGATGATAGCAAAATTAAGTGGACGCTGAACGCACTGCTCTCTATATAACACCATGTTGTCACGTAAGTAATCGAACCCAAGCTCGTTATTTGTACTATACGTAATATCAGCAGCATAAGCAGCTTGTTTCTCTTCACGTGACATACTATTTAAGTTAATCCCTACAGTTAGGCCAAGGAACTCATGAAGTTGTCCCATTTCGCTCGCATCACGTTGCGCTAAGTATTCATTGACTGTAACAACGTGAACACCTTTTCCTGTTAATGCGTTTAAATATACAGGTAAAGTAGATGTTAACGTTTTACCTTCACCTGTTTTCATCTCAGAGATATTTCCTTCATGTAAGGCGATACCACCCATTAGCTGTACGCCATATGGACGCATTCCAAGAACACGATTCGCTGCTTCACGAACAACCGCAAAAGCTTCAGGAAGTAGATCATCTACTGTCTCACCTTTTGTTAGACGTTCTTTAAATTCAATCGTCTTTCCTTTTAATTGTTCATCAGTTAGCGGCTTAATAGATGATTCTAATGCATCAATTTGCTCCACTGTCTTCTGCATACGTTTAATTTGGCGTTGGTTGACATCAAATACCTTTTTTAAAATACCGATCATAGGAAATACGCTCCTCTTTTATTAAAATAAAACTTCCGATTGCTTTCTTTTTCTCTTTACAATCAGTCGTTATAAAAATCAAATTTATGTTATGCCAATTTTTCTCCTAATTAAAAAACTAAAATGTATAAACCTAATGATAATTGTAACACTTGTCTTATAACTATGACAACAATCGTCCAAATGTCGAGCCGTAGATTCAGAAAAAGTTTTTATTTTATTCGTTTCAACAAATTAATAATTCTTTTCCCTACCTCTCTATTTCAAATTCATATTCCAAATTTCATATTAATTCTAAATAATATTCTTTCCCGTTCCCTTTAAAAAGAGTAGCTGGAATGAACATATTAGTAAGATTTAAATCGACAATTACAAAAGCCAAAGATTTTGCCGGTGCAGCATCCATAGATACTCACACAATGCGCAAAACCTTCAGCTTTTGATTTCTATAAACAATATCTATCATTAGATTGCAAGATATACTCAACCACAGCAACTCAAAAATAAACTTAAAATATATAGATATCAATAAAGAAGAAAAAGACACTATACTTAATACATTTTATATAGAACTTTTTCTTTTTTTACAATTACACTTCAAATTAATACTACTAATAAATGTTATTAATTTATTGGTATTTCTAATTCATGATATTTCCCTTCCTTATCCTTCAAAAAAGAAATGAATTTCACCTTAGTTGATTCGTTAGAAAAATTTTTATAATGCTTACCAGGGTCATCTCCTACAAAATAATTTGTCCCTATATATCCTCGTACTGTTTTACCAGCAGGTATTACAGGATCAAACTGATATTTTTCAGGTAATTCCATTGAATAAGGAACTAAATTATAAAACTCCCCTATTTTAGAATAAAACATTGTATTAGAAATAGACTTATTACTAAATAAGTTAATATCCCGATTTGTTGTATTTGTAATATTTAAAGGTAACACATACGTCACTACTTCACGGTCTTCATAAGGATCATAAACTTTTGTAGGATCAAGAGGCTCAAGTGCATGAAACTTCACTCCTTGTCCATCTTCAAAAGTTCTATTAGATAAAAACTCATCTTTTACCACTTTATAAGATTCATTATTTTGATTTAATGTTTTAAATCTAAACAAACTAGCAAATGTACATAGCAACACACACAATCCAATGATTATTAAGACATGTTTTCTTGTCACTATTAATCTACCAACTTTCCATTATTAACATGTACAATACGATCTACTATTCCATTATCTAGAACATGCACATCATGACTAGCTACAATAATAGTCGTTCCCTTAGATTTTTCTACTTCCAAAATATCTAAAACATCTTTTATCCCATCACTATCTAAAGCATTAGTTGGCTCGTCTAATAACAATAATTTTGGTCGTTCCATTAAAGCTTGCGCTATCCCTAAACGTTGTTTCATACCTAAAGAGTATCTTTTATACTTTCTCTTATCTGCTTTATCAAGTCCAACCCTTTGAATAATATTATAAATTTCCTCATCAGAAATTTTATTGTTAATCGATGCTAAAAATTTCAAGTTCTGAAAACCAGTATACCCTGGAATAAAACTTGGATATTCAATCAATATTCCCATAGAATCAGGAAATTGCTTTTGTTTTCCAATAATTTCATTATCTACATAAACAAATCCAGAATTCAAACGCATTAACCCTGATATAGCTCGTAAAATCATCGTTTTACCAGAGCCATTATGCCCCTTCAAAACTAAAAACTCGCCTTTTTTTATCGATAAACTAATATTATCTAACACAATATTTCCTTTTAATTTTTTCATCATACATTCACATTTAATATAATTGTCCATAAATTATTCACCTATCACATCTAGTTTTTTAAAACAAAAACTACCTAATAAAATCATTACAACAACAATTACTACTCCTATTAAAAGTAAATCATTACATTGAATAGATTGATTATTACCTAAAGTCAATTGAATTGAACTGTGATCAACAAAATACCAGCGATTTGGCATAACAAAAGAGCCTAAAAAATAAATACTATGAAAGAAAATAGACATAAATAGGTACATCAACATCAGTACAAAAACAATAGTTATTGGTATATAAAACGTTAAAAACTCAAAAATTAAAGCTAATAAAAAGCTTATGATTATTTGAATTAGCATAGTACCTAATATTTTATAAGAAAATTGACTATATAAATTTAAAAAAGAATACTCGCCAAAAGAAAGCAAATAGTAAACAGTAAACCAAAGAAAATACATAACAATCCAAATACTAATTATATAAAAGAACAAAGATAGTATTTTCGTTAACCAAAGAAAATGCTTCTTCTTAACACGAGGAAATAAATAAACACCATTCTGTTGAATATCTGAAAAAGCAAAATTCCCTACAAGCAACAAAGGAGTGATTTGAAAAAAAATCCAATAAAAAGGGATAGAAAATCGCCCCTCCTTATAAAAGTGAGATAAATCAACAAAGTCTACTCCATGAAAAAATCGATAAAAGGTAACATCTACTAATACAGGTTCTTCTTTACCATTAATAAGAGACTGATTGTATAAAAAAGTAAATACAATCATAGCGTAAATTAAGAATAAAAAAGCCATTATCTTGATGGAATCTCTAAACCTTACATGTAAATCTCTTTTTAACAAATGATATAAAATCATAATGTAAACTAGATCACCTCTGTTTCATCATTCATAGAAATATAACTTTTTTAGATAAAATCCATACACTTATAAAAAAGATAGAAAAACATCCAAATAAACGTATAAATAAACCCGTAGCATCTTCAAACACATTTATATAAAAAACATTTGCAAATAAAAATCCATGTAATATAAATCTATCTAGTAAAACAGCAGTGATCATACATATTATTGCAAGTAAACTAGGTAAAAATAATTGCAACAAAGCACTTATCATACATATGAAAATATTCGCAAATAATTGAATGCAAAATAATAATGGATAATTCACAGAAATACTATTTACAGCCATCATATTTGACATCAAAAACAACTGTAAAATCATACTCCCCGCAAAAAAACAAACGAAAACTAATAATTTTAAATAATATATAGAAACTAATTTCAATGCATTATTCACTCTATAAACAACATAAATACTAAAAAAATTCGACATAGAATATACAGAAAAAACGATTGTTAAAGGAATAAATATAGTTGATAAATTATAAAACGACATAACCTTATACAAAGTTTCCAATTCATTCATTTTCTCTTTTACAATTCCAGATTCAAAATAATTGAACAAACAACCAATGATACTGACATTAAGTAAAAAGAGAATACTTAACCAAACATATTTCATCCTTATAGTTTCTTTCATTACATTATAAAAGAACATGCTTCCTACTCCCCCGTAAATAAAGAACTACAGAGCAAAACCAAATACATAACAGTACACTAAGAAAAATTTGTAATTCAAAAAAGCCGAAATCTTTAATTAAATAATCTTTAGGATTGAGAATCCCTTTTCCAATACCAAGCCAAAAAATATGTAGAATAAATGGAACTAAATAAATAAAATAAACTCGTTTTATAAAAAAAGAAATTGATAAAGCCAAACTTGAAAAAACCGCACCGTATAAACCATTTAAAAATACATACATTAGAAAATATAAAGTAGGGTACTCATAATAAACCGTATTAAATTGAGCTGTTGGCGAAACAGTAGCAGCCATATAATTTAATATTGGATGCGGAGCAACTGTTGGATAAGTCATTGCATATAAATAAAAATTAAATAGTAAAGGGAAACTTATAATAAAAAAAGATACAATGAAATTAATAAAATAAAGTAGCTTAAAATAATAACCTGTTCCCATCTTAGAAATAACAGGATAAATAAATCCATAATTTTTATCAATTCTATAAATCCCTGTTACAGCCATCGCGGAAAGCATAGGAAATATAAGTAGATAAAACTCACAATAAAACGATAATCTATTAAAATGTAAAATATTAGACAAATATGGGGATACCTTTATAATCCCATCATCGTTAAATCCTTTAGTTGTTACACACATAGCAATATATTGAGCAATAACAATTATTAACATAATAAATAAAGACAACCAAAACATCCTACCTTTTAAAATCCTTCCTAAAAAGTAACTCATCTATAGCTCCTCCATAAACCATTAATTAAATTTAAATCTTTTTTAATATGAATAATTGATCCGCAACACCATAACATTTATTTTCTTTATTTAACCAAATGTAACGAAAAGAAACATTTGCTCTCTCTCCTTCAAATTTAGGAAACTCAACTTCATACTGATAAACATCATACTGATAAGCACCATTTGCATCTTTTCTTTGTACACTCTTAACTTCTTGTTTCCACTGAATTACTTTTCCATCAATTTGTTCAATCCGTCCCAAAAGATACGTTGGTTTTTTCTTATTCGTAACACCCGTTAAAAAAACATAATAATTTTCTGGTATAACTCCTGACTTTAAATTTTTATCTAAAAGCTTATCTTCTATTGCAATATCATTTCTATCTATTTGACCTTGAAAGAAATCATTACCATTTTCATTCCCAAAAAATACTTGTTCATAAATAGTATTTTTCTTAATTTCTTGCAACTGAATACTTTTTAAATTTCCTTTTTCCGTTAAAGTATCTTCAATATTTACAATAGGTTCATCTACTTTCTTTTGACAAGAAACTAAGAAACTAATACTCAATATAAAAAAACAAACTAAAATATATTTTGAAATAAGTTTCATTACAGCTCCTCCTATTTTTAAAAATTAAATAGCAGAAAAAAGTCGTATAATCTAGATTAGAAACGATACGACTTTTTCTAGCGCTACAAAATAAATAATTTCAATTTATAATTTCTAAATCAATATTCGATGTAAGGCCCATTAGGTCTTACACTATCAGGGCTCCAAGCAGTAGGATAAGCATTATTTTCTCTAGAATAACCACCAAATCTAACAGGAACATTTTTCCCATAGTTTTCATATGCATAATTTTTGAAAAGATATGTTTTACCTGGTTGCACTTCTCCTTCATGCTTACCTGAATCACCTGAAACATTTACCCATTTTCTATTTTCTGCATTTTTATTTTTATCCGCTTCTGTCCAAACGTTGAAAGAACCACCGCCCTTCTCACTGCTCTTCACACGCATATACATAGAAGTATCATTCTCTTTAGGACGTGCATTAGTATAATCATATGCATTCCAAAGTCTAAAGGTAAATTCCACATGATCATCCCTTGTATTAGCCTTAGTATCAGCCTTGGCCGGTTCGGTTAAAGCAAAAGTACTAGCTAAAATACCTAAAGATAAAACAGATCCAAACATAAAACGACTTTTTTTCTTAATACTCACTAAAAACACCTCCGATAATTTGTAGCATTATATTGATTTTATTTTTTCACTGAAGGAATAAATTAAATCCTTATAATACAATATTAGGATATCAAAGCCGAAATGCACTATCAATTAATTTCAGAAAACTTAACATTTTATTTACAATTATAAAATTTTGTTAAATTAAACAAAGTTAGTATGCTCATGGCAAGGAAATACTTGTAGAGATAATCACACTCAAAATCTCAATACAACCACTAAAACATATAAAAAAAGCGCAGCCATTTCGGCTGCGCCTTCGAATTATTATTTAGTTTCGATTAAACCATATTTCCCATCTTTACGGCCATATACAACATTAGTTTCATTTGTATCAGCATTTGTGAAGACGAAGAAACTATGTCCTAGCATATCCATTTGCAAGATCGCTTCTTCAACGTCCATCGGTTTTAAATCGAATCGTTTTGTACGTACAAGTTCTAATTCATCCTCTTCTACCGCATCCAGAACAGCTACTGCTTCTGGAAGGATAAAGTTAGTTTTAATAGAACCCTTTTCACGTAATTTACGGTTTACTTTTGTTTTATGTTTACGAATTTGTCGCTCAATTTTATCAACTACTAAATCAATCGCAGCGTACATATCGCTATTTGTTTCTTCTGCACGAAGTAATAAATCTGTAAATGGAATTGTTACCTCGATACGTTGCTTGTCAGAGTATACTTTTAAGTTAACCTTAATCTCTGGGAATGTATCAAAATAACGCTCTAATTTACTTAGTTTTTTCTCTACATATTCCTTTAATGCTGGAGTTACTTCAATATTTTCACCACGAATGTTGAATTTCATAGATGAATTCCTCCTTTCAAGCCTATGTACTATAATTTCGACATCGGCTTAAAAACTCCTTCTAATTTTTTTAAAAAAATTAGTGGAATTGCGATTTTTTTATCGTTTTTTGTTGAAATGAAAAGATGCATCGTTTCTATCTTTATTTTATCCTATTACCATCGTGAATAACGACTGTAACTGTGGACAATTGGTTACAGAAAAGAAACAACTTTTTGACAACTTCCCCAAAACAAAAAAGCCCTTGTTACGAGCAAGAGCTTCACCATCTATATAATGCTGCTAAAAATACAGCTCTATCTTTTCCAAAAACTTAATTTTTACAGTTTCACAACATTAGCTGCTTGTGGTCCACGTGCTCCATCAACAATATCAAACTCAACTTGTTGACCTTCTTCTAACGACTTATAACCATCTTGTTGAATAGCAGAAAAATGAACAAACACATCGTCACCATCTTCACGCTCAATAAACCCAAATCCCTTTTCTGCATTAAACCATTTTACTCGTCCTTGCATGTTCATTCCATTCCCTTCACTCTTAAAATCAGGGCTTTCGCCCCATATTCTGACTATAACGAATGACAAGACTTTAAGTCAAAGAAGACCTGTCGTCTTTTTATTACTCCTTTCGACATTCACATATTAACCTCTACAAAGCGTCAAACAAGAAACTTCTCTCGCTCCTCGATCATACAAAAGGCTTCCAACTTGCCTGACAGTAATTCCTGTCGTATACACATCATCCACAATTAAAACATGTTGCTCATGAAACAGCTCTTCTCCCTGAAAATAAAAAGGATTAACTCCCGATATCCTTTCTTTACGCTTCTTCTTACTTTGTTTTTCTGTTTCTATTCTTCTTAATGATGTACAAAGCATTTTGATAGGCAAACAAGAAGCTAGTAACTCAGCTTGATTAAAACCACGCTCATATTCTCGCTCTTCACTAAGGGGGACCGGAATGACAGCTGAAACATTCGCAAAATATTTTTGAAAAAGACTTCGAAAAGGCTGATGAAAAATATGCACTAATTCAGCATCTCCTCGAAATTTAAACTGTGCTAATATTTCTTTCATCCCTTCATCATACACATGCAACGAACGATTTATGAGAGACGGAAACCTCTGCTCGTTCGTCCACCTTATGCAGTCCATACAAATATCCCCGTTTTTATATTCAGCTGGTACAAGTTCTAAAGGCCGACCACACTCCTTGCAAATATCTCCTATAATATAGGAAAGTTTTTGCTCACATCTATCACATATATACTTTTTATGAAACTTAACAAAAAAAGTGTACCAACTAATCGCATATGAAATATACTCATCACAAAGTAGACAATGCATCAATCTATCAGTCCTTGTTCTTTAGCATTCTTATTCATACTTTGAATATGTTTTTTCGCACGCACCATGGCCTCTGTCTTTCCATAATGAAAATAGATAACATCTCCATGCGGTTCATCAGAGCTTCTGCCAGCACGCCCTGCAATTTGAACGAGAGCACTTTCTGAAAATATTTCTTCCTCAGCTCCTAAAACTGCAACTTGTAAATTTTTAATAGTTACTCCTCGTTCCAAAATCGTCGTTGTAACTAATAAAGGGATTTCTCCTTTTCTGAAAGCTGCTACCTTCTCTTTTCTCGCCGGATCTTCTGCATGCACACCGTCAACTTGATTGTTTAATGATTTTAATAACTGGCTAATTTCTTCTACATATCGCACATGAGGAACAAATAGAAAAATGGGGTATCGTTTCGATAAGTACAGATTTAACCATTGTAATAAAGCACGAGGAATTTTTTTACGTATAAGACCCTTTTTCCAATTTCCGCACCACCGAAATATCGGAACTGGCAATGGATGACGATGGTATCGCCCTGAAATAATAACCCCTTTTTGCTTACCACTTCGCAACTTACGCTTCCACTTTTCATCTGGAGTTGCAGTTAAATAAATACGTGCTGCCTTCTCTTTCATCGCTTCGTTTACTGCATACTGCAACATCTTATCTGCATGATACGGAAAAGCATCTATCTCATCTACAATCATGACATGGAACGCCCTATAATAACGTAACAATTGATGTGTAGTTGCAACGATTAACGCCGCATCTTTTTCTCGGTCTAAACTCCTTCCGTATAAAGCAGCTACATTTATATTTGGAAACACTTCTTGTAATCTTGGTGCTAATTCAAGTACAACGTCCGTTCTCGGTGTTGCAATACAAACTCTTTCTCCCTTTTGTAGTGCCTCTGCAATTCCGTGAAACAACATTTCTGTTTTTCCAGCCCCGCACACCGCCCAAATAAAAAATGATTCTTTCTGCTTAACAGCGTCAACGACACTTTGCGCAGCTAACTCCTGACCGTCAGACAAAACGCCTTCCCACTGTAACGGATTCAAATAACCTTCTCCGCTTATTTCAGCAGTCCCGCGAACAAGTACAGTACATTCACTTACCCTGCCCATCGTTATACATTTCCGGCAATACGTACATACTTCATTGCACCTTTTACATAGCAATGATGCAAATAGTCGCTGCTCTATATTTCCGCAGCGCTGACACATATATTTTGAAGACTTCTTAATTAGCCCTTGTACACAAACGACGTCTCGATTCCTTTTCAAATGATCCAATTTATCCTGCAAATCTGAAGAGAGTTCTTCTAACAATAACTGTCTACCAGCTAACATCATCAATAGCCACCTCCAGCACTACTATAAATCCTGCTCTTTATCTCGTAAAAACTCAAAAAGCCGATAACCTACTTATAAAATAGTAAGCTATCGACTTTATACACGTTTTTTATTCAATTATAATTCCTATAATCTACCGTAACCTAAGAAATGCTTTTGGTTGTAAGAGCTATTTACACTACCGTAAGTAACACCTGTTGACTCATCAGCAGCATGAATTATTTGACCGCCACCAATGTAAATTCCAACGTGAGATACGCCTTCTCTGTAAGTACCTTGTAAGAAGATAAGATCTCCTGGCTTCGCTTCAGATGCACTAATTTTTTGTACAGAGCTCCATAAGCTTCTTGTATCTTGACGACCTAAACCGTAAACATAAGAGATTAGTCCACTGCAGTCAAAACCACCATTTGAAATTGACGCACTACCCCATACATATTTTAGGCCCACTAAACCTCTAGCTTTTTCAACAACATCCTGTCTGCCACCATGAGTATCCGGAACTGGAGTTGGAGTTGGAGCTGGAGCTGGCTTTTTCGCTTCTTGTTTTTTAGGCTCTTCTTTTTGAGCTTGTCCAGCATTGTTTGCTGGAGCAGCTTGTTCTGCAGGCGCTTGCGCTGGTGCAGCTTGTTGAGCTTGTGCTTCTTTAGCAGCTTCTTGTGCTTGTTTTTGAGCAGCAGCTTCTTGTGCAGCTTTTTCTTGCGCTTCTTTTTCAGCGATTTGTTGTAATTTTAATGCCTGTTGTTCAAGCTCTTTCAATTGACCTTCCGTACTTGTCATTGTAGTTACAACTGTATCCATTTTACCACTTAAATCGTTTACTGCTGTTGCTTTTTTCTCTTTTTCAACGTCAAGTTCTTTCTTAGCAGTTTCAATTTGAGCTTGTGCTTCTTTTAATTCTTTTTGTTTTTCTTTTACTGTCTCAACATCTTTTTTCACGTTCGTTTGATCTTCTTGTTGTGTTTTCATGATATCTTCGTCAGATTCCATAATTTTAGACACAGAAGCTAAACGATCAACTAAATCTGCAACGTTTTTAGAGTTTACAAGAACTTCTGTTACAATGTTCGTATTTGGCTGTTCTTGTAGTGCAACTAAACGTTTTCTTAATAACTCTTCACGTTTTGCAATCTTTGTTTGTAGTTCTGCAATATCTTTATTTTTATTTTCGATTAATTGCTCAGTATCAGAAACTTTTTTTGTTGTTTCATCAAGTTTTGAAGCGTTCTCTTGAACAGACTTATCCAAACCTTGGATTGTTTTGTTTAAGTCATTCATTTGTTTTTGTAATTCATCACGTTCTTGTTGTTGTTTATGTAAAGTATCATTTTGTGTGTTAATTTGTGATTTCACGTCAGAAATTTTATCTTCTGCAAATACATTTGGTGTTAGCCCAGAAAACATTAACCCTGCAACTAATGCGCAAGATGCCATTTTTAGCTTTTTCATTTTATTTTTTACACCGCTTTCTTTTTTTCATTTTCCGTATATAACCTATTAAAATTTATACCATAATTCGGGAGTTTTTTTGCTAATGTTACGGTTTTGTAAAATAAATGTAATATTACATTTATCTCTATAGCAAAGTATATCTAAATTTGTATATATATGTAGAATTTTAAGAGCCTTACACCGTTTTTTATAGGATTGAAAAAAAACGTAAGGGAACCCCTTACGTTTTGAAAATACTCCAATATGAATGAAATAGAAACGTTACTTCATCCATTTCTCAGCCCAATTTTGGACCTCATCCATAACACTTTCCAACGCTTTCCCTTTATCAGTTACACCGTACTCGATTCTAACTGGTACTTCTGGGTAAACATTACGAACTACAATACCTTCGCCTTCTAATTCCTTTAAACGTTCTGACAACATACGATCGCTCATATTCGGTATAATATCTGCGATTTCTCTGAAACGTTTCGGCTCTTCGAGCAAAGATTTAATAATTAAGCCAGTCCATTTCTTACTAAGCATTGTAAAAGCTGACTCAAACTTTGGACATAAACAAGAATTATGCTCCATATGTTTCACCTCTCTTCTATTATAATATAGTTTCTTGTAAAAAGTAAGTAATAAAACTTTCCTCATTATTTAATTTTACGTACATTTTACCATTTCCAAATATTAACTTGTCAAATCCCCGTAAAAAAACCCTCTTCAAGTAAGAGAGCTTTTATATCTTTATCACTTCGTATACCAACCTAAACCAAGCGCACCTTCACCTAAATGCGTCCCAATTACAGCTCCGAAATAACTCGTACGAATTGTAACATGAGGGTATATCTCTTCTAAGTC
Organism: Bacillus sp. SRB_331; assembly: GCF_003264175.1. Lineage (NCBI taxonomy): Bacteria > Bacillati > Bacillota > Bacilli > Caryophanales > Bacillaceae > Bacillus > Bacillus sp. SRB_331. Next base: position 372,933 of record NZ_NADV01000007.1, on the reverse strand, counting down.
TTGTTTCCATTCATTAGCTTCCTCTTCACGATTCGCATGAATAATAACAGCTTCCATAGGCACACCTTTATTTGCCTGCTCATCAAAGATTTCAACGATACGCTTTAACGCTTTTTTACGCGTACGAATTTTTTCGAATGGAATAATTACTTTATCTCTAAAGTATAATACTGGTTTTACTTGTAACAAACTACCGATGAAAGCTTGTGCACTATTTAATCTTCCACCACGTTGTAAATGATGTAAATCATCCACTACAAAATAAGCATCCATCGTTTGCTTCATTTCATCAAAGCGAGCGATAATCTCTTCTGGGGCTTTCCCTTCACTTACTAATTTCGCCCCTTCACGCACGTAAAACCCTTGTACTTCACAACTAATTTCAGAGTCGTACGTATATACATCAATACCATCTACCATCTGTCCAGCTGCCGTTGCTGTTTGATATGTACCACTAATTCCACTGGAAAGGTGAATGCTAATAACTGCATCATATTCTTTAGATAACTCTTCATATAACTCTAAAAACTTTCCAATTGCTGGTTGCGAAGTTTTCGGAAGTTCTTCTTGTTCACGTACCTTTATATAAAAATCATTTGCTGAAACTTCAGCCTCTTCTTGATAAGATTCCGTTCCAAACACAACGTTTAATGGAATCATATATATATTGAGTTCGTCACGAATATGCTTCGGTATATATGCTGTACTATCGGTAACAATAGCTGTTTTCATTTTCGTACCTGCCTTATAAAAAATTTTTATCCCCTAATTTTACACGAAAACTAGAAAAGGTGCATCCATACATAAAAATGCCGGCTAGAAACTACAATCACTCGCTCGACAAATTACAACAAAAAGATAAAGTGAAACTTTAATCAGTGGGGGTTTTGTTCATCCCCCACTGATTATTAGTTGAACCAATCGGGCCTTTACGAGCAGTTGACCTCCCACCTAACTTCTTTGCTCCAGCTGAATTTTGAGGTGGGAGTCTTACTGCCCGTTAATGCGGGATAAAATACTCACCAAAAATTTCAACATATTTGTAAAAAATGTTTGAATATAAAAACGCTCGCTTTTAAAATGTAAAGTACTAGTTATTTTGAAAGATAGGGGCGTATACCATTGTTATTACAATATTTAACAATAAAAGGCTATGGAGAGCACGAAATTGTGATTCAAAAATCAAGATTCATTTGCTATGTGAATCGCGCCACAACGGAAGAGGAAGCTCAAACATTTATACAAAAAATAAAAAAACAGCATTGGAATGCAACACATAATTGTTCCGCATATTTAATCGGTGAACAAGATCAAATTCAAAAGGCAAACGATGACGGCGAACCGAGCGGCACAGCTGGTGTACCTATGTTAGAAGTATTAAAAAAGCGAGGTCTAAAGGATACTGTCGTTGTCGTCACGCGCTATTTTGGTGGCATTAAACTTGGTGCTGGTGGATTAATTCGTGCATATGGAAAATGTACAAGTGAAGGACTTAATCACGTAGGCGTTGTTGAGCGAAAACTAATGCGCGTTATGGAAACAGAAATTGATTACACATTGCTTGGCAAAGTTGAAAATGAATTACGTAATTCAGAATATAACATTAAAGATATACATTATCTAGAAAACGTCACATTCGATACGTATGTAGAAGAAAATCGAAAACAAACATTTACGGATTGGATGATTGAATTAACAAACGGGAAGTGTACAATTAAAGAAGGAGATATGTTGTACTTAGAACAAGGCGTTATCTAAGAATAGCTAACGTATCGCCTTTAAAGATTAATGTAGTGAATTAATTCCCTACAAATGAATAAGGAGATTATATATGGAAGAACGTTATTATCATCTCCAAAATAGCAGAATAAAAAAGAAACGTAGAAGAAAGTTTTTCTTCTTTCTTATTTTCGCATTTTTATTTGGTAGCGTAGGACTTTATATGTTAAATTCCTACACTTCTCTCATGGGGATGTACAGTGGATTTGCTCGTGAAAAATCGGATTTAAGAACCGAAGATGTAAAAATTACAAAGGAACCATTTACAATCCTCATTATGGGAATAGAGGATTATGCAACAGACGGTCAAAATGGTCGTACAGACTCATTAATGTTTGCGACAGTCAATCCGAAAACTCAAAAGGTTTCGCTTATGAGTATTCCTCGTGACACTAAAGTTCCAATTGTTGGAAAAAATAAAGAAGATAAAATCAACGCTGCACATGCTTATGGCGGAGAGAAAATGGCAATCAAAACAGTCGAAGGGTTTCTAAAAGTTCCAGTCGATCACTATATTAAAATTGATTTCCAAGGCTTTAAAGGTATCGTTGATGCAGTTGGCGGTGTTACAGTCGATGTCCCCTTCGATTTTTGGGAACGTTCTGACGTGGATTACTACAAAAAAATCCAATTTAAACAAGGGAAACAAGATTTAAACGGCGAAGAAGCACTTGCTTACGTCCGTATGCGAAAGCAGGATCCAAACGGCGATTATGGTCGGGCCGCTAGACAAAGACAATTACTAGCCGCTGTTGCTCAAAAACTAAATTCCGCCTCTACTGTATTTAAAATTAAAGATTTAACGACTGTAGTTGGAAAATATATAAAAACCGACATTCCTATTTCAGACGGACTCGCTCTTTACAATAAACTCTCTGGATTTGATCCTTCTACAATACAAACGTTAAAACTTGAAGGAGAAGACAGAAAAATAGGCGGTATTTATTACTTCCTTCCAGATCCAATCAGTGTAGAGACTGTACGTAACGAAATTGAAAAGGAAATAGGAGAAAAAGCAAAAGTTCCAACAGAGACTACGAAAAGTGAGAATACAAATTCCGATTCAAATTCTAACTCCAGCGCAAAAGCAAAGAAGGAGCCGAGTGAGAACAAAACACCACCGCCTCCTCCCCCTTCTACAAATGCTCATGCAGAGTGGATTATGAGGAATCATGAATAAAAAAAGAGCCAAATCGTATACGATTTGGCTCTTTTTATTTCACGCAATTGTTGTTACTTCTTAAAGTGTTGTAAAATCGCTTCTACAATACGCTCTGATGCACGACCATCGCCGTAAGGGTTAGATGCTTTCGTCATCTTATCATGAGCTTCTTTATCAGATAACAACTCATCAGCAAGACCAAAGATTGTCTCTTCATCTGTTCCTGCTAATTTCAGCGTACCTGCTTCGATACCTTCTGGGCGTTCCGTCGTATCACGAAGGACAAGGACTGGCACACCTAGTGATGGTGCTTCCTCTTGTACACCACCAGAATCAGTTAACATTAAGTATGAACGAGCTGCAACGTTATGGAAATCAATTACATCTAACGGCTCAATTAAATGAATACGGCTATGCTCGCCTAAAATATCATTCGCTATTTCGCGAACAACAGGATTCATATGAACAGGGTATACAACTTGTACATCTTCGTGCTTATCAACAAGACGCTTAATTGCACGGAACATATTGCGCATTGGTTCTCCTAAATTTTCACGACGGTGTGCTGTCATAAGTACAAGACGATCATTTCCAAGTTTCTCTAACACCGAATGGCTATAAGTTTCTTTTACAGTTGTCTTCAGTGCATCGATCGCTGTATTTCCTGTTACGAAAATGCGTGACTCATCTTTATTTTCTTTTTGTAAGTTCGTTGCTGATTTTGTTGTAGGTGAGAAATGAAGATCCGCCATTACACCTGTTAGTTGGCGATTCATCTCTTCTGGATATGGGGAATACTTATCCCATGTACGAAGTCCTGCTTCAACATGTCCTACTGGAATTTGATTATAGAAAGCAGCTAAGCTTGCAATAAATGTCGTCGTTGTATCACCATGCACAAGTACGATATCAGGCTTCGCTTCTTTCATTACTTTATCTAAACCTTCTAAACCACGTGTTGTAATATCGATTAACGTTTGACGATCTTTCATGATATTCAAATCGAAATCTGGCGTAATTCCAAAGATATTTAATACTTGATCTAACATTTGACGGTGTTGTGCTGTTACAGTCACAATTGATTCAATCTTTTCTGGGTGCTTTTGCAACTCTAATACAAGAGGGGCCATTTTAATTGCTTCTGGTCGTGTCCCGAAAATTGTCATTACTTTTAAACGTTCAGTCATTTCATTACCTCTTTTCTTTCACTAGTTAAAACTTCTATTATCGCATATAAAAATATGCATGTGAAAATACAGTTTTTAACGCGCCTGAGAAACATTACTATTACAGACGTCTTTTCGCCCAACTGAGTAATAATCTAATCCATGCTTCTCGGCATCCTCATTAGTATAACAATTTCTCCCATCAAATAGAATAGGTTCCCTCATAAGCTGTGCATACTTTTCTAGCGGATAATTTCGAATTGATTCCCATTCTGTTACGATAAAAACTGCATGCGCCTCTCTAATCGATTCATCTATACACTCAGCGTATCGTATCGTATTTCCAAATAAACTTCTTACATTTTGAATAGCTTGCGGGTCATATAAAACCACATCCGCACCTATATTAATTAATCCTTCTATTGTAATAAGTGATGGCACTTCCCTAATATCGTCAGTATTCGGTTTGAATGCTGCACCAAGAACCGCAATTCGCTTCTTCTTCATATCTATAATTTTCTTCGCTTTTTCAACTAACAACAACTGTTGTTTATTATTCACTTCAATGACTGCTTTCAACAAGCGAAAATCATGAGAAACATTCCCTGCAATTTGCACAAGTGCTTTCGTATCTTTTGGAAAACAAGATCCTCCATATCCGATGCCTGCATTTAAAAAAGATGCACCAATTCTCTTATCCATCCCCATCCCTGTAGCTACATCTACTATATCTGCACCCACTTGCTCACATATATTAGAAATTTCATTAATAAAACTAATCTTCGTAGCTAAAAAAGCATTAGATGCATATTTAATCATCTCAGCACTTCGAATATCTGTAATATACGTTTGTAAGCTTAATTTACTGTACAAATTCTCTACTTTCCTTGCTGCTTCTTCACTACATGCTCCAATTACGATACGATCACCCTGAAAAAAATCATAAATACCAGAACCTTCTCTTAAAAACTCTGGATTCGATACAATATATAATTCATGTCTACCTTGTAGTTTATCCTCAATCCATTCTCTCATTACATCATTTGTCCCTACAGGAACCGTACTTTTCGTAACAACAATAATATCGTTATTCACATATGTTCCAATATCATCACAAGCGCTACGAATATACGTTAAATCTGCTGTTCCATCTAATAAAGATGGCGTTCCCACTGCAATAAATATAAACTCTACATCATTAAATGCCGCTGATTTACTTGCTGTAAAAGTTAAATGATTATTCTCGTATGCTTCATTTATTAATTCATTTAATCCACATTCATAAATAGGTAACTCGCCTTGTTTAATCCGTTCAATTTTCCCACTATTTATATCGAAACATGTGACTGAATGTCCCAATCTCGCCAATCCTACTCCTGTAATCAATCCAACATATCCGGTACCTATTATCTTAATTTTCATTTTCTTTTTGCACAGGAATATACATAAGAAAATATACGAATACATAGAACTCCCCCTGTGCTTCCCCCTCTCACACTAAGAATGATAAAACTCTTTCATTTCTTTATTATATGAATCGTTTTTTTATTATTTTTTAAGATTTTGTAAAGTTAAATGATGCAATATATACAAAATGTAAATTCCCACAATTTAACACGGAACTTACTCATTTTACGTGCAACACTTATAATACTGAAACAAAAGTCATCGCTATATGAGAGGGAAGTACAATGTCATATTACAAGCCACAATATGAGATCAACCTTCTCAAAGGACACAACATTCCATATCCAATTGTCATATATTCTATTCACTCCCCTTTACAGCCAAAAGAAAAAAAGATTGAATTCTAATCTTTTTGTGATACCATATGTTATGAGCCTGTAAATAAACATCATAATTTTCAGATAAATAAGATTGAAAAAATTACGTTAAACTATAAAGGGTGGGGTATTAATGGACTCACAAGTGATTTATGCCATTTTGGCATCTTTCATCACTGTACTCGTCGTTACTCCTTTAGTTATTAAATTAGCTTTCAAAATAGGAGCAACAGACAAGCCAAATGCGCGTAAAGTACACCAAAAAATTATGCCTCGTCTTGGCGGGTTAGCAATTTTCATCGGTGTAGCCGTAGGATTTGTTGTCGGTGGATTGTACGAACAAAGAATGTTATCGATAACTTTAGGTGCTATCATCATTGTTATCATCGGGATTTTAGATGATATGTACGAACTATCTGCGAGGGTAAAATTCGGTGGACAACTATTAGTTGCCATCATGATTGTAAAAAGTGGATTATTAGTGCAAGTATTATATATTCCAATTCTTGGAGATACTGAACTCGGATGGCTTGCTTATCCAATTACTGTATTTTGGATTGTCGGTATTACAAATGCCATCAACTTAATTGATGGATTAGATGGATTATCCGCAGGGATTTCATCTATCGTACTTGCAACGCTAGCATATATGGCCTTCACTAGCCCATGGGGTACTGGAGCAGCTATTATATTACCTCTAGCACTGATTACATTAGCAAGTACAATTGGATTTTTATTCTACAACTTCCATCCAGCAAAAATTTTCATGGGAGATACAGGAGCACTATTTTTAGGATACTGTATTTCTGTTATATCGTTACTTGGATTATACAAAAGCGTAACGTTATTCAGTTTTATCGTTCCAATCATTATTTTAGGTGTACCTATATTTGATACGACATTTGCAATTATCCGCCGTATCGTAAATAAAAAGCCTATTTCAGCACCTGATAAATCGCATTTACATCACCGTTTGCTTGCAATGGGATTCTCTCATCGTAAAACGGTACTAATTATTTACGCATTGGGTATTTTCTTTAGTGTAAATGCAATTATTTTCAGTAGTGCAACATTATGGTTATCCATTATTCTTCTTTTCATTTTAATCTTCTTTACAGAAATCATTGCTGAAGTAATCGGTCTTGTACACGAACGTTACAAACCAATTATTTCCTTCTATAAAAAAGTGAAAAAACGCGAAGACTAATTGTAGTATAGCCTTTACTATTATGAAATATTCAAATAGCATCCTCTTTTCATAAGAGGATGCTATTTTTTATTTTTTAATCCTTATTCCCCATTTCCAAAATATAGATTGTTTGAGAGTGCCTCTATTGGAGAAAGATATACGTATAACGAAAAAAGTATCAAATTTTCATTTTTACATCTTGATTGTCAAACTGAGGGTGAATGTTATGATCAAGCGATTACTTCAATGTATAATTTTATTTTTAACTATTACTATGTACGCATCATCGAATACAAAAGCAACTACAGACATTCAAGTAAAAGATTACCAAAGTATTCAAACTACCTCTCCTACAACAAAAATTGCGTACTTAACATTTGATGACGGACCAAATAAATACACACCACAAATTTTAAATATTTTAAAAGAGAAGAACGGAAAAGCAACTTTCTTCGTTATTGGCGGAAAGGTGCCACATTATAAAAAAACGATGGAGCGATTGATTAAAGATGGACATTATATCGGTCTCCATAGTATGTCGCATGATGTAAAACGTCTTTATACTGGCAATCCATCTGTTTTAATTGCAGAAATGGAGCAAACCCAAAACATTGTCCAGCAAGTTACACATTTAAATACACATCTCGTTCGGGTCCCATACGGTAGCATGCCTTACTTAAAAAAGAATTACCGTGATGCACTCGTATCTGCCCAGTATAAAATGTGGGATTGGACAATTGATACATATGACTGGAAAAGCTATGATAATCCTTCCGCAATACTAGAAAGGGTACGAAATCAAAGCGATGAACAAGTAGAGGTTATTTTAATGCATGATTCTAGTGTCACAGTGCAAATACTCCCAAAAGTAATTGATTATTTACACTCACAAGGATATAAACTACTTCCCTACAATCCATCTTCCCATCTCGAAGTGAATTTTTGGAAAGACACAAGATTGTAACAGCTTTAGTGCCTATGTACTAAAGCTGTTTTACCCCGCTATTTGCCGGCCAGTAAGACTCCCACCTCAAAATTCAGCTGGAACAAAGAAGTTAGGTGGGAGATCAACTGCCCGTAAACGCCCGATTGGTGAAGGCTAATAATCAGTGGGGATGAACAAAAACCCCACTGATTAAAGTTTCACTTTATTTTTCTCTTCCCACACTTCTCATTTTTGTGTAGAATTTTAAATAGTGATGAAGTTTCGAGGTGAATAGAAATGAAACGAATAGATCTCATTTTTAACGCAATACAAAAAGGGAATTATACAGAAGGTATAACAGCATCAGAACTCGCTACACTTCTACAGTTAGACCGTGCAAATGTTAGTAGCGATTTAAACAAGCTTGTGAAAGATAATCGTTTATTAAAAACGAGTACACGCCCTGTCCGTTTTTATATAGAAACGAACACTTCATTGGAAACGCATTCAACAAAGGGCACTTCATTAGATACATTTGCTATTGAAAATACAAGCCTAAAAATTGCAATTGAAAAAGCAAAAGCTTCTATTCTCTATCCTCCAAACGGTATGCATACTTTACTACTTGGAGAAACAGGTGTCGGAAAATCGATGTTCGCTTCTTTAATGCACGAATACGCAATTGAAGTGGAACAACTTCCAAAAGATGCACCTTTTATCGTCTTTAACTGTGCTGATTATGCAAACAATCCACAACTACTACTTGGACAGTTATTTGGGATAAAAAAAGGAGCTTACACAGGTGCCAGTGATCAAAAAGGGTTAATTGAAAAAGCACATGAAGGAATCCTCTTCTTAGATGAAGTACATCGCCTTCCTCCAGAAGGACAAGAGATGCTCTTCACATTTATTGATCGCGGAGTATACCGCCGCCTTGGAGAAACGGAAAATGAACGTAAGGCACGAGTGTTGATTATTACTGCAACAACCGAAGAACCAAATTCATTCTTATTAAAAACATTTACAAGACGTATTCCGATGACCGTTACGCTTCCACCACTTCGTGAGCGAACACATAAAGAACGGTTTGCTTTACTACAACTATTTTTTACAAATGAAGCAATTCGTCTAAGGAAAGAGATTCATGTTAGTCCAAATACAATGCGTGCTTTCGTCTTTTACAATTGTCCAAATAACATCGGTCAATTGAAAACGGACGTACAAATTGCCTGTGCGAAAGCTTATTCTGATTTCGTAACAAAAAAACGTGATTCTGTCTGTGTTTCAAGTACAGATTTACCTTGGTATATGAAAGAAGGATTATTTATTGAAAGAAAGAGCCGTCATCTATATCAAATACCAAATGAAACATTTGTATTTACAGGTGATGAAGGTTGGAGTAAACATACGATAAAACCCGAAGGAAGTCGCTCTTCTATTTACGATTATATTGATTATAAATATGAAGAACTTCAAGCACGCGGCATTGAAGAGGAAGAATTAGAATTACTAATAGAAAATGATATTCAAAGCTTTTTCGTCCAATACTTTAACCAAATATCTAAAAAGACAAGTCATGAAAATGTTTTTAAAATTGTGGATCGTAATATCGTTTCCGTATGTGAAAAAATCGCGGAACTAGCTGAAAAATATTTATCTAAAACTTTCGATGAAAAAGTATTTCTCGCTTTAAGTTTACATGTACAGACAACTCTACAACGTTTACAGGGCGGGAAACAAATTCACCACCCACAATTAAATCAAATTCGTACGAAATATAAAGAAGCTTTTTCCGTAGCTATGCAATGTATTCAGCTATTAGAAGAAGAATTACAAATAACAATACCTATTGATGAAGCTGGCTTTTTAACAATGTTCTTCGTTGTTGATCCAATTCCTGCCTCACAAACAGAAGTAAAAGTATTAATATTAGCACACGGTAATGGCATCGCAACAGAAATGGCAAACGTTGCAAACGAACTTCTCGGTATTGATGAAGTAACTGGTATCGATATGCCCTTGCATGAATCACCAAAAGACTTCTTAGAGCGTGTTAAAGTGTATATGAAAACACTTCAAAATGTAAACGGGCTTCTCTTACTTGTTGATATGGGATCTCTCGCTTATATTGGTGATATATTAGAAACTGAATTCAAAATCCCTGTACGTGTTCTTTCCATGACGAGTACACCACACGCACTAGAAGCAGCTCGAAAAGCTCAACTTGGCTATTCATTAGATGCACTATACGAAACAGTGAAGAACTTAACACCGTTCTATTTAAACGTACAGGAAGAAAAGAAAAAGCCACTATCGCCAATGAAATCCGTGATTTTAACAGCTTGTTTAACCGGCGAAGGAAGTGCTTTAGCAATTCAAAAAATGTTAGAGAACTATTTACGCTTTGATAAAGACTTAATTGAAATTATTCCGATTAGCATCGTTCATGAAAAAGATTTAACGAAAATGATCGAGAACATAAAAAAAGAGCGTAATATCATTTGTATCGTCACGAATTTCGATATGCAAATACCTTGCTTAACATATCATTTCCAAGACATTGTGAACTACACAGCTATTCAACCAATTCAAGAATTGATTACGTATGAAGAAACATATGCAAAAATGGCTGATATTCTTGAACAACAAATGCAGCGTAACGATGGAGCATTACTTATTAAAACAATTCGTTATGCATTAAATACAATTCAAGAATTGATTTCTTTACAGCTAACTCCCGACAGTTTAATGGGTGTGATTTTGCATATGAGCTGCATGGTTGACCGTCTTCAAAAAGGCGAAAGTCTCATCCCTCATCCTGATAAAGAGAAACGAAGACAAGATGAGTACTGGATGTATATGAAAGTGAAAAAAGCATTGCAACCTATTGAAAATACATTTGAAATACAAATCCCAGATGACGAAGTATTTTATATAATGGACTTCTTCATTAAAAATCAGCCTGTAAAAAATTAAACTAGGCGATATTGTAGCACTCTATATAATTAGAAAAGGCTGTTCCAAAATGTTTTTTGGACAGCCTTTTCGCTTACTTCTTTACTTCCCTTATTCTCCCCCTTATTTCTCCCTTTTTATTAGATTTCGTATTAACATTTACATATACATTTGCTTGCATTATCTCTTGAAACAAGCTGTCAAATGCTCTCCCCTGTAAAGGCCCTTCAAAATCCTCTACTCTAGCTACACCAGTAACGACTCCTTCATTCACGCTAATTCCTTGCTCTAACGGACCAAACAAACTTAAAATAACTGGACCAATTTGATTCGCTTTTCCTAAATGAATTTGGCATGACGTGATTTTTTTTATATTTTTTAATATGACCCGATATTGCAACTTCTTTAAATCTTCACTAAAAATGAGCTCTGTTACACCGTAAGCTTCTGTATTTACAGGAGGTACTTCCCTCTTCCCTGTTAACCTAGCAAAGAAATGTGTTGTCATACGGGCATTCTCCTCATATAAATTTCCCAGCACTACTTCTACTACTTTATGGTTTAGACATAATCATTTATGACTTTTTCAAATTTTAATTACGAAGAAAAGATTCACACAATCTTTACATTAAAATCGTTTCTTTTGCTTTACTCCCTCTTGTATAATGCACTTAGAAAAACAGTCTAGGAGGAAATTTTGAAAAATAATAACTACTCTTTCCAATCATTAATAGAGATTTTTCTCGTATCATTTAAATTAGGACTTACTTCATTTGGTGGTCCTGTCGCCCATCTTGGTTATTTTCATCATGAATACGTGCAAAAAAGAAAATGGATGGATGAACGAAGTTACGGAGACTTAGTAGCACTATGTCAATTCCTTCCTGGCCCTGCTAGCAGCCAAGTCGGTATGGGAGTTGGCTTATTGCGCGGCGGATTATTAGGAGCCATTATTTCATGGATCGGATTCACTCTCCCATCTGTGCTCGTTTTAGTTTTCTTCGCTTCATTTCTTAACCAATTCGAGCTTGGAAGTACTGGCTGGATTCACGGACTGAAACTTGTAGCGGTCGCAATTGTCGCTCATGCAATATGGGGAATGGCTCAAAAGTTAACACCAGACCGAAACCGTGCAACAATCGCAATTGCAACTGCCGCAATCGCCCTATTATGGCCAAGTAGCTGGACACAAGTAATTCTCATTATAGTATCTGGTTTCATCGGTTGGTTTTTATATCGTGGCCAGCCAATTAGCCAAGCTCATAAAATAAACGTACCTATTTCAAAAATGGTAGCCATATCTTGTCTCGTCTTATTCTTCGGACTATTAATACTGTTACCGATGTTACGACCATACTCTTATGTCATCTCTTTATTTGACAGCTTCTATCGCTCTGGTGCACTTGTATTTGGCGGAGGGCATGTCGTACTTCCTCTTCTTGAAAGTGAGTTTGTACAAAACGGGATGATGACAAAAGAACAATTTCTTGCTGGATACGGATTAACACAAGCAGTGCCAGGGCCACTATTTACATTCGCTTCTTATATAGGAGCAGTGCTAAATGGAACCGCCGGAGCAGTTGTTGCAACGATCACTATCTTTCTTCCTGCCTTCCTGCTCGTTGTTGGCGTTTTACCATTTTGGGACAGTGTAAGGAGAGTATCTTACATACAAGGTGCACTACTTGGAGTAAACGCAGCCGTTGTCGGCATTTTACTTGCAGCTTTTTATGATCCAATTTGGACGAGTACAATTATGAATTCTGTAGATTTCGTTTTTGCTTCTCTTCTATTTTGCTTACTCGCTTTTTGGAAAACACCACCTTGGGTTATCGTTATAATCGGGGCCTTCGGTGGATATGTTCTATCTATTTTGTAAGCACAAAAAACGACGGCCCCATTTAGCCGTCGTTTTCCTATTAAAACTTCACAAGCTCCATTCCCTCAGGAAGCTCACTCTCCGTTAAAATACGCAACTCTTTCACGCGATCCATTACGTAAGAAGAACGTTTCACAAGCTCTGGGTCAATATAAGCTGGATGCACCATAATTTCTACCGTTTGCTCGTCCTGCACTCTTTCCTTTAACTTCACAAAGTAATCTTCCGTCACACCGTCAGCGTAAAAGTCACTGTAAAACACATCTGAAAATGGGCGCACCGCTCGCTCTTCTTCACAACGACGAATTGGAACATTATATTTACTTGCTAATCTCTCAAGAACGTCGTTTAAAAGCGGTAATCCATGCACGTGATGATGACTATCTAAATGAGTTGGTGTTAATCCGTAAGATAAAAACTTCTCAATTTGAGCAGTCCATTCTTTTTCTACCTCTTCTGGATTTATATTTCCTTCCCATACAACACTTTGTTTATGAAACAATCCATCGCTACTTACAAGTGATGGAACGTCTTTAAGAAGCGGTTCTCCTGCCGTTAATACGAGATGAACTCCTATCCCTAACGTTTTATACTCTTTCGCTAAGCGTACGGCATGCTCTGTCCCTGGCATATTCATCATCATCGTCGTTGAATTTACAATCCCGTTTTTATGTCCATCAATAATCCCGTAATTTGTACCTTCCGTAAGACCGAAATCATCTGCATTTACAATTAGTTTAATCATCGCAATACCTCCTACTAGAATTAAAAAAAGCGGGCTAAACAGCGCCGCTTTTTATTTCTCTATCTTCTTAAAGAATTGTGGAAGATGTTCTTTATGTGCTTCCAACATTTCATCTAAAATTTGTTTTGCAACTTTATCTGATGGTACAAGTGGGTTAATTGTCATAGCAAGCAGCGCCTTATGATAATCCCCTGTAACAGCAGCTTCAATTGTTGTGCGCTCAAATGATTTAATTTGCTGTACTAAACCGCGAACTGGTACTGGAAGATCTCCGACCGCAATTGGTTTTGGACCTTCTTTCGTAATAATACAGTTCACTTCAACAGCCGAATCATGTGGCAAGCTTGCAATTGTTCCGTTGTTTCGTGTATTAACAGGCTGGATATCACCTTTATTATTGTAAATAGACGTAATTAAGCTACATGCTGCGTCACTATAATAAGCTCCGCCGCGCTTTTCTAATTGTGGTGGCTTAATATCTAAATTAGGGTCTTTATATAGCTCGAATAAATCATCTTCTAATTGTTTTACTACTTCTGCACGTGTACCTTTTTCAATCGAAGCTGCTTTCTCTTCTTCCAACATTTCACGTGTTTTATAGTAGTAACGATGATATGGACACGGAATTGCACGAAGACCGCGAATAAAGTCTGGCTCCCAGTTAAGCGCAGCAATGTTTTCCATCGTAATTTGCTTTTCTGGATTTGTTACAAGTTCTAATACACGATCCATTACGCTTACGCCATCCAAGTATACATCTAATCCGTATACCATATGATTTAAACCAGCGAAATCAACGTGTACCCGGCTTGCATCTACTTCAAGTAATCTTGCAAGACCCATACGAATTCCAATTGGAACGTTACACAGACCAACTACTCTTTGAATGTTTGTATAACGAAGGACAGCTTCTGTTACCATACCAGCCGGATTCGCAAAGTTAATTAACCATGCATTCGGACAAAGTTCCTCCATGTCCTTACAAATATCTAAAATAACAGGAATCGTTCTCAGCGCTTTGAACAAACCACCAGGACCATTCGTTTCCTGACCAATTACATCATATTTTAATGGAATTGCTTCATCTTTTGCACGTGCTTCTAACAAACCAACGCGAAGCTGCGTTGTTACGAAGTCAGCATCTTTTAATGCCTCACGGCGATCAAGTGTCAAATGAATATCAATTGGTAAACCTGATTTTTTCACCATACGTTTCGCTAAGTCACCAACGATTTCTAACTTCTCTTTTCCTGCCTCAATATCTACTAACCAAATTTCACGAACAGGAAGCTCGTCATAACGTTTAATAAATCCTTCAATTAACTCTGGTGTATAACTAGAGCCACCGCCGATTGTAGCAATTTTAATTCCATTCATGCTTTATTCCCCTTTCGCTTCTAGCTTTTTATAAAGGTCAATAAATTCTGCCGCTAATTCTTTTACCGTAATAGAATTCATTAAATGATCTTGCGCATGAATTAAAAGAACACTAATCTCTGTTTTTTCCCCTCTTGCTTCTGATTGTATGAGCTCTGTTTGGAAATGATGCGCTTCATTAATCGCTTCTTTCGCCTTTACCATCGCTTCATCAGCTTCTGCCATTTTCCCCTGTTTGGCAAATTGAAGTGCCTCCATTGCAAAGCTTCGTGCATTACCACTATTTAAAATCAATTGGAATGGAATTTGTTCTGCTGTAGTCATCATAATTACCGCCCTCTCTATTATGGTTCAACCGATTTAAATACCCCTTCAATTTGAACATTTCTATTAAATTATTATTTTATTAATGATAGTTTGGTGTTCTTGTAGATGGGTCTCATCTTTCTGAACATGATATAAAGGTGATTGTTCTCACAGATAATGTTACCTGTGAGAACAATTACTATGTTACATAGGTACAGAGTTGTTATTTCCTTGTGCTGCTGCTTTTTCAGTACGAACAACAGAACGGTCAGATAATACAACGAATGGATAGTAGATTACCATCGCAATTACAAAGTTGAATAACTGTAGAATTGCACCTGAGAAATGTCCACCCGTTACAAGATAACCACTAATAATTGGTGGTGTTGCCCATGGAATCATCACAACTGTTTTTGGTACCCAACCAATAGATATCGCTGTATAAGAAGTAATTACTAATACAATTGGTGTTAGGATAAACGGTAAGAATAAAATTGGATTTAAAATAATTGGTGTACCAAAGATTACTGGTTCGTTAATATTGAATGCACCTGGTCCAATTGATAAGCGAGATACACCGCGTAATTGTGCACTTTTTGCTACAAGTAATACGACCACTAAGAATGCTAATGTTGCACCAGAACCACCAAGATATACAAAAGTATCAAAGAATGGTTTTGTAATAATGTTTGGAACATCAAATGCAGATGTACCACCTTGGAATAACTTCATATTTTTCTCTAATGCCGGTAAGTATAATGGCTCAATAATACCACCAACGATATTTGGCCCATGTAAACCGAAGAACCAAAGAAGATGAACAAGGAGTACAATGACAATTGCACTTGGTAATGTCCCTGCTAAACTTTGCAGTGGTGATTGAATCGTATTAAAGATAAATTCATGAACACTTGTACCAGCTAATTTCACTGCTAATTGAATACCTGCAACTACTGTTAAGATAACAAATGCTGGAACTATAGCTGCGAAAGATCTTAAAACTGCTGGTGGTACTCCATCAGGCATTTTAAAAGTAATGTTTCTTTGTACAAAGAAACGGAATACCTCAGTAACAAGGAGTGCCACGATAATTGCTACAAATAGCCCTTGTGCCCCTGTCCAAGCTAAGTTCAATCCGCCTTCTTTCGGTGTTGTTGGCGTAAGAATAATTAACGCACCAAATGAAATAATACCTGCTGACAAACCATCAACGCCGTAAGATTTTGCTAAGTTATAACTTGTTGTAAATGCTATGATTAGTGCTAGAATTGCGAAAGAACCAGTCCACATTCCACTGCCAACTTGTTTCCACGTTTCACCAAACAAACCTTTCATGAACTCTTGGAAAGCTTCAGACGGAAAACCATTAATTAGTGATGCCAATGCACCAACTAAAATAAGTGGCATAACTGCAATAAATCCATCACGGATCGCAGCTAAGTGACGTTGCGATCCGATTTTACCAGCGACAGGAACAATATACTTCTCCATAAATGCAATAAACTTTTGCATTTCGCTTCCCCCTAATTATTTTTTTAGTGTTAATGCGTGATCTAAAACTGCTTCTCCATTCATCATGCCGTAGTGCATTGGGTTAATAACATCGACTCCAACGTTTTTCTCATCGGCAAGCGTTTTCATTGTAGAAAGCATGTAACGAACTTGCGGTCCTAATAATAGTACGTCTGCTTGATCGATATTGTTTTTTACTGCATCCCCAGATACAGCCCAGATCTTACCTTCTAGACCACGAGCTTTTGCAGCCGCTTCCATTTTTGTAACTAGTAAACTTGTAGACATCCCTGCTGAACAACATAATAAAATATTCATTTATAAATCCCCCTTGTGTGGTATAAAAAATTTATGTTTTTTATTTTTCTTTACGCTATTTATTAATGCAATTACCGTGCCAACTTTTCAAAACGCCTAAAATCAGCGTTTTTTCGAGTGATTTCTTTGTGTGTTACCGCTTTCAATCAGTGTGTCCCCAAAAAAACACACAGTGTGTTATAAAACACCTCACTTTTAACACATAACTGTATGAAAATAGATTAGTGTTTAGTTGTCTAGTTGTGTTTAAAACAAAAAAACACTAATTTTTTTAAAAGTGTGAAAATATAGTACCAAAAAATATAATATTTCAACTCAAATCAAAACAAATACCTATTCAAGACACTCGTCTAGTTATTGTCCAGTCAAACTCTATTAAATTACATAGAATAGAATAGAATAAAATAAAGTATTTTGAAAGGGGATTCCAATGCCAAAGCATAGAAAAAAGAATAGAATGAAGATTTATAGAATACAGGTTCAAAATAAATGGTATAAACAAGAAGAGGATTCTGAATTAAATTCCAACACGGATACACTAGATCGACAGGACACTGAAGATAAACAAGACAGACCTGACAAACACGACGAACCAGATAAACACGACGAGGATGAAGACGATAAGCAAGTACAATCGGAAAATGTAATTATAGTACCCACAGATTCACACAGCTTAGATGTGTGGGATGAAATTTCTCTAAAGGAAATACAAGCTGGTGAACATACGAATTTATTTGAAGAAAAGAGTAATTATCAAAATATTAACTTAGTCCAAGTAAACGATGTTCGCTTATACTTGGACAAGCAACTACAATTCAGCTCCGTTGATGAGCAAATTTATCATGAAGCGCTTGTACATCCGATTATGGCAAAAGTAATTGATCCAAAACGTGTTCTCATATTAGGTGGTGGCGATGGTCTTGCCTTACGAGAAGTTTTGAAATATGAAACTGTGCTACACGTAGACCTTGTTGATTTAGACGAGGCAATGATTAATATGGCACGTAATGTTCCAGAAATAGTATCTTTAAACAAAAACGCTTTTTTTGATAATCGCGTGAACGTGCACGTATGCGATGCAAAAGAATTTCTAAATTCACCTTCATCTTTATACGATGTAATCATCATTGATTTCCCTGATCCAGCGACAGAGTTATTAAGTACTTTATATACAAGCGAACTTTTTGCTCGTATAGCTACGTTTTTAACAGAAGATGGTGCGTTCGTCTGCCAATCTAATTCACCTGCTGATGCACCTCTAGTATATTGGAGCATCGGTAACACTATTGAACATGCTGGATTAACTGTGAAAAGTTATCATACAATCGTTCCTTCTTTCGGAACTGACTGGGGATTTCATATTGCTGCTAATTCTGCCTATGTACTCGATCAAATTGAGCAATTATATGTAATACCAACTCCTCGAACATTACCTTCTCTTCTTTCTCCTTTGTTTCAATTTAAAGAAGAACATTTAGAACAACGTAATCTCGCTCTTTTAAACTCAGAATCGAATCTTATCCTACATCAATGTTACAAAAAGGAAATGGAGTTTTGACAATATTATAGTAAGGAGTGCTACCCTATGGAATATTCTACTTTTGGTAAGCATATAATAGTAGATTTATGGGGAGTGGACTTTTCCCTATTAGATGATGTTCACTTTTTAGAATATCATTTAGTTAACGCTGCAGATTGCTCTGGTGCCCATATTTTAAACGTAAGTACAAAAGAATTCGATCCGCATGGCGTTACTGTTTTAGTTTTACTATCCGAAAGCCACCTTTCAATTCACACTTATCCAGAAAAAAACTTTGCAGCCATCGACTGTTATACGTGCGGTACGACCGTTGAACCGCAAATAGCGATTAATTATATCGTAAGTATATTAAGACCAAATGAGATGCATATAAAAAAACTAATTCGTGGTACAGGAGAGATTATTACTGCCGATTAATTATCACTCTTACCCATCCGTAAAAAGGAGGATTGTAAATACCATCAGTGGAACAAACACTCCACTGATGGTACGGACACATACATAAAAAAACCTCGCATAAGCAAGGTTCATTCATCCACCGACATCTTTCTATATAATTCTACAAACTCACTCGCCAATTCCTTCACTGTAATTGCGTTCATTAAATGATCTTGTGCATGCACCATCAAAAGGGTAACTTCGGTTTTTTCCCCGCCAGCTTCTTTCTGTATGAGCTCCGTTTGTAAGCGGTGTGCCTCTTGCAATTCATTTAAAGCTTCTTGTAGTTTAGCTTCCGCTTCCTTAAATTCACCGCGCTTCGCACAATCAATTGCTTCCATTGAACAACTTCTCGCATTTCCTCCATGCAAGATTAAATGAAAAGCTTTCGTCTCTATCGTATCCATGTTATTTCTTTACTCCCCCTTTTCTTCCGCTACTTTTTGTTTATCCCATATTTTTAAGAATGGCAAATAAAGAAAGAATGCAATCGCAAAGTTAACGAGTTGCAAAACAACCCCTGAAATTTTCCCGCCTGATCCTAAATATCCACTAAAAAGAATAGGTGTAGTCCAAGGTACAGCAGCTCCGCTCGGACGTCCAACCCATCCCCATTCCATTGCAAAATAAGAAACAACCGTTAACACGACTGGAACCAGTATAAATGGAATAAGTAAAAGCGGATTCATTACAATCGGCATTCCGAAAGTCACCATTTCATTAATATTAAAAATACCAGGTGCAATCGACAATCGTCCTAAACTTTTCAATTGCTGACTTCGCGCAAATAATAACATTCCTACAACTAAAGCAAGTGTTGCGCCAGAACCGCCCATATAAATCCATAAGTCAAAGAACTGCGCAGTAATCGTATTCGGTACGTCTTGCCCAGCCTGAAAAGCAATTCGGTTTTGGTCCATTAACGACAACCAAATCGGGCTCATTACACCACCTACAATTGCAGCGCCATGAATTCCGCAAGCCCAAAGTACATGGACAATAATAACTGCGATTACCGCGCCCCAAAGACTAGCCCCAAGCACGCTAAGAGGCTCCTGTAAAAGCTTCCCTACAACATTATGAATACTACCGAAAGTCGTATGTTCAAAAATCAATCTAATGATCCAAACAACCGTCACGACAATAAAACCTGGAATAAGCGCAGCAAATGAACGTGTTACTGCTGATGGAACTGTCTCTGGCATTTTTATAATCATCTTTTTTTGCACAATAAATCTATAAATTTCAGTAGATATAATTGCAATAATCATCGCCACAAACAAACCTTGGCTTCCCATTAGCGCAGCTGGTATAACCCCATCTACAAGTACACTTTCCTTTGTATTTGGTATCATATACATAACCTGGAACGGTGTTGCAAGCAAAAATGATACAAGTGATAATGCACCAGATGCTAAAGAATCCACTTTATAATACTCACCAAGTCTGTAAGCGATTCCAAAAGTAGCTATTAAAGACATTATATTAAATGTTGCGCTAACTGGATACCCTAAAGCTTTTTGCCAACTCTCCCCAAACAATCCTGCCATAAAATCATTATACCCGGGTATGGGTAAAGCACTAATAATTAGAAAGAAAGATCCAATAATCAAGAAAGGCATCGTCAAAATAATTCCATCACGAATCGCTTGCAAATGCCTCTGCTCTGCAACCTTCCCTGCCACTGGCATCACATATTTCTCTAAAAACTTTATCATCTATCCCACTCTCCTCATGGTTTCATGGACAAAGCTGCTTGTAAGATAGCCTCTCCATTACAAAGTCCGTAATGGACGGATTGAATGACATCAACAGGTATTCCCTTCTCCTTACATAATTCTTTCATTTTCGGTAATAAATAACGTACTTGCGGTCCAAGTAAAAGTACATCTGCAGTATCAATATGATTTCGCACTTCTGAACCTGATACTGCCCAAATCTTTACCTGTATCCCTCTTGCCTCTGCTGCTTTCTCCATTTTTGTAACAATCAAACTGGAAGACATTCCCGCTGCACAGCAAAGTAAAATATTCATCTCGCTCCCCTCCCCCTTTTTCCAAACCTAAGTTATGGTGTAGCCCTTGCCACCACTAGGTTACAAATATATATGTCTAGATTTCTAACTGTATGCCGAGCTTAAAAACAAAAATTTCTCGGTTTTCACGCTATTCCATCTATCCGTATTTTCCTAGTAAAGAAGTCTCTAACTCGCTATAATGATTCAGTATGATTTTTTATAATCGATAGGAGGATATATTTATGAAGGCATATCGCTTTCCGCTTATTTTATTATCTTCTATCCTAATTGGTGGTTTCATTGGTTATTTCAT
Source organism: Bacillus sp. SRB_331 (assembly GCF_003264175.1). NCBI lineage: Bacteria > Bacillati > Bacillota > Bacilli > Caryophanales > Bacillaceae > Bacillus > Bacillus sp. SRB_331. Next base: position 351,528 of record NZ_NADV01000007.1, on the reverse strand, counting down.
GGGTGCCGATGCAGTTGCTTTAAAGCCGCTTGGTGACATTTTCTTAAACTTAATGTTTACGATTGTTGTACCGTTAGTGTTCTTTAGCATCGCGTCATCTATTGCTAATATGGATGGATTAAAACGTTTCGGTAAAATTATGTCTAGTATGGCTGGAACTTTCTTATTTACAAGTATTTTAGCTGCTATTTTTATGATTATTATCGTGAAAGTATTCCCGCCAGCACAAGGTGTTGTATTAGAACTAACGCAGCCTGATAAAGCTGAAAAAGCAGTTAGTGTTGCTGATCAAATTGTCGGTATCATAACAGTATCAGACTTTTCAAAGTTACTATCTCGTGAGAACATGTTAGCCCTTATTTTCTTCTCTATCTTAATGGGGGTTGCAACTTCAGCAGTTGGTGAAAAAGGAAAACCATTCGCTACATTCCTACAAGCTGGTGCAGAAATTTCAATGAAAGTCGTATCTTTCATTATGTACTATGCTCCAATCGGACTAGCTGCCTACTTCGCAGCATTAGTTGGTGAATTCGGACCACAACTTCTTGGAACTTACTTCCGAGCAGCAATGGTATACTATCCAGCTTCTCTTATTTACTTCTTTGTATTCTTTACATTCTATGCGTACCTTGCAGGTCGCAAACAAGGTGTACAAGTATTTTGGAAGAACATGGTCTCTCCTACAGTTACATCACTTGCAACTTGTAGTAGTGCCGCAAGTATTCCAGCGAACTTAGAAGCAACGAAGAAAATGGGTATTTCTTCTGACGTTCGTGAAACAGTTGTCCTTCTTGGATCTACACTTCATAAAGATGGATCTGTTTTAGGCGGGGTATTAAAAATTGCTTTCTTATTCGGTATTTTCAACATGGAATTCGAAGGACCGAAAACATTAGCAATTGCACTTGTTGTTTCTCTATTAGTAGGAACAGTAATGGGTGCTATTCCGGGCGGGGGTATGATTGGTGAAATGTTAATCGTTTCTCTATACGGATTCCCACCAGAAGCATTGCCAATTATCGCCGCAATTAGTACAATCATCGATCCTCCTGCAACAGTGTTAAACGTAACAGGAGATAACGCTTGTGCCGTAATGACAGCTCGTCTTGTAGAAGGTAAAAACTGGATCAAAAATAAATTTGCTTAATATATAGAAAGAGGATGCTCGGTGGAGCATCCTCTTTTTTGTTGTTATTTGTCGAAACGTCGATATAATCCCATCCCGCCACAATTTTGTTATAATCTTCACAAATATTCCACATCCATTATCCATTCTCCGTACTATAATCATGTATGGAAAAGGAGATGGATACAATGACTCAAAGCGCACCAGAATTCAAAGTTTTGCAAAGCATTGCATTTCTTGCTGTCGTTTTGCAAAGTTCCTTATTATATACAATGAATCAAGGAAATGTCTTACTCGAGCAATCCCTCATTATGGGCATGCTATTTAATCTTGCAAAATTTTCAGCACCTGCATTCATATTTATCGTCGGCTTCCATTTAATTCGGCTATATACGAAGCAACTCGTTTACAGAGAATATATTTATGAAAAAGCCGCACATTTACTCATTCCTTATTTCTTCTGGTCTATTCTTTACCTATTAACAACAAACGATGTCATTACACTACAAGGCGGAATAAAAAGTTTATTACTCGGAACAGCTGCACCTCATCTTTGGTACGTTATTATGATGTTCCAAATTCACTTATTGTTCCCGTTGCTATGCACACTATTTTATTGGTTTCAAAAACGAACAGAAAATAAAAAAGACATATATAAATATATGACCATTTTCGCTTGTCTATATTTCTTCTTAATGTGGTACTCTTCTCACTACATTTTTAATGGAGAGAAACTGACTAGTTCAACCATTTTACATTATACAGATCGTTCCTTCTTCTTCTACTCATTCTATTTCGTCATGGGAGGAATAGCTGCTGTATCATTAAAAACTTGGCGTATATTTGTCATGAAACATATTCCGCTTATCACAATACTATTTTTCATCTTATTTTTATTCATCAATTATGAGTTATTTAGTTTTTACGGCGCCAATTCTATTCATTTAACGGTTTCTACTTATTTAAAACCGTCCATGTTTTTATATATTGTTTGTGAAATTATGATACTGTACGTGTTATCTATTACAATTGTACAGCGACGTGGTTTCTTATATAAAGCTTTACGTTTTATCGGGAATTACACGTATGGCGCTTATTTAGCTCATTTTTTCTTCTTGCAACTATGTACAAAATTTCTTTCCTTATTCGCACTGCAAGAAAACACAATATTATATAGCCTATTACTATTTATATTAACGACCACAATCTCTATTTCAGCAATGGTCATTGGTAGCATACTACCATTTCACACGTGGGTTACAGGGCCTTCCCCTACGACAAATATGAAATGGGCGAAGATTGCCATTCGGAAAAATCATGAAAAAGTATTTAAACCTTATATTTGATATAATAAAGTGAAACTTTAATCAGTGGAGGGGTTCTTCATCCCCCACTGATTATTAGTTGAACCAATCGGGCATTTACGGGCAGCCCGATCCCCACCTAACTTCTTTTCTTTTGCTGAATTTTGAGGTAGGGGTCTTACTGCCCGTTAATGCGGGATAGTATTTCATATAAGAAAAGAAAGTAGGACACACCTATGATTAATCAAATTGGGCAAATTATGTTATATGTAAATAACCAAGATGAATCAGTACAATTTTGGACAGAAACAGTAGGATTCCAAATCGTTGCGGAAGAAAATAACGGTCAAGGATTTCGCTGGATTGAAATTGCGCCGGCAAAAGAAGCTGGAACAAGCATCGTCCTTCACGATAAGGCGTTAATTGCGAAGATGCAACCTGAATTAAACTTAAATACCCCTTCACTTATGTTCTTCTCTAATAACTTAGATCAACTGTATAAAGATCTTTCTGAGAAAAATGTTACAGTTGGACAAGTTGTAGATTTACCTACTGGTAGAGCGTTCAACTTTGCTGATAATGAAAATAACTACTTTGCAGTTATGGAAAAGAAATAAGAAAAAGCTATCCGAAAAGGTCATAATAAAACCTTTTCGGATAGCTTCTTTTATTAAGAAACTTGCTCTGCATTCGTTTCCTTATGCTGTATATGACTCGTAACCCATGTGATTCCACCAGCGACAACGAGATAGCATAATAAAATTAAAATTTGCATTCGTAATTGCGACCAATCTCCTAAAGAGATAACATCTTGTAATCCTCTAAGAGAATGAGACATTGGGAGAAACTGTCCAATTTTGCTAAGCACAGCTATATTTAACTCTCCTGGGAAAGTACCTCCGCTCGTCGCTAATTGAAGAACGAGAAGCGTTACCGCTGCGAACTTCCCAACAATGCCGAATACCGTTACTAACATAAGAATAAATGTCATGAACGTAAAGGAAATAACAATACTTGATAAAACAAAGAGTGATACACTTGCAACTTCTAATTTCATAACTCCTAACACTACCACATCTACAAGTAGTGCTTGAATGAGTCCAATTAAATATACTAATCCTAGTTTATTAATAAAATGTACTGTTCCGCTTACCTTCATATTTTGTCTACGGCCAAGAGGTAAAATATTCGATGCCATAATTCCGCCAACATAAAATGCCAGTGATAAAAAGTATGGTGCAATACCTGAACCGTAGTTAGGCACATCAGAAACTGTCGACTTCACTAATTGAACCGGCTCTGAGAACATCGTATTGCGTGCATCATCATTGCGAACATCCGCTATCTTCTCTGCACCCTCTCCCAATTTCGTAGAAAGTTCTTTCGCACCATCGTCAAGTTTAACAAATCCGTTCGTTAACTTATCAGCACCATGATTCAGCTCTGTTCCGCCACTCGCAAGGTGATTTACACCTTCTTGTAATGATGTAAATCCATTTCCCCACTTCGTAAATCCATCAGCTAAATTCGAAGTACCATCTGCTATCTTTTTCGTTCCAGCGGTAGCCTCGTTTAACTTAACTCCGAATGTATTCATGCCTTCCTCAATCTTATGCTGACCATCAGTAAGCTTCCGCGCACCTTGTGTCAATTGTTGTTGGCTATTATTTAAAGTGTTTGTTGCTTTAGCTAATCCGTTAGAAGTAGCAATGATCTTTTGAAAAGCAGGATCTTGCTGCACTTCTGGATGACTTTTCACGTACTCTTCTAATTGTTGTTTTACACTATTTGCTGCATTGTCTGCTTTCACTTGCCCTTCAGCAAGTTTCTCACTTCCGTTCACCCATTCATTTGTACCAGCACTTAATTCACTAACTCCTGATTGTAAAGACTTCTCACCCTGTGCTAGCAGCTCCATACCATTATGAAGTGATGTCGCTCCCTGACTAAGCTCATTTGCTCCCCCAGTTAAGGCCGATTGACTAGAGGCAAGCTTATCACTTCCTTCTTTTAACTTCACTGTTCCATCATTTAAACGATGAATACCATCTGCAAGCTGATTCGCCCCATTTTTTGCATCCGTCGTTCCTTCGTGCAACTTCTCAGCGCCATTTCTTGCATCACTCAACCCTTGTGCCAAATCTTGAAACTTTGAAAAGACACCTTCTGTATAAGATTTCGTAATACTATTTGAGATTTTTGTTTTCATATTTTCAACAGCTGTCGTTCCAATTTGAGCTGCTACAAAGTTTTTCCCTGGATTTACTTTGTACTGCAGCCTCGCCGGCTCTGGTTTCTCATCCATTAGTGTACTTACCTTTTTAGAGAACTCCTCCGGAATCGTAACCACCATATAATACTTATCTTCTTTTAGCCCTTCATCAGCATCTTTTTCTGATACGAAATGAAACGCCAATTCCTTATTCTCTTTTAAATTTTTAACAAAATCGTCTCCAGCCTGGATTGTTTTTTCATCCATCACAGCACCCTTATCTAAATTAACAACTGCAACAGGTAATTTATCTAATTTTCCGTACGGATCCCAATATCCAGCTAAGAAGAATCCTGAATAAATTAAAGGAACGATTAATAAAAAAATTAAAGCGATACGTCCATGTTTATGGTTCCACATCGCCTTCCAATCTTTAAATATAAGTTGAATTCCCTTCATGAAACATACTCCTTCTCCTAATTTAACACCCTTCGAATGGTTTAACAGATTTACTATACACGTCACTTTCCATACTGTATAATACATCTTTAATTATCAATTCATTCCTTTTGGTCTATAGAAAGGAGATTCGAAGTGGAACTTCTTCAATTAAAATACTTTCAGACAGTCGCACGACTAGAACATATGACAAAAGCAGCTGAAGAATTGCATATCGCGCAGCCTTCACTCAGTAAAACAATCGCTAGACTAGAAAAGGACTTAGGCGTCCCCTTATTTGATCGCCAAGGTCGACAGATTACATTAAACTCTTTCGGCAAAGTATTTTTAAAACGAGTAGAACGCATTTTTCATGAATTGAGTGAAGGGGAACGCGAAATTAAAGATTTAGCTGAATTACAACAAGGCTCTATTACACTTGCAGTTTCTATTCCAAGAATATTACCCGAGTTACTCGGTTCTTTTTTACTAGAACACCCTAACGTTCGATTCCAACAATTTCTCGCATCTACTCCTTCTATGAAACGGCAACTAGATAATATGGAAATTGATTTTTGTATCTCCTCTGTACCAATTGAAGGCGAGGAAATGGTTTGGGAACCACTTATCACAGAAGAAATTTTCTTAGCTGTTCCTTCAGGACATCGGTTATCAAACCGCGAAAGTATCTATTTGCATGAAGTAAAAGACGAATCGTTTATTAGTATGAACACTGGTTACGGATTTCGGCACTTAACAGATGAATTTTGTAAAAAAGCTGGTTTCACTCCACATATCGCTTTTGAAGTAGATGAACCAACCGTGATTAGCGATCTCATTAAGCAAGGTCTTGGCATCGCCTTTGTCCCAAGTTTAACTTTATTAAAAAACTCTACTTTAGCATCAAATAAGTTACGTATTATTGAACCTAATTGCGAACGAACTATCGGCTTAAGTTGGTCGAAGAAGCGCTATTTATCAAACACCGCCCAGCAATTTCGTGAATTCGTGATTGATTACTTCTCCAATATTAGGGCGTAAAATTATATCGCTTTACAAACAAATAACGACACAAATAAAAGGTACCATCCCCATAGGGTGGCACCTTTTATTTGTTACTCTTATCCAATTCCATTTCCGCTAAAAGCGGCAATACGTTATCGAAAATATGTGTATTATTATTCTCACCTGTTACATATCCACCATAATATCTACTAAATACATTATCATTTCGGAATGTATTCATCCGCTCATACAATTCCTTCGCAAACTTTGTATCACCTGTTTGTAGTACGTACAAAATTGTTAATCCGTATGATGCTGGTGATTCATAGTTCACAGCTTGTTTTCCCGTTTCTAAGTTATAACGACCATATAACTTTTCGTCTTCGCGAAATTTCTTCTTTATAAATTCCAAATAAGCGTCTGATGAAAGACCGCCTAAACTACGATGATAAGCAACGTATGATTGGTCAATAAGATTCACTTCTTTATCGTACGTAAATGTCCCATCATCTTTATACTCTTTCGGGAATGCCCAGCCCTGCCTTGGATAATCCGCTAAAAACTGAACAACTTCTTGATACTGCTGTGCAGAAATTTTTCCATACTTTTTCATATAAGAGAATGCATGCGGATTTATGTAAGATGTTGTTGCAAAGTTATTTTGTTTTCCTGTATCTGCATCGTAATAATCAACGTAATAATTACCTTTTTTATTATAACGAAGTACAGAATCACTCAATTGATCTGCAAGGTTTTTATAGCGATCTTCCTTGTACATTTCATAAGCACGATATAATTGTTCTATAATACGAAGATCATCGATAAGTGCATTAGTAGCTGACTGCATTTCTCCCTTTTCAGAGATTTTCCATATAACGATGCGATCCTTATGTACAAAGTTATTTTGAATAACCTTCACTTGTTCATCAAATAAAGCTTGATCATCTTTATCAAGTGTATATTGTAGCCATAGCCCTGCAGATTCTGATAAAGCTTCACGGCCCTTCGCTTCACCCTTACCTGCCTTTGTATCCTCTAAGCGATACGTTGCAAGTGTTCCATTTTCATTCACCATATGTCGTAAAATAAAATGCTCGGTACGATTTCCTTGTAAAGCTGACCAAAATACAACTCCACCTAAAGCGATTAAGAGAATAATCCCAATCCCTATATATAAACGTTTTCGCAAGCTTTTCACCTCCTTTTAAGGCTAACCTTAATTTTACCAGAACATACGCAAATATAAAAAAGACAATCCTTTAGATTGTCTCTCTCACCTTATCCTTCGCAAGCCTCTTTAGAAGGTCTATATAGCGATTCCACAAGTCGATCATATTCACGACGCGTAATTTCTTTATTATACAACTTTAATAATAAATCTCTATGCTCTCTTGAAAATGCCATCTTTTTAATGACTTCAGGATACATAAAACACCCTCTCCATTTCACATAAACTTCTTCATCCCGGAAATAGAACTTACGTTCGCATAAAAGATTATAAAAGATTCAGCCCTAAAAAACAAATAAAATATTACCAAATATCAATTTCTTTCTTTTTAGAATATTTAAATATTGCATTACCGTACTCATTTTTTAAATACATATATATTTCTGGTAGTTTTTTGAATAAATTTTCCAATTCAATCAGAAAATAATGGCAAAAAGAAGAGGAGTATACATATGGATACCGTAACATTAGCAAGGGCATTTTTTGGTTCTTCATTAGCATTCCACATTATCTTTGCAACGCTTGGAGTCGGGCTTTCTTTAATGATTTTTATAAGTGAAATACTCTATCACTGGAAGAAAGATTCCGACTATGCCATTATGGCAAAAAGATGGACAAAGGCTTTTGCTATCCTTCTCGGTGTAGCAATTCCAACTGGAACAATTGTTGGTGTACAAATTTCACTTCTTTGGCCTGGTTTCGCCAAAATTGTTGGGCAAGTTATTTCCGTTCCGTTTCAAATTGAGATTTTCGCCTTCTTTTTAGAGGCTTTATTCATGTCTATTTACGTATATGCGGCTGATAAACTGCCTCCAGTTATGAGATTAATCTCGCTATTTTTCGTTATGATTGGCGCCACTGCATCTGCCGTGCTTATTACATCGGCAAACACATGGATGAATACACCTGCGGGCTTTTCAATGAATCCAGATGGCTCAGTTTTTAACGTTGATCCGTGGAAAGCTTTCTTTAATCCGAGCTTTGGCACAAGTGCATTCCACGTCGTTATTACGGCCTATACAACTGGAGCAGCTGTTATTGCTTCTATCGCTGGATTTAAATTATTAAAGAAAAATTTAAGTGCTCGTGAAATTGCTTACCATAAAAAAGGATTACTGTTAGGGCTTGTCGTTACATTTATCACAGGTGCTACGATGTGGCTTTCAGGACACGAATCTGCTATTGCCTTACATAAACATTCACCTGAAAAACTAGCATCTGCTGAAGCTTTGTTTGAAACGACATCACACGCGCCTTTATCGATTGGCGGGGTTGTGGACCCTAACACACTTGAACTAAACTATGCCCTTGAAATTCCGAACATGCTTAGCTTATTAGTGGGACTAGACCCTAACACCGTTGTAAAAGGGCTAAATGAATTCCCGCAAGAAACGTGGCCACCATTTTACACACATACACTATTCAACTTAATGGTCGGCACCGCTGCCTTTACCTTTGCAGTTGCAGCTATTGCCCTCTTATATTGGTACTTTGTTTACCGAAAAAAAGGAGTAGAGTTACCGAAGTGGCTTCTTTGGGGAGCTGCCGCCTGTGGACCCGTTATGTTGCTCGGTATTGAATTCGGATGGATTTTTAGTTGTAGTGGTCGTCAGCCATGGACAATTTATGGCATGCAACGCACGGTAGATGCTTCTACGCGCGCTGATTTCGTCGGTCCTTTATTTGTTTTATTCATCATTTTATATATCGGACTCGGTATTTTAACAGTCTTTGTACTACGGACATTCTTTAAGAAACATCCGTTAAAGAATGATTTACATCACGAAGGAGGCGATTCTCGTGCATGAGGAAAGCATTGCAATCATCATCTTATGGGCTCTTATTTTCGTATATAGCATACTAGGGTCTATTGATTTTGGAGCTGGTTTTTGGGGCATGGTATACGCTAAACACCCGACGCTTGCTGCCAAGCTTGCTAATCGGTACTTATCACCAACTTGGGAAGTAACAAATACGTTTCTTGTCTTTGTCGTCGTTGCTTTTCTCGGTTTCTTCCCAAAAGCGGCCTTTACCCTTGCAACCGTTATGTTTGTACCAGTTATGTTAATTTTAGTACTCGTTGCGATTCGTAGTACATTTATGGTATTTGCTTACTCCCTGCCAAAATACCAACACCTTCTTCGGATTATTTCAGGTATTACCGGGCTCTTAATCCCAGCTCTATTAATTACCGTTCTGCCAGTTACAGAAGGTGCCTATATTACGATGTCTGAAGGAAAAGAAGTGCTCCTTTACGGAAAACTTCTTTCTAGTCCCGTTATTTATTGTTATATGCTCTTCGGACTAACTTCGGAACTATTTCTATCATCTCTCTTTCTTGCTGACTTTGCTAGGGAACAAGGTTCTGAAGATACGTACCGAATTTATAGAAGAAATGCCATCATACTTGGTCCTGCAACGCTCGTGACTGCTATTATCGCTCTCGTTGTAATGGACCCTGAAACACACTGGCTTATGCAAGGACTAATAAAGCAATTCCCATGGTTTACAGTCTCTATCATTTTATTTGTTATCGGATACTCTTCCCTTTGGTGGACAAATAAGAAATATGGCACACTAGGCTTTCCTCGCATTGCAGTTTTAGCTGTCGTCGCTCAATATGCATTTGCAAGCTACGCTTACGGCGTCGCCCATTTACCTTATATCATTTACCCGGACGTAACTGTATTTACAAGCTTTACGACGGTCGAAACATTCTATGCACTTCTTATTCTTTACGCAATCGGGATTGCAATTTTACTACCAGGATTTATTTTCTTCTGGAATTTATTCTTAAAAGATCGAACATTTTTAAAGGAAAAATAGTAAATTAGGGGCATTCACACATAGAATGCCCCTAATTTATTAGACTCCTCTCCTAATAGTTATTAAACTACTCCTTATACTTGCCTTATTGCTCAAAATACACATATTCACTAGATTAAGGTAGATGCCTAGTTCTTCTTATTTTCTTTTGAATATAATGCTATATAAACTTGAGACAAGCTACATTTGTTCAAGGGAAAATAGAAAGGTAGGTTAAATATGAGCATTGAAATATGGATTACTATTATTGTATTCTTCTTAACGATGATTGTTGTCTTTTGGCGACCTCGCGGTTTAAATGAGGCGTGGCCGGCAGCAGTCGGCGCTAGCATTATCCTCATTACTGGACTTGTATCAAAACCAGACGTCATGGACATTATAAGTAAAATCGGCGGTGCCTCTATAACGATATTAGCGACCATCGTTATGGCGGTTATATTAGAAAGCTTCGGCTTCTTCCACTGGTCCGCAGCGAAGCTCGCAAATTTAGCGAAAGGTTCCGGACGACGCCTATACTGGTACATTCAATTACTATGTTTTCTTATGACTCTTTTATTTAATAATGACGGTAGTATTTTAATTACAACACCGATTTTGATTTTACTTCTGAAAAACCTTCAATTAAAACCTCATCAACAAATCCCTTATTTATTAAGCGGTGCTTTAATTGCCACTGCATCTAGTGCACCAATCGGTGTAAGTAATATCGTAAACTTAATCGCATTAAATATTGTTAATATGACTCTTTATATGCATACAGCTATGATGTTTGTACCTGCAACATTAGGGCTACTGTTTATGTCATGGCTCATGTATACAGTTTTAAAGAAAAAAATCCCAGAAAGATTGCCTGTTTCTTCATATGATATTGAAGAAATTTTCTTCACGAAAAACTTCCATCCGTTAAAAGGACAAAATTCTGTTAATACGAAACAAAAACGTACGAAATTCATGTTAAAAGTATTAGGCTTCGTCTTCCTTATGCGCTGTCTTCTATTCGTTGCATCCTTCTTATCGATTCCAATCGAAATCGTTGCCGTACTCGGTTCACTCGTTCTTCTCATCTGGAGATGGTACTACTTACGAACAAACCCAGTCGATATTTTGAAAAAGACACCGTGGCACATTTTAATTTTCGCTTTCTCTATGTATGTAATTATTTACGGGCTTCATAACGCAGGGTTAACAGCGGCACTTGTAAGTTGGCTCGAACCAGTTGTAAGTCAGCATCTACTCTATGCCAGCTTTGCAATGGGCGGACTCGTTTCCCTCCTCTCTAACGTCTTCAATAACCACCCTGCACTTATGATTGGTACAATCACATTAACAGAAATGGGACTAGATCCAGTCACATTAAAAACTATCTATCTCGCAAATATCATCGGTAGTGACATCGGTTCACTATTATTACCAATCGGTACACTAGCTTCCCTCATTTGGATGTATATCTTAAGACAAAACAAAATTAAAGTGAAATGGAAAGATTATTTAAGCGTATCTCTCATCGTAATCCCACTCACAACAGTCGTCACATTATTCCTCTTATACTACTGGGTACAATTATTCTTCACCTTATAAAGTGAAACTTTAATCAGTGGGTGGGTGTTCATCCCCCACTGATTATTAGCCCGCACCAATCGGGCGTTTACGGGCAGTTTATCTCCCACCTAACTTCTTTGCTCCAGCCGAATTTTGAGGTGGGAGTTTTACTACCCACAAATAGCGGGATAGACGACAGAAGCCCCCTTTGCTACCGTCTTAGCAAAGGGGGCTTCTTCTATATTTAAGTTAGGTACAGTGTGATCAATCAAGTAAAGAGGTGTAACGTGTTATTGATATAAGTGACTACCAGTTTCTTTGAATTCTACCGCTTTCTCTTTCATTCCTTTTTCAATTGCTTCTGTCGTTTCTAAGTCATTTTCTTTCGCATATTCACGAATATCATGTGAAATTCTCATACTACAAAACTTTGGGCCACACATTGAACAGAAATGCGCTGTTTTCGCCCCTTCTGCTGGCAACGTTTCATCATGGTACTCCATCGCGCGTTCAGGATCTAAAGATAAATTAAATTGGTCGCGCCAACGGAATTCAAATCGTGCTTTTGAAAGTGCATCATCACGCTGATGAGCCGTTTTATGCCCTTTCGCAAGATCGGCTGCATGCGCAGCGATTTTGTACGTAATAACCCCTTCGCGAACATCATCTTTGTTCGGTAAACCTAAATGTTCTTTCGGGGTTACATAACAAAGCATCGCCGTTCCAAACCAGCCGATCATCGCAGCACCAATCGCTGAAGTAATATGATCATAACCTGGTGCAATATCTGTCGTTAACGGCCCAAGTGTATAGAACGGCGCACCCTGACAAATATCAAGTTCTTTCTCCATATTTTCTTTAATTAAATGCATCGGTACATGCCCAGGTCCTTCAATCATAACTTGCACATCATGTTTCCAAGCGATTTTTGTTAATTCACCAAGTGTCTCAAGCTCAGAAAACTGCGCTTCGTCATTTGCATCTGCAATAGAACCTGGACGTAATCCATCTCCAAGAGAAAACGAAACATCGTACTGCTTCATAATTTCACAAATCTCTTCAAAGTGAGTATATAGGAAGTTTTCTTTATGATGGAATAAACACCACTGCGCCATAATCGAACCACCGCGCGAAACAATACCTGTCATACGCTTTGCAGTAATTGGAATGTAACGAAGTAATACACCAGCGTGAATCGTGAAGTAATCAACGCCTTGCTCCGCCTGCTCAATTAACGTATCACGATATACTTCCCACGTTAAATCTTCTGCAATTCCGTTTACTTTTTCAAGCGCTTGATAAATTGGCACAGTTCCAACTGGTACCGGAGCATTACGAATAATCCACTCACGTGTTGTATGAATGTTTTTACCTGTAGATAAATCCATAATCGTATCTGCACCCCAGCGAGTCGCCCACGTCATCTTCTCTACTTCTTCTGCAATAGAAGACGATACAGCAGAGTTTCCGATATTTGCATTTACCTTCACGTGAAAATTACGTCCAATTATCATCGGTTCCGCTTCAGGATGGTTAATGTTCGCCGGCAAAATCGCACGACCTTCTGCAATCTCCTTACGAACAAATTCAGGCTCTACCCCTTCACGAATCGCAACATATTCCATCTCAGACGTAATAATGCCATTACGCGCATAATGCATTTGCGAAACATTTGCACCTTGCTTCGCTCTAAGCGGCTTACGATCCATTTGCGGGAAAACAGGTGTATGTCTTGAAGCCACTTTCACACCGTCATCCTCAGGTTTAATTTCGCGTCCTTCATAAGCTTCCACATCACCACGCCCCAAGGTCCAAGAGTGGCGCGGCGTTGGAATCCCTTTTTCCAGCTCCACTTTATACTCTGGATCTGTATAAGGTCCACTCGTATCATACACACGGATTGGCGGATTTTGAACACCGTTCGTATCGCTTTGTTCAATCTCGCGCATTGGTACTTTCATACCTTCACGTGTTCCATCCACATACACTTTCTTACTTCCTGGTAAACTCGATTTCAATTCAATTTGCTCAGCTGAAACAGACTGTTTCATAACCTTTGTTGCCCCCCTGTTCGTGACAAGGACGAGATATGGCCAGCGCATGCCAAAATAAAAAGAGCCAGGTCCATAAAAGAATAAGGACCTGGCTCATAAAGACATAATTATGTAAAGCCGTTAACTTCCCTACGCTGGTACGAGCCAGATCAGGTCCAAAGGGTTAAGAAGTTCACACGCTTCTCTCTCAGCCTACGCATACGTTAGGCACCCCTAGTTTATCACTGATTTAATTTTCAATACTTTCCCATCATACACTATAATCTGAAAAATGCAAAGTTTATTTCTTTTGTTGTTTACGGAATCATCCAAGTTAAATAATAAGCCTGCACATACGTCATAATCCCAACAATAGTAACGAAGAATAAACTATGCTTCAATGTAAAGCGGAACAAATCTGACTCTTTCCCAGCAAGTCCAACTGCCGCACAAGCAATCGCAATTGATTGCGGAGAAATCATTTTACCTGTTACACCGCCCGTTGTATTTGCTGCAACAAGAAGCACTTCAGATACACCGACTTGCTGCGCTGTAATTGCTTGTAAATTCGAGAACAGTGCGTTCGCTGACGTATCTGATCCTGTTAAGAATACGCCAATCCATCCTAAGAATGGTGAGAAGAACGGGAATAATCCGCCAGTTCCTGCAAGTGCTAACGCTAATGTAGAAGATAGACCAGAATAGTTTGCGATAAATGCGAATCCTAATACGAATCCAATAGATAGAATTGGCATTTTTAGTTCGTTTAACGTTTCTTTAAATGTTGCTACTGCATCTTTTGCACTCATTTTCAAAATAAAGATAGAAATGATACAAGCAATTAAAATTGCTGTTCCAGTCGCTGATAAAATATCTAATTTCAAGATTGCTTCATAAGGTGTTGGTTTATTTACAATTGGCTCTGCTTTCATTACTAAATTGTGCAAGCTTGGAACTTCAAATTTAAATACGAGACTTTCTAAAGCGCCGCCCGGAGCGAATAACGCTTTAAAGAAACTCTGGCTCCAGATGACTACCATCACAGTCAAAATAATGAACGGAGACCACGCTTTTACTACTTTTCCTACCGTTAGTTTCGGCATAGATGTCGCCGTCGTCGTTGCTGCTACTTCACTATTCGCTTGCTTAGTTTGATAAATTTCTTTCGGTTGCCAAACTTTTAAGAATAGCGATAAACTTACTAAACTTACAAGCGCTGAAGTAATATCCGGAAGTTCTGGTCCTAAAAACGTCGCTGTAATAAACTGTGTAATTGCAAATGAACTACCCGCTACAAATAAAGCAGGCCACGTTTGTTTTACTCCTTTAAAGCCATCCATTAAAAATACGATAAAGAACGGAACAAATAAAGATAAGAACGGTAATTGATGCCCAGCCATTTGTCCAATTTTATGCGGATCAATGCCTGTTACTTGTCCAGCAACTGTAATCGGAATCCCCATCGCTCCGAACGCTACTGGTGCAGTATTTGCGATTAAACAAAGACCTGCTGCATATAAAGGATTTAGCCCAAGGCCTGCAAGAAGCGCTGCCGTAATCGCTACTGGTGCACCAAATCCTGCTGCCCCTTCCAAAAATGCTCCAAATGAAAATCCAATTAAAATAACGAGTAAACGATGGTCATTCGTAATGGATAATACAGATGCACGAATGACATCAAATTGACCTGTTTTCACAGAAATTTTATATAAAAATACCGACATAATGATAATCCACGCAATTGGCCATAATCCGTATAAGAAACCGTATCCGGTCGCTGCCATTGCCATTGTGAATGGCATTTTATACGCAAATAACGCCACCAAAATCGTTAATACAACTGTAATAAATCCTGCCACATACCCCTTCATGCGGAAAACCGCTAAAGCTAAGAAAAAAAAGATGATTGGAATAAGTGCGACTGCTGCCGAAATCCAAATGTTACCGAACGGATCGTAAACTTGTGTCCATGTGTTCATTGTTCTCTCCCCCTAAAGAATCCCCTTTTAAATAAGATATAACCTTATCAATAGACTACCAGGTCATCATACCTTTAAGCCTAAAAAATACAAAACATTTAAGAAAACGTTTTCAATAATTTTATCACAACAATTTTCATTTAAAAAGATTTTTTCGAAAATTTCATCATTTAAAAAGGAAATCTTACAAAAGCGTCACGTTTTTGTAATGTTAATCGATAGGAAGGTTGCCAAATTTATCGCATACTAAAAGTATAACAACGGACATTACTTATGAGGTGATATATATGAACGGAAACAAAATATTAGCAGCTTTATCATACTTTAGTGTATTATTTGCACCTATCTTATTCCCTATTATCGTGTGGATTGTGGGCGATTCTGAAACGAAACCACATGCGAAACGTGCTCTATGGACACATATCGTTCCAAGCATCGCTTCATTTATTGGATTAGTTATTTTAGGAATTATGGGCATCGGATCTGATCAACCAGACGTAACACTTGGAATTGGAGCAATCATCGTCTTATGCATTTGCGGAATCATTAGCTTATACTACTTCATTTGGAATATCGTGAAAGGTATTAAGATACTGAAAGCTTAGTTTTAAACAAACGTTTGATTAAAAAGGAACTGTCCAAAAATTAATGTCGCATGATCGTAAATGAAATTTTATCGGCGATTCGACAAGGAATATCGAATTAACTACAAAATACGACAAGAATAACCTACCTATTAATAAGAAAAAACCGTCCCAAAATACCTTTTGGGACGGTTTTTTTATCTTCTACGTTTCTTCTTTTTTCTCATCATTTTCTTTCGGCGCGTATTCGCTTTATCCGCTATAATGTGGAGCGTACTCGCCACAACAATCCCCATTACAAACGTTACAATTTCAACCTCGTGTTCCTTCGCAATTTCTATTAAATTTCCACCGAATGCGATTATATTTAATAGGAATAAAAACGGAGAAAACACAATTAACATGTATGCAATACGAATAATATCACCAATTATAATCGTATGTGTGAAGAAGGAACGATGGGGCATTACGCTCCTATATGGATACCAAAAAATGCGGAGGAATCCCCATTTATTATACGCATTACTGTACGTATCTAAATCCGGTGTTAAAAATGAAGTACCTACTAAAAAGCCAATTGCAAAAGTTAATAAAAAATCAAAACTTGTTAATCCATACGAAAAGAGCATAAACAAAACAACCGGAAGGGATATTAAGTTTATTTTCGTATGCGTTCTTCCTGATGGCATAATGCACTTCCTCGCTTACGTTCGCCCTGTCATCCTATGACAGTTCTCACCTATTGATCTAATTTTTGATCGATAAATGATGTGTCTATATCCGAACCAAACCATTCTGCCAACTTCACTCGTGCCTTATCTTTCACATCTTCATTTACGTATATCGATGCTTGTAATAGTGCGGCCATTAACGCACCTAAATCATCCGTATAACCGACTCCAGCAATGAAATCTGGAATGGCATCAATCGGTGCAATGAAATAAGCAAGTGCTCCGATTACAATAATTTTCACTCGTTTTGGAACATCCGGTCTTTGCAAAACGTAAAACAACAATAAACTCGCATAGATTACCGACTGCCCTGCCTGCTTCGCAACATGTTTTATTTTCTTCCAAAACGCTTCAACTGAAAATTTTTGTTTCATTCAAAAGCCTCCCTATTTTCAAAAGAAATAAGCTACAATATGTTATGTTATCAGTAAAAGTTCATCAAAATTACACATAATCTATCAACGAAATTTCATTGTAACAAACAAAACCAAAAAGAACAAGTGTTCGTTAATTTTTTCGTATTTTCCTTCATATAATAGTTTTCTAGACAACCACTTAAAGATTTCTATTCCATATTTCTCAACCAAAAAACTTTCAATTCCGCTTAACATTCTTTTCTATTTTTGTTATATTTTCTAGTTGACGGGCATATAAACGAATGTTAAAGTTTTCTCTGGTAGTGACAAATCACATACAAAAAATGTAAAATGTTATAGTGTTTCTCAGAAATGAATTTTGTTGTATAATACAGAAATGACGTTATGCTTATGAGCAGCACAAGAAACCAAAAAGGGTATGCATAGTTAAAGTCGTATATGGGTGAATATAGAAACTCTAATTATGGCCAAGAAAACTATGTATTTTTTATTTTAACATTTTTCGCTCCAAAATCGACCAAGCCTGATAGAGAAAGGGTGGAAATGAATGAAAGAAACCATGAAATCACAATTTCAAAACGTGCGTTTTACTTTATTCGTGGCTTTGGCCGTATGGCTAAAATCCTACATCATTACACGCACTAGCTTCGATTTAAAACTTGAATCTTTCATGCAAGAATTCATTTTATTCATTAGTCCATTAGCAGCATCATTACTGTTTGTGGGTCTTGCATTATTTGCAAAAGGGAAAAAACGTAACTATATAGCACTAGGAATTAACTTTATCTTAACGTTCATTCTTGTTGGTAACGTAATGTTCTACGGATTCTACAATGACTTCGTTACTTTACCAGTACTAGGACAAACGTCTAATTTCGGAAGTTTAGGTTCTAGTGTGAAAGAATTATTTAACTACAAAATCATCCTTGCATTTGCGGATATTATCGTATTCTTCGTTCTATTGAAGAAGAAGAAAGATTTTGCACCGACAGAACGTGTAGCGCGTCCGATGCGTTCTCTATACTTCGTGTCAACGGTTGCTATTTTCTGCGTAAACCTAGGATTTGCAGAAGCTGAGCGTCCAGAACTATTAACACGTTCATTCGACCGCGTTATGCTTGTTAAAAACTTAGGATTATATGTACACC
This sequence comes from Bacillus sp. SRB_331, assembly GCF_003264175.1. Taxonomy (NCBI): domain Bacteria; kingdom Bacillati; phylum Bacillota; class Bacilli; order Caryophanales; family Bacillaceae; genus Bacillus; species Bacillus sp. SRB_331. Next base: position 332,998 of record NZ_NADV01000007.1, on the reverse strand, counting down.
AAGCATACGATCTTGGCTTACAAGCAAAATCAAGTTCACAAAAAGCGTTTGCTGATGGTAGTAAATTACAAGAAACAGAAAACTACGTGAAAACAGCACAAAGTAAACCAGATCCAAATATGTTTGGTACTGCAAAAGGGAAAAACGTAATTGTTGTCTCTCTTGAATCATTACAAACATTCTTAATTGGTGCGCAAGTTAACGGACAAGAAGTTACACCATTCCTAAACCAATTTGCGAAAGAAAGTTATTACTTCGATAACTTCTTCCATCAAACTGGGCAAGGTAAAACGTCTGATGCTGAATTCTTAGTAGATACTTCAATGTATCCACTAGACCGTGGTGCTGTATTCTTCACACACGGTAATAACGAATATACAGCAACTCCAGAAATTTTGCGTCAGCAAGGATATCACACATCAGTATTCCACGCGAATAACGCAACGTTCTGGAACCGTAACATTATGTATCCGGCACTTGGTTATGATCGTTACTACAACGAGCTTGACTACAAAATTACGCCAGAAACAAAATTAAATTGGGGATTAAAAGATATCGAATACTTCGATCAATCTATCGATATGTTAAAAGAAGTGAAGCAACCGTTCTATACTCGCTTCCTTACTTTAACAAACCATTACCCATTCACTTATGATGACAGTACGAAATTAATCGATGAATACAATTCTGGTGATGGCGTATTTGACCGTTACATGGTAACTGCTCGCTATTTAGACGAAGCAATGAAACACTTTATTGAGCGTCTAAAAGCAGAAGGTATTTACGACAACTCAGTTATCGTATTCTACGGTGATCACTATGGTATTTCTGAAAACCATAACCGTGCAATGGCACAGTTCTTAGGAAAAGAAGAAATCACTACATTTGACCATATGAACTTACAAAAAACACCGATGTTTATTCACGTTCCAGGTCAAAAAGAAGGTAAAACAATTTCAAAACCGACTGGTGAAATTGACATTAAACCAACAATTCTAAACTTACTTGGTGTGGATTCTACGAATCAAATTCAATTCGGTCATGATGTATTCTCACCTGATAATAAAGGATTCGTTGTTCTTCGTGACGGTAGCTTCGTTACAGATAAGTACATGTACACGAACAGTACATTCTACGACCGTAACACTGGCGAAGTTGTACAATTACCGAAAGAAGAATCTCAACCACTTATTGATCGTGCCCAAAATGAATTGAACATGTCTGACAAAATCATTGAAGGTGACTTACTTCGCTTCTCTGAAAGTAACAAGATCAAAACTGGTGAAGTAAAAACAGCTATTAAAGAAGAAAAGAAGAGCGCTGAGTAATCTCAGCCTCTTTTTTTATTTTCTACTATCCTTCCTCTCCTATTCATTAACTTTAAAATTACATAACCTTCACCGAATATTTACACTACATTAATGAAGTATCTTTATAATAAAATATGTAAACGAGGTTTCACATATTTCTTATCTCTCATCTGTGATAAGATCCCTTAGAGAAATATGTGCACCATTTGTTTTCAACTTTCTTATAATTGTCTTACTAAAACTTTTAATAAGACGATGTCCCTACGAAAGATAGCTACCCTCCTTGTGCAGCATTCAATACGAATGTTGCTTTTTTTATTTCAAAAAGCAGGATTCGTATTTCTCATTTTCGAATTTGTATATACAAAATGCTATAAATCACCACTACTTCTCTATAATTTTCAAATACATATACGTCATATGAAGAGAATTGCTCACATAAAAATAACTAGAGTGCTTTTTATTCATGTACTAACGAAAGGATGGGACGAAAATTGGCATACGAAAAATTTGTACTATGGAATGATGCAGTTATTGATACAACGAAACATAGCGCGTACATAGAACTTGAAGAAAGAGGCTTGCAGTTTGGAGATGGTGTCTATGAGGTTATTCGCCTATATAAAGGGAACTTTCACTTATTAGATCCGCATATCACAAGGTTATATCGCTCCATGGAAGAAATAGAATTATCACTTCCTTTCTCAAAAGCAGAACTTATTATCCTACTTTACAAACTAATTGAAAGTAATAATTTCCACGAAGATGGTACTATTTATTTGCAAGTATCTCGTGGTGTACAAGCTCGTACCCATGCATTCTCATATGACGTCCCTCTGACAATCTATGCCTATATTACAAAGAAGGAAAGACCAGCTTTATGGATTGAATATGGTGTACGTGCTATATCAGAACCAGATACGCGCTGGCTACGCTGTGATATCAAATCTTTAAATTTATTACCAAATGTATTAGCTGCTACGAAAGCTGAACGCAAAGGTTGTAAAGAAGCTCTTTTCGTACGAAACGGTACTGTAACTGAGGGGAGCTGTTCTAATTTCTTTCTCATAAAAAATGGAACTCTTTACACACATCCAGCCAATCACCTTATTTTAAATGGCATTATTCGTCAATATGTCCTTTCCTTAGCGAAAACCCTTCGTATTCCTGTACAAGAAGAACTGTTCAGCATTCGCGATGTTTATCAAGCAGATGAATGCTTCTTTACGGGAACGACTATTGAAATTTTACCGATGACCCACCTTGATGGAACTGCAATTCAAGATGGTCAAGTTGGCCCTATCACAAAAATGCTACAAAAATCCTTTTTTCAAAGCTTGTTACAATCCAACATGTCATCTTCTTAAACACGAATAATTTCTATTCTCTCTACATCCAACATATGTATTTAAATAAAAATCAAGGTTTAGATTTATACCTTGATTTTTTCTTGTAATCTTTTTGTCATATTCAGATTCCCGCATAAGTCTTGACAGTAATCGACATGCTCTTTAGAATTTTTAACAGTTGGTAAATATTTCTTCACTACATTACAGACAGAAAGGAATCGACAAATTATGAAAAAATACCTTGCCGGTCTTGCGGCAGTGTCTGTAGCAGGAGGAGCAGCACCTACACTTGATAGCGTTCAAGCTGCCCCTGAACAAAACACACAAAAAGCTGCTACACAAACTGTCCCAGCTTCCGCATCAAACAGTTCATCTTATACAGTAAATGCTAGCGTGCTACATGTTCGCGCAGGATCTAGCACTTCTCACGACATTATCTCTCGCGTTTATAACGGTCAATCATTAAACGTAATTGGAGAAGAAAATGGTTGGTTCAAAATTAACCATAATGGGAAAACAGGTTATGTGAGTGGTGAATTTGTATCAAAAAATGGGGAAAAAACAAATAACAATGTAAGCACAGGTGGAAACAATAAAGTTACTGCTGATGTATTACGTGTACGTACCGCTCCTAACACTTCTAGTTCTGTTTCAGGACGTGTATATGAAGGACAAACATTAAACGTAATTGGTCAAGAAAATGGTTGGGTGAAAATCAACCATAATGGAAAAGTTGGCTATGTAAGTGGCGAATTCGTATCTGGTGTTTCTTCTAATGCAGGTTCTTCAAACAACAATACGAATAATACTGTAAAACCAGCAAGCGGAAACTATACAGTAAACGTATCTTCCCTTCGCGTTCGTACAGGTCCTAGCACTTCTCATACAACTATAGGTTCTGTGAAAAAAGGACAAGTAGTACAAGTTGTAGGCGAAGTTCAAGATTGGTTCAAAATCAATTATGCAGGACAAACAGCTTACTTAAGCAAAGACTACGTAACAAAAGGCGGTTCTAACGAAAACACCACGCAAGGTAACAACCAGGAACAAAACAATAATGTAACTGTTCAAACTGGTGGCACTTACGTCGTTAACGCAACATCACTACGTGTTCGTACGGGCCCTGCTACTTACCATAGCGTAATTGGTGGCGTATTAAATGGTACGAAATTAAACGTAATTGGATCTGAAGGTAGCTGGTTTAAAGTTAATTATCAGGGAAAAACAGGCTACGTTAGCAGCGAATTCGTAAAATTCGTTAAAGGTGGCACTACTACTCCTGAACAACCTGAGCAACCTAACCAAGGTGCAATTGGCGATTACTACATTAATGCTTCTGCACTAAATGTACGTAGCGGCGAAGGTACAAATTATAGAATCATAGGCGCACTTCCACAAGGACAGAAGGTTCAAGTAATCTCTGAAAACTCTGGATGGAGCAAAATTAACTACAATGGTCAAACTGGTTACATCGGAACACGTTTCCTATCTAAAACACCAGTTGGGGGCGCAGTAGATAATAAGCCTAATGAAAATGAAAATCAAAACAATAACAATACAAGCAATAATAGCGGTGACAGTTCTTCTATACTTGCATACGCGAAATCTATGCAAGGCGTGCCATACGTTTGGGGCGGTTCTTCTGCTAATGGTGTCGACTGCAGTGGTTACATCTACCACGTATTTAAGAAATTTGGCCATAACATTAGCCGCCAAAGTGTTGCAGGATATTGGAGTAGCTTACCAAAAACTTCAAGTCCACAGCCAGGCGACTTAATTTATTTCCAAAATACTTATAAAGCTGGTCCTTCTCACATGGGTATTTACCTTGGAGGTGGATCGTTTATCCAAGCTGGAGATAAAGGTGTAGCAATCGCTTCATTAAGCAACTCTTATTGGAAAAGCCATTTCTTAGGGTATACGAAAGCACCTTAAGTGATAGTTTCAGAGGCTTCTAGTTTACTAGAAGCCTCTTTTTTTAAGGTTTCAATATATGAATCCCTCTTATTCTCTTTCTCACGAAAAAATTATGCGTTCATTCTCCTATTTCGTACACCATATTCTATAAAAATTGTCCAAAACGTTATCACAATGAATATATTTCAACAAAAAACATAACCTATTTCATGTCGATTCATTTTATATGTGTTTTTTCAAAGAATTTTCTTTTTATTTAAACTTTTCGTTAGACGTTTGACCTCCGATGTCCATTATGATAAGTTACTTAAGATGTTATATTCGCAAAAGTATAGACAACTGGTTTATACACTTTTTTACTATGAGGAAGGAGCATACACTGCATGAATGTTTTATGGGGAATTGGCGGCGTGATTGGAGTATTAGCAATCGCTTTCTTATTATCTTCCAACCGCAAAGCTATTAATTGGCGCACAATTTTAATCGCGCTAGCATTACAAATGTCATTTTCATTTATCGTATTACGATGGGATGCCGGAAAAGCAGGTTTAAAATACGCTGCAGATGGCGTTCAAGGATTAATTAATTTTTCTTACGAGGGAATTAAGTTCGTTGCTGGGGATTTAGTCAACGCAAAAGGACCTTGGGGATTTGTATTCTTTATTCAAGCACTACTTCCAATCGTATTTATTAGTTCATTAGTAGCAATCTTATATCATTTCGGTATTATGCAGAAATTTGTTAGCGTCGTTGGTGGTGCATTAAGTAAACTTCTTGGAACTTCTAAAGCAGAAAGCTTAAACTCAGTAACGACTGTATTTTTAGGACAAACTGAAGCTCCAATCTTAATTAAACCTTACTTAGCACGCTTAACAAATAGTGAATTCTTCACTATTATGGTAAGCGGTATGACAGCTGTTGCCGGATCAGTTCTTGTCGGCTATGCAGCAATGGGTATTCCGTTAGAGCACTTATTAGCAGCAGCAATTATGGCAGCTCCATCAAGTTTATTAATTGCGAAACTAATTATGCCAGAAACAGAAAAAGTAGATAACAACGTTGAACTTTCTACAGAACGTGAAGACGCAAACGTTATCGATGCAGCTGCACGTGGTGCATCTGAAGGTATGCAACTTGTTATTAACGTAGCAGCAATGTTAATGGCTTTCATCGCATTAATCGCTTTATTAAATGGTCTATTAGGATTAGTTGGGTCTTTATTCCATATTAAACTTAGCCTTGATTTAATCTTCGGTTACTTATTATCACCATTTGCAATCTTAATCGGGGTTTCACCGGGTGAAGCTATACAAGCAGCAAGCTTTATCGGTCAAAAACTTGCAATCAACGAATTCGTTGCATACGCAAACTTAGGACCTCACATGGCAGAGTTCTCTGCAAAAACAAATCTGATTTTAACATTCGCAATCTGTGGTTTTGCAAACTTCTCTTCTATCGCAATTCAATTAGGTGTAACAGGAACATTAGCTCCTACTCGCCGTAAACAAATTGCACAATTAGGGATTAAAGCAGTTATCGCTGGTACACTAGCGAACTTCTTAAATGCAGCAGTTGCAGGTATGATGTTCCTATAAATTAATGTACAGTCTCCTCTTTTAAAGAGGAGACTTTTTTGTATACTATAAATATAATTTTCATATATACTAAACACCACATGTCTAGATATCTAGATGATATGTTACGATAATTAGTATGTCTGTTTATTTTTTCTTGCACAAGAGGGATACTATTTGATGTCGCACGCTTTAAAAAAAATTCCAGCTACACGGTCCATTTATTAATAATTGTGCATACTACAAATATCCTGCATGAATTATCTTTAAGGAGGAAAGTTTCGTGAAAGATAAATCCTATAAAATCCTTTCTATGTGGATTTTACAAATTTTATTTTATTTTACTACTGTACATGTGACGAAATATGAGCACGCGCTCATTTTTACAATTATATATGTCATCATAAATGTACTATTCCTATTTTTAGCTGATAAAACAGCATTTATTTTCTTTATACTGGGAACCATCATTTCAGTATTCTATTTATTTTATGAAGCGTGGCTTCACTTATGGAGTACATCAGAACAATGGGAATATATCATTACCCACTTCCTAATGGCAGCTAACTTCTTCATTGTTTATATTTCAACCCACCTATTAAAAAAGGTCATCCTTAAAAATAAAGAGTTAACTGAACGAGTGAGAGTGTTGGAGCAATACATCGGAGAATCAAAACTATTAACAAGGCAAGAATTCGAAAGACGACAAGCATTATTAAGGACTGCGATGGATCGTCGTAATGAAACAGGCATGATTATTTTCTTTGATTTCACTTCCTTTAGTAAATATACGAAGGAAAGTGTCATGGATCGTGTAGCTTCATTATTAGTTGATACAGTAAGAACTGACTTTGACCTTGCTGCTGAAGCAATTCAAGATATTAAAATAAAACGAGAACAAATCAATGCAAAGGGACATATCACATTATGATGACACTCGTTATGCTTCTTTTATTTATTTTGTTTTGTGTACTTGTTTTCTGGATCAGCATCACATTTTCAATTAAATATGTATTGATTTTTACCGCCTTTCTATTCTCTGCTTTACTCGTTTATTACTCTTTCTTAACAATTGCGGGCTTAATTCATCGAAATAGTAAACGAAAAGATCGTACGCTAGAACATTATCCAAGTGTAGATATTTTAATACCTGCCCATAATGAAGGCGTCGTTATTAAAGATACATTAGAAGCAATGGCAAAGATTGAATACCCAGGCAAACTAAACGTTTATTTATTAAACGATAACTCTCAAGATGAAACACCTGAAATTGGCGATGATTTCGACAAAGCCTATGCTCATATTCATCACATTCGTGTACCACCTGGCGAACCGAAAGGAAAATCGCGTGTATTAAACTACGGCCTTAGCATTTCGGATGGTGAATATTTCTGTGTTTACGATGCAGATAATCAACCTGAACCACATGCACTGCGAATGCTCGTAGAACATGCTGAAACAACAAAGGATGCCGTTGGAGCAGTTGGACACGTTCGTACAGTAAATGAGAAAAGAAACTGGCTTACACGAATGATTTCATTAGAATTTCAGATTTTCCAGCTCCTTATGCAATTGCAGAGGATGCTGAATTAACATTAAGAATTACCCAAAAGGGCTATCTCTTACCAATCGTCCCGGAATCGATTACATGGGAACAAGAACCTGAACATTTAAAAATTCTTATAAAACAGCGGACACGTTGGCTTCAAGGAAACTTATACATTTTAGAAAAAATGTTTTCTTCATTAAGCTTTTTTAAAGGGAAACTTCTCGTCCATTCCTTACAACAAGTTTTAGTGTATGTCGTATTTTGGCTATTCCTAATCATTTCAAACGTTTGGTTTATAATTGGACTGCTCGGCATATTCCAAATTCAATATAGCATTCCATTACTATTTATGTGGTATGTCGCATATATTACATATGTTTCTCAATTATTTAGTGCTCAGAGCGTCGAACGAACCTTTACACCGACCAATATTTTCATAAGCGTCATTATGTACTTTACGTACGCACAGCTCTTTACGTATTTGTTTATTCGCAGTCTCATTCTTTACTTACGTGCAAAGAGCAAGAAACAAGTAATTGGTTGGGATAAAACAGTACGATTTAAAAAAGAAAAATAGATTTCATTAAAAAATAAGCACAGAGCGCCGTATGCTCTGTGCTTATTTTTTACCGTAATACTATATATCAGACAATACCCCTTAGCTGAAAGTTATTTCACGTCCATCCCCCAACGAACGATCGACCTTCATTTATATACGAAAAAGTGATTGCTATTTTTGTAGAACCAATTGCTTCTCTTGATGCTCTTTACGAGTTTCAGTCTTTGGTTCCGTGCTTTCTTGGGCATTTCGATGTGCCACACGTTTCAAACAAATATGCTTCCACTTTCTTTCGTAACGTTTCATTATTCTAGTTGTCCCCCTTGAATGCGCTTTAAAACTATTTGAAATCGCTTACAGGAAATAATATAGCACATATACATAAAAGTAACAACACATTTCCGACATATTTTTGTCAAAAATATGAATATAATGTGTAAAATATCGGATAATGTCGAACTATATCGATTTTTCTTTTCAAATTACCGATATCTATAGTATTCCGTAACAAAGTAATGATTTTCCTACAATAGTATAGAACAGTGAAAAAGGACTGCCGACATTCGACAGTCCTAATACTATTTATATATACAGAATTTTTTTCTTCTATTATTAATGCTGTTTCATACGTCCTTCTTTTTGCAACTCTTTAAATAGTGCTGCAATCATAAAGAAAATAACAAATACGAACGGGAAGGCCGCAATAATCGACGCAGTTTGCAGCGCCTCTAATCCTCCGACATACAATAAGATCGAGGCTAACGCCGCTAGAACAATACCCCAAACCATTTTAATACGATTTGGTGGGTTTAAGCTACCATGTGTCGTTAACATCGCTAGAACAAACGTAGCAGAGTCTGCCGATGTAATAAAGAATGTTGAAATAAGTAAAATGGCTAACACACATAAAGCCGGTCCCATACTACCCATTTGGTCTAACATCGCAAACAATCCTACTTCTGTGCCCATTTCTTTAATTTGTCCATATATATTTGCATCATCAAATAGCTCCATGTGAATACCTGTTCCTCCGAAAACAGAGAACCAAAGCGCACCAATTACTGTTGGTACGAGTAACACACCAACAACAAATTCACGAATTGTACGCCCGCGTGACACACGAGCAATAAACGTACCTACGAATGGTGACCATGCAATCCACCATGCCCAGTAGAAAATTGTCCATGACTGAATCCATTGATTTCCGCCTTCATTTAATGGACTTAAACGGAAACTCATACTTGGCAATTCTTGAATGTATGAACCGATTGTTGAAGTGAAATAATTCATAATAAAGTTTGTTGGACCTGCAAATAATACAATTATCATAAGTGCAAACGCTAAAATAATATTCGCATTACTTAAATATTTAATTCCTTTATCGAGTCCCGTTTGCGCAGATAGCATATAAAGAACAGTTACAATTCCGATGATTACTAGCTGTGTCGGTAATGAGTTTGGAATGGATGTTAAATAACTAACACCACCCGCAATTTGCTTTGCCCCAAGTCCTAATGATGTCGCCACACCAAATACTGTTGCAAATACAGCTAGAACATCAAACATATGGGCAATACGGCCATGTTCACCGCCTTTAAATAGCGGACCCACTGTCGCACTAATTGTACTTGCTCTTCCTTTTCTAAATGTAAAATACGCAATACATAATGCTACAAGTGCATATAATCCCCACGGATGTAATCCCCAATGGAAAAATGAGAAACGAAGTGCAAGGCGTGCACTCTCTTCAGTCGCACCCTCTCCAAACGGAGGTGTGTATAAATGGTTCAACGGTTCTGCGACGCCCCAGAAAACCAAACCGATTCCCATACCGGCACTAAATAACATAGCAAACCATGTCATATAACTATAATCAGGTTCATCATCATCTTTACCTAAACGAATCGAACCGTACTTAGAAACAATTAAGAAAATAGCAATTCCTAAGAAAATAGAAACGGAAATAATATAGAACCATCCAAACTTACTAACTAACGCAGCTTGAATTACAGTCGTTACATTTCCTAAGCTACCTTTTCCAATAATAGATTCGGGAATAATCCCCCAAAGTGTAAATGCAATACATAATGTTAATGAGACAATAAATGTTTTCGTCAGTTTCCTCATCAAATCCCCCTTCGTATGTTTCATTTCTTGTAAAAATCATAAATTCCGATATGTTAAATCGGATAGAAAACCATAGTTTTTTGTGGTGATTTTCTTTCGGCTCTCTTAGTTTTGCCTTCACCAATTAGAGTTCTTATGGACAGCCTTACCTTCCGTACAACCTTTCCACTCTGCAAGAGCTACAAGATTGGAATACTACTGTCAAATTGTGTGAGAAAAATGCGGATGGGAAGAGATTTCCCCAAAAAAGGATGTGTTACAGTTTTAAAAAAGGGCAGATTTATTCTTTACAACCCTTTCTTCTTGTAACAATTATGCGGTTTTTTGCTAGTATATAGCGCGTGTTTATAACTTCACAAACGAGATGTTTATGTTTATATAACTATATTACCCATAAAACGGTAAAATACTCAAGGAATGTAACTGTATAGTAATCATTATGTAACACCCCTGTAATATTTTTATTTACACCGAAAAAAATATGTTGTATTAAATATTTTGAATATAACTAGAAACCTACTAATTATATGGAATGAAAAACGCTTTCCTCTCATTCTAGCTATATTACAAAGTGTTAACGACTTATTACGAATGGTTTGTAATTGTGTGTTTTCCCAAAATCCGAAAAAATCTGTTGCTATAATGAGGACACGAAAACAAACGCAATGGAGGCTATCATGAAAAAATTAATTGGAATAGCAACAGCAGCAGTTTTTGGTCTTGGGATTTTCACCGCATCTGCTAATGCAGAAACTGTTGTAACAACAGACGTACTAAACGTACGAGAAAACCCTACTACTGAATCAAAAGTTGTCGGTAAATTACAGAATGGTCATAAATTAGATGTTCTAAATACAGAAAACGGATGGTCACAAATCAAATTAGATGGTAAAGACGCATTCGTAAGTGCAGAGTTTACAAAGAACTCTTACTATGTAACAACTAACGTATTAAATGTACGTGCTGAAGCGAACACAAACTCAGAAATTCTTGGAACGCTTAAGAAAGACGATATGATCGAAACAACGAACCAAGTACAAAATGAGTGGTTACAATTTGAATATAACGGGAAAACGGCTTATGTTCACGTTCCTTTCTTAACAGGTACAGCACCTGTTATCGAGAAACAAGAACAACCTGCTCCTGCTAAAACTGTAGCACCAGCTAAAGCTCAAGCACCTGCAGCACAAGCAAAACCAGCTGCTAAGCCTGCTGTGAAAGCTGCTGAGACTAGCACACCTTCTGGTGGTCGTGAGTTAACAGTTGTAGCTACGGCATATACAGCTCACCCAAGTGAAAACGGTGGCACATACGGCGGCCGTGTATTAACTGCAATGGGTCATGACTTAACAGCGAACCCAAACATGAAAATGATCGCTGTTGACCCGAAAGTAATCCCATTAGGATCTAAAGTATGGGTAGAAGGTTACGGAGAAGCTATCGCTGGAGATACTGGCGGTGCAATTAAAGGTAACCGTATCGACATCCTACTTGGATCAGATAGCGCTGCTCAAAAATGGGGACGCAAAACTGTTAAAGTGAAAATTTTAAAATAACCAATGACTGCTAAATTACAGCCGGTTCTCTTTATTGAGAGCTGGCTTTTATTTTTTATATAATACATATAAGGAGGTGACGTCCATGAATTTAAAAGCTAAGGTAGACTGGGTCGGTACACCAAAACCGTACATATATAAAGATGATATAACATATGATGCTATCGCAATTGACTTCTCACTCGCAAATGATGACAATCGCTATAAATTAATTGTGCTCAAGTCTGAAGAAAATACACATTACAAAATCGTACAATATGGAATAAAGCCAGGCTCTCAAAAGCCATTTCCTATTGATATTCCATTCGAGCAAGGAATGCTACCATTTATAGAACAAATATTACAGGATCCATATGTACAAGCGATATTAAAGCAAACACGCTCCTAATTGCCAAAAAGGGTATCACCTAGTAGAATTTTCCGACTAAGTGATATCCTTTTTTATTTTCCCTTCATGAATACGAGTAGAGAAAATTATATCAATGATTTTCCGAATATATCTATCATAAATTACAATATATCAACGGTTCGACATGAAATATCGATTTACCGACAAAGATTGAAAATAGCGGTGCTACATAAAAAAAGAAACTGTTCAAAATTGAACAGTCTCTCTCTTAATATTAACGAGTCGGACCAGATACTTCCTCTGACTTCAGCGTATTATTCGCTCCAAGAGAATGGTACAATATCTTTCCATTTCCATTAACAGTAACGATATGGTCATTATTAAAGCTTTTGAATTTTACAGAGCCATCACCATAACGAATATGATATTCTTCATATGTCGTTACTTTATACTTCGTTTCACTTTGACGCTCTACATTACGAATTCCCATTGTTAATAAATCTTCTGTAATTCCTTTTTTGTGTAGATATTGCAAGTAATCACGGTCTTTCTTATACGATTTCCCGCTCTTATCATAATCACTTTCAATTAAGCTAAAATCATTTAATGCAATTGCACGCACGTTATTATAAATATGATTTTGTACAAAGTCACCAACTGCTGAGCTTGAAGCTTCTTTCGGGAACTTTAAATAATATGTGCTTTGGTCTCCAACTTTGATGCTTTCGGATTTAATGACACCAAAGTCAGTGTTTTTCTCTAAATGTACTTCTACCGTTTCATCTGTCGGTACAGGACCAAGTTTATAGCTACCGTAACTTAATTTTCCGCGTTTCTTACCATTAACAAAAACAGTTGCGTCGCTTTCATCGGAAGAAATGGTTACATAATTTCCTTCAATTGACAAATTCACTTCTACTGTCCCATTCTTTTCGTCTGCTAGATCTACTTCTTTTTCTGTCTCTAATTCAGTAAGTTCTGTCTTCGCCTTCGCCTTTACAACATAAGCACCTGGGAAGTATGGACCTAATTCTTTTGAGGTTTTATCACTAGAAAGCTCTGTTTCTTTTTTATCATTTACATATATTTCAGCATTCTTTGCAGTTGTGCTAACACTCATGTAATAAGATTTCATGCTGAACTTATACTTCGGATATAAGAACCACTCTTTCCCGTCTTCTATAATTTGCCCATCTTTAAAAGATGCATTATCACTTGCTAACTTTTGATTTACTGTTTCTTTTTGTAAATAAGACAGTAATGCTTTATTGTACGAAGGATTATCCTTTAAATAACGTATGTAAGCTTTAATATCTTCTGTCTTCACTTTTAAGCTTGGATCGTCTACTTTCAAAAACTCATCGATTGCATTCACATCTTTCTTTTGGAATGCTTCGATCATTGCATTTACTTGCTTTTCCTTCGAAAACTTGCTTGCACCGAATTTATATGCGCCAAACAAAATAGCAACAACAATGACAAAACCTATAAGTAAAAACATGTTTTTCTTACTTTTCACTCGCCTTGTTGCTCTACGCATTTCTGAATGAGAAGAAGCTGTTTGATCAGCAATTTCTTCTACTTTACTTCCACACTCAGGACAAAAGTTCAAATGGTCTGCAAGCTGATTTTTACAAGTTCCACAAAACTTCAATATGCTCTCCCCCTATTTCTTAGCTAATTTCATTCCAGCGAAAGCCGCTACATATGTCACAATGAAACTAAACAAAGTTAAATATATAAATGAATTCTGCATAGATAGCACCGTGACAATTGCCTCGAATAAATTCATTACATTTCCAGATACATCAATTCAAAACTTAGAAATTATGTTCATTACAATCATCATAATTGTGTAAGAGCCACTGCATACCGCTAGTGTAATATACATATTAGTAGTCGGTAATTCTACTAACTTTCTACCTGCGCTAAACATAAGGAATAACGGAATCACAAGTAATAATAAACCATAATGGAAGCCATCATTTACTTCATCAACCTCTGCGATATCTGCATTTGCACTTGCATTCCCTTTTTCAATTGAGCAATTTCTTGTGCAATTTGCAACTTCTGCTTTCCTTGTTCTATTCCCTCTTGTATCTTATTCATTCCACTACCTAATTTCGTCTATAAATCTGACAAGCTAACTCTCTCCCTATAAACATATGGTAATATACAAAATTAACTTCATATATATTACCATGATTTTCTAATTGTGTAATTAGAATTTCATTTTTTCTGTTTTGAGCATTTTTTGTTTATAATGGTAAAGGAAAGAAATCTGTGTACGGAGGAATATTATGCTGCAAGACTCAATTACGAAAGATGAAATTATGATGATTGCGAATGAGTTCGTTCAAGGGCTTGATCCACAGCAAGTTGCTGATCAAGAGCATGTCGCTACAGCTCGGCAACTATATCGTAGTGGTGTTGTCTATAACGTTGACTTTGATGGCTATACGCTATCCGGAACTGTAAATGCTGAAGGCAGTGTATATAGCGTTCACATCCCGATTCGTAATGTCACTGAAAGCTATTGCGATTGCTTCGCGCCAACGCAATGTCAGCATATGCTTGCTGTGTTACTATCTGCAGCTTCTAGTTTTGGGCAAGTAGGAGATGTATTAACTTTATTCAAAAATAATACAAAACCTTCTCTTCCTCCTATTCGAACTGCACGACAAGTATTGCAATCATCAGCTTTTGAAGAAATGGATTATAAAAGTTGGCAAACATACTTTGAAAATGAATATGAATCATTTAAAAAAGAACAAGCGCGGCTCACTTATAAACAAATGTATTTTCTTATGAGTCTTTTTACAGACTTCTATACAAAATTAGAACGGAAAGCTCCGCGCATCGTTGCTATTCATGAATTATTTAAGTTGCACGCGGCACTTTATTGCTTTCAAAAATTATTAGAAGAAATTCAAGAATTTGAAGCAAACAAACTATATTCTTATCACCAACCAGTTAACGTCGTTCGCCTATTCGTTGATAAAGTTGAATCTACCGTTAGGGACCTAAAAACAGAGGCGATTCCAGAAGAATCCAAACCGATTTTAGAAGAAACAGCGCGGCTCATACATGAAGCATTCTTCTCTACCGATGCCTATACACAAGAGCGATTCTTCATTTATCGTCACGTATGGGGTGAACTGTTAAGAACAGAAGAGCAGCTACAAGAAGAAAAAAAAAGAATCGATACTAAAATCAATCCACTTTCCAAAGCATTAGCATCTTCTCACCTGCTCTTTTTAAACGGTGAAGATGTATCGGCAATGGAATTACTGGAAAAACAGCCTTCTTCTGTTGTGAGCCTTTACTTCTATTGGTTAGAAGAGTTATTAAGTGCGATGGAGTGGGACCGCGCTAAAGATTGGCTTTCCTTTACTTATAAACAAGTAAAAGAAACGATAACGGAACAAGAAAATACCGTCTTCATACAAGATATCGTTCGATTATTTGTGATGATGTATGAGACATATGCAACGCATACGAATGAACAAGCGGGATTAGAAATGATTTTACAAGAACTATTACCGTATAGTTTCACAAATTATGAACAATATGTACTTGCGAAGAAACAATACCATGCATGGACGGAACTTCAGCTCTTATATGGATTCGAAGTAATCGAACTTTTGAAAGAACCATTGAAAGATATTGAAAAAGAAGCGCCCGAAGCAGCACTTCCTCTTTATCACCATGCCGCAATGGAAGCAATTGAAGAGCGAAATCGCAAATCATATAAACGTGCCGTTCGTTACTTAAAGAAATTACGTATGCTTTATAAACGACTGAAGCGAACTGATGAATGGGATGCTTTCATTATTCATATCGCTAACTTACATTCACGTCTGCGTGCACTACAAGAGGAATTACGGAGAGGAAAATTAATCGATGATCATACAAACTGAAGTAACAATTAGGCTCCAGCACGTTAGTCAAGGTTGGTTCCTTTGGGGAGAAGATGATAGCGGTACGCTCTTATCCGTAGCAACTTGGAAAAAAAATGCATTCGCATGGCACTCTACTTCTTTCTACGGAACGTTTTTAAAAGAAGCAACGTATGAGGGAAAACAAGGCGTTATGTTAACGAATGCACAGGCATTTGAATACATCGCAAATAAACCGATGAATTCATTTGCAAATATGCAAATGAACGGTCCTATTACGGCACTTACAAAGGACGCAAGTGAATTATGGGACGCTTTCGTCAGCGGCAGCTTCGCACCTGACATGAAGCATTGGTCTCAGCAGCCATCTTGGAAAGTTCAGAATACCTCAATTGAAGATGACATGTTAGCATCTCTTTTCTCTGCCGCTGTGAACGAAAGTATTTTGCAAGATGCTCGCTCAAATGACGGATGGGAAGATGCAAAGAGACTATATGAACATTACGACTTTACGAAAAGGCAATTGGAAGCAGCACTACATGAAGAAGATTGGCTTCGAAAAATTGGTTACATTGAAGATGATCTTCCATTTACAGTCGGCTTAAGACTACAAGAACCGCAAGAAGAACTTGAAATGTGGAAGCTTGAAACAATCGTTACACCAAAACGTGGTGCACATCGCATATATGTATATGAAAGTATCGATTCCTTACCAAAACGATGGCACGATTACGAAGAACGTATCCTTGAAACACAAGAAGGATTCAGTAAGCTCGTACCGTGGCTAAAAGAGGACGACAAGTTCCGAGAAGAACTCTTTGAAACGGAAGCTTGGAACTTCTTAACCGAAGCAAGTAATGAATTACTGGCAGCAGGTATTACAATTTTACTACCATCATGGTGGCAAAATTTAAAAGCAACAAAACCGAGGTTGCGTGTACAGCTGAAGCAAAGTACAGCACAAACACAGTCTTTCTTCGGCATGAATACGCTCGTTAATTTCGACTGGCGCATTTCAACGGACGGAATTGATTTATCAGAAAGTGAATTTTTCGAACTCGTTGAACAAAACAAACGTCTTTTCAATTTAAATGGTCAATGGATGAGACTTGATCCTGCCTTTATTGAAGAAGTAAAAAAACTAATGCACCGTGCCGATAAATATGGACTTGAAATGAAGGATGTGTTGCAGCAACATTTATCTAATACGGCAGAAACAGAAATTGTAGAAGACGATAGTCCGTTTACCGATATTGAAATCGAGCTAGATGGATATTACGAAGAGCTTTTCCAAAAACTTCTACACATTGGAGATATTCCAAAGGTAGATGTACCATCTTCGCTACAAGCAACACTCCGCCCATATCAACAACACGGTGTTGAGTGGTTACTATACTTACGAAAGCTTGGATTTGGAGCGTTATTAGCCGATGATATGGGACTCGGAAAAAGTATTCAAACGATAACTTACTTACTATACGCTAAAGAAAACAATCTCCAAACAGGTCCTGCATTAATTGTGGCACCAACATCAGTCCTTGGAAATTGGCAAAAAGAATTTGAGCGTTTCGCACCAAGTTTACGTGTTCAGTTACACTATGGAAGTAACCGATCTAAGGATGAGTCATTTAAAGATTTTCTTCAATCGGCAGATGTTATATTAACTTCTTATGCATTAGCTCAGCTTGATGAAGAAGAACTTAGTACGTTATGCTGGGACGCTGTTATTTTAGACGAAGCACAAAATATAAAAAACCCACATACGAAACAGTCGAAAGCAGTAAGAAACCTACAAGCAAATCACAAAATTGCTTTAACCGGTACACCGATGGAAAACCGACTTGCTGAGCTTTGGTCTATTTTCGACTTTATCAATCATGGGTATCTCGGAAGCTTAGGACAATTCCAGCGCCGCTTCGTCACACCGATTGAAAAGGACCGCGATGAAGGAAAAATCCAGCAAGTTCAGCGGTTTATCTCGCCGTTTTTACTGCGTCGTACGAAGAAAGATCAAACGGTCGCATTAAACTTACCAGATAAACAAGAACAGAAAGCTTATTGTCCACTAACTGGCGAACAAGCTTCCTTATATGAACAACTTGTTCAAGATACATTACAAAATGTAGAAGGATTAAGCGGAATTGAAAGACGCGGATTTATATTACTTATGCTGAACAAGCTAAAACAAATTTGTAATCACCCAGCCCTTTATTTGAAAGAAGAAGAACCACAAAATATCGTCGAGCGCTCTATGAAAACAAAAACGGTAATGGAGCTCATCGAAAATATAAAAGACCAAAATGAAAGTTGCTTAATCTTCACTCAATACATTGGCATGGGGAACATGCTAAAAAGTATGTTAGAAGAAACATTTGGTCAGCGCGTCCTCTTCTTAAACGGGAGCGTATCGAAGAAAGAGCGTGACAAGATGATTGAGCAGTTCCAAAACGGAACGTATGACATCTTCATCTTATCGTTAAAGGCTGGCGGAACAGGATTAAACTTAACTGCCGCCAACCATGTTATTCACTATGACCGTTGGTGGAATCCAGCTGTAGAAAACCAAGCAACAGACCGTGCTTATCGCATTGGTCAAAAACGCTTCGTTCACGTTCATAAGCTTATTACAACGGGAACACTTGAAGAGAAGATTGATGAAATGTTAGAACGAAAACAATCATTAAACAACGCCGTCATTACAAGCGATAGTTGGATGACCGAACTATCAACCGACGAACTAAAAGAATTACTTGGCGTATAAAGTGAAACTTTAATCAATGGGGTTTTGTTCATCCCCCACTGATTATTAGCCTTCACCAATCGGGCTTTTACGGACAGTTAATGCTGGATAAGGTGGATGTTTCTATTCCCACAAATAGCGGGATAAATGAAAAAGGAGCAAATCTCTAACTGAGATTAGCTCCTTTTTCTATGCCAAAACCAATTGCTTATTATAATTCCTGTTAACCCGCCGCACGTATCAAGCAATGAATCTTGCCACATCGGTGTACGGTCTCCTGTAAACCATTGATGAATTTCATCAAATGTTGCATACCCCGCAACGAAAAGGAGGGCGTATGCAAAGCACCTTTTTCTCGAATAACCCGATCGATGAAAAGCATAATACGTCAATGAGCCGAGCATAAAGAACACCATAAAATGAGCACCTTTACGTAGGAAAAACTCAACAAATCCAGCTACACCTTTATTTGCGATACTAACAGGTGTACCTCCGCCATAATCGATAGATACCCATGAAAAATGCTCTTTCACAAACTCAACATTTACATATTGCTCAATATCCGAGCGCATATCCTGTTTTTTATATGGCTGAGCTGAAGAATAGAAAATAATCCCCATCCATAGTAATACAGGAATCCAAAATAACCATTTACGATTCATTCTTCCGAAAACCCCTCTCTTAGTCTTTTAAGAGTACCAAAAAAAAGAAAAAATTTCACGCCAAAACATGACATTTACACCCTATTTATAAAGTGAAAGGGGGTGATAAACATGGCAGTTGAAACAATCGTAATGGATTTAACTTTACGCCTTGTATTAAACGGAGGATTAGACAAAAACGGTAAAACAGTTTTTAAGAACAAGCAATTCAAACGTGTAAAAACAAATGCAGATTTAGGAAAAGTACATGAAGTAGCACGTGCTCTTGCTTCACTACAACAATCATCACTTCACGCTGTACAACTTGTAAGCACGTCAGATCTTTCTAATCTATAATTAAAAAGGAGGGAATAAAGCATGCAAGTACTAGAGTTAATTTTCGTGAAAGAAGATGGAAAAACAGTTGCCTTTTCTATCGAAAATCCCATTACACCAGTAAAAAGGGTGCACGCCTCATAGAAAAAACGCTTCTGTTGCAAGAAAAGCATTACCAAATGAACGGGTTTCTAAGTGTCTTAGATTAGTGAATAATAAAACCAACGTTCAGGTTTGGGAACATAAAAAAACTAAAAGGGCATTTTATAATGGCCTATTGGTTTGTGGAAGTGTTTGAAATTGTCCGGTTTGCGCAGCGAAAATTAGTGAGAGACGACGTAAGGATTTACAGCATGCTTTTAAGTGAAGGTGGTTATATCGCTTTATTAACCCTTACGTTTGGTCATAATAAAGCTGATAGATTAAAAGAAACGTTAGAAAAATTCGGAAATGCTACTCGTAAATTTATGAGTGGACGAGCTTATAACAATATTAGAGATGAGTTAGATTTGATTGGTAGAATTCAAGTTTTTGAGGTTACATATAGTAAGAATGGATTCCACCCACATGTACATATTGCGTTGTTCTATATGAATGATGTTGAATTGAAAATTATAGAGAAAAAATACTTTTTTGTGGGAAAAGGCTTGTGAAAAATTCGGATTAAGTACGAGTTATAAATATGGTTTGGATTTGCAAGATGGAGATGAAGCTCAAAATTATTTAAGTAAACATGGTACTTGGGGTTTGGATCAGGAACTGAGTAAAGCGCATATTAAAAAAGCTAAAAATGATTCGATGACGCCTTTTGATTTTTTACGGAGATATCTTGAGGAAGATGATGAAAAGTATTTAAAATTATTCCTAGAATATGCTGAGTGTTTCAAAGGTAAGCGCAATTGCAATGGTCACAAGGTTTGAAAAAGAGATTCATATTAGAAGATAAGACAGATGAACAAGTTGCTAAAGAGAAGCTAGAAGACGCTGATTTGTTAGGTTTATTAGATTATGATATTTGGAAAAAGATTTTAAAATACGAAAATCGTTCCTACTTCTTGGATTTATGCGAGAAATATGATTTCAAGAAAGCGGTGAATATCGTGTCTAACTATAAGTTTGACAAAAATAAAAAGCCAAGTCCCCAAGAATTAGAACTTGACTTCAAACAATAGCACATTGTTATATTTTAATTCTTTTGGTGTTAGCGCACTAAAAGGATTTTTTATTGTTTTAATGGAATTATTATAACATAAAATCTGAGTCTTGTTCACGGATTTAATTGCTATTTATTAGTTTTGAGTGAATGTATTCTTTCGTAAAATGCCAATTTTTTGCTTAATTCCTCGCACTTTTCCTTTAATACCTCGCACTCCCTATTTTTGTTGTCGAACCGTTTTGATAAACGTTGGATTTCCTTTTGTAATTCTGTTGAATCGTTAAGTATTCGTGATATCCGCCCTGTTAAAGTAGTCTGTTTTACAAGTTCTTTTATCGCCATAAACTCCAACTCCTTTATGTTTTTTAAATAAAATTCTCTATGAGTTATAAGTTTCCCTTCTTTTATATTTTAAAAAAATGATATAATTGTTTTAAATTAAAAATCAAAAGAGGTGCGACTTATGAGTTATAACGGTTCGGATGAAAATTTAAAAGTAAGCCCTAATTTTAATTTTATTGATGATGTAGGGAGTGTAAAACCTTTAGAGCATAACGTAGATGGACAAAAAGTAATTGTTCCAGTACGACAATATAGCAAGGAAGGCTTTGTTGAAATGAAAACTAATTCCTTTAGATCCTTGCTCGACTCTTTAAATGACAAAATAAAAAAGAACTGGGATTCATATGAGAAAGAAAAAAGACAAACGCAATTATTAAATACTAAATTACTAAACAAACAAGCGGAAATTGAAATGCTAAAAACAAGATTAAAAGCTTATGAAAAATTTGAAAACCAACAAGGAAAAGGAAGGCCAAAAGTATTAAGCGGTGAAGAATTAGCTATTGCCTATAAACATCTTAAATCTTACAAAGAAAAGACAGGTCGCTATAACTATTCGAGGACTTTTCGTTACATGCAAGAAAATTATGCATATGAAGGCTCTCACGTAACGCTGATAAATAGTTTAAGAGAAAAACATCCAGAAATACTGGATAAGCCTTCACAAATTAATACAGGGCAAAACAAACGGTCTAAACCACTATTAACTGATGAAATGTTAGAAATTGCTTATAAATATCGTATGAAAAATTCAAGAATAGCTGAAGATGGAAAGCGTAAATATCCCAATACTATGAAAATAAACGAATACTTGAAAATAAATCATGGTTACTATGGGGGAGTTGAGCAATTGAAAGAGAGATTATCAGTTAAAATTAGAGAACAAAAAGGTGTTCAGAAAATGGACCCGGCATCGCTAGCTGTTCAAAAGTTGTTTCAAGAAAAATTGAAAGGTGACAAATGATTGGAAAATGGGTAGAAGTCGAGATAAATGGTCAAATATGCTACGAAAAGTTAAAAACAAAGAAGCCTTACCGCCAGTTATCATAAGAGCAATATGGACTCGTTATTCTTGTGGACAAACACCAGAAAAAATATATGAAAAACTAAAAGAAGAACGACAAATAAGTGCTAGTTTGGAAACTATAGAAACTTATATAGAGAAAGTAGTAAAGCCTTATTTCGATAAAAAAGAGAGTGGAGAAGCTTAATTTCTCCACTCTTTTTTACAATCAGGACATTGCCAGTTCAAGATTGTATCGCGTGTGATACTTGAAATCCCGATTTTTCGAGTAAAATGAGTGCAGCCATACCATTTTTGTGATTCTTTAGGAATCGGATCACCTTGCAAATTAGCGTTGCAATGAGGACAAAATTCTTTGCTATCGTTCATGTAATTCACCTCCTTGTTTTTCGGTGTGAGTGTTGTGTCTGAGTATAAATTTGATAAAAATAAAAAAGACAAGTTCCTCCCAAGAACTTGACTTTAAATAATAACTTGTGATTTAAGTATCTAAATTATATGTAGATTAGATTTATTCAATCCTTTTGATGCAACCAACACCGAGAGGAGTTTTTGATTTTTTTGACGGAATTATTGTACCATAAGTTTAGTTTTTTGTTCAATTCAATGTAGTTATAGTTTTGTTTTATCATAAGGTTTTAATTTTTGTCCACAGTTTAACGAAAATCAGCTCAGTTTAGCGAAGTATCAGTTCATTCTCATAAAGTATTAGCTTAGTCTCATTAAGTATCAGCTTAGTCTAGCAAAAGCGTAGTTTCTTTTGACGATAGGTCAAATTGTTTTAAGGAAGGGATAGCCCACGTTCTTCCATCATTTCAACTAAATCACGAAAACTGATGCTATACCGTCGGTACCATCTCACGGTTAATAAAATAATATCCGGTTGAGAATGTTTCCACTTGAATAGATTGTTCTCTTCCATACCAATCACATCCTTTTTTAGAGTACTAATATCAGTATGTCCAAGTTTAGGAGGTCATTTACAAGCGTTTTGGAGTGTTTGCACCAGAACCAAAAAAACTTTATCTGAAGTTCAGATTACTCCGTAAATCAAAAAGACGAATCTGCATTATTTTGCAGATTCGTCTTTTTTCTTCGGCATTTCAATCGGGATAAAGATGTTTGAAAAACCAACGCAAACATACTTATAATTCTCTCCGCCTACATCAAACTCTGTCTTATATGTCGAGAAGAAAATATAATCATTTCGCTTTGTATAATGATCGATTAATAATCCAACTTGTGGCTCAACATACTTATTTGCCAATTTCTTTCCCGCCGATGCTAGATCGCCAAGTATACCCTCTTTGTTTTCTTTCTCAACCTCGTCTAGCTTCTTACTCACATCATTACGCTTCATAAATTGTTTTGCTGCCCAATCCGTATATTCTCCCTTACCCGGATTACTGTTTGCTAAATAAACTAAGAGAACAACAGCTAGAGCCATAATAATATACTTTTTCTTCATGCTATATCACCGCCTACTCTTTTCTATTTTCATATATATGTACAAGCGATGCAAATTAGAAAGACTATCATCTATTGATTGTAAACGAACCGTAAAAATTTACAATACGAAACAAAAGATTAATAATATTTTACATAATTCGTATATAATTATATTCAGAATAACAATTTTTATAAGGGAGGATTTTAGAATCATGGATAATGAAAATGATATTTTTATTTCTAGTTCTACAATGATGCTCGAACCTTGCAAACACCCTTATTACCGGACAAAAATTATCGACAGTAGCGGAAACCCTCTGTACTCTTGCCAAACAGCTATCCAACTCATAAAGAAATCTTGTCTAACACATGTTCATTCTACTTATCAAGGTAGACGTCATGCAGTCCAAATAAACTTTAAGCTCAAACAAAATGTTCCAATTCCGATTAATCACAAAGAATATATTTGCGTTTTCCCAACAGAATCTCCTTCTTCTCCAAGCTGCATTTGGTTGTTCTATAACCATATAGATGAGATAGAGTTTTCCAAAAAAACTAACAAAGCTAACATTCATTTTTTTAACGGAACTACCATAACAATACAAATAGGTTCTCATAAGTTACAGCAACAATTTTTCAAGTCTGGACATGTATTATCCCGAATGAACATGAAAGATTCATTACCTTAAAAAACCTCTTGCCACATTTACTGCCTTAAAGTAAATAGAATGGAACGCAATATTTCCTTTGCCTTCCATTCTACTTATTATTCTTATCCCCTTACACTATCTCTCATTTTCTCAAGTGCTTGTCGATATACCCATCTCACTTGATAGTACGTCATCCCCATTTCAGAAGCTATCTCTCCCATATTTTTCCCTGTAAAAAATCGCTCTGAAATGATATGCTTCTCCCTCTCATCTAACACACTCATAAAATCCTTCGCCCTCGTTCCAGCATCTTCACACTCAAATCGTTCCTCATACTCGTCCGTGCATACATAGCGCTCTTGCACTACGCATTCTTTCTTCAACCTTTCCAATATATAACCACGTACCGTTACAACCGCATAAGCAGGAAAACTCCCTTTTTCCTCCTCATACCTTTCATAAGCATGCCAAAGACCAATTAAACCACATTGATAATACTCTTCATAATCTTGGTAAATATTTAACCTCTTTATTTGATTTACAATCATACCTTCATACAAAACAACCGTATCTGCAAAAGTCGCTGGCTTCACACAGTGCCCGTTTCTAAAAGGTATACCTCTTCAGTATTCCGCGGTACCTCTACAATATAAAATGAGAAAGGAAATTTCATTGTGGGTAATTTCAAATACTGATGGGGGTATTTGAAATAGGGGTAAAAATAAAAAAGGTGACTCTAGGAAGAGCCACCTTTTCAAAATAACATATTACTTACCAAAGCCAGAGAACATACCGCCTAACATACTAAATCCAATTGTAAGGATAAAGAATATAGAAATTAAAATTATTGCCTGTTTTTTACTTAAACCGGCAACGATATGCAAGCCTAAACCAGTTAAGATCAAGCTCCAAATGTTAAACACTTCAAACGCAGAACCAATACCATAAGCAATCGTTCCCTGATCAAATAAAGGCGCTAAACTTGTATATTTATCAGTACCAGTTCCACCAAGAATAAAACCTAGCACTGCATTTAGAATACCACCAAGATAATAAACAATATTTGCATATAAGTAAATAGATAATATCTTCATATACGGTGTATCATTACTCATGAACATCATAATAACCTTATAAAATCCAGCTACAATAAACAAACCAACAATTGTTCCAAGGAAACCAAAAATCGCTCCCCCTCCAAGAGTAAACCCTTTAACCATACCTGCTGAATCGCCCTTAAGCTCTTTTGCCAACTCCGGAGTATTAACTAACGCTAAATAAGCCACTACCGCTGCCGTGATTGTCCCAAGTATAGCAAACAGGAAAAATGCCCCCCAAACCGGACTTTTCGTTTTCATTCTCTCAAACTGCACACCTGGAGATGTAATCATTCCAAATAATGATGGCTTTTTCGAACCTACATCTTGCGTATTAATATTCGCTTCCATTATAACGCCTCCCTCTATTTATATAACCCGTTCTAACGGGCGGTTCACATCCTCATGTAGAGGCTACGAACCGCCCACTAGAACGGTAACTTGTAGTAGAGAACTTCTCTACTACACTAATAATCTACTCATAACGAAGTGCTTCGATTGGATCTAATTTCGCAGCTTTGTTTGCTGGAATTAATCCGAAAATAATACCGAGTGTCATAGAGAACAATACGCCTCCAACGACAACTTCCCATGAAACGAGCGGTGGCCATTTCGCAAATGTGGAAACAATATATGCCCCGCCATATCCAAGACCAATTCCGATCAAACCACCTAGAAGCGTTAACATAACCGCTTCAATTAAAAATTGTAATAAAATTTTACTACGCGTTGCCCCAAGCGCTTTGCGTACTCCAATTTCGCGCGTACGCTCTGTTACAGATACGAGCATGATGTTCATTACACCGATACCACCAACGACTAATGAAATACCAGCTATACCACCGATGATCATCGTCATGATATTAGTAACTTTAGAAACATTTTCTTGGAACTCTTTTAAATTCACCAGTTCATATTTACCTGGAATTTCACTTGGCTTACGACTATTTAATACATCAACAGCTTGTTTCCCTGCTGATTCTAAATTGTCTACATTTTTAGATTGAATTGCTATACTTTGAATCTCATCTGTTCCGTATAAAATAGGCCATAAAGTAAGGGGAATTAACGCTTCTTCCATTTCAAATCCCATAAACTCATTGTCAGATGTATACACACCAATAATTTGCATTGGCTGCCCCTTCATCTCAATAATTTGTCCAACTGGGTTTACGTCCTTAAATAACGTCTCTTCTGTTTTTGTACTAATCATCACAACGTTATTTGCATGAGAAATATCGGATTCATTTAAAGTACGTCCCTTTACGACCTTTACTTTATTAACCGCAAAATATTCATTATCAAGACCAATAACATTTAGATTTGCTTTTTTATCATTTACATCAAGTACCTCTGAATTCTGGTTTGTCGTAATAACGTGTGAAACATCTTTCACTTGTTTTACTTCCAAAATATCCTCTTCAGTTAACTTCGGTATTTGAAATCCACCTATAGCAAACTCATCATTAATATCTGGTTTAAATTGAATTGGCATAAGGTTATTACCACCAGAACCTGCGAATTTCGACTTCAGCATCGCTTCCCCGCCTTGCCCAATCGCAACGACAGTAATAATAGAACCAACACCAATAATAATACCGAGCATCGTAAGAGCTGAACGCAGTTTATGAGCTAAAATAGAAGATAGGGCAATTTTTATACTATCTAGTAAACTCATACTGCACACCTTCTATCTTCTGTAATTTTCCCATCTCGCAGTACAATGCGGCGGGAAGAATACGCTGCTACCTCTTCTTCATGCGTAACCATAACAATCGTCGTACCTTCTGCATTTAGCTTCGTGAAAATATCCATAACTTGTGCACCAGACTTCGTATCAAGCGCACCTGTCGGCTCATCGGCCATAATGAACGTTGGATTATTTGCAATCGATCTTGCGATAGCTACACGTTGCTTCTGTCCACCTGATAATTCACTAGGTAAATGGTCTACTCTATCTGATAATCCAACTTTTCCAAGCGCTTCAAGAGCTCTTTGACGACGCTCTGCTTTCTTCACTCCACCGTAGATGAGCGGAAGTTCAACGTTTTCCACTGCGGAAAGACGCGGCAGCAAATTAAAGTGCTGGAACACAAAGCCGATATATTCATTACGAATTAAAGCTAGTTTTGACTCGTCTGCTGTTAAGATATTCACATCATTCAACATATATTCACCTTCTGTTGGACGATCTAAACAACCGATAATATTCATAAGCGTTGATTTACCAGAACCAGACGGTCCCATAATAGAAACGAACTCACCGCTTTGAATTGTTAAACTAATACCATGTAAAATCGGCACCGCAAGTTTCCCTTGATAATACGTCTTAGCAATATTATTTAACGTAATCATTTCTCTTTCACTTCCATTCCGTCATACACGTCGTCGGAAGGATTTTTAACCACCTTTTGCCCCACTGTTGCGCCTTCAACAATCTCTGTCCAGTCTCCATCAGTAGAACCTTTTTTCACATTTTGTTTACGAAGCTTTCCTTTCTCTTCAATATAAACAAATGCATCTTCGCCTTTTTCTGCAATGCTCTTACTTGGAACAGCAATCATTGTCTTATTCTCTAAATTTACTTGCAGAGAAACGTGATAACCTGGAGATAAACCATCTTGGCTATCAAGACTTGCTTTATATGTATATTGAGACATATTTTGAGTTCCCTCACCAGCAGCTTGAGCCATCTCTGCACTCGTTGGGAATTCACTTACTTCCGTAATTTTACCTGTCCACTTTTTCTTATTATTTGCTTTCGCAGTTACAGTGAACGTTTGATTTTTTTGAATTTGTGACTTTTGAAGCTCTGTTAAAGTCCCTTGAACTTGGAACGGGTCTTTAGAAGCAACTTGTAAAAATGCTTTCCCTTGACCACCTAACGCTTGAGATGAACTTTGTGCCGCATCTTTGTCTAACTTTTGTACAACACCAGTGAAATTACTATAAATCGTAAGTTCTTTCTGTTTTTTACTTAACTCTTCTTTTTGTAACTTCCCTTTTTCTTTCTCAAGGTCAGTTGTTTTCTGAGCCATTTCTAACTCACTTACTTGCTCTTCCATTGGGTCTGTTACTTCTTTCCCAGCCCCACTATCTTTTACCTTCTTAATTTCTTTCTTCAATGAATCAATCTTCTTTTTCCCTTGATCGTAACGCATATCAGCCATCTTCTGATCAAGATCAGCTTGCTTCATTTGAAGATTAATTTCTTCATTATCATAAGAGAATAGTTTCGTTCCTTTTTCTACCTCTTGTCCTTCTTTCACTGCAATATCTTTCACTTTTCCTTTAGTCGGATCCGCATAGAAACTTTCAATATTTCCTGGCTTCACTTGACCAGAAATTAACTTCGTATTATTAAGCTTTCGCTCTGTCACTTTCTCAAAACTTACAGCATCTGTCTTCGCCGTACCTTTCTTCTTACCTTGCATAACAAAAATATTAACTGCTGCTACAATAACAATTAGTGCAATAACTCCGATGATAATCCATTTCTTCTTCTTGTTTGGAGTACGAACCGTATTTGGTAACATATTCTCTCTCCTTTTATATCTTAATAGTTTAATAGATATTTAATTGTATAAAACTTTCGGAAAATTGCATCCCCACTTACATTGTTACACTCATTTTACAAAGTTTTACACAATCATTTATATTGTAACAAAAATACCAATGATTAGAAATATGACATTCTATCTTTTAAGATAGTTTTAAGGAAAGGTTTCCTTATATAAAAAAAGCGATCCAAAATAATGATTGGATCGCTTTTCTGAATAAACTATTACGCCACTTTAGGACCTTTTCTTTCATGCCCACGTTGCACGATAAATAAGAATACTGTTGATAAAATACCGCCTGCTAATAGTAAGATGAAGCAGCCATCCCAACCAGAACGATCAACAATAACACCAATTGCTGCGTTTGCTACAAGACTTCCGCCTACATAACCGAACAGACCACACATACCAACTGTTGTACCTACTGCAAATTTCGGTACTAATTCCATCGCACTTAAACCGATTAAAAACTGTGGTACGTAAATTAAACAACCGATAATAGAAACTGCAATACTTACAACAAGTACGCTAGATGCTTGCCAATATACAACCGTACCAACAACAACTCCGGCCATACTCATAATACATAATGGCATACGTTTTCCTTTAAATAACTTATCACTTAAAAGACCAACGATTAATGAACTTGGAATTGCCATACCTTCAAAAATCGCGTATGCAGCATGCGCTTCTGCTTTTGAAAAACCTTTAACTGTCGTTAAATAAAGCGGAACCCAGTTAATAACACCGAAACGAATTAAGTAAACAAATGCATTTGCAATACATAAATACCAAACGAACTTATTTGTCACTACATATTTCATTAAAATTTCTTTTGGTGACATCTTATTAGCATTATCTGCTTTTTCAAGATTTTCATAGTCATTACGATACTCATCAATTGGAGGAAGACCTTCAGATTCTGGTGTATCCTTCGCATTAATCCAAACAAGAACTGCAATTACCATTGCGATAATCGCTGGGAAAATAAATACCCCGCCCTGCCAATGATTTTCACCGAAAATACCTACACCAATTCCGACAAGGGGCGGCACTAGCATTCCACCAACGTTATGTGAAATATTCCAAATACCTGTTTTCGTACCACGTTCTTTCTTCGAGAACCATTTCGTCATAACGATACTACAAGGTGGTGCTCCCATACCTTGTACAATACCATTTAAGACAAGTAATGTAACAATCATCCCAAATGAAGATGCAAAACCGAAACAAATATTTACAAGCCCCGATAAGAATAATCCGACTGCGATAAAGCGCTGGGCGAAAGCTTTATCGGATAAATTCCCCATAAAGAACTTACTAAATCCATAAACAATTGCCATTACTGAACCTAGCAATCCAATTTCCGCTGTACTAAAACCATATTCTTGTACTAAATACGTACTTGATAACGTAAAGTTACTACGCACTAAATAATAAGCAGCATACCCAACTGAAATTCCCATTAGCACACGAATACGTAATAATTTGTATACCCTGTCAATCATATCCGCCGGCAATCTCTCAATTGCAGGTGCTGGCTTAAGCCATTTAAACATATTCTTTCGTCTCCTTTTCTCACTGCTGAGAGAGACGCTGTCTATTCCATATCTCGATTATTCCACTATTTGATATATTTTTGTTCGTCCTTCTAACCGGCTGACCTTCTATCTCTTTCTGATTCTTCGCAAACATCGTTGGTACGCCAAACGAAACTTTTTCTAAAATGTGCCCCGCTTCTTCTGATAAACAATAATCAATAAATAAGTCCGCTATAAAACCACTCGGTGCACGCTTCAGTTTCGAAATCGCATTAACAGATAATCCTGTTTGCTCAGGTTCGTTACTTACAATAGGAAAGCCTTGTTTCTGAAGCATTCTCTGATCTCCCGCAAAATTGATGCCTATCATATATTCACCGCTCGCAACCAGTTCTGCGGGCATATAACCATTCACCGTTACTTCACCAACTTGCCTTGCAAGATTCTTAACATACTCTTTCGATTCTTCTTCACCTAAAGTATCAATAAGTGATTGAAACAAAGTATATGCTGTGCCGGAAACGTTTGGATCAGGCATTGCAATCTTACCCGTATATACCGGATCTAATAAATCTTGCCACCTTGATGGATATGGAAGACCGAGCGGCGCTATTTCTTCATTCCACCGCTCTTTATTAATCGCGATTGCCAGTTTCTCCACTTCATAACCGTACCAATAACCATCTTTATCTTTAACAGTCTTTGAAATACGGTTCGCATGCTGGGTCGTAACAGGAATAGAAAGGTTCTTTTGCTTCATCATTTGATGCGCATCTACTGTACCGCCAATAATAATATCCGCCTTCGGATTTCCAGCTTCCTCTTCTACTCTCCGAAGAAGTTCTTCTGTCGATAGACGAATAAATTCATATGTACACCCGCGTTGTTTACAAAATGACGAAAGCAAAGCTTCACCAACTTCCTCGCGGGCCGCTACATACGCAACGAGATGACGATCATCCAAAATAGGGAGACCACTTTTATTATATTTAATAGAGGTTGTATCTCGAGAGCAACTAGACATCGCTCCTCCGATTACTAGCAAAAAGAAGAAAAAGGCTATCTTTCTCATGACACACTCTCCTTTACAAGGAATTCTGCTAGGGAGCCCTTCATATACATGACATTCCCGTTATTATCACCGAGATATTGCACAACAAAGTACGATGGATACACAGAAATAGTTAGAATATCCTCCCGCTCATTCTTTACACGTTTGCCTGTTTTATAGGCAGTAATATAAGCAATCGGCTCATTCTGTGATTGTAATAATTTCTGAATTTCTCCGTAATCTGTAATTTGCTTTGCGTATCGAATAGAATCAAATATTTGCGTAAGATCTATAGTACGTATTACATCCCCTTGCCTCACTACAACTTCCTTTGCCTCCGCAAAGAAATTACTAATGCGCTCTGGTGTATAATACAGACTTAACAAATACGTTTGAAATGCTGAGATCATCGGATCCGTACCATTCTTTCCGTATACATTAGCCTCGTACTGGAACAAGTCACCTACTGCAAAAGTACGTTTATGTCCATTCAAGTACGTTACTTCTCCAGTAAATACTTGTTCTTGATTCCTCACTTCTCTCGGTTCTATTCGAATTCGGTCAAAGAATGAAACAATCGTATGCAAACGAACTTCATCCGTTACAACAATTTCTCCCCACTTCTCATGCCTTACTTTCACTTCAGTAGGAAGGGATTCATTCACTCTTTGTAAAACGGCTTGTTTGTCATCCACAATTGTAATTCGATTATATATTTGCTTCTCAATAACATAAAACAAAATAAGAGAAACGATCATACAAAAGACAAACATAAGAATTTGAAATGATAGCCTTTTCATTTCTGCCTACCTCCAAGATAAAAAAACGTTGTTTCGAAAATACCGCATAATTGTTTCATAAATGTATCATTTAACCGCTTTCAAGTTTTTTATGTCTTCCATCCGTCTCGGAAGTAAAAATGTAATGCATATTGTAGTCCCCATCTCTTCACTACTCTCAATTCGCATACTTCCGCCTTGCTTCTTCATAATCTCCTGACAAATGTATAAGCCATAGCCATTCCCGTAACTTGAAGGAAGCACCTTACCTTCCGGAGACTCATTCCATTCTGCAAGCACACCTTCATCCATACCAATACCATCATCATGAACAAAAACTTTCGCTTCCTGCTCATTTATAATTACATTCATACGAACTTGCGTAGCATCACTATATTTAATCGCATTATCAAGCACATTCAAGAAAATTTGCTTCGTCTTATCAAAATCCGCAACGACGTGTACTTCTGTTAACTCATTCATAACTTCAATTTCAAACTGCTGCAACCTAAGTTTCACAATCGAAACCGCTTCTTCTGCCAATTCTTTAATATTCACGACTGTAGGTGACACTTCAAACGTACTCTTCCCGTACTTTGAAGACTTAAGTAATTCCTCTACAAGTGATAATAGACGCTCACTTTCTACAGACACATAACGGAGGCTCTCCTGCACATCCTCCTTCGACTGCAACTTCGGAATTAAATCTACATAACCGATAATCGCTGTTAACGGTGTTTTCAACTCATGCGTAATTCGATCTAAGAAATCTTTCTGTTTCTCTTTCTCTTCCTTCAACTGTTTAATATGTAGTTCAATTCCATCAGCCATCGCATTAAAGGACGCCGAAAGCTGCGCAATTTCCACATACTCATTTAGCTCAATCTTACTTTCATAATCTCCATTCGCAAGCCGATGTGCCATTTGCCTTAATTGATCAATTGGTTTATGAAGAGACTTCGCCAAACGAATCGCAAAGAAAATACCGGCAGCCACTAAACAAAGAGACGTCATTAAAAACGTCCAACTCACATTTGTTAAAACTTCCTTCTCATCCGTTAGCTCATTTATGAAACGAATGCTCCCAATGACATCGTTTCCATAATAAACCGGACTTGAAAACAAAAGAATTGGAGCTGGTTCTCCCTCCTCGAAAACATAAGATTTCTTTCCCTTCAAAGAACTCTCAATGTCGATATTTCGATGAAGTAATGCTCCCTTTTGTGTATCTGCCACAACATCTCCATTCTTCCCAATCATCTGCACACGAACATCCATTCGCTTTGCTAAATAAGAAGCAATTAAAAGCGAATTCGGACCTAGCGTCTCGACTTCCGCTTCCTTCTCTAAATAATTCATCGTATAAATTTGTGCTTCCACACTTAATTTCTCTAAGGAATCTGCCGCATTATGATACACATTCTTCTCCAGTGCAATATACACAACTGCATACAAAAGAACAAGAATTGGAATCAGCAATCCAACTATTCCAAACACCATATTTCGTTTTAAAGACATATCATCACCTTTTAGCAATCAAGCTTATATCCAACACCATAAATCGTCTTAATATACTCCCCACTCTTCCCGAGTTTCTTACGAAGTCTTTGCACCATAATATCAACCGCTCTCGTATTTCCGATATACTCAAAGCCCCATACTTTCTCAAGTAACTCATCTCTCATAAACACACGCTGAGGATTCGAAACAAACAACTGACATAAATTAAACTCTCGATACGTTAACTGAATTTCTTGCCCACTCACATGTACCTTTCTTTCCTTTGGACAAATTACCAATTCTCCTGCTCGAATCACCCCATGATTAGAAGACACTTCCTCCTTCTTTACACGACGACTCATATTTTTCACACGAAGAATAAGCTCCGCATAATTAAAAGGCTTCGTCACGTAATCGTCTGCACCAAGCTGCAGACCAAGCAATTTATCATTCATCTGACTCTTCGCTGTCAGCATAAGGACCGGAATATCACGATCCTTCTCTCGGAATAAACGTAATAACTCATACCCATCCGTATCAGGAAGCATCACATCTAAAATGAGTACATCTGGCTGCTCATTCCATTTCTCTAAAGCTTCTCTCCCGTCAGCTGCCGTCAATACTTCATATCCTTCCATCTCTAACTGCATCCGAATCAAATTACGAATACTCGATTCATCATCAACTACAAGTATTTTCATCATTCTCCTCCTTCCATCCTGTATTATAGTACAGTTTAGTATAGCAAAAATCATACAAAAAAAGAGAGGGTATTGTCGAACATATGTTGAACGACGATCCCCTCTCTTTTTTATTTTTACTTACTTCTCATAACCATGAGGTTTCTTCTGATGCCAATTCCACGCATGCTCAATAATTGTCTTCACATTTACATGCTCAGGATTCCACCCTAACTTCTCTTTCGCCTTTTGAGAAGAAGCTACTAAACGTGCTGGATCTCCTGCTCGTCTTGGTGCAATCTCTGCTGGAATTTCATGATTCGTAACTTCACGAACTGCATCAACGATTTCTTTCACACTGAAGCCATTACCATTCCCTAAGTTATAGAAATCACTTTCCCCGCCATTTTGTAGATCCTTAAGTCCAAGGAAGTGTGCTCCTACTAAATCATCAACATGAATATAATCACGGATACAAGTACCATCTGGTGTATTATAATCATCACCAAACATCATAATCTTCTCACGTTGACCTAATGCAACTTGTAAAACAAGAGGTATTAAGTGTGTCTCAGGGCGATGATCCTCACCAATAATGCCACTTGGAGTTGCACCAGCTACATTAAAGTATCTGAAAATTTTATACTTTAAATTAGAAGCTTGGCTATACCAATGAAGCATCTTTTCGATCGCTAACTTCGTCTCTCCATACGTATTCGTTGGATTTGTTACCGTCTCTTCAGTAATAAGATCAACATCTACCTCACCATAAGTAGCCGCAGTAGAAGAGAAGATAAACTTATCTATTTTGAACTCATCCATTACTTCTAGCAAGCAAAGTGCACCATACACATTATTATTATAATATTGAAGAGGTTTCTCCATACTAACGCCAACTAAAGAATCAGCTGCAAAATGCATAACCGCCTCAATATTTTCTTGTTTAAAAACATCTCTTAGAAAACCTTTATCACGAAGGTCCCCTTTATAAAACTTTGCACCCTCTGTAATCGCATCTTCATGCCCAGTTTGTAAATTATCAACTACTACTACAGATAGGCCTTCATCTATTAATTTTTTTACAGCGTGAGAACCGATGTAACCAGCTCCGCCACATACTAAAATTGAACTCATGTTCTTCCTCCTGCTCATATGTTAGAGTCTTATAGTTACTTCCCTATTATAAAAGGTATACGATTCAACGTATACCCTTTGGCACTTGGGAAACCGAACTCCTCTTGTAAGTACGGTAAAATCTCCTTCGTAGTTGCATTTGGCCATGCTTCCCAATGGTCAATATATGCATAACCATTTTACTTCGCAAATTGCTTTAATGCTTCAATTGCTTTCGGATAATTTTTCGCACCATACACTGGGTTTGATGGTTGGATCATAATCGTATTGCCTTTTGCACTACTAGAAAGTTCTCCAACAAATTTTTGTGCATTAGCGACAGAATTTCCATTACCCGTTTTATTATTGTCTGTAATGAACGGTGCTTCAAATAAAATAACATCTGGATTTTCTTTCGCAATATCTTGAGCACGTTTATTCGCAATTAGTTCCTCAGTACTTTCATTCTTATATTCCTTAACCGTCACATTCCATAAACCTTTTCCATAATTGGCATCTAAATTAGATACAAACTTAGACACCCAAGTATCCTTCGCAGGTGAAGAAGCTTCATCACCAACAATAACAATGTTTACTGTCTTCTTATAAGCTGCAGCTTTCTTTAATTTCTCTTTTACTGCATCTGGTAAATTCTTTGCATATGCTTCGTTAAAAGATGCCTTTGCATCTTGCTTTTCTTCTTCCCTTTTCGTCTTCGTATTCTCTACTTTAGTCTTTGTCTTTGTCATTTTCACTTCATTTGTTTGTACTGTTGCATTAACAACCTTCTTATTCCAGTGTATCTTACCACTTACAATAGCAGCTACAAACAATACGAACATAACAAGGACCGTTATTGCTTTCTTACTCATCGATTCACCTTGTCTAATAATCTTACATTATATAATACTAATATAAAGACATAAAAAACAAACCCAACTCTTTCCAAAAGAGTCGGGTTTATTCGTATTATTACTTATTTTAACTCTAGATGCGTTCTTAATTTATTCGTTAAATCTTGTTTCGCTGCTTCTGGAACATAGTAATACCAAATACCATCAGATGCTTTATGACCATCACCTGGGATTTGAATATCCTCACTATTTTGTAAGCAATCTTTATAATTCTTTTGCATATCAAACATTTGATCTTGCGTTAAGTTTGTTTTCACATTCTTTTGAATCGCTGTTAACACATCACCATAACTTGTAAGTGATGTGAAACTTGCACCCTTTTTAATAACAGCTTGCATCACTTGACGTTGACGCATTTGACGACCGAAGTCACCACGTGGATCTTCTTTACGCATACGAGTGAATGCTAAAGCTTGATCACCTGTTAAATGAATATTTCCCTTTTGGAAGTGCTTTCCTTCAAGAGAGAATTCCAAGTCATTATTTACATCAACACCGCCCACAGCATCAACAATGTCCTTAAATCCTTCCATATTCACTTCTATATAATAGTTAATAGGAATATTTAATAATTTTTCTACTGTCGCAACAGACATATCTACTCCACCGAATGCATAAGCATGGTTAATTTTATCACTTTTTCCTTTTCCAACAATTTCTGTATATGTATCACGAGGGATACTTACTGTCTTCATAGAATTGTTCTTCGGATTTAACGTAATAACCATTAAAGAATCTGAACGACCTTTATCTTCACCACGTTCATCCGCGCCTAATAATAAGATTGAAACAGGCTCAGATTTATTAATTTTCTCTTCTTGTTTATTATTTTGATCACGTTTTAAAGGTTTATGAACTGTATCTAATGTTTTTGAAACTGAGGAATATATATTATAAGCGTAAACTCCTCCACCTATAATCAGTACTCCTATGATTCCTAATATCCAAAATAAAATTTTCTTTTTCATTATCTTACCCTTCTTTCTTAGATTTCCAAAGGAATAAAGTGCCAATTA
Organism: Bacillus sp. SRB_331; assembly: GCF_003264175.1. Classification (NCBI taxonomy): domain Bacteria; kingdom Bacillati; phylum Bacillota; class Bacilli; order Caryophanales; family Bacillaceae; genus Bacillus; species Bacillus sp. SRB_331. The sequence continues at coordinate 295,220 of NZ_NADV01000007.1, read as the reverse complement.
AATTATACATGGAATTAGCTCTCTTCATCAAATGAAGCTATGTTTCATATCTAACATCTAACTTATATATTTCCTCATATAACCTCTTATCTATACACTAGATAAAACGGAGAATTCCTTTTATTAATACAAAGAAAGCCCAATTGCACAAATAACAATTGGGCTTTCCTTCTCAAACTAAGATTATCTCCCTAAATCTGGATTAGACACAAGCTTCGTATACACAATAAAACGATCTGGTGCGTCACCAATATACTCAAACGGATAGCACGTTGTTAGCGTCAGCGTCTCATAATCAGTTGGAACAATAATTGTTTCATCGTTTGCTCTCGTAATTTTAAAGTCTGTGATTTCATACACAAAATCACCATATGGTGTTGCGAATTTGATTTGATCACCTTTTTTCACATCTTCCAACTTACGAAAACTTGTATTACGGTGTCCACTTAACACAACATTTCCGCCTTGCCCTGGTAACATACTTCCAGAAAAATGTCCAACTCCTGATTTTAACTCTTTCGGATGCGTTCCTTCTACAACTGGAACCTCATATGAAAGAGATGGGAACTTCAGGTCACCCAGTTTCTCCCCTGGATCGGGAATCTTAGACCACATTTGTTTAAACTCTTTTTCCGCTTCCTCTGGCTCATACGATGTAATCACTGTATGAGCTAACAATGTTGTTTGCTTAGTAAGTTCCCAGCCAAAAAAAGCAACAATACCAAGACCTAACAAAATAATGGAAACGGGAATCCCAATGATTACCCATCTCCATTTTGATTTACGTTTATGTACTTTCTTTCTCTTCTTCATAAAATGAATTATGCTTGCTCTGTCTTACGAGCTAATCGCATCGCTGGAACTAATGCAGCTGCACCTAGAAGTACAATTAAGCCACCAATTAACATATAAGTTTGTTCATTAGATGCTGTATTTGGCAGTTCAGCATTTGTCATTGGAACAAAGTGACCAGTTGCGTTTAGCTCACGCTTCGCTTCCATCGCAACTTTCAATGCATTTACCATGCTTTTGAAGTTAGCTGCTTGTACCATTTCTCTTGTTGGGTTAATTGTCGCAAGCAGTTTTCCATCTAAATCTTTTAATTGAATTAATAAGTTATTATCCTTACTAATTGTATAGTTTAAAAGATCTAACGACTTCCCACTTTCATCTACAAGTGAAACTTGTAAATGTGCAAGTTTCGCACTATCGAGGAATAAACGAAGCATTTCTACTTTTTGCTCATTCTTTAAACTCATAACATCCTTCGCACCTGAAAGAATTTCACTCACTCGAGCTGCATTTGCATTAATTTGAGCTTGCTCTTGATCAGTTAAGCCCGTCTTTTGTAAATATGCATATAAATAGTCCACGTGATCAAGATTTAAAGTTTTTAATGCACTTACTAGCTTTTGTGAAGCTTCTTTTCCATTCGTATCCGCATGTGCAGCTGGTGCAGCAAACGCTGTTAAGCTAAGACTAAGCGCAGCAACTAATGAACCTTTTTTCATAATGTCTTTGAAATTCATGGTTGTTTCTCCTTTTTATAACAATTTGGTAATTTAAATATATCACGAAGAATCCTATGAGGGATAACTTAAACATGATTTCTCATTATCGGAGTTAGTATAGTCATATGGACACAACTTAGTTAAGTCCTTACAATGGATTTCAAGGAGGAAGTGTCCGTATGACAAACAAGAAATTTAATGAAGACTTTAAAAAAATGGTTGTTGAATTATATCGTTCGGGACAGCCCGTAAAAGAATTAAGCATATACAAGTCAATAATTCCAAAGCATACTCATGAATTATAAAATAAAGTCTTCTTTCAGTAAAAAAGGGTGCCCTTATGACAATGCTCGTATCGAGTCGTTTCATGCCATTTTAAAGAAAGAAGAAGTATATCGTACACAATATGTCACGTTTGAAGAAGTAAATCTAGCACTATTTCAATACATCAAGGGCTGTTATAACCGTAAGCGAATCCATAGTAGTATTGGTTATAAAACTCCCCAAGCAATAGAAGATCTAACTAAAGAAGTAGCTTAGATCTTCTATTGTTTGTGTCCAAAATATTGACTCAAATCCACCTTTTTAGTAAAAAACTATTTTGACCATGCTCATTTTAACTTAGCACTTCTTCCCTGTTAGTTATCTGTATACTAATTCCTTAAAACATCCGATTCCTTTTTTATTAATAAAGCTGCAGACTTTTTCTCCCTTGCTAAAATATATCCATAGGTTAACAAATAAAATAAAAAATAATTAGCATTATTTTTCACTCCAAATGAATTATATCCGGAGAGTGCAAAAATAAAAATTATCGCTAATATCTTATACTCTATTCTGCATAGGATAAGAATTAACAAAAGAATGTAGAATAATATAAAATACCCCACATCAAAAAATAAAATAATCCAAGGGTTTTCAGGAATTATAGGGGTATTGTATTGACCGATTATTCGAATATTCTCTGAAGCTCCACCTAAACCCATAATTTGGAATGAAAACAAATGTTTTATAAAATAGTCTATTAACATAAAGCGTGCATCCGTAGAATCACCTGCATTACCAACTCGACTCATCAAAGTAGATCCTAAAGATGTATTAAATGTCAATAAAAATGCAATCCCCATTACACATACAGTGATAAAATATTGCTTAATTTTCTTCGATCCATCCTTGAAACTCTGTCCATTATATAAAAGCACCATAAATGATATAACAAAGATACTTCTTGAACCGGTTAGCAAAATATCGATTACAAATAATAGAAGTAAAGTATACTTTAACTTATTATCCTTAACCCTCATTTGAACAATAATCATTGAAAAAAGGAAGAATACAGCATTATCTAATGGATGTCCAATTATGGTTTTAATTCTGTACCCTTCACGGTATGTTGACTCTAACCATGTCGCATTGCTTGTACTATAAAGTTCTTGAAAAATATTAATTTCTGTAAAATATTCAAAAATCCCTAGTAACCCAATTAATACTGAACAACAAATCATAACATTTACTGCCTTATTGACCTTTTTAATATTAACTTGCTTTTTACAATAAAAAAACAGGAAGAATGCGATAGGCCCAAGATAGTTATGAATTGCTAGTGGTAGTCCATCCATTCCTTTAACAACAAAAGTAACTCCAAAAAATGAAAAGAGTACTAATATACATAACAGAAAAATCTTATCAAAAATTATTTTTTTTGTTAATAAATTTTCTATAAAAAATAGAAAGAAAACAACTAACCAGGCAAGTACAAAAGGATGAATCTTTAATGGATTTAACTCATTATTATTATAAAAATCAAGAAGGAAAAAATCCCCTGTTAAGGCCAAAGCAATACTAAGTACTGGAATTATAAATAAAAAAGGGGTTTCCCGCCCTAAAAATTTTGTTAATAAATAAAAAATAAATCCAAGCAACAAATATATAAAGTATGCATAATAATTTGTTCCCAGTAAAAAAGAAAATGCAATAATGCAAATTAATGGGAGAACCAAATTAATAATAACTTGCTTTGATTTTATTTCCATATTTCCCCTCAACATCTTCTTAATATATTTAACTGAAAAATGTTTCCTTTATAGTATAGGTGTAAAGTGAATTGCACCACTGAACTACTACCCATACCGTATAAGCACCTGAAAATTCATTTATCAAAACACTAAATCAGTTATATATTTAATTATGTTTCAACCAACTACTTGATTGAACTAAACGATATACTTTATCTAGACATTAAGTAAACCATCCATAAAACAGTTAAAAATATTTTTTCCCATTTAAAGTGATGATACTGAATACTCAATGTGTTTTTGCAAACAAAATACAAAAACCTAATTCGAAATCTGCTGGACACAAAGTTCCTACAAGGACAATTCACTCATCTAGACGAATACATTCGATGATACTTAGGCGGCTAATCTAATTTAACATCAAATGTATTTTTCATTGCACTACTCTATAACAATACTTCTTTTCTATAATTTACTTGGTTTCATTAAGAATGTACCTATTTTTATAATTTAAATACATTTTTATTAATATTACCGAATATAATAATCGTGCCAGTGCCACACTAATTGCAGCCCAAATCACTCCAAAAGAAGGTACAGTAAGGAAAATCAAAAGTATAATTAGCCCCATTTGAATATACTTACCTAAAGTAATGAACATTGGTTTTCCTAAGGAATAAATAGCCTGTTCAATAGGAACAATAATAAATCCTAATATTGCCGAAATCAACATTATTTGAAGAATAGTAACAGCCCCTAAATACTTTTCCCCCAGAAAAAATGGGACAATTAGTGGTACTAAAGGTACCATACATAACATGAGGACAGAAACTATTACTGTAGGCTTTATAATTTTTTTAGTTTTGCTCACTACTTCTCGCCCATCTAGCTCTGACATTGTAGGTAGCATTACTTTTCCAAAAGCAAATGGAAGAAATGAAACAATGGCCGATAATTGGAAGGCAGCGTTATAAACTCCAATTTGCTCATAAGTAACCCAAATAGAAATCATAAAGAAATCAATTCTACCTAAAACATTATTAGGTATAGAAATCATTAACATCCACTTTTCATAATGAATAATCTCTTTTAGTAATTTTTTAGGGAAATGTGAAGAAAAGTAAATTTTAATAAATTTAAAATACTTAAATGCAAATGGTAAGGAGATTATAATTGGGATGAAGTATAGAATAAATACATACTTCAATAACAACATATTATTTAATAGTAAACTTAAAACTATAAGTATTAAAGTAAAATACCTAAATATGTTAATCAATGCTCTCAACTTGAATTTTTGAATGGCTTGTAAATAAGTATCATTAACAAATAAAAGTGATTCTCCTATATATCCCACGATTAAATATGGGATATATTGAATTATTTCATCTTTACCTTGGCTAGAAAAAATATGACTGCCAAATAAGATTAATCCTGTAATTACAGTTGCAGTAATAATTATTTTTGTGAAAAAATACAAACCAAATATACTTTGCATTTTCCCTTTATCTCTTGCTGAAAATCTTACTGCTGTATTCTCCATACCAAAATCAAAGAATGCACTACAAAAAGCTACAGTGACAAATACAAATGAATATTTACCATAATCTTCGGGACCAAGTTGCCTAGATAAAATTAAAATACTTATAAAACTCAATGCCTTTGTAATAATACTTTCTAAGAATACGATACTAAGATTTTTGAATAAAGAATGATTGACATACTTGTTTAAATTAACTTTTAAACTTTTCATATAAAAATACCTTTATCTTCATTTTTCATATTTAGTTTGTACATAATCCTCTATAAACTTCGTTATATCTCTGAATCATTTTTTCTAGAGAATATTCACGATTTAAATATTCTAAAGTTCCGTTATTACTCTCATACCGCTGGCGATAATCTTTATCAGTTACTAAATGATATAATTTTCGGGCTAGTTCTTGATGATTTTCCTTTTCAAAATATAAACCATACTCTTCATTTTCTTTTACAATCTCAAGAGGTCCCTCAAGTTTACTAACAACTACCGCACAACCAGCTGCTAAAGCTTCTACTACTACCAATCCAAAACCTTCATATCTAGATGGCAAAACAAAAATATCTACGTCTTTATATAACTTTTCTATATTCTCTACATTGCCTAGAAATTCAACATTTTCTTCTAAATGATATTCTACAATTAAATCATTTAATTCATTAATATGTTTTGGATCTGCCGCGCTTCCAGCAAAAAAGCAATTAAATTTAGCAAACCCATACCGATTCTTTAAAATATTAAGTGCTTTAATTAAAATATCTTGACCTTTTTTTTCTGGTACGATACGAGCGACACAGGCAATATTAAATGCATCTTTATTTCGAACGTTTAACTCTCGGCTACCACCAAACTTTTCAAGGTCTACCCCATTATAAATTAACTTTATTTTTTCTTTTGGAACGTATTTATTCACAACATTATAGACCGTTTTCGAAATAGTAATGTACATATCAACAGGATACTTATTTAATGCTTCATTATATATTTTAGTATCGTGTACAGTAAATACCAATTTTACTTTCATAATTTTCTTAAGCAAATATGCAAACTTTAAACTAAACGTATCATGACAATGAACAACATCAATTTTATTTTTCTTTATAAACTTACACGCTTTATAGATAGTACCTATATTTATAATGGGATTTCTCGTTCCTTCTTTTCTATTACATAATAAAAGGGAGTCTTTATTAAGAATTTCTATATACTCTTGACTCCACCTATCATTTATCACGCAAAGATAATGAGGAATTTCACTGTTTTTCACCATTAAGTCTACAATAATTCGTTCTAAGCCACCGCCAAGAAACAATTCGGAATTCAAATGCATTATTCTCATCCTAATTCTCCTATTCTACTTTAAGTTTAGCCTTTCTTGCTTTAGAATATCCGAATTACATGATATATTTATTCATTTGATTCACAAATACTAAAAATGTAACTACTTGATCTTTTTCAAGTGTACTCCCTTCCCTAAATAAATCTGCACAATCATTTTTTAAAGTCGTATCCTGGATTAAATTAATATTTTCATCATATCTTTCCTCATAAAACTCTTTTAGATATTTATTTGTTCTATACCAATAATCCATCGGATGCATATGATTTTTTGAATTTAATTTTAAACCCAGTTTATTTTTAACTAATTTAATACCTGCTGCTGGAATGCTCGTCCAAGGAACTGGAACTCCCTTCACAGTTATTACTTTTTTGTTTATTTTACCTTTTACTTTTTCATAAATAAAATCTGCAGCTTCCGGATAATATTCGTTTATCCATTTAATATAAATTCTGTGTCCTTTTCTATACTCTAGTGGCAAAGTTAAGCAAAATTCCATAAAATCAATATCTAAAAATGGAGAAATTGTCTCAGTATATTGGAACATAGGCTTTAATCCAGTATTTACTCCTGTAAATCCTCTATTATAAAATTTAAAAACCTCTTGGTCTTCTAAATGAAAAGCCTTATCTACATCGTACTCCACCTTATCAATCAGTTTAGTAGAATATGCTCCTGCGCCTGGTGCAAAACTTTTTCGTTCGCCCTTATCATAAAAAGTTCCAATTATTGCATCGCCAATTTGTCCAGTATGGATTATCCCATATTTATCTAGGTTGATATTACTAACCATACTTAACGTATGGGCAATAGTACAAGCTTGACTCCTCGCCCCCGATATTTTAACTGATTCATCAAAATATTTATAAATATATGTTCCATTGTCTAATGCTTTAAACATCCACTCTGTTTTTAATTTATCAGAAATTTGTTTGGGTATTTTTTCATCCAAGTAATCTGTTTGAGAGAAAGTATAGTTAAGCATATTAGTATATCCCATAGTATGAGCAACCCAGGCGGTCATTCTAGAATCTAATCCACCACTTAATGCTACCAAATGTTTATAACCATACTCTAAATCTTTTTCGAATGCTCTCTTAATTGCATTCTTAAAAAGAACGTCTAATTTTTCCAACGCCTCTGCTTCTGAAATCTCAATAGGCCTATTATTTAAAGTATAGTAACACTTTTTGTCAATTCCACTTGTAGAATACTCAATGTAATGCCCCGGTGTTAACCTATACACATCTTCAAACAAAGTTTCATTACACAACACATGAGAATGCGTCATTAAACTATAAGCAGCATTATGATTAATACGGAATTTTCCACCTGTTTTTTCACAAACTAACTTTATAAGCACTTCAAATTCAGTAGCAAAATAAAGTGTGTTCTCCTTCTCATGAATATGGTAAAAAATCTCTTTATCACCTACATGATTTGTATATAGGGTAAAGAGATTTTCGTCTTTGTTAAGCAAAGCCCCTCCAAAACTTCCTCTAAACTTTTGGAAGAACGTTTTAGGATCTATATTAGACATCTTATTTAGCAACGTCTCTATTCTGTCTTCATTAACATTATATTCTCTATACAAATCGCCCTTATTTAAAATAACACCATCTAAAATGGAGAAATGATTTTGATTTTCTTTAAACATTTTATCTTTTTCAAATTTCTTAATTGTATTTCTGAAAAATTTCCCATATAACAGTGGAGTAGTAATTTTTCTTTCCTCTTCAATTAAATGCTGATTTTCATCGATAATGTCATAAATATTAATATCCTTATCTAATATCTCTTTTTTATTTGAAATAAAGCCAAAAAATCCAGGCACTACGCTCAACTCACTTTAACTAAAATTTTTAGCTATAACTTTTATTAGGGTTTTTTTATAACTTTTTCATATAACGCAACAACATGATCTAACGAATTATAAACATTATATTTTGAACTTATTTTCTCAACATTATGTTCGCTCATTGAATTACTTATTGAATTATCATTCAATAGGTAGATGATTTTATTTTTTAACTCATCTATATCTCCAGGCTTAATAATGAATCCATTTTCCTTCTCAACTACAGAAGGAATAGATCCAACGTCAGTAGATATAACAGGTAACCCATAGCTCATTGCCTCTAAAACAGACATGGGCATACCTTCATTGTACGATGGTAATACATATATAACACTTTTGTGATAAATGTCTTCTATTTTCTTTTCATCTGATACCCAACCAGGAATAATAAACAAATCATCTAAATCTAATTCACTGATTTTTTGCTGAGCTTTTTCAATTTCACCATCACCAGCTAATACAAACTTATATTTACTATCTATTTTTCCTTTTAGTTTCGCACCAACTTCAATCAAATCATATGTACCTTTTCTCTGGGAAAGTACTCCCATTGTTGTGATGTATATTCCTTCTTCGGAATTATTGGACACCTGTTTCGGAAATACGGCATTGTCCAATGACACAACTTCCGTTTTACAGATTGACTCATAATATTCTTTCCACTGTTCTCCTAAAGCTAGTATAACAGTAACTTTATTTAACGTATCTATGATTTGTTCCTTACGTTTATCTGAGCTTTCATTATAAAAATCTTTAAATTGTGACCCATGCATATGTAATATGATAGGAATATTTTTTCGATTCAATAACTGTATAATCTTTCTCTTACGTACAAAACTACCTCTATAAGACATATGAATATGTGCTACATCATACTTACGACTTAATACATTCAGTTGGAAAAATAACTTTATATATTGACCTATAAAGTACATGATATTCACGAAATGATTGCTACCATAATACGTTGGGAAATATTCTAGATTTGTTTTTTTATTAAGGCCAGCTTGCATATAATTTTTCACCACTCTGGTAATCCCACCTGTTACTTTTAAGTGAGATCCGATCATGATAACATTCATTGATTCACCTTTTTTCTGATATTTTTTCTAAATCTCTTTTCCAATAAAATTATTAGGATACATCTTAATTTTTTAATGGAAAATTATACGTTTTCCATTAAAAAATTCTCTAATACACCTATAATGTTTTCGGTATTAGACTCATATTTTCTAAATTTCATATCCTTTACGGACTTTAATGCATTTTCTATTTCACTAACATCAAAAACTCCGTATATTAAATTGGAGTTTTTGAACTGCTCTATTATTTCAAATTGGTGATTGTCTACATGTTCACCATGCTCTACCATTCTAGGGATACCAATAACCTTTTTCTCTTTCTTTACTCCATTAATAATGGATCCTGTTCCTCCATGGGTAACAATTATTTCACTTTTATCTATTAAATTTAGAAATTCTTCCTTATTTAAAAAATTTTGATATGAATAAAAACGTGGTTCATATGTCGAATAACCAATTTGAGCAAATACGTCTTCAGAACTCACTTGTTTTTCTTCAATCAAACGATCAATTTCTTTTAATAGTCTATCAAATTGAAACTTTTGGGAACCTACTGTAATAAAAATCAATATATTCCACCTCCGTACTTTGCGTCAGGATAAAACTCCTTCATATCTTCCCATTGCACTAAAAATAAATCTGCATGCTTATACAATAATTTCCCAGTAATAGTCGGCGAAGTTATCTTAGAAAAGGATTCAATAAATATTAATTTCTTCCTAAACAATTTAGCTAATAGGCACATTGGCACTGTCGCTAATGCACCAGTTGAAATAACAACATCAGGTTTTTCCTTTAATAAAATTATTAAAGTTTGTACAAATAAAATTATTAATTTAAAAAAGAAAGTAAACTCTCTTCTGTTAATTTGAACTACATCATAATGCTTAATATCTCTTGAGTTAAATTGATAATTTGTTTTTTCTGTCAAAATAAAACTTTTATTTTTTTTCATCATGGGATATAACATCATTAATTGCTCTAAATGTCCCCCTGATGAAGCTGCAAAACATATTTTCAAAGCTCTCCCTCTTTCACTGGCTTTTCCTAGAAAATTAGTAAACTGGCGTATTTGCTATTCTTACTTCTATTTACTTTTTATATTAATGAAATCAAACACACACTTGTTTTTTATCAACTGCTCTCCTTCCTATAGAACGATACTTGATATCACTATTTTGAGCATCTTCTATTGCAAAACAGTTTCTACCATCGTATATATTTACTTCTTTCATTTCATTTTTAAATGTTTCTAGCGATATAGATTTTATTTCATCCCACTCTGTTAAAATAAATACAATATCAGTATCTTTAATGGCCTCAATGACTTCGTTCACATATTCTACTGCATCCGGTAATGCTCTCTTTGCATTATCCATTGCAATTGGATCATAAGCTTTTACATGAACCCCCATTTTGACTAGTTCTGGAACAATGACTAAAGATGCTGCCTCACGAATATCATCCGTATTTGGTTTGAAAGCTAATCCCAGTACACCCACTTTTTTTCCGTCCAATGTACCAAAATCTTCTACCGCCTGATCAAGTAACCTACGTTGCTGTTTATTATTAAACTCAATTACTGCGCTCAATAAACTGAAATCATATTCTACATTTTCTGCAATTTTCTTAAGAGCCTTCGTATCTTTAGGGAAGCAAGAACCACCGTATCCGATACCCGCCTTTAAAAATTGATTACCTACACGACTATCTAATCCCATTCCTACCGCTACTTGCTCAACATCTGCCCCTACTTTTTCGCATACATTAGCAATCTCATTAATAAAACTAATCTTTGTAGCTAAAAATGCATTAGATGCATATTTAATCATTTCTGCACTACAAATATCAGTCTCATATATAGGAATACCAAATGGTTCATTAACCTTACGGATAGTCGCTGATGCCTTTTCACAATCTGATCCAATTACAATTCGATCGCCATTAAATATATCATACACTGCAGATCCTTCACGAAGAAATTCTGGATTTGATACCACTTCAGCTTTAACACCTTCTGATAACAGTTTATTTAATTTGCTTTTAATGTAATGGTTCGTCCCTACAGGTACGGTACTTTTCGTTACCACAATCACGTCCTGTTGAACATTTTGAGAAATTTGTTCTACAACTTGATTAATATAAGTTAAATTTGCAGTTCCATCTTCATTTTCTGGGGTACCTACTGCAATATAAATAATGTTCACTTCTTTAAATGCTTTGAAATGATTAGTAGTAAATCTTAGGCGCCCTGCTGCGATATTTTTCATCATCAAAGTATCTAATTCAGGTTCATAAATAGGTGATTGTCCACTTCTCATTTTTTCTACTTTTTGTTCATCCGTATCTATACAGACAACATTATGTCCCACTTCTGATAGACCGACGCCTGTAACTAACCCTACATAACCAGTTCCTACTACTGCTATATTCATATTAGTGTATCTCCCTTGCAATCATTCTTTTTTGAATACAAGTTAGAGCGTATGCCATAACTTTTTATTAAATATGTATCCTATTGGTAATTCTGATGTATATTCCATGCTATTAGAAAGCATCTTTAGATCCAAATAACACCAAAACTGTTTTAAACATCAATTTAACATCAAACCATAAACTACGATGTTGTATATATGTTAAATCCAGTTCAACCATCTCTTTAAACCCAACACTATTTCTCTCCGTCACTTGCCAAAGCCCTGTACATCCTGGCGTAACAAGTAATCTCTGTTTATCATAAGAGGTATATTCCTTCACTTCTCTTGTAAGAGGTGGCCGTGGCCCAACTAAACTCATCTCACCTTTTAAAACATTTAATAATTGAGGTAATTCATCAATGCTTGTTTTGCGAATAAATTTTCCGATTTTTGTTACACGAGGGTCATCTTTCATTTTAAACATGGCACCCGATACTTCATTATGTTGTAATAAATCTTTTAATTTCTCTTCTGCATCAGTTATCATAGAGCGAAATTTATACATCTCAAATTCTTTCTCATTTTTCCCAACTCGGTTTTGTTTAAAAAAGATTGGACCCTTTGGATCTTCTAACTTAATAAGTAGTGCAATGATAAGAAAAATAGGCGAAAGAAGAATAAGACCACATAACGCACCTACTATATCCATTAAGCGCTTCATAAATAAATATAACCACTTTTGATTTACCTCTTCAGCAGCAAGTAATCCATTTTTCTTGACCGTTTCACCTGATACTTTCATTAAGGCCACTGCTATTCCACCTCACCTTTTATACATATACATTTTCTTTTTGTACAAGCTCATTCATATATTTAATTAATTCGTCTTTTAGCTCATCGTGCTGAAGTGCCATTTCAATCGTCGTCTGAATAAATCCTAATTTCTCGCCAACGTCATAACGTTTACCTTCAAAATCATATGCAAATACACGTTGGATTTCATTTAATCTTTGGATCGCATCCGTTAACTGAATTTCTCCACCGGCCCCTGTTTCTTGATCCTCTAGGAACATAAAAATTTCTGGTGTTAATACATAACGTCCCATAATTGCGAGGTTTGATGGAGCTGTTCCTTGTGTCGGTTTTTCAACAAATCTGCTCACTTGATAACTACGCCCTTTTTGTTCTAGTGGATCGATAATACCATAGCGATGTGTTTCATTTTCTGGAACTGTTTGGACACCAATTACCGATGACTTTGTTGCTTCATATTGATTCATTAATTGACGTAAACACGGTGTTTCCGCTTGAACAATATCATCACCAAGCAATACGGCAAATGGTTCATTCCCAATAAACTTACGTGCACACCATACTGCGTGTCCGAGTCCCTTTGGTTCTTTTTGTCTTATGTAGTGAATGTTAATTTTGGAAGAAGCTTGTACTTTTTCAAGCATTTCATACTTCCCTTTTTCTAATAAGTTCTGTTCCAGTTCAAAGGAATGATCAAAGTGATCTTCGATTGCACGCTTTCCTTTACCAGTTACAATAATAATGTCTTCAATTCCAGATGCAATGGCTTCTTCCACAATGTATTGAATCGTTGGCTTATCAACGATAGGTAACATCTCTTTCGGCATTGCTTTCGTAGCTGGTAAAAACCTTGTCCCCAGTCCAGCAGCTGGAATAATTGCTTTCCTTACTTTTTTCAAATCAGTACCCCAAAGCATTTTTTCATATATATGTATGTAGCGATAACAAAAAACCCTATCTATAGAGTCATATTTATAACCTCATAGGTAGAGTTTCTATCATAAATAAATTATGGGCATCTAACCCTACCTCACATCATGCTTTTGACAACAAACGCGTCTAAGGTAGAAATTTACTCTACCCACAGCATAGCCGAGTGTCTCCATTGATATTGGTTAGGAGGCATCACCAAGTTGTTTTCTCTTTAAAAGAGACCGAATATTTTTTTTCGTCTTATTTTCTCGGGCTCTTCTCGATAAATCATTTTTCCACTTATTAGTTCATACGTATTTTCCTTGAAGTAGTACAATGTAGAACTCCCAAATGTTTTCTCTACTGTTTCATACGCAGCTTGCAAGTGAAAGGACCGCGTTGTTGTGTTATGAGCATCTGATGATATGACATGTGTTAAATGATGCTCAATAAGTTGCAATGAAAACTTATTGATTTTCTTTCCGAACTTCCCTGTGACGCTTCCTGCGGTAATTTGTGTTAGTGCCCCTTGATTGACGAGCTTATACAACACATCGGGGCGTTCAATAATTTCCATATTCCGTTCTGGATGAACTATAACCGGCGTGATCCCTTTCACACGTAATTCATATAACATTTTTTCTGCATAGCGCGGGACATGGTTTGCTGGAAATTCAATTAATATATATTTATCGGTACGATTCAGTGTAACAATACATCCCAAATCATAGTCTTCTAATAACTCTCCGTACAACCTGATTTCTTGACCAGGTAAAATGGTTAAATTGATATCCTCTTCTTTTAATCTTTCATTTAACTGCTTTACCTGATGAAGAATGCTTTCTGCTAGATTCATATAAACCCCATTTTGGTGATGAGGAGTAGCAACGATTGTATGAATTCCTTCTTCGCATGCTGCCTTTGCCATTGCAATGCTGTCTTCGATTGATTGTGCTCCGTCATCGACATTAGGCAAGATATGACAATGTAAATCAATCATTCTATTTCATCCCCTCTTCACATATTCTTCACATACTGAATACAAGAAGAAAAGATGAATGTTCACCTTTCCTTCTTTTGCATTTAGTTAGAACCGTAATAGTAATATTCGGATCCATTTTGTTCTTTATCATTTAAGACAACGCCAAGTAATTTACCTTTTGCGCTATCTAATGATTGTTTTGCTTTAAGTGCCGCCTCTTTTTCTGTTGCACCACTTCGAATAACAAGTACAGAAGCATCACATTGATTTGCCATAATTTGTGCATCTGTAACTGGTAAGATTGGTGATGAATCAAAAATGACAAGGTCATACGTGCCATAAGCTTCTGAAAGTAAATCTTTCATCGAGCTTGCACCCAGTAATTCCGCTGGATTTGGTGGGATTGGACCACATGGTAAAAATGTTAAATTACCGATTTTCGTTTGTGTCACACATGTTCCTAGTGTTTTACTACGTGTTAATACACTTGTTAAGCCAAATATATTCTCCACTTGCATCATTTGATGTAATGCTGGTTTACGTAAGTCTGCATCGATAAGTAATACTTTCTTACCTTGTTGTGCGAAAACAACTGCAATATTAGCAGCCGTTGTTGTCTTTCCTTCACTTTGATTCGCAGATGTTACGATAAGAGAACGAATCTTCTTATCAATAGATGCAAATTCAATATTTGTTCGTATATTTCGGTATTGCTCTGACACAGATGATTTTGGTTGTTCATATGCAATCAGCTGACGGCGAGCACGTAATATTTTTTTCTTAAGAACCAATTGTATGACCCCCTACTCTCTTCGTTGCTGATAAACTACCGCTCTTTGTACCATCTTCCTCCATATGAGAAACGACGCCAAGAACCGGTACACCAAGTAGTTTTTCAATATCTTCTTCTTTTTTCATCGTGTTATCTAAGTACTCTAGTAAGAATGCAATTCCAACAGAAGCCATTAATCCAACAACAAATGCAATTGCTATATTTAACTTTTTATTTGGTTTGATTGGTGACTGACCTTCTGCTACTTCTGCTTTTGATAAGATCGTTACGTTATCAATACTCATAATTTTTGCAATTTCGCTTTTGAATATTTCCGCTGTTGTATTTGCGATATCACGAGCTAGTTTTACATCTTTATCTTGAACTGTAACAGCTATTACTTGTGAATCTTTCTCATTTTCTACATTAATTTTTCCATTTAACTCTTGAGTAGACATGCCTAACTTTAATTCACTCTTCACCTTATCTAAAATTACAGGGCTTTTTACAATGATCTTATATGTATTAGTTAATTGCACATTGGTTTGCACTTCGTTATACTGAATGATTTTCTCATCTTGTTTCTTTTGGTTAACAAGAATTTGCGTCGAAGTCTGATAAATCGGCGTTATAAAGTAGAAACTTACGATCGCGCTTACAAGTGCTGCACCAATCGTAATTACAAGGATCATAACTAATCGTTTTCTTAAAATAGCAAATAACTCTTTCAAACTTATTGTTTCTTCCATGCCTTCCTCCAGCTTTCAATAATTTGTTATAAAAACTTCTGAAAATAAATAATTTGTCAGGTTTTAGGCTGACAAAAAAATCTGGTATCTAGCCCTAAAGTTGTTTAGCGATAAATAACCATTTAACATATTACAGAACTTACATTAGTATAGCAAGAATGGTTGAGAAAATTGTTGGAGAAATTGACAAATATTATACTGCCGAATATGACGAGTTTCGACACAGTTTTTAATGTATAGGTTTTCATTTGTTATATACTGTCGATATATGGGTATTATTAATATTACTAGTGAATATACCATTGATTGATCTGTGTATTTATACTATCCTGTTTATAAAAATCTTACCTTTGTTAATTTTTATTTTGTTTCTTCTTAATCTTTCAATATCTTTTCCAGACTTTAGTTGATAAACTTTTTTCGAAGGTCCCCTATATTTTTTAATCAAACGTTTGTTTAAAAGTAAGAGAACTTACCTATCGACAAATCCTCTTACCTTTCGTCCATTTCTTCATAATTCGCTTCAATAACAATAAAAAAGATGAATGACCATACTCTCTTCATTCATCTCCCAACGTAAAGTTATGTTAACAAATCTTTATTCTTTCTTATCACCAATTGCAAATGTGATTTCAGCTTCACAAGCGATTTCACCATTTACAGTTGCTACTGCTTTTCCTTTTCCAATCGGTCCACGGACACGTGTCATTTCGACTTCTAGGCGAAGTTGATCACCTGGGCGAACTTGACGTTTGAAGCGGCAGTTATCAATACCAGCAAAGAATGCAAGGCGACCGCGATTTTCTTCCTTCTTCAGTACCGCAACAGCACCCACCTGCGCTAATGCTTCTACAATTAGAACACCTGGCATCACAGGATAATCTGGAAAGTGTCCATTAAAGTATTCCTCATTTGCCGTTACATTTTTAATCCCAACCGCACGCTTTCCTTCTTCTACTTCTAAAATTTGATCGACTAGTAGAAATGGATAACGATGTGGAATAATTTCTTTAATCTGTTGAATATCTAGCATATCATTCTCTCCTTATATACCAAATTGGTCATACCACCAACACACTGTCCTTATTATCCCATTCTCCATTGTTTTTGTCACGAAAAACAAGAAATGCTTTCTACCCAAAATATCTATTAGGACTATTCATACAAAAAAGATACACCCTTTTCCCTTCGCTAATCGGTATAACAAAATAATGGCAATTAACACGGAGGTTGGAAAAAGGTGTATATCAAAGTTAGGGAGAGAAAATATACATTATTTTCCTCGTATGTCGTATTCATAGCTCATTATAAAGGACAAAAACAAGAAAGAAAAATTCAATATTTACTCCTTTTTACCATCATACCCTTAATTTTCTACAAATTTCTACAAATTTCTTCATTTTTCTTATATTATCTTAAATAGCATATCTAGAAATTAAGATTCGCAATCCAGAACACTATGCTTTATAAAAAAATAAATCTTCGTGGATTAGCCTTTAATAAAAACCCTATAAAATATCATCACAAAAGATACATTTTCATTTTACATAAATGTCCAATATTACATATAAATTCTTTTAAATCTATTTAACGATACATGAAAATAGAGTATAACTAATAAGAAATTGTTGCTTTTCCTTGTTTATCTGTTAAATAAGGCATTCCGGAGTATTTGAAAGAAAAATTCAAATGAAATTAAAAGAAATACTTATATAATATTCTTCACTATCTCTCTTTCATTTCCTCAAATCGTTTCCCTTCTTAATTACTTATATAAAATTAGTAGCAATTCAAAATACCAACAATTCATTAGGCACTACCTCTCATTAATCACTGACCATAAAAATGTCTACAAGGTGCTTCAAAATATATTATCACAACTACACTAATAAACCTTTATATACAAAAAGCAGCGAGACCTCTCGTCCTAAAGACGAGGGGTCTCGCTGCTTTTTGTATATGGTATAAATAAAATCAGGTTCCATGTTAAATTATAACACGGATATTTATACATGTATATAGATGGTATATTAATAAGTCACAAAAAGTATTTCTAGTTTTTTTACTGGTCACACAATTAAATTAAGCTCATATTTCCATAAAAAGACCAGTATACAAATACCAATTATCCCCCAAACCATAAATAATCAAATTGTGTTACCGGCCCGAAAGAAATAAAGGCAGTGTATTCCTTAAATTTATAAAAAATAATTGTGACTAGTCATATTTAAATGTTTACCTTAGCCTGTTGTCCAAGTAGACTACTAAATAAACCACTTTCATCTTTTGCCAGTTGTGCGAAACTACCGTGTTGAATAATTTGTCCTTGATCCATTACAATTACTTGGTCAGCTTTACGTATAGTAGATAGTCTATGTGCAATGACAATAATTGTCATGCTTCCTTTCAATCTTTCCAATGCTTCTTGTATTTTCGCTTCATTTTCAGCATCTAACGCACTTGTTGCCTCATCTAATACTAAAATAGAAGGCTTTCGAAGTATCGCTCTAGCCAGAACAAGACGTTGTCGTTCTCCCCCTGAAAGTTTGACTCCCCTATCGCCAATCAGTGTATCCAATCCTTGCGAGAGCTTGCTAACAAACTCAGCGGAAGCAGAAAATTCCAAAGCTTCCCAAAGCTGCTCCTCACTTGCATTTGGTTCAACCATTCTCAAATTGTCTCTTATACTGGCATTGAATAGAAATGGATCTTGAGGAACATAGCTAATAGATTTCCTCAATGATAATAGGTCCTTACTTGTCAACGGTTTGTTATCTATTAATAACTGACCGCTCTCCGGCTGCATAAGTCCCATTATGATATCAATTAATGTACTCTTTCCAGCACCGGAACGCCCTGAGATAGCCGTCATACAATTTGCAGGAATACGCAAATTAATATCTTTAAGTGAGTACACAGCATTTTCTTTATTGTAGCGGAAAGAGATATTTTGACACTCAATAGATTGTTCTATCTGCATAGGATTTATACAATCATAATCCTGCTCTATATCTTGCAATTCTATACTTTTCTTACACGCTTCCTGTAATTGCAGCAAATCTTTAAAAGCGGGAAGATTCGCTGCAATTTGTTCCATGTTTGATTGTATACCTGCAAATCGTGGCCACAAACGAGAAAATATAAGAATAATTAATAATAATTGCTCCGTTTTCGTCTGAAACAGCTTAACAGATAAAAAGATAAGAATAGCAATGAAAACAGCTGATGCAATTTTATAAAAGAGTTGAGAATTATTTCTCACCTTAATATATGCAAACTGTTCACGTTCCACATCTTCTACCCAATTACGTAACCACATATAACGAGATCGTTCGAGTGTATTGCTCTTAATATCCTTAATTCCATTAAAATGATCAGTTATACCTGCAAGATACGCTTTTGAATTCTCTGAGGTTCGACCACCTAATCTTTTTGATTTTTTAATAAATCTTCGTGAAAGAAAGGCAAGTACCACAGCGCAACATAGTAAAAAAATTGTTATATCTGCCGCTAACCAAAAAGCGAAACCAATCTGTATAAATGTAAACATTAAAGAAGTGAGCAACTGTAAAAATAAATTAGTGCCTGCGCTAACACGCCCTAATTCCGTTGTCAAAGAATTGATAAGATCTGATTTTCTCTTTTTCACAAAAAAACTCCAGTTGGCCTGCAACAATCCACGATAAGTTTCCAATCTCAAATGATTAATAAAACGTATCTGGATTTTCGCATTACGAACTGTTATATTCCTTTGTAAAAGCGCTTGTCCCACGACCAATATAATATATATTCCTAATACAAGTGGTAATCCTAAAGTAGTTGGAAACTCACCTAGGAATCCAAGAACCCCTGAAAGAGGACTTGTCTGTTCATTCATCTTCGCAATACCGCTAATACTTATCATAGGAATTAATAATAAAATGCCGATTCCTTCTACAAGACTGACCAATACCATTCCCATGAGATTAACAATGAGAATGTTTCCAGTAAAAGAGTATAACCGCTTTGTAAAATATAAAATATTTCTCATTTTCACTTCTCCTTACGGTACCTCATTTCCCTCCAAATCCATAAAACCGGCCGCAAAGGGAAATATAAAACATGCAGCTGTTTTGGCAGTGGTAAAGTTTCCACATCCTGAGGATAAGGATACAACCAACTAAGATGAAACAGTAGCTTTTGAGAGCTTGTCTTTAACAAATATAAATATCGCTCATGATATTTTGAAACTTCTTCTGGGACAGGATCTGTATGCAAGTTAATCATACTTTCCAAGTAATATATAGCAAGCTGCGCTAATTGCGTTACCCTTCTCCCTGACATTAATACTTTTGTCTCTTCTTCTATTATAAGAGTATCTAAAAGCTTAGAAGATAAAATAAGGGCCTGACCTACCAGTTGTTTGCATCCGTATTTTTCCAACATAACAATGAGTTCTTTCCAATCTATTTCTTGCCTTACCATACGGTCAATGTCTGTTAACCATCGAAGCCTGGACCAACCATGCCTAGTCCCATGAGTCACAAGAAACATAAACAAATCCTCTCTACCTAAAAAATAGACAGGATAATTTGTGACAGGACTCGTCCTCTTTCGCTCCCATAACTCATCAAAGCGTGGTTCCTTTCCCGGCCCTGGGTGTAGTCGCCAATGAATCTCCAATTTCACCTTACTTATCGGATGCATGTAAGTTGTATGGTGGCGTCTCCACTTCCATTCATTCATAACCGTCGGAAAATCATCCTCTTTGACATAACCATTCTTTACAAGTAATTCGTTCACTTTTCCAAGATCATCTATAGGAACAAGGGCATCCAGATCCCCTGATGTTCGAAGGGAAATATCTCCATATAGATCCGTACCAAGAATAGGGCCCTTCAAAAATAGAAGTCGAAGTTGGTTTTCAGCAAATAATTTACTTACCTTTCCCATTTCTCCACTTAAATGAAGCATATGGAATGTATTCCTTTTAAAATATGTACTTAATACTTGCATAACATTTGATGGAACTAACTGTTTATCAATAGATTTCATTTTTGGATAAATGAACGCATACATACGATGATGCAGCGCCAGTTTCAAAAATTTGTTCCAATCAATATTTATGAACCAGTCTTCCGGGATTTCTTGTATCTCTTTATCTTCCTTCTTTATAATTTCAAGTAACAATTTTAGTTCTTTAGGTAAATGACTCAAATCAAGATTACAACCGGTATACATCTCATTCTCCTTCAAGATTTTTTTACCCTATCCTCTTTGCAAATTTACCAACAACAGTAAATCTCTTCATTTCTTCTACGCCAGTAATATAAAAGGGCCCGCTACGTAACCACGCATGGGCAATCATATTTCCTGTCTCATCTTTCGCGGTCCCTAAGTAAAGGGTACTTTCAATTTGACGCTTCTCCAACATTTTCATTGCAGCGATAGCTTTAACGAGACACTGGCTTTCCCAAAATGTATAACGGCTCATCATATGCACTGCTTGAGAAATTTCCCTTAACGTAATCTTTTCCGATTCATCATAGCTTAAAGACGTTTCTGCCATATGAATTCCTAATATAGGAGCAGCTTTAGAAAACGGTATACTTTTAAGAATACGAGCCCAGCCTAAATAAAAGAAAGCTTCTATAAGTAATAATTTTGTTCCCATATCGAACGACAAGAAAGCTTTGGCTTTATTTATGATATTCATCGATCCTACTCCTAATCTATTAAATCTGGAACGTTCAATTAAAAATCAAAGTTTTTCATCAACCGAGATTAACCCTTCTGCATACAAATGATTTAAGAAAGAGAGTACTTGTTCCTTACATTCTGCCTCTTCAATCATATATCGAGACAATAATATATCAATCACTTGATTGACAGATATTAATTCATTAATTAAACTCCAAATTTCACCACCTATACCTCCTAAGTTATAGTATTTCCCATTATGGATGCTCATCATCACTTTCTCCCCATCCATATCGCTCACTACATTTTCCTGACCTTGTACAACAAAACTGTGTAATGAAATTGTTTGTTTACTACTCATTATTTTTCCTCCTCTTTTAAAGACTCTAGAATTTTGGATACTAAATCATGTGCCGTAAACTTTGAAATAGGACGTCTCAATTGAAACATATCTATTTTGTTTACGATATTTGTAGAATGCATAAAATGCCATTCCATCATCCCCAATCGTGGGATTAATGAATTCCTATATGTATGACGCAGCAATGTGCGTAGTCTCTCCAGTCCTTCAATCTGCTGAAGTTCAACATCCCCATTTTCTACTTTCACTAATTCGAATACACCTGCCAATGGTAATGGTTCCTCGAAAAAGTTAGCTGTAACGGGGACAGCATATTTAGTTTCCCTTTCAAATAATGGCTGATAATGCGCTGTCTCCATTCCAAACTGATCAAGACTCTCTTTCCATAACTTTTGTTGCGGATAAGATGGTGTAACAAAAGGAGTATTATCCTCAGAAAGAGACACAGCAATTACATCATCGCTTAAAAGCTTATAGCCTTTGCTTAAAAGGGCTGATGCAAGAGTTGATTTTCCAGCTCCTGATCTTCCTACAAAAGCATACGCCTTTCCATTGATGGCTATTACACTTCCATGCAGAGGGAGTATTTTTCTCTGCATCAACAATGCCCCCATACAAGTCCCAAGAATATAAAGCCGAATCTTATCTTGATCAGACCCTTTCATAGGTGAAACAATGATTTTTTCTCCATTTTGAATACAAAACGTAGCAGTTTCGGGGATTTGAAACATAATTAATTCTTTTTCAACTACAAACACTGACTTCGGAGAAGATAACTCTCCCCATAATTGGGACAAATCTGCAGTTTCTATTTTTACGTCTACTTCATTTTCGTAATTACTTACTTGAGGCAATTCCGGCAGGGGAATCTCACTTAATAGGGCTAATCCGAAGGCTTTGTAAATCTCTTTCTTTACAGTATGTATCATCTTTCTCACTCCAAATAGTTGAAAAATTGATTAAAAAAACCCTTATACCGTAATTAAACTATATAAGGGCTGTAAAGCATATAAATCTTATTTAAATATTAGTGCATTAGCTGTGGTGAAGAGCGCCTTGCTCATCCTCATCTTCAAAAACTTGGTCAACAAGTCTCTTTCCAGGTCCAGCCATTGTCATGTTGATATCAAGTACTTCTAATACTGGTGATTGCCATTCTTGTTTCATAATTTCACCCCCTTTCAAATATATTTTTTGATAAATCGATAGACAATAAGACTACGCATTAAAATTCTAAAATCTGGATCAAACACGTATTCTACTCGTGGTTCTCCTTGAATTTTCAAAATCGCGCTCTTAATAATCTCCATATTAAAAAAGTTAGAGGCCACTGGGTCTTTACTAAGCTGCTGAAGTTCCTCGATAAACATTTTCCATGAAGGAATCATGCGATGAACCACATCAGCTGCCTGTATTCCCCGCACACGCTGATTTAATCTTACTTTGTCAGGAAGAAATCCTTTTGTGGACCTCCGGACAAGTGCACGATTTAAGCCATTTTGAACAAATTGTTCGAGTGGTAACGATAAACAGAATCGAATTACCCGTAAGTCATTCGTTGGATCATGCCCTTGTAAACCATAACGCAAGGAGAGCTTTGTTCCACTTGTACCCGTTGTATTCCACAAGTTTAGCTGTTCAAAATGTTTCTGCCTTATTTCATATATATTTGGGATAGAAGCCCCTGTTACTTTCACACCATGTTCTTCAAGCTTTCTAAATACATCAGTACGTTTTGCAAGTTCTGGACTAACTAACGTTGGCAGTTCGTATTGCTGTTCCGAGGAAAACATGTTTTTTATCGATGGAAATGCTTTCTCCCCTACAACTTTCAGTATTCTCGATTTTTTGACCCCAACGTTCTTACCATACAAATCAATTTCACGATAAAGCTGCAACCAGCTGAACTTTTTAAGTAAAATCGCATAATAATCTAAAGCTGGCCCCCAAGAGATTGTGAAATTTCCTCTCGCTCCATTTAAGAGCACCCCAATCCCTTGTTGTTGGGCTTTTTCATAAATTCCTTTCACCCAGACGGAATTTTCGAAAAATTTATATGGCATCTCCATAATCTCAAGCCAATCATCAATTTCTGAGAAAGAATTTTCTCCCGGAAAATTCAAATAATTCCCTTTAATATTCCCTACATGTTGTACTGTAGTTTGAATAAATGGCTTTTCATCAGCAATCGTATGACCACGAGTCCAATCAGTAAACCCTTCCGCAGGTACTGAGCTGAATGTATATAATTTTTTGTTCTCTTTTTGCAGGGCTCTCGCAGCAAAGCTAGCAACAGCTCCTGAATCTAATCCCCCACTTAAATGAGAACCAACATTACGATGAGTACGTAACCTTGATGTTACTGCACTTTCAAATACGTCCCTGAACGCCTCTTCATAATCTTCATTTGATTTGAGTTGCAACTGCTCCTTTACAAATAACGTGTCGTATTTCGCAATACTAACTCTTCCCTTAACTACGGAGATAGTATGAGAAGGCGGGACTTGCTCTATATTTTTATGCACTGTTGAAAATGCATCTATTGTATCAAGCATATTAGGTATCGCTAAATATTCAGCTAACCATTGCTCATTCAATTCCTTCCCGACGTACGGTAAAGAAAACAGCGGTTGTATGCTAGTACAAAAAGCAAATTGATTTTGATTGCGGTAAAAGTAAAAAGTCCGACTTCCTGAAAAATCACGTGCACCAAAGAGCAATTGCTTTCTCTCATCCCAAATCATAAAAGCAAAATCACCAATTAGATACTTTGGTACATGCTCTCCCCACTTTTGATAAGCGAGTAAAATCAACTTACTATCAGGCATCTCTCTTCTATGTACCTTGTCTACTTGCAATCTATCGAATAATTCATTGCGATTATCAATAATAGCATCAGCAGTTATAACCAACTGTGTTTCATAATCATAGTAAGGTAATTGTTCATTAATAGATTCAGATGTTATCCATTTTGCATGGGAGCCAAAAAAAATATTTTCCTTGTGCCATATATCGGTATTGTCACCTGGATAACGAGATAAATCTTTCATGATTCCAATCCTATGTTCAGGCGGTATCGGTTCTCCATTTAAATGATAAATTCCGGTTATTGCACTCATTTTTTCCTCCCACTACGAGACAATTAAGGGAAAACCCGATGGATAAGCAAATTACTAGATATATCAAAAAAATGTTATTAATATACCAGAAAACCCTTTCCTCAAACTACCTCGTTTACGCATAACAGATTTTAAAACCCAATTTTATAGCCTTAAATCTTTTTTCAGTTGAAGTATTCAAGCTTTCAGGCTACCTATCCTATTGTAAACCCTCGCATTTTAATTTTCTCAAAAAAAGAACAAAGGTGTGATTTTCTTAATTCGAATCAAAATATTACCATCTGAATTTTATATAAATAAAAATCACTGAATTTAATATATCAATAAAACGTTTATATTCTTTATAAAGAATATAAACTCAGATTACCATTTCACTATTGCATTGTCAAGTATCTATATACTCAAGAAAACAAATATTTATGTATCTTTTTTAGTAACTGTAAGAACAAATAATACAGTAAAACTTTAATCGGTAGGAGGCTTTACATCCCTACCGACTATTAATCTTATCAATCGAGCTTTTACGAACATTCCATCTATCTTCTAAGTTTCCCTAAAATCTTAAGGTAGTGCTCTTAATGTTCACAAATAGCAGGATAAACGTTATATCTTACAAATACACAGGAGAATTTTCATCTTTTTATATTTTGAAAATTTCTGTGCTATGATATTTCATATAATTTATTATTAACCTATTAATTAACGCTGATTTTCATATTTTATGTTCTCTATTACTTCATTCCCCTGCTTATTTAATCAAAACAGGAGAATAACCTTTTTATATTTATACCATTTTCACAAAAGGGATGATATAATATGCGTTTACCACTAATAATGCTAGCAAAGAATATAATTCGCATTTACCACAAGATTATGTACGCTTACTATTTCACTCTTTATAGGGATTGCCGTGACTTTCATTCAAAAAAAATTTTTTTCCGTAAAATGAAATTTCACAAAAACGGCACTGACTGAGATATTAAATCCTCCTAGTTCATTAACGCCTTTCTTAATTGAAGCTCTTTCTATTTTTTATCTTTACATGCTAGCACTTACCGTCAATATATTCTTAATACATGTAATAACTCTTGTCTGATCTTTTTCTGTCATACCTGATCCAGATGGAAGACATAGACCGGTTTCAAATAGTTTTCTAGCAATATCTTCACGTTCACTATGAGAATAATAAGTTATTCCCTCAAATAGGGGTTGCATATGAAGAGGTTTCCAAACAGGACGCGCCTCAATGTTTTCATTTTCCAGTTGTTTCAGTAATGCCTGAATCGATACTCCTGTTTTTTCTTCATCTACAGTAAGAACTGTAAGCCATCGGTTTGAATAGGTATCCTCTAACTCAGGCATAAACTGTACCCCTGGAATATAAGATAATTCTTGATAGTACCTATCAAATATTTTTCTCCTTGCCTGTACTCTATCTCGTAAGACTTGCAGCTGCGCCCTACCTACACCCGCTAAAATATTACTCATACGATAATTATATCCAACCTCACTATGTTGGTAGTGTGGAGCCGGATCTCTTGCTTGGGTAGCTAAAAATCTTGCTTTTCTCAATGCTTCGACATCATTCGAAACAAGCATACCTCCACCTGAGGTTGTAATGATTTTATTGCCATTGAATGAATAAACACCGAATTTTCCGAATGTTCCACTCGCTTTACCTTTGTAGGAAGAACCAAGTGATTCCGCTGCATCTTCTACTACTGGAACATTATATGTATTACATAACGAAAGAATCTCATCCATTTTAGCGCTTTGTCCATATAGATTCACAACAATTACTGCTTTCGGAAGTACCCCTTTCTCTTTTGCATCACGTAATGCACATTCTAAAGCCTGCGGTGACATATTCCATGTTTCAGGCTCTGAATCAATAAATACTGGTGTAGCCCCTAAATATAAAATTGGATTTGCGCTCGCTATAAAAGTAAGACTTGAACAAAACACCGTATCTACATCTCTTACATCCAGTAAGCGAAGTGCCAAATGGATAGCAGAGGTTCCTGAACTAACTGCAGCCGCATCAAGAACTCCAACATGGGATGAAAGTTCACTTTCAAACGCATCTACATTTGGACCAAGTGGAGCAATCCAATTCATATCAAATGCTTCCCCTATATATTTTTGTTCATTACCGCTCATATGTGGAGCGGAGAGATAGATTCTTGTTTTTTCCTGTGAGTATACCACTTTAAACACTCTCCTATAATTCTTTTTTTATTACTCTAGCTGGAATACCAACTGCCTTACAATTCGCTACAATGTCACGGATCACTGTTGCTCCGGCACCGATAACGGACCAATCGCCAATTGTAATATTTGGAATCACATTAACTCCTGCTCCTATATGTACTCCTGTTCCTACAGTAACGGATCCTGTAAGCACTGCATTTGGGGAAATATGTGCAAAATCATTTATCTTATTATCATGTTCAATAATAGCGCCTGAATTGACAATAACGTGATTCCCAATTTCAACATCTGCATTAACAATTGCACCTGGCATAATAACCGTACCAGCTCCAATCTTTGCACTTAAACTAACAATAGATTGTTTATGTATAAGCGTCGCATAGCGATGACTGGGAATCTCTAACTGCTCCATAATTATCTTTCTTGTTCTGTTATTCCCTATAGCTATCACTAACTTTGTATCTACATGCTCATCCATTAACTTTACAGCTGCAGAAATAGGTCCAAAATAGACACCATCCTCAATTTTCAACTCTTTATACACATCATCTAATTGCGCAATGATTTCATAATTTCCATACGATAGGATAATATCTCGGATTACTTTACTATGACCACCTGCCCCAATCATAATTATTTGCATCCATCTCACCTCCTCAAGAATTCTTTGTACCATTAAATTTTTCCACAGTTACATGCCCAACCTGATTGATTCCTTCTGACTTAAATACTTTCTTTACCGTTAACAACAAAATTTTCATATCAAGCCAAAAAGTCCGTTTTTTTGCATACCATACATCAAAACTAAATTTTTCCTCCCAAGAAATCGCGTTTCTGCCATTTACTTGGGCCCATCCCGTAATCCCTGGTCTGACATTATGTCGCTTGGCCTGCTCTTCTGTGTATAGTTCCAAATACTCCATCAATAATGGTCTTGGACCTACCAAACTTAGGTCCCCTTTTATAACATTAAACAACTGTGGCAATTCATCTAAACTATATTTTCTCAGAAACCCTCCGAAACGGGTAAACCTTACATCATCAGGCAACGCATTCCCCTCACTATCCTTCTCGTCAGTCATAGTTCTAAACTTATAAAGAAAAAAAGGGACACCATGCAATCCCGGGCGTTGCTGCTTAAATATGATAGGGGAACCCAACTTAATTCTAACTAAAACAGCCACTATTATAATAAGAGGTAAAAGAAACACCAATAATGACAAAGAAACGAACAAATCGAAAAGTCTTTTCATATATAATCATACTCCTAATTTGGTTTATGTATTAACCTCTACTCCATAACTGCCTAAAACTTCTATCTTCATAAAAAGCAGCCGCATTCATAGTTGAAAAATAACGAATTGATTTACTTTTTTATTTAAGGACATGTCATGCAAAATATTTAATTAAAATACTCAGTAATAAGAACACCACCATATTCAACAGAACATAGTGGTGTTTCATTTCTAAAAGATTCTTAATATTTTCCTTTTATTTACTTGCTCTTACTTTAAAGCATTATAATTTTGTGTCAATTCATTAGGCGCTGGTGCTCGATGGATTGGGTTAGTAACGGGATTATAGAAATGTAGATTTCAAATTAAAAAGTGCCCTTTTTGTTTGACTGAATTTTCACCCTCAGGTTTCCCATTATACTTTTAACAACTCCAAATAAATACTTAAATTCATCTGTCTTATAAAAAATAAATACATAAATAGCATTTGGAATTATTAAACAAATCACCCCTCTTAATATTAATGCTAGTAATCCATTATACGGAATAAGACCACATATTAAACTTGTGATAACGCAAGCTCCTAGCCCTATCATCACATAGTAAGTATATTTTAAAAAATAATCCCTAACCGGTTTACGAAATACTTTCTTATATACTAAATAAGGAGCAATCCAAAATGGAACCACTAGTGTACTTATAAGTGTTCCAATAAAGACACCTGTTATACCCATATATTGCACCAAGACAATAGAAGCCACCAGATTTACGGCAGCCTCTAAAAAGGGAGCATACCTATCTTCATGAAAAATCCCTGATGTTGTTTTGACCATAGATATAGAACGTCTCATTCCTGATACATAAAAATTTATCATTAATATAATTAATACACTTATATCCATAATAAATTTCGAACCAATCCATAAAGTAATAAAGGGTTGCATTATAATATATAAAAATATGGAAAAAAATGAGTATATCCAAAAATTACAAAGCATAGTAATCTTAAATATGCTATAAATTTTTTCATCGCTTTCTTTTGCAACCAAATTCCCTACACTATGATTAATATTATCAAAGATTTGATTTATAAAGGTTCTACAAATGTTAATTAACATATAATAATTTGAATACAATCCAACAGCTGTAACACTGACAAAAGACGCAATTAACATGTTATCAGTACCAAAGACAATATATCCACCTATATTATGTAGCACTAAAGCCTTTACATTTTTAACAATATTACTTTTGGTTTCACTATCTAATTTGCTTGCTGCTTTATTTTTTAAAAATGGGTACATCTTATCTACCAATATAGCCAAGAACGCAGAGGTACTAATTGTTATAATAATATCGATTATTAGATATAAAATATAACTATGCGTAAAGTATAAAATTCCTATTTTAACGCAAGTAGATATAATAGATGAGATAGAATAAATCCCTGTAACAATATATCCCTTTTGACATACATTTAAAAATGAGGTTTTATAAGAAAATAGATAAGATGAAGCTGTATTAATTAAAAATATAATATAAATAAAATGAATATTGTCTACCTTTGCATCTTTAGCGATATATCCAAGAAAAGGTAATAAAAGTAATCCTAGTAACAATACTATTAAAGCTATTGCCATATATGCCTTTCTATAAAAATTCATAAGCATATTGATTCTATCCTGATTATTTTCTGCCACTGGTTTATATAGATTATATATGATAGCAGATCCTATTCCTGCTTCAGCTAAAGATAACATTCCTAATATATTAGTAAATAATCCATTTACCCCCAGGTACTCAACACCTAAATAAGTAATAAATATGGTTCTGGAAGCAAAACTTAGTAACGTAATAATAACTTGACTACCTATACCGGCTGATATATTAATTATTGAATTTTTAACTCTCATTTTTCCTCCCACTTCAGAAAGTATGAAAACACTTTCAATCAAAGAGTATTACCTGATTTCTCTTTTATATGCTGCAACTATTAAAGGGTACACTTTAAACTTTATTGCTAAATAATATATATACTCCTTAAAGTTATTGCATCGATATGAAAAACCAATTCCTTTTACACTATCTGAGAACATTTCATAATTCACTATTCTACGAAAAGCATTATTAACATCCACATTAGGATCGCTTTTTAAATTATTAACCAACAGTCTATATATGTGATTTATATAATAATTAGCCATATCTTTTTTAAATTGCTTATCGTGTAGTAAACCAAATTCTTGTGAAAGTTGTCTTCTCATTTGATATTGTAAAACTAAACTGTTCTCTAAATTTGGTTTATACGGAACCCTCATTAAGCTATTTGGATTATTAATAGTATAAAAATAAAGAACTTCTGAGATTGCACATACCCTTTGTGAGTGCAATAAAAACTCTAAATTAAAAATAACATCTTCTCCAATAAACACTTGTTCATTAAATCTGATGTTTTTTTCTTTTATAATGCTTAAATTGTATATATACCTCCATGCAAAGCATAGATCATTCTTGGAATGAACATTTGGAGAGCTCAGTACAAAATCCCTCCCGTTCATAACAGTATCTAATTTGAAGTTAGGAATAATACTATTATTATTTGGAACAGTTTTGTATCCACATATTACAGCATCACACTTTTCATCTTCTGCAATACCATATAACCTAGTAAAATAGTTTTCGCTTACCTCATCATCGGGATCTATAAACACTATATACTTCCCTGTAGCAGCTTCGATCCCTGCATTTCTTGCACTACTCACTCCTCCATTTTCTTTATAGATTACTTTAATTCTATTATCCTTTTCTAAATATTCTCCACATATTTCACCACATTTATCTGTTGAACCGTCATTGACTAAAACTAATTCAATATTGACGAAAGGCTGTTTTAAAACACTTTCAATACATCTAGCTAACCATTTTTCCACATTATATATGGGAACAATAACACTTATTAATTCATGCAATCCTTTCACCCCTACATTACTTACATAAGTTAAACCCTCACGCCTATCTTATTACAGCTTTAATTTCGTTTAAATATTTCTCATCTTGAATATCGCCCACATTTTGTCCAGCACCTGCTTCACATACGTACTTATTTTCAATTTTGATTTTAGTTTTTGCTTGTCTTAAAAACCATTCGTATTCAATATCCACATGCCCTATATCAATTGCTTGATATCCCTCTTTATACAAATCATATGCTAATATAGTAGCAGTAGGCCCTATTGCTAATAGAATCAATTTAGATTTATTATTTTTTTTTGCTGCTGTTAAGATTTTATTGTAATGTAAGAATGCGTGCTCCTCTGGTACTAAAATCCTTTCAATTGATTTAGCATTGTCAAACAGATCATTTCCAATACCTAATCTACTCTTACTGCCTTCTATTAAAACTATATCCCTATCTTTCCATATTAATTTTAATAATATAAACCATTCTTTACATTTTGACTTATCTCGAAAGGGATAATAGAATCTCGATATAAAGGAATTATAATATACTTTTCCCTTCTTCAAATCTTTATACCACTTTAATCTATATTTTGCAGTATGAAGACTCCAATAATTTTTTGGTTCATCTGCATATTTTGATAAATCTTGAAAAACATCCGGTAAACAAACTAAGAACTTCTCATCTTCACTTAGCAATATTTCTTTTAATCTTTTTGATAACAAATGATCCGCCCGTTGAAATGTTATATCTAGATTATGAATTAATTTAAATTCACCATCACCATACCTGGCTACGGAAGCTTTATCATGAATAATTTTTTTTAAAGTTTCATCTATAGATTGAATTCTAGGAGGCTTGAAAAAGCACTTCGTGAATCGATCTTTTATGATAGTTAATCGATTCAAACTCTGAATTTTCACATCAACCAATTTATTCCAAATAAAAACTAACATACTTTTTATTTTTATTTGTACCATACCAAGCTCCTTTCTAATACTTTTCTCGATAGAGCATTAGATTATCTTCCCTCTTTTTCTTAAGAAAATTACTCTTATCCCTCTATTCACATCTTACATAATATTTATTCTTATTATTTCCCAATTTTTCAACTAGCCTTTTTTCTCAATGAAATATCGCCTCTAGAATTTTCAGCGGCAAGTTTCCGGCCTATTTTTATTGATGGAATTTCAATAAATTTATAACATAAGACCGACACAACCATAGTAAATATGAAAGAAATTAATAAAATTAAAGGCACTGATATCTTTCCATAGAAAATATGAACTGTTGTTAATAGAACAATTGGATGTACTAAATAAAGACTATATGATATTTCCCCTATAAATTGTACTGGTTTAATCAGTAATAATTTAGAAAATAGTTTTGAACTTAGGGCGGATAGAATAATTAAAACTGCGCCAAAACATATATACCAATCGATGATGATAAGATACAACTCATAATCAATTTCACCAATTAGTTTGGAAAGTAACATAAATGGGATACGTGGATAGCTAAAAAATAAAAGACCTAAAGGCAATAATAGATATTTTACTTTTAAATTAATAATTTTACTCACTAAATATTCTCTGTTTTTAGCTAGTAGTGCACCAATAATAAACATTGAGCTATAATGTAATGTGATAAAGTAATTGGTGGATACTGGAATATTAAATTCGCTTGGAATGTTCTTCATTAATAAATAACCAATAACTGATAAAAACATCGCTATCCCAATACTTACTTTCCAGTTTACTCTAAGTAAAAGAAAAATAATTAAAGGAAACACTATGGAAATTCGCATCTCGTGAACTAATGACCAAATCACCATAATAAACGCATCAGAATTAAATTCTCTCAAGAATAAAATATGATCCATTACTCTATTAAAAGAAACTTCTATGTTCCATGAACCCCATTGTACCAAACCGGGAATGGTACCAATTTTAGAATGAATCCCCAATTTAATTCCTATTGCAATAAAAAGAATCACAATATAAGGAATATAAATCCTACAAACTCTTTTAATAAGATACTTTAAATAATTAAATTTCGTCCCTTTATAAAAAGGCAAGGATAGAACAAATCCACTTAACACAAAAAATATAATAACAGCCGAATGACCTTGCCATAATATAGAAAAATAGGCCCCAAATGTTGAATACATTACCTTTTTACCTAATATCGGAAATAATGCTAAGAAGTGTCCTAATAGAACAATGATTGCAGCAATACCCCGAAGGGAATCCAATTCTTTATAACGTCTCGTCATAATTCTTCCCTCTGTTCTAAAATGAAATTTATTAATCTAACTATTAAAATTTAGTCATCCTTATAAGGATGACTAAATTTTATAATTATTACGTAAATTAATTAATCTAATACAAAACCCTTGTGTGAATGGCAATATATCGAATAACGTAGAATATACACCTATATCCTTCGTATCACCTTGAGAGAAGTCAACCGCTCCGTTTCTTCTTGTCACTCCCATCAAATAACCGATAGCTTTATCTGCACTTTCCAAACATTCCTTTGAAATATCCTCTATCTTTGCTGCATTCAACATAAACCACCCCAGTGTGGATGTAGCGGAGGAATCTGGTCCGCATTCGTTCCTGGTTACAGTCCAATTCCAATTGCCTTGTTGTTGAAATTTCATCGTAGCTTTTGCAAATTTACGTACACTTTCTTCTAATACAGGTTTATAGCTGTTGTTTTCCGGTAATTCATTCCACGTATCTATAAGACCTATAGCAAACCATCCAAGACCTCTTCCCCAGCCATATAAACCTAGAGGAACTTTATCTTCTAATCTATAAGCATGGCATGGTATATGACTTAAGTTTAACATTCCATATGTTTCATATTCTTTAATCTGCTTTACAGCCAAATCTATACACTCACTTTTGTTATACCTAATGCCGTAAGTCACTAAGAATGGACATATGAAACCAATGGTATCTACGTATCGATACCCCTTCATAAACTTTCTATATTCTATCGTACCATCCTCACCTATATGCTCTTGTATCATTTCCCAAGTAGCATCCAAGGCTTTTTTATATTTATCTATATCCTCAAAATCCAGCTTCATGATCGCATAAGCAAGTATTGCTCCATCTACATACTGAGGTTTGTGCACCCACTGACCATTATGATCAAATTTAGAGTTCAAAAACTTCGTAATTTCATGTTTCACTGCTTTGTCATCGTTATATTTCAGGTATTCAGATAACCCTAATAGTAAAGATGCTTCTTGCCAATGCTGTATAGCACTTTTCGTATAATTTCCTTTCAACATATCAATTGCTATTAATCTTGTGTTATCAGTTACCTTAATCTTTGGTGTTTTATTTAGCCACTTAACACCTATATGAGTGATTGACTGATTCCATAAGCTTTTATCCGTATATCTCCCTATTTTTATTCTTCCCAACCAATTCTTTCCTATAGGAATGAAATCAATTACTACAATAATTGCGATTACAGCAAGTAACACAAGGCACGCTGCCTGTATAACCATATGATTATGTCCTTTCTATACTACTTAAATAATGTATATAATTTTTTTATCTCCGACTCGGTTCCTAGCTCTTCATCTGATAAGTTCTTTATTAACTTATTTCTTAATTCTTCATTATGTATTAATTTCTTAATTCCCTCCGAAAGTGAGTGAGCATCCATGTCTATAATCAGCCCATTTTCTTCATTTTTAATTTGATCTTTAGCTGTACTGAAATTTGTTACCATTATTGGTTTATGCAGTATTTTTGCTTCGTCTATTGCGATAGATTTTCCTTCGAACCTGGATGGTTGTACATATATATCTGCTTCTCTTATATACGGATAGGGATTTTCTTTCAGTCCTAACAGTAAAAAATGATCTTGAAGGTGATTTTCTTCTATCATTTTTTCTAACTTACCTCGCCCTTCCCCTTCTCCAATGATATACCACTTTATTTCATATCCATCTCCAACCAGATTCTTACATGCTTCTATAGCCAAATCAAATCCCTTTTCATGACTTAGCCTTCCTACAGAAACAAGCTTTACCCCTTTACGCTCTAGATCTACCTTTTCCTGTGACATTTTATTTATCGTACTTGGAGATACGATGTTATGAATAACACCTATTTTGTCGTTATATATAGAAAATCTTTGTTTTAAAACATTGGCACATTCCTCAGACACCGTCACTATATGATCCAATGAACGAAAATAACCCATATCAATGTTAGGATCCATTCCTAATTTGTCATAATCAGTGTGTATAAAACCAATTTTCTTATTCGCATTTACTTTGTCTATACAAAAGTAAACTGGGTTCTTTTCTAAGTACCCAATCGCTACATCATACTTTTTACTTATATTCTGTAAAGATTTTGATAGATATCGCCATACTCTCTGTTCACAACGGGCTTTGTTTTTTTCACTTTTAAATATGTAACCTGCACAAACCCTTGATAAGGCTATATCTAGTCTTCCTTGTCGCAAGCATTTCATGACAGCTGCTTTTATCGGCATATCAAACAACTGATACTCAGAAGGTTCTTCCAATACATTCACTTGTTTAGGGATTTTATTAAGGAATAAACCTTCATGCTTAAATAAAAATAAATCCACATTATAGCGAGAGTAATCCATCGTATTCAACAGAGAGATTAATGACTTCTCAGCCCCACCGCAGTTCAAATTATTGATAACAAATAATACGTCTTTTTTCATAATAATCACCTTTTAAAGAATTCCGTAGAGCTTATTTATTTCTTTTTCGGTTCCTAACTTTTCTGTAGATAAATTATTTACGATTCTTTCCCTTAATTCTATATCTTTGATAAGCCTTTCAATTTCAGTTGCTATTCCTTCTTCAGACATCTCAGTAATAATTCCGTTTATTCCATGATTTATTTGATCTTTTGCAGTTTCAAAGTTGGTCACCACTATCGGTTTATGCAATATTTTTGCTTCATCAATTGCTATAGACTTACCTTCATATCTAGATGGTTGCACATATATATCTGCTTTTCGTATATAAGGATAGGGATTTTCTCGAACCCCCAAAATTGTAAAATGGTTTGATAGATGATGATCTTCTATTAAACGTTCTAATACATCTTTTTCATTTCCATCCCCTAATACGTACCACTTTATCTTGTATCCTTTTTCAAGAAGTAACTTGCAAGATTTCACCGCTAAATCTAAACCCTTTTCATGACTTAATCTGGCGACAGTAATAATATTGGTATAATGTCTATCAAACAAACTGTCATCTTCTATATCTTCTTTAGATAAATCATATATAATGCTAGGAGCTACTATATTATATATAATCGTAACTTTATTTTTTAGTTGTGGAAAATTTTCTTGCAACGATTTTGCACACTCTTCTGAAACCGTTATTAGATTATCTAGTTGTTCAAAATATGAGTTATCGAACTGGCAATCCATACCTGAATTCGAGTAATTTGTATGTATCCATCCAGCCTTTTTTTTGGCATTGACTTTATCAACTACGAAGTATATTGAAGACTTTTCAAGATAGCCTATCGCTGCATCATACTCTTTTTCTAACACTTCAAATGACTTACTTTGATATTCCCATGTATACTGTTCTGAAATTGCAGCTTCCCTTATCAATCTATTTTTAATAGTGAACATCAGTCTTGAATATGCTAAATCAATTTGTCTATTCTTTAAAAAGCCCATTATTGAATTTTTAAGGCTAGATGCAAATATTTTATAATCACTTGGCAGATCTAATATATTTACCTCTCTTGGTATCGAATTTATGAATATTCCTGTTTTATTAAACAAAAATAAATCTACATCATATAAACTGTAATCTATCTGAGATAGTAAATTTATCAAGCTTTTTTCTCCACCACCAGCAGATAAACTAGGCATAACAAATAGTAGTTTTTTTTTCATAATGTACCCCAAATTACTTAGACAATTCTTTCAAATATTCTACTGCTTTGTAAGACATTTTCTTTATATTAGGTATAGATTGTTGTAACTTTTGTTTTATTTCCTCTTCCTCTCGTACCATCTCATCAAATCTTGCTTTTAATTTATTACTATCAGATATCTCCTCTATATCTAAAACTAATTTTTCTTCCCCAAATATATCTTTAGATATCCCTTTGGACTTTACACTATATCCCAATACCATAGTCGGAATAAAACTAGAGTAAGCAGCTATAGTTGCATGCGTTCGAGCTCCTATAAAGAAACGCATTCTAGCTATATACCCCTTATACTGTATTGCATTTAAGTTATCTGGTAACAGAATCACTCTGCCTGTGTCCTTAAATTCTTGGTAATATTTGTAGAGAACTTCGTAATCATTGTTCCCATCTTCAATAACGTGAGGTGTAAGAGCAATCGTCATATCTGTAGTATTTAATATATGATTAACTAACTCTCTTACCGCGACTTGAGAATTCTCATTTCTATTCCATACAAGCGGGCTAAAATTAAGACCCATTGTATTTCCTTCCTGCCATCCATTAGGCAACTCCAATTCTTCTTTTTCCATTGTAAACGCAGCATCAGCACACAATTGAACATTATTTAATCCTTGTTTTTTTAACATATTATAGGTAAGACTTTCGCGTGCTAATATTAAATCAAAGAGCTTTAGATCTTCCAACTTTCTTTCAGACATATCCTCTTCTCCTATAGAACATCCCCATAGTACTAGCTTTTTCCCCTGCATTTTTACTCTTCTATCAATCTCATACCACCCAGGTTGCTCTCCATAGCAATAATTATCCCCTCCGATAGATAAACATACATCGGAACTTTTTATATGCTTTATTATGTTATGATGAATTTTCCCTAATGCATAAGACTCATCGTTAAAGAGTTTTACTTTAACTGAGGACAATAACCAATCATATGAATATTTTTTCAGACTGCGGCTAGAACCATCATATATATAATCTAACTTATTGATTACCTTATCTGTTTCAGGTCTATCTGATGCCAAACATACTTTTGCTCCATCTATTTTTTCTTTTATAATATTTGTAGAAGCTCGAACTATCGCTTCGCACCCTCTATTCAAACTGCCCCCATGGGCAAACATCATAAACTTCACACTAAATTCCTCCAGTTTTATTTATTTCTAAGCCTGCTGTAAGAGACTGCGAAGTATAACCCCACAGTAGATTTTCTTTTAATCATATTTATTAAAAATTTCTCATATCTACCAAGCTTGCTATAAGTTACTTCACAATATAGTGGCAATGCCTCTCTAACATATTGATTACATATCATTTTTTTTATGTATTCATATCTCTCACTAAACCGTATTTCCTTAGACGGTTCAAAATAAATATATACGTAGGAAATTACACTATTTATAAACTTTCTTGATTTCAATTCACGTATCTTTGCCTTATCGACCTTTTCGATGTAAATTTTCGGTAGTTCCATGTTATATACTTCCACAGCTCGCTTGAAATAATCTTTTTTTGAGATATCCCGAGTTGCGCTACCCGCTACATCCCTATAATAATACCCCGTATAATCTATATATTTCATATTAGTTGCATTACTAAAAAATTGAATATTAAACATTCCATCTTCTCCTAATGCAACCTTCTCTGGAAACTTCACATTACTTTTCGTTATTATGCTATTTTTATAAATTTTGTTTACAGCAGTATTTAAATTATCGCTTTTAAGAAAATAGGGTAATATCTCTTTATTTATATATTCTTTTTCCAGAACAATATTAATTGGAAATGGATATTCAATTGTTACCTTATGCCCTTCAATCTCACTTCTTAAATTTGATATAATTACATCACAATTGCTTTGTTTTGCTGAATTATACAGAGTTTCATACATATCCGCTTCTACATAATCATCTGCATCAACAAATCCAATATATTCACCATTAGCTATAAGAATTCCTTGATTCCTTGCAATACTCACACCTTGATTTTTTTGATTTATAAGTATAATCCTGTCATCTAGTGCCCTATACTTTTCAATAATCTCTACACTATTGTCCGTTGAACCATCATTGATAAAGATAAATTCGCAGTTATGAAGCACCTGATTTAACAGTGATTCTATACACCGAGTAATATATTTACCAGCATTATAAACCGGTATAATTACACTGACATTTCTATTCATGAGCAAATCACCCCTTTGCTTCGAATCTCTTATACTTTCATTTTTAAAAATTTTTGTAGTTGTACCAGTACAATTAATAAACTTTTAAGCCTCCATAATTTCATACAACTTATTTAATTCATACTTATTACTATAATCAGTATTACTACAATTGTTAGCTAACTGCTTTCTTACGGTAGCATCCCTATACAATTTTTCTATTCCATCTGCTATTCCTTCAACGGATAATTCCGTAATATATCCGTCAACCCCATTTTTCACTTGACTGTTTGCGGTTGTATAATTTGTAATTAGGACTGGTTTTGCAAGTATCTGAGCCTCTCCTACTGTAACAGCTTTTCCCTCATATCTAGATGGTTGGACATATAAATCAGCTTCTTTTATATATGGATATGGATTAATTTGCTTTCCTAACAACACAAAGCTATTTTCTAATTTCAAATCCCTTATTAGACTTTTAATCATTGTTTCGTCTCCACCATATCCAACTACATACCAGGCTATATTCTCATAGCCTTTATCTTTCAATATCCTTAAAGCCCTAACAGCATTATCGATTCCTTTTGCATGAGATAGTCTAGCCACAGTTATAATTTTAAAACGGTTATCAAGAAGCATAGGGGTATCTATCTCTTCATTCGCCATGTCTCTAATAAACTGCGGGGAGGTTATATTTTCCATCACTATAACCTTATTTTTTAATGCACTATATTTTTTTAAAAATGAATTTTTGCATGCTTCTGATACGGCTACAATATAATCAAATTTATTCCATACTTTTAAATCCATCTCTATATCTGTCTCAATTGTAGAATAATCTGTATGGATCCATGCTATTTTTCTCTTAGCCTTGACCTTATCTGCTACAAAATAATGCGGCCACAAATAACTAATTGCAACATCATACTCTTTATCTAGTTTAGGTAAAAATGGAATAGCATATTTCCACATTAATTGCATTTGATAATATCCTGTCTCTACTATTCCTTTAGCTTTTCCTGCAAAACGAGTATTTATCTTAGATAAAATTCTAGAAAATCCAATGCCATACTCTTTATCCTTTAAAGTTTCTCCGATTGACTTCCTAAAGGTGGTGTATTGTGGAACTTCTTCTAATAGATTTACCTTGTTACAAACTAATTCCAAAAAATCCCCTTGATGCCTATACAGCATTAAATCAACAGCGTATTTTTTGTAATCAAAACCCTCAAGCATACTTATAAGGCTTCTTTCTACTCCTCCAACTTCCATATCAAATGAGGCCACCAGTATATCCTTCATATATGCCTCCTAATTTTTTGTAACAAATTTTCTTATCCGCGCTATATTTTCTCCACCTATAACCTTAGATGCTAACAGTTTTAAACCACTCTTCAATCTCGCTTTAGGTGGTAACCAACTTTTATAAAAATGATGCATTGCATATGTATTTGGAGTAATAAATTTTCTACAGTTAATATAATCATATGGAGAAAAATATGTTTGAGGATAGAAGGCTCCTATCCCACTTATTTCTTGATATTTTCCATTCAACTGTAATCCTTTATTTTTTAGTATCTCGCTTATAATGGCCACATTGGTTAAACTGTCATACTTTCCATCCTCTTTAATAAAACTTTTTTCTTCGTATGAATCTAGAAACATTTTTATTAATACATTTCCTTTAGTGGCTCCTATTGTACTTGTAGCTATATAGTTCTCTTGTTCAAATCCCCAAAATGAATCATGATGTAGCATATCATCAAAAGATTTGAATACCTCCACATCCGTATCTAAGTAAATTCCTCCAAATTTATAAAGAGCGTATACTCTTACATAATCACTTACAAATGCAAATTTTTTGTATTCATAGGCTTCCTTGACATATAAATTACAATTTATATCAAAATTATCTTCATTCCACTCAATTATTTCATAACCAGCCAAATTCTCTTTCCAGCTATCTATACATTTTTTTACTATTATTGGTTTTTCTCCTTTACCAAACCAACAATAGTGAATGATGCGTGGAATCTTTTCTGTAAATGCCAACTCAGTATCCCCTTTCTAAACTATATAG
Organism: Bacillus sp. SRB_331; assembly: GCF_003264175.1. Taxonomy (NCBI): domain Bacteria; kingdom Bacillati; phylum Bacillota; class Bacilli; order Caryophanales; family Bacillaceae; genus Bacillus; species Bacillus sp. SRB_331. Next base: position 253,450 of record NZ_NADV01000007.1, on the reverse strand, counting down.
AATAATACACCTATACACCTAAATTTCCATATTTCATTGATCAACTAGTCATTAACATATTTCACCTTAAAAAACTTAGAAATTTAAAAAATTACTTTTATAAATAATGTTTAATGTTAGTACATTCTCGTATGCATAGAAAATAAAATAAAATATTAATATTGCATAATAAACTAGTTTTTGGTCTTTATCAGTAAATAATTTTATAATCCATGAAATTAAAATTAATTGGTATAATCCAAAATATATAGAAAATCTTGCAAAAATCCAATTTTGTGTTGAAATTATCATGAATACAAGTCCTAATATAGACATATTTACTACATAGTCACTTTTAGGAAATATTCCCCTGAGTTTCTCTCTTCCAATGTAAGCAATAATAATTGGAGGAATATTAACTCCAACTCTAAGTATATTTGCTCCGCCCTCAGAAAAGTTCTTGTAATCTCCATACTGACTATCTCCTATGACTGAGAATAAGGTATCTAAAAATTGATTAAACCCTATAACTATGAATACAGAGCAAAAGAGGGTTACATACGTTTCCCATGACCATGCTTTTCTCCTAATCATAAAATATATTGGAATAAGGATAAGTGCAGTTTGGTGTATTGTTGATGCAAATAGAATAATTAGAATATACTTTTTCCAGTTACCTTCAAATATATATTTTGTTGCAGCAAAAATAATTGCTGCTGCAAGAAATTGCCTTATCCCATTCATTGATATTAAATACATTCCACCTGTTATATATACATATAAACTTAATTCGAACATTCTTGTATATTTATATAAAACCAATACAATAAGTACATTTGTTATTAGTGCCGTTACAAAAATCAATATTTGAGGGTCATTAGAGAACTGTTTTAAAATCATCTGAAGCACATTAAAACCCATATCTTTTCCTTCTTTTATATGTTCCCAATCAAACGTATCTTTTTTATAAGAATACATATAAAAAAAAGTATCCCCGATATTATTACGGAGACCAGACACCATTACAAGAATAACTATTGTTAAAAATACTAACAGCTTATTTGGCTTTGATTGAACAATGTGTGGTCCCATTATTACAGGAGTAGAAAAATATCTTGCTAAAAAAGAAAGAATATAAACTAAGGCCAGCGTAACCCAAAATATAAACATTTTTAAATTCCTTTCATATTATAGATTGTAAATATAAAACTCTTTGCTATTCTTTAACCAAATAATTCAATAATATAACCTATCAGTCCTATATTTCTCTTACAATCTAAATACATATGACAATAAAATACACAGTCAATTAAAGACCTACTATTTATTTTTCAAAACAGTAGCTTTACTTGTCTTTTGAATATAAAAATGAAGCATAATCCCAAAAGGTGTAGCCACCAAAGTAATAAATTTATATGGGGACTCAATGAGAAATTTATAGTTTTTGATCATCAAGTTGCTAGATACATAATGTATAGATTCCCGAAATTTTTCTTTTAATGTAGGAGCATATTTCATAGCAACTTTTCTAAAGAATGAGAACCCTTGAGGATTTTTTCTATATTGCTTAATAATGTTCATGCTAGATCCATCTGCTAAATACTCAACATGACAAAGAACTTTATTCATGATGAGTAACGGATGCTCTTGATCAATAAGAATATATTTATAACTTAAAGGACAGTACTTTTCGCCCGGAAATATTGGATATGGTGGGGTTTTTCGTGTTAACTCTGATCGATAAACTAACTTTTTATCACCTGTGACTTTATATTTCGCATGCAAATCTGTCAGTTTAGATTCCTTCACATGTTCCGGCATCATCGTTCCAATAACTTTTCCATTTGGATTAGCGTCTAATCCTATTATGCCAGCGTAATCATTACTTCCATACTCCTTCCAAAAACGAGTGATATTTTCAACGGCATCATCCGCCATATAATCATCAGAATCAATACAAACATTAAGTTCCGTATCAATTAATTCGTAAGCAGTATTATGTGCCCCGTGCATTCCCTGATTCTCTTGATAATGATACTGAATTGAGATACTGCCTTGGGAAATCCAATTTTCTATTAACTCTCTTGTGTCATCTGTAGATCCATCATCAATAATTAACCAAACAAAATCCTTACTTGTCTGTCGCTTTAAACTTTCATAACATAAATGCAGCGTGTAAGCACGGTTAAATGTAGGTGTAAAAATTGTAAGAATAGGTTTCAATTTACATCTCTCCATCAATCATCTAATCTATTAAAATTCATCCCCTAATATTGTTAATATACTATTTAATACTAATCTATCAGGTCTTACATATTCATGGTAATATCTATAATTGTTAATCATCATTTGATATCTATAATTTTCATCATTTGATAAAGTATATATTTGATTTATACATTCTTCTGGTGTTTTAAAAACAAGATAATTTTGACCATCACGAAAATCACCTGAGACTTCATAATGTAATTCTTCTGTTACTATAGCCTTGCTTGCTGCAACATACTCTGCAAATTTCCAACCAATAGATTGATGTAATCCCATAGTTGCAATACAAATTGCAGATTCTTTTACCTTTCTTAGGTAATTATTCCGTTCAGTAGCTTTTCCGTCTTCTATAACAATATCTGCATAATTTTTATATGCAAATTCTGATGGTGCTACTCCTCCATAAAATTTATCTCCAAACTCTTTTCGACAAAGTCTAATGCATGTTGCTCGAAAATCATTAATATATGCACGTTCTTCCTTTTTATTCGAAGAAATTTGCCCTTCATAATCTCCATTTACATCCCATAGCCTAGCCATAAAAAGAATTTTTGAATCTATTTCTTTATGAGGTATATCTTCAAAAGAATTAATACGATATAAACCATTGTAATATTGAGACAACGGAACCTTCCGTATTATTTTCTTAATTTTCTCCCTAAGTGGATCTTGAGGCATCGGTGAATGCGCAATATTTCCAGGTATTGTAACCATATAATTTAATCCAAGAGGATAAATTTTTTCCTTATGCCTTAACTTTGAATTATAAAAACTATTAAAACTTCGCTTAAAGTAAAAGTCGTATTTTTCTAACAACACATTCATAAACTCAACATAATCCTGATTTTGCTTAAGCAAATTATCATAACCGTCATTAACATCATATAAAACTCGAGTTTTCCCGTTGATTATAACTTCCATCATATTATAAGGTAATTGATCTTGATGATTCTTACTAAGTTTCTCTATCCTCAAGTCTATTACTCCTTGTTGAGCAAGTAGAACAAAACCTGCAGTTATATTATAGAGATGCAGCGGAACTTCTCCTAGCCTAAGACAACATGAAACTCTTGACATCATTGTGCTCCTTTTTAATCCTTTAGACATTATTTAAAATATAGAAGTTACTATTAATTAAAGCGCTTGAAGATAAAAATTCTCAAGCCAAGTAGCCGATTCACTTATATCATATCCTTCTTTCTTGATATATCCTTCTACATCTTGCATACGTTTATTGACATCCAATATATCCTGCGCCCATATTTCGGGGGAGGTATTTATGCTTTCAAAACCCACTAGACCTGCTCCCATGTCTACTTCTTTAGTTATCGCATCCGAGATTACACAAGATAACCCAGCTCCTTGCGCTTCTATAAGAGTAACAGGCAATCCTTCATGAATGGATGGGAATGCAAATACATCAAAAGCTTGAAGTAAATGGTCGATATCGCTCCTTATGCCAAGAAACTTTACATTAGCCCCTAAATTTAATTCTTCCACTTTTTGTTCAATCTTTACCCGTAACGGACCATCCCCCACCAAAACAAGAACGGAATCTCTTCTAAGTTTAACTAACTGAGCAAACACTTCTATAAGGAATCCATGATTTTTTTGATGCGCAAACCTTCCTACATGCCCTACTACAAAGTTATCAACTGTAAGATTTAGTTCCTCTCTTATCTGTTTTCTAATTTCGGGGGAAAATGAAAACTTTTCAGGCTCAATTCCATTTTTTAAAATCGTGGCAGTATCTGTTTTACCTGCAAATAACCAGCGAGATGCTGCATCCGAGCATGCTAGAAGATGTGTCGCACTTCTTAATATATACTTCCCTGCATACCACTTATATACTTTCGCAGCAACTCCACCTTCACTGCTAGTATTGTGACTATGTGCGATACGAACTGGTATACCGGCTTTCTTAGCTGCACGTAACACAAATCCACTCATCTTATCCATGTGTGAGTGTACAATCTTATATTCTTGATGAGATTCAAAAAAATTATCTAAAGACTTTATGTATTCGTTATGACCACCATCAGTAATATATGGAATCCTGTGCACTTTCCCACCTAATTCTGATATTTCTGTATCGAAAACACCTTCCTTACAAGTAAGAAAATCAAACTGCACTTTATTTCGATCTATATTCCGGTACAAGTTCATAATAAGGGTTTCTGCACCACCACGGTTCATATTGACTACAACATGTAAGATTCTTAATGGACAATCCAATCTAACGCCTCCGTTCCACTCATAAACATGGTGTAAATATAGCTCTTTTCTTCTAATACTTTATTGACGGCATAATTATTTTTAATAATCTCACGACCAGACTCTCCGAATATGCCTTGTAAGCTACTATTTTCAGCAAGATATTTTATCTTTTCTGCCATTGTCTGTATGTCTTCACGACCTACTGTCCAACCATTTACACCATTTTGAATTAACTCTTTATGGCCCCTGTTCTCACTAGCTATAACAGGCAATCCGCAAGCCATCGCTTCCATAATATTAACTGGTAACCCCTCACGTAGACTGGATGCAACAGAAATATCACAAATAGGTAAAATTTTTGCAATATCATTCCTATAACCAAGGAAATCTATCATTTCAAATACGCCCATTTGTTTAGCTAAATTTTTGCAATCATTTATCAAAGGACCATTCCCAGCCAATAGAAGCCTCGCATTGGGAACATGATCTTTTATTAAGGCCAATGAACGAATCAAAAACTGCTGATTTTTATTTTTATTAAACTCAGCCGCATAAAACATTAAAAAATCATCCGGTTTATAACCCATCTCAATCCTTAGACAATTCTTTTGAGCCTCACTAACTGGTTTAAAATATTCTGTGTCCACTCCCACCCCATGAATTTGTTCAATTTTAGGTACTTTAAACTTTCGCTGAACAGCCAAGTTATAATCTTCTTGGTTAATTGTAATGAGGCAATCTGTATAATTTGCTAGCATTTTTTCAATTGGATAATATAACAGCCAATTTGCAAGCGGGGCACCTTTACAAAAATGAAATCCATGCGCAGTATATAAAACTTTTGTTCCATGCTTTCTAGATTTTCTTGCTGCCAAACGTGCAACGGCTCCCCCCATCGGGGTATGACAATGAATAATTTTATATTGATTTTCATCAATAATATCTTTCAGCTCTTTATAAGCCTTAATATTCTTAAATTGCAAAGGTGACCTTTGAATAGAAATGTCATACTTCTTATCCACATATGGGAGTTCTATGTTGCCAGCAGCAGCAACATGGACTTCCCAGCCTTGTTCTTTAAACCATTTCATATACGGCAAATGAAATGCTTTAAAGTGAAAGTCTACCGTCGCACAAAATAATACTTTATTTTCCATATATATATCACCCTACAATTGTTATATTGTAACTAACCACCTGTGCATACTTCATTCTCATTTCTCTACATAGTAAAACATAAGTCTAAGCATATATATGCAGATCAAAATCCATATTTATATCATATTTCGTGGAGTTATATGACTATTTGCCAATGTCAATACACGTTTTCTTAATTCCGTCTTCTCGAGATTCTTATAAGTTTGGAGAACTGCTTCAATTTCGTTTATACAAAGGTTCGATGTTTTACCTATATAAATTTTAGGATGAATTTGTTGTTCATGTATTTCTTCTTTTTTCAATAGTTCTTCAAAGAGCTTCTCTCCAGGTCTTATTCCAGTGAACTCTATTTGTATTTCTTCTAGCGAATTTCCTGATAATGTAATTAAATTTTTCGCAAGATCTACTATTTTCACAGGATCTCCCATATCTAACACAAATATTTCTCCACCTTTAGCTAATGCACCAGCCTGTATTACAAGCTTGGACGCCTCTGGAATTGTCATAAAGTAACGAATCATATCTGGATGTGTAACCGTAACTGGACCACCTTGCTTAATTTGTTTTTTAAACAACGGTATAACACTACCGCGGCTTCCTAATACATTACCAAATCTTACAGCCACAAACTTTGTATTACTTGTTTTGTCCAAGTTTTGAATTACCATTTCAGCAAGCCTTTTTGTTGCTCCCATTACACTTGTCGGATTCACAGCTTTATCTGTAGAAATCATTACAAACGTCTCGACCCCATTCCAGCTTGCCGCTTTTGCCACGTTTGTTGTCCCAATTAAATTGTTTTTGATAGCTTCTTCGGGGTTACGTTCCATCAATGGTACATGCTTATGTGCAGCGGCATGATAAACAACTTGAGGCTCATATTGACTCATTACTGACATCATTTTCAGATCATCCTGTACATCAGCAATTTCTGTGGTAACGACAACATCTGTGTCACCGTATAGCTCTTTCAATTCCATTTCGATAGAATAAATACTATTTTCACCATGACCTAATAAAATCAATTGTTTTGGGTTGAATTTTGCAATTTGACGACAAATTTCAGATCCAATTGAACCACCAGCACCAGTTACTAAAATAATTTTATTAGTAATAAATTCTGAAATACTTTCAATATCCAATTCAACAGGATCACGTCCTAATAAATCGTCTACTTGGACATCACGAAATTCATTCACTGAAACTTTTCCAGTCACTAAATCCTCTAGCATTGGAAGAATTTGTGTTTTTATTTTTGTCTTGGAACATTCTTGAAAAATCATATTTAATGCTTTCTTGCTAAGTGAAGGAATTGCTATTATGATGCTATCGATATCTAATTGCTGAACAGCAAATTCAATACGGTCAATTCCTCCAATTACCGGTATTCCAAGAATATCCAATCCTTGTTTCTTTATATTATCATCTATAAATGCCACAGGCAGTAATTCAGTATCATTACTATTCAAAAGTTGCCTTACAACCATTGTACCTGCAGAACCCGCACCAATAATTAGTGTTCTTTTTTTGTCCTCCCCTTTTTGAATATAAGCATCTCTGAACATCCGCCATAGAAAACGTGATCCTCCAATCAGTAAAATATGAATCATCCACGTTACAACAAGAAGACGGAAATAAATATCTTGGACCAATATTTGTTGTACTACTGCTGTTGTGATAACAGAAAGTGTGATTGCTTTTAAAATAATTAGCAATTCTCCTACACTTGCATACTCCCATGCTTTTTTATAAAGCTTATAAATAAAAGAAAAAATATGATGGCTAAATAGCAGCGTCATTGCACTCACTACGATGGGAAATGTTATGACATTGAAATCAGCACTTACTAAGAAGCGACTAAAGAAAACCGTAGTTAATACGATTAAGGAATCAATTAAAATTAATAAGGATAATCTCTGGCGATACGTCATAATAGGCCCCCCTCTCTAAATTTTTTATATATAACAAAAGGAAATCCTCATAATTGTTATCTTAGAATTAAAAGATTTATATATTGAATATGTCTAGCTAAACATATAGACAAGGAAAATAATCAATAACCAACTAATACAAAGTTCCTATCTACAAAATCCTTTAGAAAGACTTTCTAGACAAGAACTTCAAATAAGTTTGGGCATCCAACCCTCCCTCACACCACACTCTTGACGACTAACGTCTAAGGTTCTTCAACCCACAGTATGATCGAGTGTCTCCATTGATAGTGGTAAGGAGACATCACCGTACCCTATAATTTTTTATAGGTGGTCTTTCATTCTCTACTATAAAATATATGAAAAGCTTCTCATCCTTACGTCACCCATTAGGAAAGCGCTGGATTATTATTTTATGTATAATCAATTCTAATAAATCTCTTATACTTTTTTATTTAGAATAGCCCCTACAAGCTTTCCTTTTGTTAAATCTAAGGCCCTATTCGCTTCAACAACTGCTTCACTAGCAGTTTGATAGCAACTTAACACCAATAATACCCCATCACATTGACTAGCTAGTATATTTGTATCTATAACCTCAAGAAGGGGCGGAGAATCAAATAAAATAATGTCATACTGCTCTATTGCTTTGCTAATTAAATTTTGCATAGATGGTAAACTAAGCATCTCAGCTGGATTATTAATTTCGGGACCACTTGTCAATATATGTACATTTTTGATTTCTGTCTGCATTACCACTTTTTCTAATGCTGCTTTTCCCTCCAAAACATTTGTTAATCCAGATTTATTTTCCATTCCAAAAATCGCATGTAGTTCCGGAGTTCGCAAATCCGCATCAACAACTAAGACTTTTTCATCTCGCTGAGCCATAGAAACCGCCAAATTTGCCACAGTGGTGGTTTTACCTTCTCCATATCCAGGAGAAGTAATAATTATAGTTCTTGTTTTGTCCGTGCCAATTGCAAATTGAAGGTTAGTACGAATTGTTCGATATTCCTCAGCCATCTTCGATTTCGGAGCGATATGAGCAATTAAATGACTATTATCAAGGATACGGCTTTGCTTTTTATTATGAATCAAATGTTTTCCCCTCCACTATTACACTTTCTCTCTTACTTGTTTTATCTACTATATTATTTTTCTTCATTTGAGAAACACTTCCTAAAACGGGAACCGGTAATAATTTTTCAATGTTACGTTCCGATTTAATTGTTTCATCAAGAGAATCCAATACAAAGACTACTCCGATACTCAGTATAAGACCGGCAGCCAAGGCCATCTCAATCGCTTTTGCATGATTCAAGTTTATCGGTAAAGGATGCTCTTGTACTTTTGCTTCTGTTAAGATGCGGACATTCGAAAAATTTAGGATAGCATTGGCTTCTTCTTTATAAACATTTGCTGTAGCATTGGCAATTTTGACTGCCTCCGCTGGATTAGTATCCACAGCTGTAATAACAAAAACCTGCGACTCTTCAATCTTTCCAACACTAACCTGTCCATTCAATGCATCTGCTGATTTTTGCGAATTTAATTGCTGGGCCACTTTCTCTAAAACAATAGGTTCCTTTATCATCACTTTAAGTGTAGCTATAGCATCAGCATTAGCTGGAATGAGGATTCTTGCAGAAGACGCATATAAAGGCGTTTTCATGAAAATGCTATATATACCACCAATACATGCCGCTAATATCGTAATTACTGCAATAATCCAAAATTTTCTTTTTATAACATTAAATAAATTTTTTAAGTTTATTTCCTTTTCCATGTTTCCCCTCCATTACTGTCTATTTAACTAATAAAAAAAGCTAATCGCTGGTAAATCAAATCGTATAACCTAAGTTAATTTTGATTATATCGAACATAATTTACTAAATCATAAGTAGAATGAAATTTCCGAGTATATATTTCATTCAGAAAATATATACCTTGTTTCTTTAATCTTAATATACTCATTTAATATTCATTTTAGTTCTTGATAATGAAGCCGTCAATATAAATTTATACATCAAATCCAACGATTACCTTATTATATTTAATTCAATTATCCTTATATAAATTCAAAAATAACTTCATAAATAATTATTTCAAATGAATTAACTTCTTCATATATTGACATATTATAAAAACTATTTAAAACTGAATTAAACAATATCCTACAAGTTTGACGACTGAAAAAAAGAAGTATTATTAAAAAGCTAATTCCAAAAACAGATTCACCTTAACTGTTTACCCAACATATTGATTCTGATCCATAAAAATTTTAGCATCCTTTTCTACAAAAAAAGACTTCATTTCTAATGAAGTCTTTTTTGTATCGTTAAAGCTTAGTTACAAACCATTTCACTTTCCACTAACTTTTTCATATAATCTAATAGCTCTTTTTTTAACTCTTCGTGTTGCAGTGCCATTTCAATTGTTGTTTGAATAAACCCTAGTTTTTCTCCGACATCATAGCGCTTTCCTTCGAAATCATATGCAAATACACGTTGAATTTCATTTAAACGCTGAATCGCATCTGTTAACTGAATTTCTCCGCCTGCCCCTGTTTGTTGATCTTCTAAGAACATAAAGATTTCTGGAGTTAACACGTAACGCCCCATAATCGCTAAGTTAGATGGTGCTGTTCCTTTAGCAGGTTTTTCAACAAATTTACTCACTTGATAACTGCGATCCTTTTGCTCTAGCGGATCAATAATACCATAGCGATGCGTTTCATTCTCTGGAACAGTTTGAACACCAATTACTGATGATTGTGTATTCTCATATTGATTCATTAATTGGCGTAAGCACGGCGTATCCGCTTGAACAATATCATCACCAAGTAGTACCGCAAATGGCTCATTTCCAATAAATTTACGAGCACACCAAACAGCATGTCCTAAACCTTTAGGCTCTTTTTGGCGAATATAATGAATATTGATCTTTGAAGATTCTTGTACTTTTTCAAGAGTTTCATACTTTCCTTTTGATAGTAAGTTTTGTTCTAATTCAAAGGAATGATCGAAATGATCTTCAATTGCACGTTTTCCTTTTCCTGTTACGATAATAATATCTTCAATTCCAGACGCAATTGCCTCTTCCACGATATATTGAATTGTTGGTTTATCAACAATTGGTAACATTTCTTTTGGCATTGCTTTTGTTGCTGGTAGGAAGCGAGTCCCTAATCCAGCTGCTGGAATAATAGCTTTTCTTACTTTTTTCAATGATATTCCTCCTAGTAATCTAAAACATATTTATATAAACTATAAAATTTAACCACTATAAAAAGAATTAAATAATTTAATTACACTACTATGTAAAAATAAATTATCTATCCTCTGTTTTAATTTTATGATTTTTGCCTACTCATATTTCCCACATTATTATTCTATAACTAAAGATATTACTAATACAAAATCAATGAAATATTATATCGATATCTCTGACAATACCTTCTTATTCTATTTTAACTTTTTTTGTACTTGTTCTTCTAAAATATTTTCCCACTTATCACCAACAACATTAAAAGTATATCTTTCAACATTTTTTTTAGCCTTGCGACCATATTCTTTTCTTAATTCTTCAAATTCCATTAAGGTCATTAATGAATTAGCAAGTTCATCAATATTTCCTTCTTCTACAAGCAATCCATCTTCTTTATTTTTAATTATTTCGACAGGCCCTGTACAAGCAAAACTTACACAAGGAACTCCTACTGACATGGCCTCAATTATAACCATTCCAAAAGGTTCATATCTGGAGCTTAAAACATAAATTGATGAATTAAGCATCTCACCAATAATATCATTCGTTTTTGGCATTAAGAAAATATTATTATAGGCTTTATAATCAAAAATCTGTTGTCGAAGAAGTTGTTCATCTTCTCCCGAACCAAATATTTTTAGCTTCCAATCCGGATATTTCTCTATAACTTTAGAAAACGCAGGGACTAAAAGGTCAAAACCTTTCTGAGGTACATATCTACCCGCAGCAATCACTACTTTTTTATCTAGTGCAGCTATTTCTTTAGGAACCGCTGTAGCATTTTCTACTTTATATAACGTTACCCCAGTTCCCTTTAATAGTGATTGATAGTCGCTAATTTCTGAATCTGTTAAACATGTTAAAGCATCTAATTTCCCATAATATTTTTCAATTTTATTTTGTAAACACTTTTCATGACCACCGAAATACTTATGTTCTTGACCAATCTTAATTACATTATTACTTACAAATCTAGTTGCTAAGATATTAAATGATGGTATTGTTGTAATTAAGATACCCTCATTAATTTTCCTTAGAGCCGCAATAATCTTAAAATCGACAAAGAGATTAAACATATGATATAAATCTTCGCTTTTATCTATGAAATAACTTGGCATTTTCAATAAGATCTTTTTTATTACTTTCTGGTAAAGAGGTGTGTTTCTCCCAAATAATTTTCCTCTTCTAGCATCAAAGATAGGATTAAGCTTTACTTTTTTATTAATATCGAACATCGGTTTTGCACTCGTTCTTCTAACACTGACAATCTCCACATCATAATTTTGAGAGGCAAAATAGTTAGCAGTATTCACAACTGTTCTTACAGTTCCCCCCATTCCATAAATATTATATACAAGAAAGGTAATTTTCATCCTTATATACCTCACTATTTCTTTATTTTTCATTTGATATTTTCTTGATTTCTTTATAAATTCGTTCGAAATTCTTTTTATCATGACGCGCATAATATTTTTTAGACTTAATGAGGTACTTAGGTTTATATTTAAAATCTTTTTGAACATACTCATTAATATATTTTATTACTTCATCTTTTGTATATGCTATATCTCCAACTAACTCCCTGCTCAAATCTACATAAGATCCTCTATGTTTCAAATAATCATTGATATCAAAATGATAGAAAATCGATGGTTTTTTCAAGTAATTAAAATCAAACACAACACTTGAATAATCTGTAATCATTAAGGAACTACTTTGCATCAATTCTTTTACGCTTTCTTCGCCTAATTTAACAATTTGTATTCTCTTATTTAAAGATGAAAATTCATCTTTATATTTTTTTTGTATTTCGATATGTGGAAAGAATTTTAATACTAAATCATTTTCCTCTAATAGATTATGCAACCTCTTATCTTTTAATAATTGACTATAATGCACATAAAAATCTGATGCTAAAAATTCTTTTTTTGAATCAATAATCCAATCTCTCCATGTAGGCATAAGAAGAATCTCTCGAGTTTTTCGACTTTTACTTTTATCTACTAAAGAATCAAATCTAGCTAATCCGGTAACCATCACTTGATCCTTTTTAAAATTCATTTCGTTTATCATAATATTTTGTTCATGTGTAGAGGAAACAACGAATTTTTTAATCATTCCATTATAAGACTTTCTATTAAACTGCAATTTTTTCATTGCAATAATACCATGTTGTAGGTAAATTACTTTCTTTGGATTACTTCCCATCTTAGGATGGACAATGCTTGGAATAACATCCCTAATGCCATGACTTACGATAAGATATTCACTTAAATGATATAGAACAAGGTGTTTAAAACTATCATACCGCAGAACCTTTTCTTTATACGGTTCTAGGTTTGCCATATTTTTGTTATTGGTTGTACTCACATAATAGTAATTTTCTGAGGTTTTATTCTTAACACAAGACTCAAAAAAAGCAAATCCATTATCTTGCGCAACTTCCCCCAAATTTTCCCCAATAAGCCATACTGGTTTCTTTCGAAATTTACTCCATACTTTAGCAACTCCTCTGGCCATTAAGAATTTTATTTTTTCTTTTTTTCTTTCATGTGCCTTTAAGCTCCTTATTTCAAGTGACATTATCTTATCCTTTTTATTAAAGAACGTAGAACAATATAAACCACTTTCCATTTTTATCGTATTTTCTTTAAAAGTGGAGTTTTTATTGATAATATTTATATCCTCACAAAGTACCATTGTTTCCACATTATTATTATTAACATTCGCAGCAAAGTACACATCCCATTTCCCTGCATCATGAAGCTCATTTACTTTCATAAATGATGAATTAATATAAAATAGATACTCATTAAGATTATTTAATTTACCTTTCTGTGTTACAGTTTGACCAGTTTTCTTTTCCTTAAAAACTAACCTTGCATCTTGCAATTCAAGCTGTTTTTCTACCGTTGAATAAATTTTGAGTTTTATATTATCCTTATTTACATCCATTTCAGTACAATAGGATTGTAAAGAATTCTGTACAGACACTGATAATTCATTTTGATTTGTATAATAGGGCTGAATTTGTATCGGATGCCCATTAACATTCCGGTTTAATGAAGGATAAATAATTGCCTTTGCTTTATTCTTTATATCATCTAAATTAGATATGAATTTAAACACAATATTATTTCCATTACCCTCAATATAAATCATAAACTGTAAGTTTACTTCACCAATTGTTTCAATATCAAATGAATCCCAATCATATGAGCTATTAAAATAATAGCCTCCGTCTCCTTCTGAAAATTCATTTATACAATTGATTTTTAAATCCATAGATTCCTCATGAAGATACACATCTTTTAAAACATAGTTAACATCCGGAATGCTTACAAAGCCTTTTACGATTAGCTTACTCGCTTCATAATCAACTCTAATAACATCACAGTATACTCCTTCATCTCTAACCAATACTGCTAAATTATTATCTAAAGTAACATATGGTCGGATTCTTTTTATAGTACCGGATCGGGAATAAATTGTTTTAGGTATAACTACAAAGTCCATTTTAGCTTCTAGGGTAGAATCTAGATTTAATGGAACTCTATCTTTAACCCCGCTCACTTTAAAACTTAAGAACACATCCCAAATTCCCTTTTCTTCAAAGAAATCACCTTCTTCAAACGCTATTGTCTTTGTAAAAGAATGGTTTATTATCCTAATAGGATGTGATTGATGTCTTTTCGTATCTCGATGGATAAACAATAACTCTACCATCTGATTTTCCGCATCCACCATACAATTAAATTGCACGAATCCCTCGATAGTGAGCTTGTTCTGTCCTAAATTTACAGTTTTAATTTTAGTAGAAACCATTCTCTCTTCATTTTTTTCAATTTTAAGAATTAATTCTTGTTTATTATTACGAGAAAACACGTGATAATACAATTGATCATTATAACGAAAATAATGTCCAACTACTTTTTTTTCTTGTTTATTTTCAACCTTTATTAATACAGACTTGCCATTAAGCTCCCCTTCGCAATACAATTCCCAGTTACCTTCATATAAAGGATTTCCCTTTAAATTCAGCGTTACTTGATATTCATTTGTACTGTCATTCACTTTTAAATCTGTTAAGTTTTTCACTTCTTTTGTAAGGCCATTTTTCAAAAAGAACTCTTTTAAATAAACCTCTCTACGCTTAGACTTCGGGGAGAAATCCCCCAGTATTACAAAATCTTTTTCTTCATTTTCAAAAATTTCATTTGCAGAGACAACAATTCCTACAGAGTCTTTTCTACTAAATTCAACAAACTGTTCAACTGAATTAATCGCATTCACTTGAAAAATTGTGTTATCAGGACATATAAAGAATTCCTTCTCCAAATTGTTATATACATGAAGAACAACAATGTCTTTATCTAGTTGTAAATAAACTTTTAATTTTCCATTATTCATTATTTCGGAAAGTCCCGAAATTGGTAGAACACATATAATTCTATCTTTATGGATTTTCATACTAGATAGTGATAACTGTTTTTTAGAATTTCCTTTATGAATAAATAATCCCTTTACTCTCTCATAAATATCTTGCATATTTCCATCTGTTTGTATAGAGATTTCAAGTTCGATGCTTTTATTTTGCGTAATTTTCATTTCTTCCAATAACACTTTTACTTTCAATTCAATCTCACCTTTCATCTGTTAACAGTTAAATCCACTATCCGACTACTTTGTGTCCATTTCTCTATTTACAATTTATGTTTTATAACTTATATAAAAAATTATCCTAACTACTATCATTAGTAGGATTGATATTTCTATATTCAAATAAAGATAACGTAGTATACTTATTTATTTAATTAACAATATAACGAAACAATTCTAACTAAAAAAGGGCGGATTTAGTTTTTCAGTTGCTCTCTCTTTGCAAGGATCTCCAGGACAATTCTCTTTGAATTATTTTTATCGATATATGAGAATAAGTGATTTCTAAGCGATTTATACCTTTCTTTCTCCTTAAATCCATTGTGCATATAGAAAGTTAAGAGTTGAACTAGTTCATCCACATGCACACATCTATCTCCAAATAATTCATGTTCTACGTTTAAATAACCATTCATTATATGATCGAACTGAAAGAAAATAATTGGTTTTTTTAAATAATACATATCCCAAGAAACACTAGAATAATCTGTTATAAGCAGTGAAGATTCCATTATCAACTCATTAATTTTTATATCTTTGTATTTTACAAATTGTACATTTGAAGTATTACACTCAAAATAACGAATAGAACTATGAATTCTTGGATGCATACAAAATTTTAAAATAACGTTATGTTTCTCTAGTTGTTCAACAAGGGTTGTATCATTTAGCAGCCTTTCATATTGCCTATAAAATTGACTATCTAAAAACCCTTCCTCTGATACCTCATCTAGCCACTCTCGCCATGTCGGTAGCAATAGAATTTGTTTTTGCTCCCCACTCTTATCTTGCAAATAATCCCACCTTGCTAATCCACTCACAATGATTTCATCTTCTGTATAATTAAAAAATTGTTTTACAATTTCTTTTTCATATTCCGAAGATACACAAAATAAATTCGTTCCATTCGGACTACCTTTTTTAAAAATTGAATCCACCTTTTTCAAACCTAGCACACCGTGTTGTAGAAAAACGTGCTTTTTAGTATGAATAACTTTCTTTAACGTTCCCCTGTTTTCTTTCCATATATAACAATGTGCCTTTGACTCAGAAGATATCATAAGTGTACTAGCAAGGAGATAAATCATATACTTGATGCTCATAAAGTCGATAACTTTATCCTCATATTGATCAAGCATCTTATAGTCATTAGACTTTTTGTTAATCACATAATATAGATTGGGAATTTGCTTATGATCATAGCAATACTTAAAGAAATAATAAGAATTATCTTGTGCGGTATGGCTAAATTTCTCATATACTAATACAATGCCTTTTCGATCCCAATGCCATTTAAATGTATAATATATGATTAATGCCAGCTTTTCTTTCAAAGCATATTTTAACTGATCATAGGTTCCCTTCCTTCGATAATGTAAGCTGAGTCCACCTTTAACAGTCACATATGGATATACTACATATCCATCTTCACCATGGTCACGCTGTAATCGATTGTTTAGCTTTCTATTAACAATATAGCTGGGATGTTTAATTCGATAACTCTTAAGTTCATCGGATTTCAAATGTACATAAAAATCCCAAAAAAACGGGCCTAGCTCAAGTTGATCCAGCTCTACTTCAAAGATAACCTTTTTTTCAAATTCATTTACGCTACTTTCCTGATACGGGAGTTGATAAACTTTATCTCCGTTCCTTTTTTTTAAAGTTATAGCCTCGACCGTACATTTATCTCTACATTTTACTCTAATAGCAAACTGCCATTTTCCTTTTTTCTTCTTAAATGACGTTATTCGTATTTTAGAAATTAACTTTCCGGAGGATTTGACCATTCGCTTCACTCTTTCTTTAGCACTTCAACGAATCAAATTCATATAGTTAAATATATGATTTTCAAGAAATTTGTATGTTATAACTCAACTATGAGCGATATACGAAGGTTTTAATCCCACCGTAATCATGTAAACACTTCATCAATTTAATTAGCATGTAAAAATATAGATATTTGATCAACAGTTATACCATCTGCGGATGAAAATTTAAAATCATATTTATCAGAGCGGTATATAAATGATGCTCCGTCTTCACTTACTAACTGCGCTTGACCTAACTTCTCTAACATCGCCACCTTAGGGATAGACATATTCTGTATTGTAACCTGTTTTACAGTGAACTGATGGTTATATAGAACATTGATATTTTCATAACTATTTAATGTACCCTCTAATAGTTCTTCGGTGTTTTTTGGCTTCCCTATCACACCTTGTACATCTTGTTGATTTTTTCCTAATAAAGATATACCACTTTCAAAGTTTTGATTTGAGCCCGATAGCCCCTTTAACTTGTTGGAGATAACCTCATACTGTAAAGCTGAGCTAAAAGGAATCGTACTTGACACACCCTCACTAATCCATCCTTCTGTTCCATCTTCATATACAATTTCCAACCAGTTTATATCGTTTTTTTCATCTTTTTGCTGTGTCTTTACCACAAACGGTGTACCAAATTCCATCATAGCTACTTGTTTACCATTTAGATTTGGCATACTTCTGATCTTTGCCTTTGCCATTTTCACATATCGAATATCTAAATCCGCCAATGGATTTTTTTTCTTTTCATTAGACACTTGTTTCTTTTTACTTTCAGCTTCCGCCTGGGGAGGCTGGACAAACAGATCCTTTTTCAAATAAGCAGTACTTCCAACTCCGATACATAAGACCAATCCTGCCAATGGAATCATATATTTTTTCTTCCGTTTCCTTGGATTTAATCCAATATGTGCAATATCTAAAGCCTTAGCGTCCTCCTGCTTCATTTCCTGACCGGCTTGTTTTCTCTGTGCTTCTTCTTTAAATTTTTGTTGCTCCTCTTTACTCATAGCACGGTATTCTTTTAAAAACTGTTCGTATTTAGGCATTACGTCTTGCATAAGCCCATAATCCTTAATTTCACCATATTCAATCCATAACGCTTTTGTACAAAATTGCTTTACTTGTCCTAATGAATGACTCACAAAAAAGATCGTTTTCCCTTGTTCTTTAAATTCATTCATTCGTTTTAAACACTTATCTGTAAATGTTTGGTCACCTACAGACAAGGCTTCATCAATAACTAAAACATCTGGATTAATATTCACAGAAATTGCAAAACCAAGGCGAGATTTCATACCGCTAGAATATTTTTTTACAGGCATATCAATAAACTTACCAATATCGGCAAACTCGATAATTTCTGGTGTTAATGTTTGAATCTCATCCTTACTTAGCCCCATCATCAAACATTTCAATTCAATATTTTCTCGGCCTGTTAATTGGTTATTAAGTCCGACAGCTATAGCAATAAGTGATATTTTACCCTTTATATCAATAGTTCCTGCCGTAGGTGGTGTAATGCCAGCAATTAAATTAGACATTGTTGATTTACCAGATCCATTTACGCCAATAATACCAATTACATCACCTTTTTGGGCTTCAAAACTTAAATTTCTTAACGCGTAAAAATCTTCACCAAACCCGCCCGGATATATAATATCCTTTAACTTATCAGAACTTTTACTATGCATTTTATATTTTTTTGTTACATTATGAAACTTCACTGAATAGTTCATTTTTTACAATCCTCATTATAGATAGTCTACAAAATGTTTTCTAAATTTCACATGTACTGCTGTACCAATCAATAGCATAAAGAACACAATTCCCCAGAAATACAGTGTATACATTATATCTTCATAAAACCAACCCGTTCCTAAAAAAGCATTTCGATAGCCTTGGACTATGTAGCATAATGGATTCAGCTGCATAATCTTTTGTAAAACAAGCGGTAACTTCTCAGGGGTCCATAAAATGGGAGTTAAATAGAGTAGCATCCGCATTAAAGATTGCACTATCATTTGTACATCACGTACGATCGTAGATAAAGTAGAAGTAATTAAAGAAAACGCAAAAACAAGCATAACTGTGGCAAACATATAATAGGTCAATTGAATATAATAGATTGAAATCCCTTGACCCGATACTAAAAATATAAAGGTAACAATGCCTATTAATACTAGATGTTGATAAAAGTTAGACATAATTACATAACTAGGAATAACACTCATTGGAAAGCTCATCCTTGAGATCATATTTAACCTTGTATAAATAGATTTAGAAGCTTGCATAGTTGCAGGATTAATAAAGAACCATACCGATATGCCAGAAATCAACCAATATATAAATGGAACACCATTTACCCCTGAACCACCTCTTATTGCAGTTCCAAAAACAAACCAATAAATGCCCATTTGGATTAGAGGGTTTAACATTTCCCAAACGATGCCTAGATAGTTATCTTTATTTGTACTTTTAACTTGATAAATAGATAGGCGTTTAATTAAATAGAGACTATTTATCTGTTCTTTTAATACCATAATCATTGCATTCATTTTATTGTGCCTCTCCAAAAAACACTTTCTCTACTACACGTTTAGATGCAAGACCATCTTCCAAATAACAGTAGTTATTATAGAAAGTATCATATTTTTTTTCAAATTCGCCCAATCCATCCCTTGTGAATTTCATAATCTCTTCCAATACACCTTCAGTTGTTGAAACAACTGGTCCAGGAGCTTCCTTTTCTAAATCAAAATAAAAGCCTCTTAGCTTATCACGATATAAATCAATATCATACGTATAAAAAATAATAGGTCTTTTCAAATTTGCATAATCAAAAAAAACAGAAGAATAATCTGTAATTAGCACATCTGATAATACGTACAATTCATTAATATCGACATGATGGGAAAAGTCATAAACAAACCCTTTATACGGAGCTAAATCAAACTGTTCTGCTACTAAATAATGCATCCTTAACACAATGATATAATCAGAACTTAACTTTTGCTGTAAAAGGTTTAAATCCAGTTGTAAGTCTAATTTATAACGCCCTTGGCTATAAAATTGATCATCTCTCCACGTTGGAGCATATAAAATGATTTTTTTATCTACAGGTAAACTGTTTTTTTTCTTCAGCTCTTCAATCTTCTTACAATTATTGTTTACATATAAAAAGTCATTTCTAGGATATCCAACTTCAACTACATCTTTTTTAAATTGAAATGCGCTTCGGAAAATCTTTGTTGAATACGCATTCGGTGACAATAAATAATCCCAATTTTGCGCTTCTCTCTTAAATTTTTCCTTATATTTTTCTGTAGTTGTGCCTGGCATATGAACTTCTTTCATATCCATAGCTAATTTTTTTAGTGGTGTACCGTGCCAAGTTTGTACATAAGTAGTATGCTTAGGCTTTGGAAGCCACAATGGCATCCGACTATTTGTAACCCAATATTGCGCACGTGCCATTAAAATAAACCAACGGATTGAAAAGCGCTTAACATATGGAATATTCGCCTCTTTAAACTGTTCTATATAGTTTTTATTCACACTCCACACCATTCGGAATCCTAAATGTTGCTGTTCCATATACTCGTATATCGCACGTGGATTACAACTATACTGTTTGCCAGAAAAACTTTCAAAAACAACTAATTTCTTTTGAGCAGGTAAGTGACTGCATAGTACAAATATCGTTTTACAAGCAACCTTTACTATTCGATGATTTTTTATTTTTTTGATTACACTCATATTATCCATGCACCTTCTAACTACAATTAGCCTTTTTATAAATTATCACGATAACCATTTACATTCTTACATTCAATGCCCCTGATTCAAAGACCGTAAGAAAAATTAAACACCCACGAAAAAAAGCTAAGTATTTTCCTTGGATCTCACTTAGCCCCTTTACCTTACAACTTAACTTAAAGCTCAACCTCTTTTTGATCAAATAAGCAATTGACCAACTTCTTACTTGAATTCCCATCCGAATATTGATTCCAACGTGCATTGAATTGCTTCAACTTATTACTATCAAACGAATAGTTTCGCACTGTTTCAATAATTTCAGCTGAGTTATACACAACAGGTCCAGGGACATCAGCAATAAAGTCTCCAATGATTCCTCTTTTCTTCACATATTTCTTTAGATCATATGCAAAAAATATCATTGGTTTATTTAACAAACAAAATTCAAAAGGGACAGAAGAATAATCTGTTATTAAAATATCTGTTACTAAAAACAAATCATTTATATTCGGGTATAGAGAATAGTCGTATAAGAAATCTTTATACGATTCCTTATATTCCAGATTATTTCTAATAGCTGGATGTAGTTTGATCACAAGAATATATTCATCTTCTAAAGCCTCATACATTGCATCAATATTTAAATGTAAATCAAAATCTTCCAGTTCTTTATCTCTAAAAGTTGGAGCATATAAAATGACCTTTTTCCTTTGTAGATCAGGAAGACCACATAGGAGACTATTAACAATATGCTTTTGATGATTTTTATTAAAAAAAACATCTGTACGAGGGATGCCCGTTTTTAATATATTTTCCTCTTCTATTCCAAAGGCATCCATATAGATATTTGCCAAAGCATCAGAGCCTACTACAACTTTATGAAAATTGTTGTAAACCTTTAAAAACCTTTTTTGTGCGTATTTACTTCGCCTTTTAAAAGAAGGGGCCAATAATCCGAATTTTTTAATGGCACCCGCCGCATGCCAAATTTGGATACATTGTACCCCGCTTTTAAACCGGATCGTTGACAACGATCCAAAATAATTATCGATAATAACATGTTGAGATGTCGCTAAATGATACACTGCTTGTATAGTTTGTACTATACTTTTTGTTTCAAATGCGAATGATTTTACATCCGGATAACTTTTCACTTCATACTTACAAGTTGATTTATACAAAAAAACAACTTCACAATTTACATGTTGTTTCTGCATTTCTTCATAAATAAAGATAAGATTTTCCCCATAAGACATAATAAAGGTTACCTTATTTTTAAGAGGAAATACTTTTGCTATGTTGAATAGGATTTTGAACACAATTAGATATACTGTTACAATCAGTTCTCGAAACATAATACACTATCTAGCAACTAACACTAGCTCCTGTTTAATTTTAGTAGTAGAAATCCCAATTGTTCTTGGTAAATAAACAACCTCACAGTATTCTTTCAAAAAATCAAATTCTCCTCCCCAATCATCACCCATAACAAAAATATCTACGTCATGATTAACAACATCTTTTACTTTCTGCTCCCAACTATGCTCAGGAATCACCTCATCCACATAACGAACCGCTTCTAGAATCATTTTACGATTCTCATAGCTATGATAAGATTTTTTATTTTTTAATTTGTTAAATTCATCTGAAGAAACAGCAACAATTAAATAATTCCCTAAATCTTTCGCTCTCTTCAATAAGTTAATATGTCCCCAGTGCAATAAATCGAAAGTCCCATATGTAATAACCTTTTTCATAATCGCGCCCCCTGTGAAATGTTCTTTTTTTATAATTATTTGCTTTAGAAATATATTAAAATTAGAGCGTCCCTTGCACCTATGTAAATCCAAAACAAATTTACATAGATTTTACATCAAGTTCACACGAAATTCACAAGGATGATTATAACATAATTTTTATTTACAAACTATGACAATAACCTAACACCATTGTCACATCTCGTTTAAGAAAGCGCTTTCTTATCTAGTGTTACAAATCTCCTCTTCCTTCCTTTTATTCACAAAAAAGTGCGAAGGAACTATTTCCTTCGCACTTTTTACTACCCTTTATATAACTATTTCAACATACGACGTGGCAATTTATCAATGTTCTCTAACATAATACCGGTACCAACTGCAACACATTGCATTGGGTTTTCAGCAATTAATACTGGTAATTTTAACTCTTCTGCTAGAAGCATGTCGATACCGTGTAATAAAGCTCCACCGCCTGTTAGAATAACACCACGGTCAATAATGTCCGCAGATAGTTCTGGTGGTGTGCGCTCTAGTACGCCTTTTGCAGCTTGTACAATGATAGCCGCGTTTTCTTTTAGTGCTTCTGTAATTTCTTCAGAGCATACTGTAATTGTACGTGGTAAACCAGTTACCATGTCACGTCCGCGAATTTCAAGCTCTTCACTACGTGCACCTGGGAATACTGTACCAACTTTAATTTTAATATTTTCTGAAGTACGTTCTCCAATCAATAGCTTATACTTACGTTTAACGTAGTTTAAGATCTCCATATCAAACTTATCGCCAGCCATTTTGATAGAGGAAGAGGTAACAATATCACCCATAGAAAGTACGGCAATATCTGTTGTACCTCCACCAATATCAACAACCATGTTTCCGCTTGGCTGGAAGATTTCCATACCAGCACCAACTGCGGATACTTTTGGTTCTTCTTCTAAAAATACTGTTTTACCACCTGAACGTTCAGCAGCCTCACGAATTGCTTTTTGTTCTACAGATGTGATATTTGTTGGACAGCAAATTAAAATGCGAGGTTTTGAAAAGAAGCTCTTCACGTCCAATTTGTTAATGAAATACTTTAACATTGCTTCTGTAATTTCGAAATCTGCGATTACACCATCTTTAAGCGGACGAATTGCTACAATATTACCAGGTGTACGTCCCACCATACTTCTTGCTTCTTCACCTACTGCTAATACTTTTCCACTATTACGATCAATTGCCACAACAGATGGCTCATTTAATACAATACCCTTACCTTTAACATGAATTAATACGTTAGCCGTACCTAGGTCAATTCCGATATCTCGCGCAAACATTCCCGTCATTTCCTCCTCGATATTCAAAATCAGGTTACACCCGAATTCTTTTACACCTAATTCCTGATTTTATCATAAATTTAACAGAAACGTAATATTCGCAAAAAGAATTCTTCTGAAAAATATTACCGAATTTGCAAGGAATGTTTGCTATTTTAGATTTATTGGCGCACAGGGTTTTCAGTATCTTCTTTTCTATACTTCTGCTTTGTTGCTTCTCCCCCTCTTAAATGACGAATAGACTTATGATAATCAAGAATTTCTTTCACTTCATTTGCGAGCTCTGGATTAATTTCTGGCAAACGTTCTGTTAAATCTTTATGGACTGTACTCTTTGATACCCCAAACTCCTTTGCGATTACACGCACTGTCTTTCTTGTCTCCACGATATACTTGCCAATCTTGATAGTTCTCTCTTTGATGTAATCGTGCACACCACTCGCCTCCCTAAATTGGATGTGAGAAGTGTGAAATGAGACTCGCTGCATACGACTATGAAGTAAATGTGAGTGCTGTTTGTAAGCGTTAAACATTCTTGGATTTATAATGAAATGATTCACGATTTCTCACCTCAAACACTCTCTTTGCATTGGTTTATACCATTGTATTGCCCGCACTACTGATATATGCTACATGTTCACTATTTTTGCGGACTAAGTTAAGAAAAATTACGTTTTTTTGTGAGAAATACGTTAACAATGACAATTATGGCGAAAAAAAGTGACACCTCTTTATAAAAGGTGTCACTCTTCTCTTTCATACTCTTCTTCTAACAACTGATGGTGGGGAACTTCTTTCTTACCGGCAATATAATAATATAAAGCGAATAAAACAAACAATAAAATGATAGCAATCGACAGAACAGATAAAAATGACACAGTATCCCCTCCCTTTTGTAATATATATTCGAGAATCTCGTCATTTTTCCTTGTTATTGCAACTTTTTTCTCGAAATTGATTATTTTTATATAAAAATAAAAAAATCAGCTCTCCTAATGAGAACTGATTTTTTTACTTTATTATTCTTGTGAAGAAGAACCGTTAGATGATTCTGTAGAACCATTCGTTGATTTTTCTTCTTTTTGAGATTTCTCATCTTGTTTGCCATTCGTCTCTTTATCACTCTTCGAGCCGCTTGTTGACTTCTCTTCTTTTTGAGACTTATCTTCTGTTTTACTTTCTGGTTTCGTGCTTGTTGACTTTTCTTCTTTTTGAGATTTGTCATCAGTTTTTTTACCAGAAGCATTTGTCGCCTTTGCAGCACCCGCATCAGCTTTAATTTCTGCTACTGATTTATTTAAGTAACGCTCAGGGTTCACAGCCACATTGTCTTTACGTACTTCAAAGTGAACGTAAGAACCTACCTCTTTATTCATTGCATTTAGACCTGATTTTCCTAACACTTCACCTTGCGCGACTCTTGCACCTTTTTCTACTTTCACACTGCCTAAACTTTGATAATATGCCGCTACACCATTTCCACTATCTACTGTTACAACATAACCAAGAAGTGAATCTTTTTCAGCTTTCGTTACTGTACCACTTAAAGCAGCTGTAACATCAAATTCTTTTCCGTTTTTCGCAGCAATGTCGATTCCTTTATTCGGGGAATATGTGTTGTTATAAAAGACAAGTGCTTTTTCTTGTTCCGCCTCTGATGCTGCATCTTCATAGAATTTCTTCTGTACTACTACTTCTGCATTTGCTGCAGCTGGCATTTTCATTACTTCTGAAGATTTTGTTACCGGTACTGCTGGATCTTCCGTTTGTGTATACGGTGTTGCTTGATCTTGGTTCGGAGCTTTCTTTGGATTAGCTCCCTGGAACCATAGCGCAACCATTAAGATTACCGCTGCACAAGCAATGTATAGTGCCGGAAACACCCATCTTTTTTGAAATAAATGTACTACTTTTCGCGACTTTTTACTATTTCTTCCTCGCATTCCATCATCACCTCAGCAATCATTTTGAACAATATTCACTCATCCTATACAACCTATAACTAATTACTTTTCGACAAAATCTGTAAAAATATGTATAAGAATTGCAGAATTTCCGAGGAAATGATGAAAAAAGAAAAAACTGAGCGTTTGAGCTCAGTTTTTAGTCCATTTGTTTCTTTCTATAAATGAAGAGTGTAATAACAAGTACTGCAACTAACCAAATTGTTATGTTCAATAAATTACTAGTAATTGCACTAAAACCTCCACCTTTTATAACACTGCTAACTGCAAGACCGATATGACGAGTTGGCAAATAATCGACTATTTTTGTAACGACTTCATTCTTCACAAACATTCCAATTAAATCACCGAAAAGGAATGTCATTAATATTGGTAATCCAATTGTTGATGTTTGCGGTACATTTTGAGCTAATAATCCAATACAAGTACCAATGAGGTTAAATATTAGCATTCCAAGAACAAAGATGAGTAATAATAATGCAATATTACCTTCTAATTTACCTAAAATAAGTAGATTAATAAAACAGGTCGCTACTGTAATCATACCCGTTAATGAACTTTTACCAATTAATACTTCAATAGATGATGCTGGTGATAGCATAAGAACACGAAGCGTATTTTTTTCCTTTTCTTCAGCGATGAGCATCGCCTGTACAAAGCCTCCGACCATAACTAACGCCATCGCAGTTAACGTACTTGCTCCAACTTCTCTCATATTATCTGAGCGACTAAATAATACCGAAAAGACAAGTGGCATTACCAACATAATTAAAGTTTGTGAATTCGTTTTAAAATCCTGTACCTCTTTCCGAAAAATTGCTGAAAATCGTCTCATTGAAAATGTCATTATAGTCCCCTCCCAGTAACTTCAATAAAGATATCGCCTAATGTTGGCTCGTGTGAATGAATAGATAGTAATTCGCCTTTTTTCATCCATTCTGAAATGCGTTTTGCCCCTAATTCATCTTTTTTCACAATTTCTTTCTTCTTATCTGTTAACACAACTTGTATTTGATCTTTCGCGTATTGCAAGCGAAGGTTTTCTGGTGTATCAAGAGCTACTATTTCTCCTCCACATAGAAAGGCAATGCGGTTACAAAGCGTTTCTGCTTCGTCCATGTTGTGCGTTGTTAAGAAAATCGTTGTTCCTTCTTTATTTAAGTCTTTTAAGATTTTATGAATGTTTTGTACGTTTACTGGATCAAGTGCAGATGTTGGTTCATCTAAGAAGAGGATATCTGGTTTATGAAGAATTGCTCTCGCTAGTATGACGCGCTGCTTCATTCCTTTTGATAACTTTTTCACTTGTGTTTTTTTATCATCCAATAAGTTCACTTGTGCTAACACTTCATCAATTCGTTCTTTTTTACAATCGTATAAGTCACAAAATAATAGTAAGTTATCATAAATGCTAAGTCTGTCATATAAGCCGCTATTGTCTGTTAAAATACCGATTCGTTTGTAATCGATGCTGCTTGGCCCTGTAATGTCTTTACCTAATACTCGTACTGTTCCAACGCTATGAAGCAATTGAGAAGTTAAAATTTTCACTGTTGTCGTTTTCCCAGATCCGCTCGGTCCAAGAAATCCGAAGATTTCTCCTTGCTTCACCTCAATATTTACATTTCGAAGGGCCGTTTTTCCATCGAAACTTTTCATTACATCTTTCATTTCAATTGCCAATGTCATTTCGTCATCCCCTTTGTTTTTCTTTTTATAGATGAAAGTCGCTTTAGCGCTTTTCGTTTGTTTGTTTCGCTTTTCTTGACTCAATCATATGAAAAACAAAGGGGTTACGCAGTAAAATACCAGTAAAAGGAGTATTTTTACCGGTGAATGAATCCTATTTTGAGCTTATTGGAGCATTTTTATAGTCCAATTACACCTTTTAATTCATCCATTCGTCCTTTCGAAAGCGGGATTGAACTTTTTCTTTCGTCATCCAAAATTAAACTAAAACTATTACGTGTCCACGTAATGACTTCTCGTACTCTTTGTAAATTAACGAGGTACGAGCGATGACATCTAAAGAATCCGAATCCTGTTAATCTCGTTTCTAGTTCACTTAATGTTAATGCGCATACGAAGTCACCTTCGCGCACATGAATATGTGTCACTCCATTTTGTGTTTCAATGAAATGGATCTCCATCGGATCCAGTAAAATGATTTTATCGTTCACTTTCGCTGGTATTCTTTCCAGTTTCATTTGCGGAATCATTTGAACTACTTTTTCTTCATCTACTTCTTCAACTTCTTCTTGCTCTATTTCTATCTTTTTCACACCATCATTGTTTAATATGTATACATCTTCTGTCAACGAAAGGGCATCCGATAAAAAGGAGGACGTAATAAAGATTGCCTTTCCTTGCTCTTTCATTTTCATAATCGCTTTTCGAATAATAATCGTACTCTCTGTATCTACATTTTGCTCTGGCTCTTCTAAAATAACTAAATCCGGATTGTGAATCATAATCCGCCCGATATGAAGACGGCGTTTCTCTGAAAATGACAATTTTTCTATTTTAGCGTTTAACTTATCTAGGAGACCGACATATTGTACAACTTCTTCTATACTCATATGTGATTCATAAAGCCCTAATAAAAACTTGAAGTACTCCTTCACCTTTAAACGGTCATATGCTTCATCTTTCAAAAAACAAAAGCCGATGCGTGAATACATCTTCTTTCCAATCGATTCACCTTCAAATAGCACACTGCCCAAAGAAGCCTCTTCTTCTCCGATAATAATGCGATGCAACACTTTAGCTGTATGATTATTGCACTGCAAAACAACACATTGCCCTTTTTCAACCTCCAGTTCAATTGCCGGCAACTGGTTCGTCTTCCCTAATTGTTTCAACTCCAATAACGCCATTCTGTCTCCTCCAAATGTTTTTCCCTAATTATATCAAACATTTAATGGAAAATTATGATATTTCATGAAGTACCATAACAAATAAGGACCTGTCCCAAAATCGATGAGAGTAGCTCTTTTTTCATGTCGCATGATGGCAAATAAAGTGAAACTTTAATCAGTGGGGGTTTTGTTCATCCCCCACTGATTATTAGCCTTCACCAATCGAGCTTTTACGGGCAGCCCTACTCCCACAAATAGCGGGATAAAATTTTATCGGTGATTTTTCGAATATATCGACCACAACTCGAGTTTTATCAGCGATTCGACAATAGTAGCAACTTATAAATATGAAAAGACCGTCCCAAAACACCTTTTGAGACGGTCTCTTTTGCGTTCTATTTTTTCACCATTAACTTTCCTTCATAATCATTCATCGTCTTTATTTCAACGCCTTTATAATAATGAGCGACGATATCTGTATATTTCTTACCTTCCACTGCCATGCCATTCGCACCGTACTGGCTCATACCGACGCCGTGACCGAATCCTTTCGTCGTAACGGTGATGTTATCCCCTTCTTGTTTCCACGTAAAGTCTGAGGAGCGTAAATCTAACTTTTCACGAACTTGTTTTCCTGTTAATGTTTTCCCTTGGAACTCTACATCCTTTACTCGCTTTCCTTCCGTAAGGTCTTTAATATTACCAACCTTTCCGTTTGCTAGTACTTTCACACCGAGACGTTTTTGAAAATCAGATACTGTGAATTTTTGCTCACTCGTAAATTTTGGAGAGGCTTGATCCCACGGACTATCTACACTCTTTAAGTATGGATAATCATTTCCCCAATAATCAGCTGCATTTTCTGTTCGTCCGTTACTCGTTGAGAAGAAGGATGCTGAAATTGGTTTTCCATCATACGTTAAAACTTGTCCTGCGGTTTTCGAAACGGCTTCCTCAATTTTCTTTAAATTATTTTCGTAGTTATTACCCCATTGTTTCTTCAATTCCTCTTTGCTTTTGTACACTTGATCTTTCACTGTATCTGTCACGTCCGCATTGTTTTTCTTACCTCCGCTTAGCATACGCTGCACTACAAATGTTCTTGCTGCTAATGCCTGCGCCTTTAGCGCCTCTATTTCAAAGCTGGCATTCATCTCAGAAGCTACTACACCGGCCACATACTCCTCCATAGGTAATGTTTCTACCTTCTTCTGCTGATCACGGTATACAGCAACTTGAACCGCTGTATCCACTTTCCCTGGAGCTGGTATACTTTCTATCGCTGGAGGAGTTTTAGAAGCTGCTTCTTCCCCTACTTTTGCTTTCGCAAACGGAATAACAAGAGCAGCAGGTACAATGATAACGAGCGCTATTAAGAGCGCTACTGTAATGAAAAGCGGCTTTGAAAATTTCATCCTATTCCCCCAATATAAAGTTGGATTCCTTTCATTCTTATGGAACTACGGGATCTTTTAGAACATACTTGGGGGTATCGGTATAAAGTGAAACTATAATCAGTGGGGGTTTTGTTCATCCCCCACTGATTATTAGCCTTCACCAATCGGGCGTTTACGGGCAGCAGGGCTCCCACATAACTTCTTTGCTCCAGCCGAATTTTGAGGTGGGAGTTTTACTGCCCGCAAATAGCGGGATAAATTGAAACTTTAATGAGGCAGGGATCTTACTGACCACAAATAGCAGGATAAAAACGAAAATTTTCTAAATATTTTTAATGAGACGTGCATAAGTATAGAATTTATTGACTATAACAGTAATAACCCAAAAAAAAATAGCCCCTATGTCAAAAGACATAGAGACTACTTCAATTAAGCGTGAAGATCAGAAACTTCTTGTTCTTTCACTTCTTCTACTTTTTCGTTTACACGTTCAATAGTTGCACCTAATGCAGCTAATTTCTTATGGAAGTCTACATAACCGCGGTCAAGATGTTTTAACTCTGTTACACGAGTATAACCTTCTGATACTAAACCAGCTAAGATTAATGCTGCTGCAGCACGTAAATCAGTTGCGCCTACTTCAGCACCTTGCAGGCTACTTGGACCGTTCATAATTACAGAACGACCTTCGATTTTAATATCAGCATTCATACGACGGAATTCTTCAACGTGCATAAAGCGGTTTTCGAATACCGTTTCTGTAATCATACTTGTTCCATCAGCATGTAGTAATAATGCCATCATTTGTGATTGCATGTCTGTTGGGAAACCTGGATGAGGCATAGTTTTAATATCAACCGCTTTTAACTTATCTGGGCCGATAACACGTACACCTTCATTTTCCTCAATAATTTTAACACCCATTTCTTCCATTTTCGCTGTAATTGAGCGTAAATGTTCAGGCACAGCATTTTCAATTAAGATGTCTCCACCTGTAATTGCCGCTGCAACCATGAATGTTCCTGCTTCAATACGGTCAGGAATAATAGGGTGGTTTGCACCATATAATTTTTCAACGCCTTCAATACGAATCGTTCCAGTTCCAGCTCCGCGTACTTTCGCTCCCATTGCATTTAAGAAGTTAGCTAAGTCAACGATTTCTGGCTCTTTCGCTGCGTTTTCAAGGACTGTTGTCCCTTTTGCTAATGTAGCTGCAGACATAATGTTTTCTGTCGCGCCTACGCTTGGGAAGTCTAAATAAATTTTAGCTCCTTTTAGTTCGCCCTCTACGTGTGCCTCAACAAATCCGTTACCAACTTTTACTTTCGCTCCCATTGCTTCAAAGCCTTTTAAATGTTGGTCAATTGGACGTGAACCAAT
This sequence comes from Bacillus sp. SRB_331, assembly GCF_003264175.1. NCBI lineage: Bacteria > Bacillati > Bacillota > Bacilli > Caryophanales > Bacillaceae > Bacillus > Bacillus sp. SRB_331. Next base: position 221,708 of record NZ_NADV01000007.1, on the reverse strand, counting down.
TGCACATCCACCAGGAAGTGCAATACGAGCACGACCGTTACGTGCTAATAATGGTCCCATTACTTGAACAGATGCACGCATCTTACGTACATACTCAAATGGTGCTTCAATGTTTAATTCTTTAGAAGAATCGATTGTTACTTGGTTATTTTCAAATACGACTTCAGCATTTAAATGACGTAATACCTCGTTAATTGTGTATACATCAGATAATACTGGTACTTCAGATAGTACATTCTTTCCGTCACTCGCTAATAGGGCTGCAGCGATTATAGGTAATACAGCATTTTTTGCGCCCTCAACACGCACTGTGCCGCTTAACCGCTTTCCGCCACGGACGATGATCTTTTCCAAATTATTCCCCTCCGTGTCCTTTTTTCAGTATCTATTCACTCAATACTCAGAAGTTATGATCGGTGTGCCAACCACAATTGTATCTTTGTTGTTTGTAGAACGTATTGCTATTTGCACATTTATTTTCTCTCTATTTGTTGAAAGAGCGTCATTCCACTTTTTATTATATGCGGAGACTGATACAAATGCTCTTTCTTCTATCTGTTCGATCGCTCTTGCTGAAAGATCTTTCAAAACCTGATTGGTTTTATTTTGCAAAACACCTTCAATCTTATCATTCAGTACACCTTGAACACAAGTGTAAATTATAGGTTTTTCACTAAAAATTTTATCCATGTTCTGAACGTACTTCGGGTCCCATTTCGCCCCGCTCACTTCAAAAATAATAAAAGTGTTTTCTTTAGTATTTTCCTTACTCCAAGTTACTACTATTCGTTCTTCATGTGAAGAAGATTTTTTATAGGATGTAGCCTTATATCCATCTGGAGATTGTTCTAATTCCCAACCTTCGATGTTTGCCTCTTCCTTCACATCGTTTAACAATTTTTGAAACGTATGTATATTAGAAATTGTTTTCGTTTCTCGCGCTAACCATGACCACCGCTCTACTTTTGCATCGTTCTTCTCTAAAGCTGCAATCATGCTCTCCATTTTCTGTTCATCGCTTATAGGTTTCATCTCTTTATATCCAACCAATAATAAAACAACACTTACGATAACGATAAGAATGGCTTTAAACTTCAATTTCATCCCCTCCTATCCCCATTGTTAACGGAGATATGAGGTTCTATACACTTACTTTACTAAATACGTTAAACTCTTTGAATAGCCTAAATAATCAAGGGAAAAGTTACTTACAGATGTCCCAATTGCAATTGTAATTAGGATAAGTAATACTCTCGTCTGCATCACTTTTCCAGACTTCATTAAGCGCTCAATGTGAATACCTTGTAAGGCCCACCACGTAATGGTAATAAACAATAAATGCGAAACAATGGCAATCAGTGCTTGTTGCCCTAAAAGATGTGCCAAAAAATCGACCCCTTTTTTTGCTTGGCTACTACTTACGCAAAATGTAAAAAACGATACCATAAATAAGTAGGAGCCACACTTTTTCAAACGCAAATAAGCATCTTACATCGTAATTTCCTCTCGGAAAACATATACCTATAGACGTTTTCATTTGTTGTTACTCCAAAATAAAAAGCGTAGAGTACGGACTCTACACCTTTTATTTCCACTATTGTACCACGTTCCCCAAGAAGAAGAAATCCTTCATTAATGGAAAATGTTCATAAAAGAAATTGTAACCAATCATCGGCATAATCCCTAGTATTACAATTGAAATTGCGCAAAGACTCATGACAATCTTTATATTTAACGGTAATCGGAGCTTTTCTTCTGTCTCTCCCTTGCGGAAAAACATTTGCTGTAATATTTGGAAATAATATACGAATGAAATAACCGTCGTCCCCATCATAATAGAAGCTAATACGTAATGAGCAGGTTCAACATGAAGTGCCCCTAAAAAAATGTTAATTTTCCCGATGAAACCTGCTGTCCCCGGTATTCCAGCTAACGATAAAATAAAGACCGTCATCACTATAGCTGTAAAGGGGGATCGCTTATATAACCCTGTAAAAATCGTCATGTTTTCCTTATCATTTTGTAAGATTAATCCGTGGATGATTGCAAATGCTCCTATATTCATAAGCATATATGCAAGCATATAAAACCACATACTATCCATCGTAAACTGTGATAGCGCTACAAGAGGGACTAGCAAATACCCAGCATGCGCGATACCTGAATAGGCAAATAGACGTTTTACGTTGTATTGCTTTAATGCTACTACGTTCCCAACAATCATCGTAATACTAGCTAGTACCGCAATGTATATACTCATACGCCCGTACAAAGATTGTGCGTCTCCTTGGATTGCCACACCTGCAAACACCATAAGAAACAAACGCGTAATGAGTAGAAAACCAGCAATTTTAGAAATCGTTCCGAGAAAAGCAGTGACAGGTGTAGCCGCTCCCTCATACACATCTGGTGCCCACATATGAAATGGCACTGTTGCAATTTTGAATGAGAGTCCAACGAGCAAAAGTAGAAATGCGAGAGCTAACAATAACTGAATGCCCCCAGCCAATCCTTGCGTAAATACCTTTTGCATTTCCACTATGTTGGTCGACCCTGTAATACCGTATAAATAACTCATTCCAAAGAGTGTAATTGCTGTTCCAATTCCTCCGTTAATGACATATTTCATTGCAGCCTCATTCGATGCACGGTTTCTTTTTCGGATTCCTACTAAAATATAGGAAGAGAGCGAAAGCAACTCTAAACCAACGAACAATGTTATGAAATCAACGCTAGAAGCCATGAACATCGCTCCAAGAAGCGCCATTAAAAACAAATAATAATATTCTCCTTTATCTTGAATAGGCTCCTTCTTGTCATCGCTTATTGCCATACATAAAACGAGAGCTGCTCCGCCTAATAACAACGTTTTAAATCCTTTTGAAAATCCATCTAGTACAAACGATCCATTTAAAATATCTCCTGCCGGTTCGCTATATAGCGTCATTAATGACACTATCGCTAACAAGGCAGCGGCAATTGCACCAATCGCAACGTACCTATGGTTCAGCTTAAAAAACAAATCACATATGGAAAGAAGGATGGCTGCCCCGAGAATAATGAATTCTGGTACCATGAGATGCCATGATAAGCTAAGTAACGTGTTCATATCCATCCTACTTCACCCCCAATGTTTTCAATGTAGTTTGAAGTGGATCCCCTAGTAGTTCTGGCATTACCCCAATTGCAATAATACAAACGATAAGCACTATAACAGGAACGTACTCCCATCCGTGTATATCAAATTTCGCTTCCCATTCTTTCTTACCAAATATCACTTGAAGTGTCGCTCTTAATACGTATACAGCGGTTAAAATAATTCCAATTACACCGACGGCGGCGATAACAGGTTTCCCTTGGAATAAACCGAGAAAGGCAAGGAATTCGCTAATAAATCCGGACATCCCTGGCATTCCAAGCGATGCCATACCGCCCGCTAGGAAGAAACCGCTAAGCACCGGAACACTTTTTGCAAGTCCACCAAGTGCTGTAATATCCGAAGTCCCGAAACGCTCTTCAATAATGCCAAGCAAGAAGAAGAGTAAGGCCGCAATTAAACCGTGAGACACAACTTGGAACAATGCCCCTTGTGTACCTGGTGCATTTAACGCCGCAAGCCCCATTAATACAATGCCCATATGCGAAATACTAGAGTAAGCAAGTACCTTTCTAAATTCCGTTTGGATGAGTGCTAGAAAGGCCCCATACAATAAATTAATTACCCCTAAAATCGCAATTAGCGTTGCAAAATCACGAAAATATTCTGGGAATAATCCTTTCCCGAAGCGAACAATACCGTACGCGCCAATCTTCAGCAAAACCCCCGCGTGAAGCATAACTACAGCAGGATGCGCTTCTATGTGTACATTGACCATCCAGCGATGCAAAGGGAAAACAGGGAGTTTAATCGCAAAAGCAATCATTATGGCAAGAAACAAGCCGAACTGTACGCTACTTGAGACGGCCATTCCTCCCCCAGCACCTACACTCGTTAATATTTCTTTAAGCTCCGCAATATTTGTTGTACCTGTTTTCGCAAATAAAACCGAGAAAACGATAAGTAAAATAGCTGATCCAATACCGTTATATATTAAATAACTATATGCAGCCTTTTCACTCGACAATTTCCCCCACTTGCCAATTAATAAAAACATTGGTGGCAACGTAATCTCAAAGAACATGAAGAACAACATTAAATTTTGAGCAGCAAAGACACCGAGCATACCTATTTCTAACATGAGTAACAGCATGTAGAATGCTTTCAAATTTCTTTTAATAGAAAATGCCGCAATAGCTGCAAGCATCGCTAGAAGGGCTGTGAGCAACATCATTACAAGCGATAAACCATCAATGCCGAGCTCGTAATAAATTGAAAACCACCTTTTGTCCACTGCTGTGAAATCCCCAAATTTAATCCATTTCACTTTTTCATCAAATATCGATAAGCTCTTTCCTGAAGCGTATGTACAAGCAAGGACGATAGCAATTCCAAATGGAAGCGCCGTTCCGAATAAACCAAGCGCCTGCACTGTACGCGATTCTCGTTTCGGCGTTAATAAAAGCAAGAGAATTCCTAAAAGCGGGGAAAAAATGAAGAACGTTAATAGCAATCCATTCACCGTAAATCCCCTCCCGTATATAACAAAATAATTAGGAGCACTGCGAGCGAAACTGCTGTTACAGTTCCATACACTTGTACATTCCCGTTTTGAAGCCGCGATCCTAGTCCACTCATACCTTTAACGAGTCCAGCAATTAAAACTGCGATTCCTTCTACAACGTATACTTCAAATAAGCGAAGCACATGAGCGATTCCTTTCGTAATAGGAAGCACCGTCGCATTGTATAGTTCATCCACATAATATTTTTCTTTCAAAAGGTTATAAAAAGACGTCCCTTCTCCGCCGGCCCAATCTCTAGAGATAGATTTCTTGCCATATATGAAATATGCGAGGGCAATTCCCGCAAATGAAACGAGCGTCGCAACAACCATAATCCAAACAGGTCCATGCACTTCCTTCACCTGGAATCCTATATCTTTCGTAAGCCAATCCCCAAGAAACGTTCCGAACCACGGTGTATTTATATAACCTGCCACTACCGCAAGAACACCAAGGACAATCATCGGATACGTCATGGTGCGAGGTGATTCATGCACCTCTTCCTTCGTCTTCGTTTCCCCCGTAAAGACAAGAAAATATAGACGGAACATATAAAATGCTGTTAGAAATGCCGCAATTACTGCTAAAACGAATAGAAAGTAATTGCCATTCATCCAAGCCGCCGCTAAAATTTCATCTTTACTAAAAAATCCGGAAAGAAGGGGAACACCACTAATTGCAAGTGTGCCTATTAAAAATAGTGCACCGGTTACTTTCATCTTTTTCTGTAAACCGCCCATTTTATTAATGTTTTGCGTATGGACTGCATGAATTACACTTCCTGCTGCAAGGAACAATAATGCTTTAAAAAAGGCGTGTGTCGTTAAGTGAAAGATACCAGCTACATAACCAGCCGAGCCTAGCGCAAGCATCATATACCCGAGCTGACTAACTGTAGAGTAAGCAAGAACCCTCTTAATATCAGTTTGCACTAGACCGATAGAGGCCGCAAAGATTGCGGTGAAAGCCCCAACGATTGCCACAGTTTGCATCGCTACCGCACTTGCTGAAAATAGCGGGAACATCGTCGCTACTAAATATACACCGGCTGCAACCATCGTTGCCGCGTGAATAAGCGCCGAAACAGGCGTCGGTCCTTCCATTGCATCTGGCAACCATGTATGAAGCGGGAACTGACCCGATTTCCCCATCGCACCGATAAAAATTAATATCGCCGTTATTGTAATCATAGAAGGAGAGAGGTCGCCCGTATGAATCGCTTTAAAAATCGCGTCATATTCAAAACTACCTGCGTGCCAAAAAATTAATATCATCCCAGTAAATAGCCCAACATCCCCAATGCGTGTCATAATAAAAGCCTTTTTCGCAGCAGCCTTCGCTTCTTCTTTAAAGAAATAAAAACCGATAAGTAAAAACGAACCAAGGCCGACTAACTCCCAAAATATATAAAGCTGTAATAAATTCGTCGATATAACTAGCCCAAGCATCGCAAAGGTAAAGAGCCCTAAATATGCATAAAAGGTTGGTAATCTGGTGTCACCTTTCATATAACCTTTTGAGTACACATGTACAAGAAAACTCACAAGTGTAACGATAAACAACATTAAAGCCCCTAATGCGGTAACTTCAAAACCAAATGATATATCTATATCTCCTACCCTAAGCCATACCCACTTATGCTTCACTGCCTCGGATGAAAATCGTTCTATTAGTACCACTACCGCGGATATAAAGGAGAGAAAGGTAAAGAAAATACCTAGTACACTACTTCCCTCTCTAATTTTCTTCCCGAACACAATAAGTAACAAAAACGAAACAAGCGGGAAAAGCGGTATGAGCCATGCATAATCGATCATTGTTTCCTTCCCCCTTTTCGGTCACAATGCTATCCTTTGAGCGTATCCATCTCATCTACATGAACTGTCGGGCGATTACGGTACAAAGCAATCAAAATTGCAAGACCTACCGCTGCCTCCGCTGCCGCTACAGACATCGTAAACAGCGAAAAAATTTGTCCTGTTAAATTCGGAAACAAGCCTAATTTACTAAACGCTACTAGATTTAAATTGGCGGCGTTTAACATCAATTCGATACAAACTAGTACAATTACTGTATTTCGCTTTGTTAAAGCTCCAAATAAGCCGATGCAAAACAAAATAATCGCAAGTGTTAAATACGCAGAAGCCGGAACGCTACTCATGGGAATCCTCCTCTCCCTCATCCTTCTTAGCAAGGATAATCGCTCCTACAAGTGCTACAAGTAAAATAACTGAGGTTAATTCGAATGGAATAATATATTTTGAATAGAGAAGTGTACCGATTTGAAGTGTGTTATTTTCATGGAGAGGTAAACTTCCTTGTGTGCTTTGATTTGAAAAATCGATACTATTAACAGCGAAATACATAACTGCTCCAAATGCTACAACCGCAAAGAAGATAATCCATTTTCGAAGAGTAAGGCGCGATTCATTTTCCGCGTTATGTTTCGTTAACATAATGCCAAAAATCATAATAATAGTGATTGCACCAGAGTAAAGTAAAATTTGTGCCACTCCGATAAATTCGGCTGATAAGAGAAAGTACAAACCCGCAATGCTAAGGAACGTAAGCACAAGGGCCAGCATCATATGCATTACTTTCGTTAAATTCAGCATAAGAACGCCGCCGATAATCGCAGACAAGGATAATATAAAGAAAGCTATAAACTCGCCGTTCATGCTTTATTCTCCTTCCTGATGTTCTCGTCGTTCTCGTCAAGCCACTGCAAATTTTTAAATAAATCATCACGTGAATACTCTGCAAGTTCAAAGTTATTTGTCATTACGATCGCCTCTGTCGGGCAAACTTCTGTACATAAATCGCAAAGAATACAAATTTCAAAATTAATATCATACGTGTCGATAATTTTCCCTTTTTTCGTAGGATCAGGATGTTTTTTTCCTGTTAATTGAATGCAATCTGTCGGACAAATATTGGAACACTGATTACAAACAATACATTTCTCTGGATAAAACTTTTGAATACCTCGAAATCGGTCTGGTAATGGCAACGGTTGATTTGGATAATCATACGTTACCTTTTTCTTACTCAAATTACTAAGCGTATATTTTAACCCTTTAAATAGTCCTTTCATCTCTTACTGGCACCCCCTTTATAGATTAGAAGAATAGCTCCTTAATCAATGCCGTTAAGAAAATATTTGCAAGTGCGATTGGTAATAATACTTTCCAACCAAACTCCATTAACTGGTCACCTCTTATGCGCGGGAACGTAACGCGGAACCAAATCAATAGAAAGACCACACTGCTGAATTTCAAAGCAAACCATACGGCTCCTGGAATAAACCCAAGGAACATAACTGGATTCCAGCCTCCTAAAAAGAGTACTGTAATTAAAGATGACATCCCGAAGAAATACACATACTCTGAAAGCATGAAAAACGCCCAGCGAAAACCTGAGTATTCCGTATGGTATCCTGAAACAAGTTCTGACTCCGCTTCGGGTAAATCAAACGGTGTCCTATTTAACTCTGCAACTGCCGCGATTAAGAAAATGACGAAACCGATTGGCTGTGCGAAAATGTACCATACCTTTTCCTGCGCCGCTACAATTTCATTCAAGTTAAGACTACCAGCTAACAAAACGACGCCAATTACACTCATCACAAGTGGAATCTCATAAGAAATCATTTGCGCTGCTGCGCGCATCCCTCCTAAAAGGGAATATTTATTATTTGATGCCCATCCCCCAGTTACAACTCCAATCGTCGTAATCCCAGAGACAGCAATGTAATACAGCAATCCTACGCCAATATCCGCAAACTGAAATTTATCAGTAAACGGGATAACCGCAAGCACCATAAATGCTGGTGCGAATGCAATAACAGGAGCTAATATAAACAACGGTTTATCTGCAGCTTTCGGAATACTATCTTCTTTTAATAATAATTTCAAAACATCAGCTACCGTTTGGAGTAAACCGAACCGGCCCCCAACTTGGTTTGGTCCAATCCGTCCTTGCATAAATCCCATCACTTTCCGTTCTGCCAAAATACCGTATGTAACGAAGCCAAGGACTGCAAATAATAGAAGCACCGCTAATCCGAAAAAAATGAAGAAATTCGTCCAGCTTGAAGGTGATTGTAAGAGCGTCTCAATCATTAGCCGTCAACCTCCCCAAGTACAATATCAACCCCACCTAAAATCGTAATTAAATTGGCGATGTTTTCACCTTTCAATAACTTCGGTAAGATTTGCAAATTATAAAAAGACGGTCTGCGAAATTTCAAGCGGTACGGCTCTTTCTTTCCATCACTAGCAATATAACAGCCAATCTCTCCCCGCGGTGACTCTATACGGACGAACGCTTCTCCCTTAGGTGCTTTAATAATTTTCGGCACTTTCGCTATAACAGCTCCATCTTTTGGGAACTGCTCGGCTGCTTGCTCAATAATTTTTAATGACTCCTCAATTTCCTTCATCCGGCAAACGTATCGGTCCCAAGCATCTCCCGTGCTCCCAACAGGGATATCAAAATCAAAACGATCATAAATAGAATACGGCTCATCTTTACGAAGATCCCAGTGGACTCCCGTGCACCGTAAATTTGCGCCGCTTAAAGAATACGAGATCGCCTCTTCCGCGCTATATACGCCAACGCCTTTCACACGATTTAAGAAAATTTCATTTCCGCTAACAAGGTCGTGATACCCTTCCAACTGCTCTCTCATATACGGAACAAACTCTTTCACCTTTTCAATCCAGCCGTCTGGCGCATCCCACTTCACGCCGCCGACTCTCATATAGTTGAAAGTAAGCCTTGCACCGCACAATTCACTTAATAAATTTATAATCATCTCTCGTTCACGAAAGGCATATAAAAATGGACTAACCGCTCCTATATCAAGCAGGTTCGTTCCCCACCAGACGAGATGGCTCGCAACTCTCCCAAGCTCCATCGCAAGCACCCGTAAATATTCAGCACGCTCTGGAATCTCAAGATCCATCATCGTCTCTACAGCGTGGCAAAGGACGTAATTATTCGTCATTGCTGATAAATAGTCCATTCGATCTGTATACGGAATAATTTGTGTATATTGCAAGCTCTCAGCGATCTTTTCTGTTCCGCGATGTAAATATCCGATAACCGGTGTAGCCTCTTTAATAATTTCCCCGTCAATCTTAATTACAAGCCGAAACACACCATGTGTACTCGGATGCTGCGGCCCTACATTTAAGAGCATCTCTTCCGTACGGATCACAAGCTACACCTCCACATCATACGGTTCATAATCCTTCCTAAGCGGATACCCCACCCAATCATCAGGCATTAAAATGCGAGATAAATTAGGATGACCTTTAAACACAATACCGAGCAAATCATACGCTTCGCGCTCCGGCCAATCTGCCCCTTTCCAAAGCGGCGTCACCGATTCTACTTGCGGCGCTTCCCTATCCAGCTTTACCTTCACTGCTACTGACTGTTTCTTTCCATATGAAAATAAATGAACGTATACTTCCATATGTGTCACAAAATCCGTCGCATGTAGCTCTGACATATAATCAAAAGCAAGTCCCTCATGGAATCTTAGCAATTCCATCACTTCATAATATTTCGAAGGCTCCGCCACAAGCGTTGGAACATCTTTTGAAAGCTTATTAATATAGGAATCTACTAATGCATATTCTCCTACCCTCTCCTTAACAACCTCCACATAGCGATTTAAATATGGTTGGTTAACTGATGGTTCTTCCTGCTGCAGTTCGTCTTCTATCTTATTTACAGATCCCTTTGCCCTTGCCGCAGCAGCGGCTTTCGCTTTCGCGGCTGCAATTGCCTTTGCTTTCTCATCTCCAGAATCCCCCTCACCTTGTGAGGCTTTCTGCTTCGCTAACGCTGCTGCTTTTGCTTTTGCAGCTGCTTTCGCCTTTGCTTTAACTTTTTCTTCGTCCGTTACTTCTTCTGATCCTTCTCGCTTCTGCTTCGCTAATACCGCTGCTTTTGCGGCTGCTGCGGCTTTCGCCTTCGCTTTGGCTTTTTCTTCGTCCGTTACTTCTTCTGATCCTTCTCGCTTTTGCTTCGCTAATACCGCTGCTTTTGCTTTTGCAGCTGCTGCGGCTTTCGCCTTTGCTTTAACTTTTTCCTCGTCCGTTACTTCTTCTGATCCTTCTCGCTTTTGCTTCGCTAATGCCGCCGCTTTTGCTTTTGCAGCTGCTGCGGCCTTTGCCTTCGCTTTAACTTTTTCCTCGTCCGTTACTTCTTCTGATCCTTCTCGCTTTTGCTTCGCTAATGCCGCCGCTTTTGCTTTTGCAGCTGCTGCGGCCTTTGCCTTCGCTTCTTCTACATTAATCCCCTTATCTTTTGGTAGCGCTTTCTCTTTTTCTCGATGTTCTCCTTCAAGTTTAGACATTTCCGCCCCATGTTTCGCAGCAAGACGTTTTCGCGCTTCCTCTTTCGCATGACGGGCTGCTTCTCTTTTCATACTTTCTAAGTCTTTATTTGAATCACTCATTTATTCGTCACCTGCTTCCCGGTCCTCGCCTCGTAACGAATTTTTTCTTTTAATTTATTAATTCCATAAATTAAAGCAGCAGGATTTGGAGGGCATCCAGGAATATACACATCAACTGGTAAAATTTGATCTACACCTTTCACAACAGCATACGAATTCACATACGGACCACCGGCCGTTGCACAAGATCCCATCGCAATTACCCACTTCGGTTCAGGCATTTGATCATATAGGCGCCGAACAATAGGTGCCATTTTCTTCGTTACCGTTCCTGACACAATCATGACGTCCGATTGTCTTGGTGAAGTCCGAAAAAATGACCCAAATCGATCTAAATCGTAGTGTGATGAGCCTACTCCCATCATTTCAATCGCACAGCATGCCAGTCCAAATGTCATCGGCCATAAAGAGTTGCTCCGCGCCCATCCCTTCAACTGTTCCAATGTAGAAAAAAAGATATTTCTTTCTAATTCCGCTCGCTCCGGTGGGTGTAATTCCTCAAAATTTATAACCATTGTAACACCTTCTTTTTCCAAGCATACGCTAATCCAACTAGCAACATCACAACAAAAATGAGCATTTCAATCAGTGCAAATAAACCAAGCTTGTCATATGCAACAGCCCATGGGTATAAAAATAAAGTTTCTACATCAAAGATGACGAACAATAAAGCGAAAATGTAATAACGAGCATGAAACCGAATATTTGCATCATGAAAAGGCTCAATTCCACTCTCATACGTCGTCGCTTTCGCTGCACTCGGTTTGTTTGGACGCAGCATTTTCCCTAATGTAAGAGCCACTACCGGCAGCAATATACCTAATAGCAAGAAAATCAAAACGATCATATAACTATTTTCATATACACTTGCCATTGTGAAACCCTCCCCCCTGAATTAAGAACAAGTTCACATAGTAAACAATATGTCTTACTTGCATTATTTATTATTTTTAAATTTTTCTAAATAATGCAACTATTTAATTCATTATAGCAAACTTCAAATTCCTATGTCGATATATTGGGAACAGAAACAACAATTAATACTTGCTGAGCAAATCTATTTTTACAACTCATTATAAATGTGTAAAATAAATATAGAAATTCTATATGTTTTCAAGCAATCATAAAAAACATAAACTACAAAAAGGTGGTTCTTATGTATATACAGTGGGTGATATAAATGAAAAAACAAACACATGTAAGTATTCTTATAAGCATTTCATTGTTGTATATAGCTATTCATTACGTATCAATGTCCTTTTTATATGAGTACGCACTCCCATTTCAAATATTAACTGGAATAAGTACCATATTAATTGATATTACAATTTGCAGTTATATATTTTATTTTTCAAATATAAAACAAGGGTTATCTCGTTTGTTTTGGATAACATTAACTATCGGATCCTTCTCTTATTTCATCGGCGATATAGTAGTTGCTTATCAACGCTTAATTCTGCATGACTACTATACATTCGTTGATCCATCAGACTTTTTTTACTTATTATTTTTAGTTAGCTTTGCATTTGCCTTTCTATATGAAATTATTTATGGCCGAGATTTATTGGAACAGCTTTTTACGATATGTGATATTTGTATTATTGTTACTGCTCAATTTACTTTAAGCTACTATTTACTTATTGAAAGAACCATTCATATTTTTACAACATCATATATCGACATGTTTGTTCAACTCACGTATCCAATGGCTGATCTACTCTTTCTTTTAATAGGAATCAACCTTTTATTCAGACCATTATCCTTACTACCAAAGCAAGTTGGTGCTCTTCTTGGCAGTGCTTTAATTTTGTATGCTACTACGGATTCTATTTATGCTTATATAAAATACTTCCAGCCTGAGCACTCTATGTTCACAGTTGCTCCATTCTATCAAGTAACCTTATTATTGGTAGCAATCGCTTGTATACTTCACACAAAAGAGCCCGAAAAACAAGAACAAATATTACTAACGCCTCAATTTGGTGAATCAATCCGATTATCATTACCGTATATTTCTGTCGTGATGCTTATTGTTTTTATATTGGTCGAAAATGTTTTTGCACCTATCGTAGTAATTGGACTTATGGTAACTTTCGCCTTCGTTCTCATACGCCATATGTTAGTTCGAAGACAAAATAAAATATTATTGCTAGCACAAATGCAATTCAGCTTAGAACTCGAGAAACAAATCGAACTACGTACAGAAGATTTAGTAGAACAAAAAAATGAGTTATATCATAACCAACAAATGTTTAAATCTTTATACGAGCATCATCCAGATCCAATTTTCACATTAGATTTGTACGGTAATTTTCTCAATGTGAACAACGCTGGAACTACTTTACTCGGTTATCAAACGAATGAATTATTAAACCAACCATACTATTCACTTATGTATGAAGAAGATTTAGAAGAAATCATTACTGCCTTTCATCACGTGAAAAAAGGGAAATCTATTTCTTTAGAAATACGGGCATATCATAAAAATAGAGATATTTACTACTTACATGTTACAGCTGTTCCCATCTTTTTAAAGGAACATATTTCTGGGGCCTATTTAATGATTAAAGATATTACAGAAAGCAAGCAGCAACAAGAGCAAATTAATTTCCTAGCATATCATGATACTTTAACGGAACTTGCAAATCGCCGTTCATTTCATCTGCAGTTAGAACAAGCAATTGTACGAGCAAAACTATCGAAAAGACCTTTTGCTGTTATGTTTCTCGATTTAGACCGTTTTAAAGTTATTAACGATACTCTCGGTCACCGGGTAGGAGATCTTCTTTTAATTGCTGTAGCAAAAAGACTAGAACGAATATCGACGTCAAATATGAAACTTGCTCGGTTAGCTGGGGATGAGTTCACAATTCTTATAGAAGATTATAAAGAAGATAGAGATGTACAAAAAATAGCTGATATGATTGTACTATCTATGAATGAGCCATTCGAAATTGAAAATCAACATTTACAAATCTCGCCAAGTATCGGGATTGCAATATACCCAGAAGCAGGCGAAGATCCGTTATCTATTTTACAACATGCTGATATGGCCATGTACGAAACCAAAAATAAAGGAAAGAATGGTAGCTCACTTTATACGAAAGAGTTATATAAAAAAATGGAGCGAAAAGCTCGAATTGAAAAAGATTTACCACTTGCTTTAGTAAATAAAGAATTCTTTCTCGTCTATCAACCACAAGTTGACATTACAACGAATAAAATCATCGGTGCCGAAGCTTTAATCCGTTGGAAACACCCACTATTAGGTGACATTTCACCATGTGAGTTCATTCCGATTGTGGAAGAGACTCCGCAGGTCATCCCACTTGGGCATTGGGTGCTACGAGAGTCTTGTCGTCAACTAAAAATATGGCAAAGTTTTGGATACACAAACTTAAAAATGAGTGTCAATTTATCAGCGAAAGAATTTCAACAAAATCAATTAATCGAAAATATTTCACAAATACTAAAGGACGTTAAAATTGACCCGAAAGATGTAACACTTGAACTAACAGAACGAATTGCGATGATTGATGAAAAAGAAACATTATCGAGACTAAAGCAATTAAAAGAATATGGTATTCAAACGTCCATTGATGACTTCGGTACCGGCTACTCTTCTCTTGCTTATTTATCAATTTTCCCTATCGATACATTAAAAGTACCAAAAGAATTTACACAACTAGCCGATCATCGGCCTGAAGAAAGAGCCATCGTTTCCACTATCCTTTCCCTTGCAAATACTTTAAATCTCTCTGTCGTTGCTGAAGGAATTGAAACAGAAAAACAGCTTAAGTTTCTGCAAAAAAACAACTGTAAATACATGCAAGGTTACTATTTCAGTAAACCTCTAACAAGTAAACAGTTTATAAAATTCCTACAAAAAACACCCAGTATGAACCAATAGTTCACACTGGGTGTTTTTTAAAGTGTCGGAATTCTTTTTTCGTAATATTCTTCTGCAATCTCTTCGTAAAAAGCTGCTGTCGTTGTATAAAAATATGGAATCAACCATAAAAATCCAATCCCTAATGTAATACAACTTAATATAAACCAACCAATAAAACTTAAACATAAAATGAAATACTCCATCTTATGTCCAGCCATCATATGACGGCTTTCTGTAATAGCTTGGTTCAATGAGTACTCAGGATGATCATTTAAAACATAATACGTCATCGCATAAGAAAATGATTTAATAATGCCTGGAATAATAAAAAGCAAGAACCATAAAAAAATATAAACATTTACTAGTATATATACTAAAAATGACTTTAGAAACTTTGTACCTTCTGTAAACCAGCTGAATAGATGCCCAATACGAACTTCTTTTTCCCGAATTATATGTAGCGCTAAACAATAGCCACCTAGCGTTAATGGACCCACTATAAAAATTGTAATAATCTCTATTGAAAGCGAACTATTCCATTCTCCCCAGTTCCATACTTGCGAAAAAATAAATTTAATACTAACACTAAAAGCTGACGTAAGAATCCAAATAAGTAATGTAGCCCCTACACCTAATCCCCATTTCCCTTCCAGTGAATCTAGCGCTTCTCCTTTTAAATCACTAATCATAATTAGCCTCCAATACGTAACAATTCTATTAGTATAGCACGTCCCTACTGCAATTCACCTTTTGCAATATAGCGATAAAAGTGCGCTGTCGTTGTACCTACATATGGACTAAGCCAAAGAAATCCTATTCCAAGAGTAAGAATTGCTAAAATAGCCCATCCTATGAAGCTAAGCCATAAAAGAAATAAATCTAGTTTATGCCCCTTCATAAAGTTCTTACTTTCTTTCATCGCCTGTGAAACGCTATAATCTGGATTTTCAACCATAACATAATACGTCATCGCATAAGAAAAATACATCACAATCATTACAACAATCGAAATAGCTAATAGTACAAAGAAAGCAATCGTTAATGATACATTCCCTTCCTCACCAAAAAATGCGAATACACCTAGTAACAACATCGGAATCCACGTACCTGTATATAACAAAATCGCAAGCATAGCCCACATTGTTTTCATCATTCTTTTAAAGCCACGAAATCCTTCAAATAAATAATCTACTCTAGCATCTTCTCGTTTACTAATTTGTAGCAACACATTCGTATAACCGTATGATGTAATACCATAAGATGCATTACTCAAAATGATCATTATGCAATAAAAAATTCCAAATGCAATACCTGCACCGACTGATATTGCTTCCTCTTCAATTGAACCCGCTAAACCAACAACTAAGAAAAATATAATAATTCCTGGAATTAAAAGTATAAGCATTGCAGCCATTGAAACAACATAACTTAAAATAATATGTAAAATTGTTGATCCAACACCTAGTCCCCATTTTCCTTTTAAAGAGTACAATGCTTCTCGTTTCATTTCACCGATCATTTGTTCATCTCCTTTATGAAATATAAATTGTTATATATTCTCTACTTATACAAACAACAATATAATTATACCAATTTTGTCAGTTCATTCTATCTAATAAATTGAGTTTCAGTTTCGACATTTAAATAAAACACAGCTATGCATAACAAAAAGATAACCTGCAGTTCTTTTTATTTCTCGATTTTCACTTGGCATCGGGCAGAAAAAGGCTCTGACCGCTTCTATGCATGGTTGGATGCTCTCTCCTACCTAAAAAAGAGGCGTTTTTTTCCTCTTTTAATTTATATCCATAACAAAAAATCCGTAAGGGTCAGAGCCCTTACGGATTTTTTTACTTCATATCAGAAACGTTTAAACGGTTCACAGCACGCTGCAAGGCCATTTCTGCACGTCTAAAGTCAACATGTGCTTGTTTATCTTGCATACGTTGCTCAGCGCGACGTTTCGATTCATTTGCACGATGGATATCGATATGGTTTGCTTCTTCAGCAGATGATGATAATACAGTTACTTTATCTGGACGAACTTCGATAAAGCCACCGCTTACTGCTACATAATCAGTGTGCCCACCATTTTTCAGACGAACTGCACTAATTTTTAACGGTGCAACAGTTGGAATGTGACCTGGTAAGATCCCCATTTCCCCACTCTCTGCTTTTACGCTTACCATTTCTACTTCTTTTTCGTAAACCGGTCCATCAGGAGTTACAATACTGACTGGAAATGTCTTCATAATTCGTCCCTCCTAAGGCCTTACGCCATCATTTTCTTCGCGTTTTCAATAACTTCTTCAATGCTACCAACAAGACGGAATGCATCTTCTGGAAGGTCATCATATTTTCCTTCTAGAATTTCTTTGAAGCCACTAACTGTATTTTTCACAGGTACGTAAGAACCTTTTTGACCTGTGAACTGCTCAGCTACGTGGAAGTTTTGAGATAAGAAGAATTGAATACGACGAGCACGATGCACAACTAACTTATCTTCTTCAGATAACTCATCCATACCTAAGATAGCGATGATATCTTGAAGCTCTTTATAACGCTGTAAAGTTTGCTGTACTTGACGAGCTACTTCATAATGCTCTTCTCCTACGATTTCTGGAGAAAGTGCACGAGACGTAGATGCTAATGGATCTACGGCTGGGTAAATACCCATTTGTGTTAAACGACGCTCTAAGTTTGTTGTTGCATCTAAGTGAGCGAACGTTGTAGCTGGTGCTGGGTCAGTATAGTCATCGGCTGGTACGTATACCGCTTGGATAGACGTGATAGACCCTTTATTTGTAGATGTAATACGCTCTTGTAATTGACCCATTTCTGTTGCAAGTGTTGGTTGGTAACCTACCGCAGATGGCATACGACCAAGAAGGGCAGATACTTCAGAACCTGCTTGCGTGAAACGGAAGATGTTATCGATGAACAATAGTACGTCTTGTCCTTGCTCATCACGGAAATGTTCAGCCATTGTTAAACCTGTTAATGCAACACGTTGACGTGCTCCAGGTGGCTCGTTCATTTGTCCAAATACCATCGCAGTTTTCTTAATTACGCCAGAATCGCTCATTTCGTGGTATAAGTCATTACCCTCACGAGTACGCTCACCTACACCAGCGAATACAGAGATACCACCGTGCTCTTGTGCGATGTTGTTAATTAATTCCTGAATTAATACCGTTTTACCTACACCGGCACCACCGAATAGACCGATCTTACCACCCTTAATGTAAGGAGCAAGTAAATCTACTACTTTAATACCAGTTTCAAGAATTTCTATTCTTGTAGATAGTTCTTCGAATGCAGGTGCTTGACGGTGAATTGGATCACGACGTACATCCGCAGGAACATCACCATCTAAGTCAATTGCATCACCTAATACGTTGAATACGCGACCAAGTGTTACATCACCAACTGGTACAGAGATTGCTTTACCAGTATCTTCTACTTCTGTGCCACGAACAAGTCCATCTGTGGAAGACATCGCAACTGTACGAACTGTGTCATCACCTAAATGAAGTGCAACTTCAAATGTTAAGTTGATGCTCGCTCCGTTTTCGTTGCTTTGTTTTACCGTAAGGGCGTTGTAGATTGCTGGTAGCTTTCCGCCATCAAACTTAACGTCTACAACCGGACCCATGATTTGCGTAACGCGCCCTTTATTCATCGGGTTCCCTCCTAGCTTTCTTTTAATTAGCCAGCTTTCTAAGAGAAGTCGGCTTTTAATTTTTTATTACTATTCTAACGCTGCTGCTCCACCAACGATTTCCGTAATTTCTTGCGTAATCGCTGCTTGACGCGCACGGTTGAATGAAAGTGTAAGTGAATCGATAACTTCCATTGCGTTGTCTGTAGCACTCTTCATTGCTGTCATACGCGCCGCGTGCTCACTTGCTTTACCGTCTAGTAATGCACCGTACACTAAGCTTTCTGCGTATTGTGGCAATAATACTTTTAAAATTTCTTCTTCAGAAGGTTCGAATTCATAAGCTGTCGTCGGTTTATTAGACGCCACATCCGTAAGCGGTAAAATTTTATTTTCCGTTACTTCTTGTGAAATTTTACTTACATAATGGTTGTAGTAAATGTACAGCTCATCATAAGCACCGTCTGCGAACATCGCAATTGCTCGAGAAGCAAGATCTTTAATATCAGTAAATGATGGGTGGTCAGATAATCCAACTACTTCATCAATGATGTTAAAGCCGCGACGTTTTAAATAATCACGTCCTAGTCGTCCAAGCACAATAATTGAATATTGGTTTGAATCCATATTATGACGTTCACGAACTACGTTACTTACTGTACGTAATACGTTACTGTTATAACCACCTGCTAGTCCGCGATCAGATGTAATAACGATGTATCCTGTACGCTTTACAGGACGCGCATTTAGCATTGGATGATTAATTCCTTTACTTCCTTGCGCAATGCTCGCTACTACTTCTTGAATCTTTTCCATATACGGAACGAAAGATTTAGCATTTTGCTCTGCACGGTTTAACTTAGATGCAGATACCATCTCCATCGCTTTCGTAATTTGACTCGTTTTCTTTGTCGAGGTAATCTTCGCTTTTATATCGCGTAAAGATGCCACAGGTTTTCACCACCTTTTTTCCGGAAGTTGGCACGATTAGTAAGAATCCTCTTTCTAATCTACGTTGCAAGATATTCTTGCTCATGATTGAAGGAAAAGAATAGGTGCACCTACTCTTTTCCTTTACATAACCGTCGGCAATCTCAAAGATTGAGATGCCTTTATATTATCTAGCTCCAGCGGCTTGAATGCTCGGTGGCTTCACTTCTTCCTACGAGGCAAAAACCGCCTCTTCGTCAGAAGCTCCATCCCCCTCACATTCAGAACGAGCCGCTTCCGCTTTTATTTATTATTCAGAAGCTACGAATACTTTTTTAAATCCGTTAATTGCTGCTGCAAACTTGTCGTCATCCGCAAGTTTCTTAGTTGTGCGGATTTCTTCTAATAAGTCAGTTGCATTTGAATCTAACCAAGCATGGAATTCTTCTTCGAAACGAGTGATATCTGCTACTGGGATATCATCTAGGAATCCACGTGTTAAAGCGTAAAGAATGATAACTTGTTTCTCTACACGTAACGGTTTGTGTAATCCTTGTTTTAATACCTCAACTGTACGAGCACCACGGTTTAATTTCGCTTGTGTTGCTTTATCAAGGTCAGAACCGAACTGAGCGAACGCTTCTAACTCACGGTAAGATGCAAGGTCAAGACGAAGTGTACCTGATACTTTACTCATCGCTTTAATCTGAGCAGATCCACCAACACGAGATACAGAAGTACCCGCATCGATCGCTGGACGTACGCCAGAGAAGAATAGGTCAGATTGTAAGAAGATTTGTCCATCCGTAATCGAAATTACGTTTGTTGGGATGTAAGCTGATACGTCCCCTGCTTGTGTTTCGATGAAAGGTAGTGCAGTTAAAGAACCGCCGCCTCTTGCATCACTTAATTTTGCTGCACGCTCTAATAAGCGAGAATGTAAGTAGAATACATCCCCTGGATATGCTTCACGACCTGGAGGACGACGTAATAGTAATGAAAGCTCACGGTAAGCCGCTGCTTGTTTTGATAAGTCATCATATACTACTAATACGTGTTTACCATTGTACATGAACTCTTCACCCATTGTTACACCAGCATAAGCAGCTAGGTATAATAATGGAGCTGGTTGAGAAGCTGATGCAGTTACAACGATTGTGTAATCTAATGCACCGTGCTTACGTAGTGTTTCTACTACGTTACGTACTGTTGATTCTTTTTGTCCGATAGCTACATAGATACAAATCATATCTTCATCTTTTTGGTTAATGATTGTATCAAGTGCAACTGCTGTTTTACCTGTTTGGCGGTCACCGATGATTAACTCACGTTGACCACGGCCAATTGGTACAAGAGCATCGATCGCTTTAATACCTGTTTGAAGTGGTTCATGAACAGATTTACGATCCATTACACCTGGTGCTGGACTTTCGATTGGACGAGTGTTTGTTGTATTGATTGGGCCTAAACCATCAACTGGTTGACCTAATGGGTTTACAACACGACCGATTAGTTCTTTTCCTACTGGTACTTGCATGATGCGACCAGTACGACGAACTTCGTCACCTTCACGGATTTCTGTGTAAGGTCCTAAAATAATGATACCTACGTTGTTTTCCTCTAAGTTTTGTGCTAGTCCCATAACGCCGTTAGAGAACTCTACAAGTTCACCAGCCATAACGTTATCAAGACCATGAGCACGCGCAATACCGTCACCGACTTGGATAACTGTACCAACATCACTAACTTCGATTTCAGACTGATAGTTCTCGATTTGTTGCTTTATCAGTGCGCTAATTTCTTCAGCTCTGATGCTCATGTGCTTCACCCCTATCTATTCTTCATTAATTCACGCTGAATACGTGCTAATTTTCCTTGTAAGCTTCCGTCGTAAATGCGATTTCCAATACGTACTTTAATGCCGCCTAGTAAATCTTCATCCACAACATTTTTCACGCGAATTGCATCTTTTCCTGTTTTTTTTGCAAATGCTTCTGCAATGTTAAGTTTTTCTTCTTCCGATAGAAGACGAATAGAATATACAGTTGCATCCGCTACGTTACGTTCTTCATTAGCAAGAACAACATATTCATTTGCAATTTCAGGTAGGATATCAATACGCTTGTTATCAATTAAAATATATAACGTATTTAAAATAGATTCAGAAACAGATGCGAATACGTTTGCAAGAAACGTTTTCTTCTGCTCTTTTGAAATGTTCGGTTGCGTTAAAAAGCTATGTAGTTCTCCGTTCTTTGTAAAAACGTTTTGTACAAGGCGTAATTCCTCTTCAAACATTTCTAATACGTGTTTTTCTTTTGCAATTTTGAAAAGAGCGACAGCATAACGTTTTGCTACAATCCCATTGCTCATCGCGCTTCTCCTACTTCTTTAATATAATCGCGAATTAACTTCACTTGATCTTCTTCTTTTAATTCTTTTTCAATTACTTTAGAAGCAATATGAACAGATAAAGAAGCAACTTGTTCTTGTAAAGCAGCAATCGCTTGCTCTTTTTCGCGTTGAATTTCTTGTACAGCAGATGTTTTAATTGATTCTGCTTCTTCTTTCGCAGCAGCAACAATAACATCCTTTTGATCTACAGCTTGTTTCTTCGCTCTTTCGATTAACTCTTGTGCTTCAACACGCGATTGTTTTAACATTTCACGTTGTTCTTCTACTAATTTCTTCGCTTCAGCATTACTTCTTTCTGCAGCGTCGATTTCATTAGTAACATGCTCTTCACGTTCTTTCATAATTCCCATTAAAGGACCCCACGCGAATTTGCGTAGCATTACTAATAGAAGTAAGAAAATGAACAATGTATAAGCAATCGTTCCAAATGGAATGGAAGCCCCTAATAATAAAGTTGGCACAAGGATTCACTCCCTTCAAAATATCTAAATTGATCATATGAAAAAAAAAGACATACGTTTCGTTCATAAAGCAATGGCGAAGAAAGTTCGGAAAAACACTCTTCGCCATCTATGTAAGGGGAGTCTCCCTTATTTGTTCATTACGATGAAAGCAATAACTACACCGATAATTGGAAGTGCCTCAACTAATGCAACCCCGATGAACATAATTGTTTGAAGTGCGCCTTTTAATTCTGGTTGACGAGCAACACCTTCGATTGTACGTGATACGATAAGACCGTTACCAATACCTGCACCTAATGCTGATAAACCAATTGCAATTGCAGCTGCGATTACACCTAAACTCATTTAATTTGTCCTCCTTTGTATTATAAAAAAATAAATTTTTTCTTACTTAAATTATATTAATGGTCATGGCTTACTTTATGAGCCATATAAACCATCGTTAACATTACGAAAATAAATGACTGGATTGAACCAACGAATACGCTGAATCCCATCCATGCTAACATCGGTACAAGTGCACCTAATGCTCCTAAGAATGATGCCCCGCCTAACTTAGCAAGTAATCCTAATAAGATTTCACCTGCGTAAATGTTACCAAATAAACGAAGACCTAACGTTAATGTGTTAGCAAACTCCTCAATAACCTTTAATGGGAATAAGAATTTCATAGGTTGGAAATAACCTTTAACATATTCTTTCGTACCCTTCATCTTAATTCCATAATAATGGGTGAGGGTAACTACCATCACGGCTAATGTTAATGCAACTGCTGGATCAGACGTTGGTGATCTCCACCATGCAATATGTTCGCCAGCCTCAACTGTTGAATACATGAATGGTAAACCAAGGAAGTTCGATACGATGATAAACATGATAAGCGTAACGCCAAGCGTTAAGAAACGTCCACCTGTTTTCCAATCCATCGTACTATTGATAATCCCTTTCACGAAGTCAAACACCCATTCCATGAAATTTTGCATCCCGGTTGGGCGAAGCGCTAAGCTGCGAGTTCCGATAACAGCGATTAAGAAAACAATAACTGCTGCTACAGTAACCATCATAACTGATGACAAATCGAACGTTAAACCTAGAAATTCAACTAATTTACCGTGTTCCACTAGTAATTCACCTCTCTTCCCTGCTCGTATACTCTAAATAAAGAAAATCTATGATCATGACAAGGTATCCTGTCAGCAATCCTACACCTAAGCCCCACATCGCAATTAACTCTTGATATTTGGCTGCAAATAAAATTAATAACCCAATCGTGGCGAATCTTGAATATGTACTTACCGCTGTCGCCTTAAACTTCACGTTTTCTCCATTTGTTACGCGATCTAATAGCTTGTCTGTTCTACGTGCAATGATGCGCAAACTAAGAAAACTGAAAATCGTTCCGATAATCAGCCCAAGAAATACATCCTTGTAAGAGGTAATTCCCCATCCTAGCACTAGAAGCGCAAGCAAGTAGTACATATATTTCTTTTGTCGTTGGACAAGTCCATGTACGTCTATCATCATTGCTCTCCCGAATAGTAATGTTGAATGAGTCGAATCATTGCGTATACCCCTGTTCCTAACCCGAGTAATAACCCTATAATAAGAAACAACGGAAACGTTCCAACCTTATTATCAATCCATTGCCCACCAAAGATTCCGATAAGAATAGAACCAACTAACTGAGCAAGTATTCCTGACATTAAAGCATACGCTTTTATATGGCTGCGATCGTTTTTTTGCAAGGATTCATCCCTCCAATATGTAACCCTCATTCACGATGTGTTAATAATAACTCATTTTTCTGCATAAATTCTATACAAAATAAAAAGTTTACATTTTCGTCACGGAATAGATGCATTTTTGTCACTGAAAGCCCTACCATCTATCCCCGTTGTTAGCATACAATAGGGTATTAATAGTGTCAACGAGAAATCGTAAAAAATCAAAAAATTTGAGTATTAGGCATTTCCTCCCAAAAATGAAAACGTTCCCCTTCTAAATACTGGTTAGAGATATGCAATTTCTAACAGTTTTCTCTTTATAATAGAAGAAAATGTTCACAAGTTTGTCACTATTATATTTTTAAGATATAGCGCTTTCCTTCCATAATATAGTGTCCCCGAGACGTAAGACTTCTATATTATATGTGATGTGTATATAACTTATGTTGTATATACCCTGTATATTTATCTCCCCCTCCCCCGTGCGCTGAGGGCGAAAAAAAAAAACGAGCGGGGAATCCCCCTCTCGTCTGTTGTCTTACTTCGTTCCGAATAAACGGTCACCAGCATCACCAAGACCTGGAACTACATAACCATGGTCATTTAACTTCTCATCTAATGCCGCTACATAAATATCAACATCAGGATGCTCTTCCTGCACTACTTTTACTCCTTCTGGAGCAGCTACGATACACATTAATTTAATTTGCTTTGCACCGCGCTTTTTCAGAGAATTAATTGCTTCAGCCGCAGAACCACCTGTTGCTAGCATCGGATCTAGTACGATAAAGTCACGCTCTTCTACATCCGTTGGAAGTTTCACATAGTATTCTACCGGTTGCAATGTTTCAGGGTCACGGTATAAGCCAACGTGTCCTACTTTTGCTGCTGGAATTAATTTCAGAATTCCATCAACCATTCCTAAACCTGCACGTAAAATCGGAATTAAACCAAGTTTTTTACCAGCGATCACTTTTGTTGTCGCTTTGCTTACAGGTGTTTCAATTTCAATGTCTTCAAGTGGAAGGTCACGAGTAATCTCGAAAGCCATTAAGCTTGCTACTTCGTCCACTAATTCACGAAAATCTTTCGTACCTGTATTCTTATCGCGAATATATGTAATCTTATGTTGAATTAACGGGTGATCAAATACATACAGTTTTCCCATGTGAATCTCTCCTTTAGATGATATTCATGCGTTTACACGCTTCTTTACACTATTTACGATTGTAAAGAAAACGCTACTAATATTCAAGGGCAAATTTGGTAAAATCATGATTTTACGATGAATCTATCTAGTATCTTTACCAATTATGGGAGCTGTATCCTTCATTATATCGCCAAAATTTATTCATCATTTGTATACATACTTTAAAAACAATATATGTCCACAAAAAAAGACTACTAAAACAATTACGTTTCAGCAGTCTTTTTTAATCTATTATAGATTTGTATACATTGGGAATTTGCTCGTTAACGCTTCTACACGTTTGCGCGCTTCTTCTAGTTCAGCTTCATTCTCATGATTTTTTAATGTATGAGCAATAATTGCTGCAATCTCATCCATTTCTTCTAAACCGAAATCACGTGATGTTACCGCCGCTGTACCGATACGTACACCGCTTGTTACAAATGGACTTGCTGTTTCAAATGGAATCGTATTTTTATTCACTGTAATACCAACTTCATCTAATACGTGCTCTGCTACTTTACCTGTAATTTCCAAGTTACGAACATCAATTAAGATTAAATGATTGTCTGTTCCACCAGAAACAAGTGTAAGTCCTTCCTTTTGAAGGCCTTCAGCTAAACGATTCGCATTATTAATGATATTTTGTGCATATGTTTTAAACTCATCTTGTAGTGTCTCACCAAATGCAACAGCTTTTGCAGCAATTACATGCATAAGTGGGCCACCTTGAATACCAGGGAAGATTGATTTATCAATTTGTTTTGCAAATTGCTCTTCACATAAAATCATACCGCCACGTGGGCCACGTAATGTTTTATGTGTTGTTGTTGTAACAAAATGTGCATGTGGTACTGGATTTGGATGTAAACCAGCTGCTACTAAACCGGCGATATGTGCCATATCAACCATTAAGTACGCGCCCACTTCATCTGCAATCTCACGGAATCGTTTGAAATCGATAACACGAGGATATGCACTTGCACCTGCAACGATTAATTTTGGTTTATGTTCTTTCGCTTTTGCTAATACATCATCGTAATTAATACGGTGAGATTCAGCATCCACGCCATATTCTACGAAATTATATTGTACTCCACTGAAGTTAACAGGGCTTCCGTGTGTTAAGTGACCACCATGAGATAAATTCATGCCAAGTACTGTATCGCCTTGCTCTAAAATCGTGAAGTATACTGCCATGTTCGCTTGTGCACCAGAATGTGGTTGAACATTTACATGCTCTGCGCCAAAAATTTCTTTCGCGCGATCACGTGCGATATCTTCTACTACGTCTACGTGTTCACAACCACCATAGTAACGTTTTCCAGGATATCCTTCAGCATACTTATTCGTTAGAACAGAACCTTGCGCCTCCATTACTGCTTCACTTACGAAGTTTTCCGAAGCAATTAACTCGATCTTTGAACGCTGTCTTCCTAGTTCTGCCTCAATTGCAGCAAATACCTTTTCATCTTGACGTTTTAAATGATTCACCAAAATCCCCCTTTTCTGAACGAATTACATCAATTCCCAATAGTTTTTTCTCATTTATTCAGAAAAAACGAAAATTCAGGTTGTAATTCTTTCGAACCTTCATGTTTTCAACTACATTCTAACATGACTTTCTATATCATAAAAGAAAAAAAAAGACCAAAATTGGTCTTTTCTTTCTTCTATTATAAGGTCAGACTACATACCTTTTACCTTTCGATATACAGCTGTTATAAGACTTTATAATTTTTCATGTTTAACGGCAAGGAATAGCTTCTTCATTTGCCGCATAAACGGCACGTGCTCCACCTATTAGTTTCCCACGTGTTTTCGCCATCGTTACATGCGCACTTCCTATTTCCTTCACACTTGTACGAACCGGTACAGCTACATGCTTTAAATGCATACCGATAAATGTATCGCCGATATCCATTCCTGCATCTGCTTTAATAAACTCAATTACTACCGGATCTTTAAAATTGTGATACGCATACGTCGCTAATGCACCACCTGCTGATCTAACAGGCGTAACTGTTACAATTTCAAATTGATATTTCATCGCTACATCTCTCTCAACTACTAAAGCACGATTTAAATGCTCACAACATTGAAACGCCAATTCAATACCTGTTCTCTCTTGAAATTGTTTTAACTCAGAAAAAATCGCCTCTGCCACTTCCATCGTTCCTGATGTTCCAATTCTTTCACCTAGCACTTCGCTCGTGCTACACCCCACTACAAAAATTTGACCACTTTGCAGCGTGGCTTGTTCTTGGAAATCAGAAAGCGACATTTGTAGCTGTTCTCTTACCTTTACGATTTCTGTCATTACGCCTCTTCCTTTCACAGGTTGGTTCACCAAATTATATTTCATACTACTTATAGTTAGAATCTATTACTTTGTTTCGTACGTTTTAATTTTTCCTACTCGGTTTTCGTGACGGCCACCTTCATAGTCAGTTGTTAGCCAAATTTTCGCGATATCACGCGCTAGACCAGCTCCAATTACACGCTCGCCCATCGCTAACATGTTAGTGTCATTATGCTCTCTCGTCGCTTTCGCACTGAAAGTATCATGAACTAATGCACAACGAATACCATTTACTTTGTTTGCTGCGATTGACATACCAATGCCTGTCCCGCAAACTAAAATACCACGATCCACTTCACCATTCGCGACCATTTCTGCTGCTGGAAACGCAAAATCAGGGTAATCAACAGAACCAGCTTCACATTCACAACCTAAA
Organism: Bacillus sp. SRB_331; assembly: GCF_003264175.1. Classification (NCBI taxonomy): domain Bacteria; kingdom Bacillati; phylum Bacillota; class Bacilli; order Caryophanales; family Bacillaceae; genus Bacillus; species Bacillus sp. SRB_331. The sequence goes on along the minus strand of NZ_NADV01000007.1, from coordinate 193,562 downwards.
TCAATATATTCAATATTTAACTCTTCTAATAAACTTACAAGTTCTTTACGGATATTCATACCGCCGTGATCAGATGCTACTACTACTTTCATTTTTACCCCTCCGAAGTTTCAATCAATTATCTTCATTTCACACTCGCTACCTTAATGGAACAAAGTGATCCCCAATATCGTATTATACACGAAACATCAACCTTCTGAATGTTTTTTCAGTAAAGTTTGTACAAGTTTTTCCATCTCCTCTAACGTTTCTTTATAAATAGAAAGCGATCCGCCAAATGGATCTGAAATATCCTTACTTACACCCTTAGTTAATCCATATAATGTATCCAATTTCTTTTCCACGCTCGGATAATACCCAAGTACAATTTGCTTATGGTTTTCCGTCATTGTTACTACAATATCCGCCCAATCAACCAAAGTATCGTTTACCTGCTGCGCGGCATGATCGATTACAATTCCTTTTTCAGCTAAAGCTTCCTTTGCATGTATCGACACATCGCTTCCAGGATAGGCGAAGACACCAGCAGATTGCACTTCAAATTTACCTTCTCCATAATGACGAAGCAAAGCCTCAGCCATCGGACTACGGCATGTATTTCCAGTGCAAACAAATAACACCCGTTTCATCTAAACCCACCCCTTTTTTTCTGTTTCCTACATTTATCCCGATTGGTGAAGGCTAATAATCAGCGGGGGATGAACACCCTCCGCTGATTAAAGTTTCACTTTATCATAGCGTACATTAGAATAGAACAAAAGAAATGTGAATATACGAAAGGCGCATTTCTCTTATATTTTTTCTAAGAAAAATGCGCCTTATCCACATATATGAAACCCTATTTCCAAGTGCCCAAAGTATTTTACCATACATAACGAACACACTACGAAACAAAATAAGGAATCCATTTCATATGAAACGGATTCCTTCTATCAAATAATTATTTCATTGTAACTTTCATTACTTCTGTTGAACCTTTTGTAGCTGTTACACCTACAGTTGTCTTAATAGACTCAGCTGCATCTGTGTTTGTAATAACGATTGGAGTAATTGTGCTTTTCGCTTTTTCACGAATTAATTCTAAGTCAAATGAGATTAATTTATCTCCAGCTTTTACAGCTTGTCCTTCAGAAACGTGAGCTTCGAAACCTTCACCTTCCATTTTTACAGTTTCTAATCCAACGTGGATTAAAATTTCTGTACCGTTTTTCGCTTTAATTCCAATAGCATGTTTCGTGTGGAATAATTGTACGATTTCACCATCAACTGGAGATACAACTACACCTTCAGTAGGATCGATCGCAACACCGTCACCCATCATACGACCAGCGAATACTGGATCTGGTACTTCTTCAATATTTTTCACTGCTCCAGTTAATGGAGCTACGATTGTTTCTTCATTTGTTTTTGAACCAAAACCGAATAATTTTTTAAACATAGGATAGTCCTCCTTATAATTTACCTAAAAGTTTATAGGGCAATCTCTATTCAAGATCGAAATACACGTAAGACTTCATACTTCGAATGTTATACTGTAAAAACGCTTTCGAAATAAATCATGTCATTACTACTAGACTCTTATTGTAGCGCCTCACAAAATTCCAGTCAATTCTGATTGTCTGAATAACAATAAGAAGTTAACTTCTACTTATATTTTCTCTTTTTTTCACTTGCTTGTCTAGAGGTCTTTACTACATTTTATTTTTTGTTGTTAATTTGTAAAATTAATTTCAAACTTTTTTCAAAATCCACTTGACTAAAGTAAGTAACTATTTTATTATTACTTACATAAGATAAGTTAATAACTTTTAGGAGGTTTTTTAAATGATGGATATCGGTCTTCTTATTATTCGTCTTATTATAGGTATTACATTCATGGGTCATGGCGCTCAAAAATTATTCGGTTGGTTCGGCGGTTATGGCTTAAAAGGAACAGGTGGCTGGATGGAATCAATCGGGTTACGCCCTGGTGTATTCATGGCATTTATGGCTGGCGCAACTGAATTATTAGGTGGTTTCTTATTTGCAGCAGGTATTTTCACTGTAATTGGTTCATTATTTATCGTTGGAACAATGTTAATGGCAATCTTCACTGTTCACGGAAAAAATGGTTACTGGGTAACACAAGACGGATTTGAATATAATTTAATTTTAATCGCCGTTGCAGTTGGTGTAGCTTTAATCGGTCCTGGCGCATACGTTTTACTTTAATATTTATCTCTATTTCGAGATATTTACCAAAAAAGAGATTACTTCAAATTGAGGTAATCTCTTTTTCACATCATCAAAAAAATATTTTTTTCAGCAGGAGATTCCCATTGATATCTTGTAAACAAACAATAAGTATTCATATTTAGAAAGGGGATTACAACATGTTATCCATTAATCCAAACGAACAAACCGAAAAAGATAATTACAAATTACTAACAGGAAGTATCATTCCACGTCCTGTTGCATTCGTTACTTCTGTAACTAAAGATGGTGTATTGAACGGTGCGCCCTATAGTTATTTCAATATCGTCGCTGCCAATCCACCACTTATCTCAGTTTCAGTACAACGCAAAGAAGGAAAACCGAAAGACACTTCCAGAAACGCAATAGAAAAAGGGGAATTTGTCGTACATATTTCTGATGAATCTTACGTAGAAGCGATCAACGAAACAGCAGCCAACCTCCCTCCTAATGAAAGTGAAATCGAATTAGCAAAACTAACACCGATTGACAGTGATGTCATTTCAGTACCAGGAGTTAAAGAAGCAAACATTCGAATGGAGTGCATATTAGAACGCGCTATCCCACTCGGCGGAACCGAAGACTCGCCAGCTTGTGACCTACTAATCGGCCGCGTCGTTCGCTTTCACGTCGCTGAACACTTATACGAAAACGGTCGAATTCACGCCGAAGAACTAAAACCAATAAGCCGCCTAGCAGGACACAACTATGCAAAACTAGGAGAACAATTTGAATTAGTGAGGCCTATCTAAAAGTGGAGGCGACTCGCTCAGAATGAGAGGGGGATGGAGCTCCTGACGTAGAGGCGCTTTTTGCCTCGCAGGAAGGCGCGAAGCCACCGACCATTCTAGCCGCTGGAGCTGGATACATTTAAAAGCGGAACCGACTGCCCAGACCCGGTGGCTAAGGTTCTTCCTCACAGAAGATGCTTTTTATCTTCTCGTGGGGAAGGTTCTTAGACTCAAGAGCCTAGGAGGTGAATCTGGCCACTGGAACTGGATATATCCCCTAAAAGCGCAAGGGGCCCGTTCACTTCCATCACCTAAACATAACCCCCCGCTGAAAGCGGGGGATTTTTTATCGTAATTCTTCGTTCTTCTCCTCTAATGCCGGTAATTTCTCTTTTTTAGATCTACCAAGCTTTATTACAAAGAAATATAAGGAAAGTAACGTAATAAGGAAAACAATTAAAAACGGGTACGGAGAATAAAAAGTACGCGCCGCCTCCGATTTTCCTGCAACAAACTTCAATGACTCAATATCTAAAAACTCAGCAAACATTTGTACACCGAGCATACTGAACCAAAAAACAAAAAAACTAATAATAATACCAAAAACTTGCTTCAATCTCGTCATTCATCTCATCCTTTCTATATTTGTAATTTTTTAGTGTGATCAATATAGTACAAACGAAACTATGCACAGAAAGGAACTATCTCACCATTCACGAATTAACTTAATCCAACCTAACATCGAAATTTGCAAAATAACACCCAATATTATAAGTCTTCTTAGCCATCGAGGAAAGAAGGTTAAAAGCTTAACATACCATTCCAATAGCTTGTTCATAATTCCCTCCTACATAAAATTATATAGGAAAAAGGAGATACAATCCAAACCCAACAAGAATAATACCACCTACTATTTCACCGTATGTGCCAAGTATATTTTTGGCATGGCTACCAAGCAATAAACCCATCCAAGCCAGTAGCATACTTATTAGTCCGAACAATAATATCGTAATAATTGTCTCTGCTCCGTAAATTCCAAGACTAAGACCTACTGAAAAACTATCTATACTGACACCAAATGCAAATACAAATAAACTAATTCCAATTGGAGCAGTTCTAGTCTCTTCCCCTTCTAAAATAGACGAATATACGATATAGAACCCTAGCCCAATTAATAAAATAGCTCCTGCAAAATTTGCGACATCCCCATACCTCTCTGATAGAAAACGTCCTAGTACCATTCCGATAAATGGCATAATAATATGAAATATCCCAATCGTCATACCTATATAAAGGATTTGTCTTAACTTTAATGTTACCATCCCCATACCGAGGCTCACTGAAAATGCATCCATCCCCAGGGCAAATGCCATAATTATTAAAGGTATTAATTGTTCAAGTGTCATTCATATCCCCCCTCGGACGTGCTACTTCACAATATGCTTATCCGAGGAGAAATATTCTGTTTGCTAAAGGTACATTATCATTCAATAATAATCTGATGTCCCGCAGCTTTTGTTAAACGATTCATAATTGCATTTCCTATGCCTTCATTCGGGAATGATTCACTAAAAATAACATCTACTTCACTTGCATCAAACGTTCTAAGCACATCATATAACTTAGTCGCAACGCTGGCTAAATCGCTTCGCACACCACAAGACAATACAACATCTGCACTATACACATGCTGATACTCTTCTGTCGTTAATACACCTACTTTAAACCCTTCTTTCTTTTTCTCATCCACAATACGTTGAATAAACTCACGGGACCCTTCAACAATACTAAGTGGCGCTTTCGGTGCATAATGTGTATATTTCATTCCAGGTGATTTTGGTTTTTCTTTCTCATCCTTTAAAGCTGGATCTAAAGAAACATTTCCTATCACGGCCTCTAATTGCTCCTTCGTAATCCCACCTGGACGTAAAATCGTCGGAACCTCGCTCGTACAATCAATTACAGTTGATTCAACGCCTACTCCTGTTGCCCCGCCATCAACAATACCAGCAATTTTCCCATTTAAATCTTCATACACATGAGAAGCTAACGTTGGACTTGGGCGTCCTGAACGATTCGCACTCGGTGCCGCAACAGGCACGTTTGCCTCTTCAATAAGGGCGAGCGCTACTGGATGATCCGGCATCCTCACTCCGACTGTATTAAGTCCTGCCGTAACCCTCTCTGAAATCCCTTTTTTTCTCGGTAAAATGATTGTTAATGGTCCTGGCCAAAAATGCTCCATTAACTTTTCTGCAACCGGCGGAATTTCTCTTACGATACCATCTAACTGAGATTTTGTTCCTATGTGGACAATCAGTGGATTATCGCTCGGTCTCCCTTTCGCTTCAAAAATTTTCGCTATCGCTTCATCATCCATTGCGTTTGCTCCTAACCCATATACCGTTTCCGTTGGGAAGGCCACCGCTTCATTTTCTCTTAATAATCTCGCTGCTTCTTTTAATTGTGGATAATATTTTTTTCTTTCCACAACATTATCCACAACCCACATATTTGTATGCATTTTTTCCCACGTCCTTTTCTACCATGAAATACTTGTCTATTTTTAGTTTACTATGAGATTTATCCAAAAGACAAACAAGGTTTATCCACAAAATGTGGATAAACCTTGTTAATCCGTGGATAACTTTGTGAATAGCTGACAATTTAGTATTATTGCATTTAGCTCTTTTATATTTTTACAAAAGTGTTCTAACTGTCGAATTTCCTCTGGCACTTCCTCTTTCTCTATAATGACAAAGTTAAAAAACTGAAAGATGGTCACAGATTGTGGATGATTTGTGAGTAAGTACAATTGTCGAATATCTTTTTCTTTCATATACTGCAAAAACATCTCGAAAAAATATAAGAAAGTCTGTTTATCCACATTAGGTGTGAATAAACAAGAACGGATAAGTGCATTTTCTCCACTTTGTTCATATCCAATTACCGCTCGTATTTCTCCCGCCTCTTCCAAGATCATAAATTGTGCGTACAACTCATTTATTTTATCATCTTTTTTATTAGCTTGTCCGAAAAAAGAATGTAATCTTTCTACATCTGCTTTCGTAGCAAAATACACGTTCTTCATAATAAATCCCTCCTCATTGATATATATGAGGAAGGATTTATTAATAGCACTATTTAGAGAATAAAGATGTAAAAGCTTCGACGATAAATAATTTAACCTCTGGTTTCTCTTCCTCTTCTACTGTTACATACTCATTTTGCTTTTCTTGTTTTTGCTCCACAGGTTTCTCCACTTTTTCCACAGTTTTTGTTTCTACTTTTTTTACAGGCTGTTCTTCTACTTGTGTTTCGTGTTTTACTACTTTCTTTTCCTGTGCTGTTACTTTTTCAGCTTTTTCCGGCTTTACTACTTTCTTTTCTTTCACCTTATCCTCTTTCTTCTCCGGTACATCCACTACTTCCTCATCTAATTGTCTCACCTGCTCCTCTTCAGGAGATTCAGCTTTCACAACATGTTCTTCTTTCCTTACAGCTGTACCACTTGAAAAATCTAAGAAACACATCGGTGGAAATAATACACACCACCAGTTTGCACCTTCACCTTTTCCAATTGTAATAAGTACCGCTTCATATTCTCCTGCTGGATAAATAAAATTCCCATATACCTTTGTAGGAAATTTCACATTCTTACCGAATTTCACTTGAAACGCCTCTTTACTTCCTTCTCTTTTCAGTGTATTTGCCACTGTCTTTTCAATTTCAGGAATATGATTTTGAATTACTTTTCGAGCTTCTTCAAATGACGTTAAATCCGCTACCCATCCATCAATTTGCACTTTTACTTCATCGCGTACTTTACGCTTTAACGCCTGATCTTTATCGGAATCACTATTAGCTAAAATACGTAATCGAACGGCCTCTTTCGGAATAACAGTAGGCCCTTTTGCATCAGCTTTCATATATCCAAACTGCACAAGTAACTGTGCACCAATTAATAATAAAAGAAAATAAGCAATAACTTGTTTTTTCATTTCCTCCACCGTCCCCTCTAGAAACAGTGTGGACAGACTTTCATCTTTCTAAACTATTAAATTCAAAATCTATATAAAAAACCGATAGAAAAGCATTTTTTTAATTGGCGAGAGGAACTGGCTATGTATAGGTAATAAGGTACGTATTTTCTCTGGAATAATACTCCTTACCAAACTTCTAAATAGAAAGTATGGCTGAGTAGTTACGAATTTTTCATACAAAAAATAGAGTAAGGCTTATACCTTACTCTATCTCTGCAAATACCATGCGATCTTTTCCATTAATATCAAATACAACTTCAACTTGAGCGCGCGGGAAAGTTTGCTGTAATAATGCTTTCACATCTTCACCTTGCCCTACACCAATTTCAAACGCCACAATCGCCTTTTTCTGTAATACATTCGGTAATTCCTCCATAAAACGACGATAGAAATCTAGTCCATCTTCACCACCAACAAGTGCACGCTTCGGCTCATGCTCCTTCACAACAGTAGAAAGACCACGCCAATCTTCCTCTGGTATGTACGGTGGATTGGAAACAACAACATCTAACTTCTGACTTGTTTCATAAAACGGAGACAGTAAATCGCCGTGATAGAAAGTTACATCCGCCCCTAAAGTTTTTGCATTTTCTTTTGCAACTTCAATCGACTCCTGCGCGATATCTACTGTATACACATGAAGATTTTTATTTTCTAAAGCGAGCGTAATAGAAATCGCTCCACTACCTGTTCCAATATCCGCTATGTGAAGCTCCTCATTACCGAAATGGCGCTCAATTCTCTCTAGCACCCCAACTATAAGTTCCTCTGTTTCCGGTCTTGGTATCAATACCTCTTCATTTACAAAGAATGATCGGCCATAAAACATTTCATAACCGAGCATATATTGGATCGGAGTACCTTCTACGTGCTTGTGGATAAATTGTGCAAAACTTTTCTCTTGTTCCGCAGTTATTTCTTCACGCATATTCATGAGCATTCCGGTTCTGTTCGTCTTTAATACATGACAAAGGACAATTTCTCCCGCATTTTCATCTCGTCCATTTTCCTGTAAAAAAGAAGAAGCCCATTTCAGGGCTTCATAGACACGCATTACTCAGCTGCCTCCATCTTTTGCGCCTGATCTTCCATCACTAAGGCATTGATGAAATCATCTAACTTACCTTGTAGGATTTGATCTAGCTTTTGAATCGTTAAACCGATTCGATGGTCTGTAACACGGTTTTGCGGGAAGTTATACGTACGAATACGCTCTGAACGATCTCCCGTACCAACAGCTTGTTTACGGTTTTGATCATACTCAGCTTGCGCTTCTTGTCTAAATTTATCATAAACACGTGCGCGTAATACTTTCATCGCTTTTTCTTTATTCTTAATTTGTGATTTCTCATCCTGACAAGATACAACTACACCAGTCGGTAAATGCGTTAAACGTACCGCTGACATCGTTGTATTAACGCTTTGTCCACCAGGACCACTAGAAGCAAACGTATCAACACGAACATCTTTTTCATGAATATTAATTTCTACTTCTTCTGCCTCTGGTAGTACAGCTACAGTTGCTGTAGATGTATGAATACGTCCGCCAGATTCCGTTTCAGGAACACGTTGTACACGGTGAGCACCATTCTCGAATTTCAGCTTCGCGAAAGCACCTTTACCGTTAATCATAAAGATAATCTCTTTATATCCACCTAACTCTGTATAGCTCGCTTCGATAATTTCAGTTTTCCAACCTTGCACCTCAGCATAACGGCTATACATACGATATAAATCACCAGCAAATAAAGCTGCCTCGTCACCACCAGCAGCGCCACGAACCTCAACGATAACGTTTTTATCATCATTAGGGTCTTTTGGAACAAGTAAAATTTTCAGACGTTCTGATAATGTTTTCTCTTGTCCTTCTAATTCAGAAACCTCTTCTTTTACCATATCACGCATATCAGCGTCTAACTTATCTTCTAACATTGCTTTTGCATCTCGTAATTGCTCACGAACATCTTTATACTCACGGTACACCTCTACCGTGTCCTGAATATCAGATTGCTCTTTTGAATACTCACGAAGCTTATTTGTATCACTAATAACCTCTGGGTCACTTAACAATTCATTCAACTTCTCATAACGATCTTCTACAGCTTGCAAACGATCTAACACACCATTCACCTCTACATCCTAGTATCTAATACAAATAGTATATGGTACTTAATCAAAAAAACGCAAATTATATTTAAAAGCGTAAGCGGCTTGCTCAGGATCGCAGGACATTGGAACTCTCGACCTTGAAGCGCTTTTTGCTTCGAGCGAGAGAGTGAAATGGCCGGAGATTCTAGCCGCTGGAGCTAGATAATATTTAAAGCGCAAGCGGCTCGCTAAGCTCTGACTGGCTAAGGTTCTCTCGCACAAAAGGTGCTTTTCACCTTGAGTAGCGGCGGTTCTTAGACACGAAGAGCTTGCCACCAATCTTCATCTATTTTCGAAAAAAACCCGCTCTACATAGCGAGTTTAATTTATCTTTGTTTTGTAGGTACTGCATGACAATGACGACAACGTGGTTCGTACGATTCTGAAGCCCCAACTAAAATAATTGGATCATCAAATGCCGCTGGTTCTCCATCGATTAAACGTTGCGTACGACTTGCAGGAGATCCACATTCAGAACAAACTGCCTGCAATTTAGTTACATGTTCAGCAATCGCCATCAGCTGAGGAACTTGTCCAAATGGTAGACCACGGAAATCTTGGTCTAATCCAGCTACAATGACACGATAGCCACGATTTGCCAATACTTGCACCACTTCCACAATGTCCCCATCAAAAAATTGTACCTCATCGATTGCAATAACATCCATTTCTTCTGTTACATGGTTAAATATATCTTTTGAAGCTGAAACAGGAACTGCTTTAACCTTTAATCCATTATGTGATACAACATCTTCTTCACTATAACGATTATCAATACATGGTTTAAATACAATCGCATGTTGTTTCGCAAATTGTGTACGGCGTATACGGCGGATGAGCTCTTCTGATTTACCAGAAAACATACTCCCGCAAATCACTTCAATCCAACCATTTTGATTCATTAAGTACATTGAGCTCTCCTTTCATCTACTTTCCTAATCCAAAGTAGGGTAAAGGTTTAATATTTTCACAAAAAAAACAGACAAGCGAATACATACACTTGCCTGTTTTATGTTCTTTATTACTTGATGCCGTATTTCTTATTGAAGCGGTCAACACGTCCGTCTGCAGTAGCAAACTTCTGACGTCCAGTGTAGAATGGGTGAGAATCAGAACTGATCTCAATTTTTAGTAATGGATAAGTGTTACCATCTTCCCACTCAACAGTTTCGCTAGAGCCTTTTGTAGACCCGCTTAAGAATTTGAAGCCAGTGTTCGTGTCCATAAATACAACTTTATTGTAATTTGGATGGATTCCTGCTTTCATTCTTTTCATCTCCTTCCGCCCTGAATCATTTTCGAAACAGAGTTTTTCATCTTCAGCTGCTTACACAACTATATTGATGAAACACATATGATGAAATTATAACAAGGCTAACTCCATTTTGCAACTACCTGTTTTTGTCTTTTTAAAAATTAAAAGCGCAAGTGGCTCGTTCAGAATCGCAGGACATTGGAGCTCTCGACCAAGAAGCGCTTTTTGCTTCGACCGAGAGAGCGAAATGACCGGAGATTCTAGCCGCTGGAGCTGGAACTAGATACACCTTAAAGCGCAAGCGGCTCGCCCAGAATCGTAGGGCACTTCAAGCTCTCAATCCAAATATGATTTCCATCTTAAAAAACAAATTTTTTCCATATATTACTCTCTCTAATATTCCCTTAAAAACATAAAAAACTCGCTTACTACGAAATAAGCGAGTCCCCATCTTTTCCCTTTACTTAGTGGTTACATACCTTTTTGAGTCTGCAACAATGTTTTGTAAAAATTCTTCATTTGTCTTTGTTTGACGAAGTTTACGTAAGAAGCCTTCAACAAAGTCTGGTGTATCACGCATTGTTTTACGAATACCCCACAGCTTGTCTAAATGTTCTTTCGGAATTAATAGGTCTTCTTTACGCGTACCAGAGCGACGAATATCAATCGCTGGGAAGATACGGCGCTCAGCTAATGAGCGATCTAAGTGAAGTTCCATATTTCCAGTTCCTTTAAACTCCTCGTAAATTACATCATCCATACGAGACCCTGTATCAACAAGCGCTGTTGCTAAAATCGTTAGGCTACCGCCCTCTTCGATATTACGCGCAGCCCCAAAGAAACGCTTCGGTCTATGAAAAGCAGCAGGATCAATACCACCCGATAAGGTTCTACCACTTGGCGGAATAACAAGGTTGTAAGCACGCGCTAAACGGGTAATACTATCCATTAAAATGACAACGTCCCTTTTATGTTCTACAAGACGCATTGCACGCTCTAATACAAGCTCCGCTACTTTAATATGATTCTCTGGCACTTCATCAAAAGTAGAACTTACAACATCACCTTTAACAGAACGTTCAATATCTGTTACTTCCTCTGGACGCTCATCAATTAAAAGTACAATTAATTCTGCTTCCGGATGATTTGTTGTGACACTGTGTGCAATTTCTTTTAACAGACTTGTTTTACCAGCCTTTGGAGGCGCAACAATTAAACCACGTTGTCCAAATCCAACTGGTGCGATTAAATCCATGATGCGTGTCGGTAACTTTTTCGTTTCCGTCTCCAATTTCATTTGGCGATCTGGGTATAACGGTGTTAATGCAGGGAAATGTACACGCTCTTTTGCTGAGTCTGGATCATCTCCATTTACAGCTTCAACTTGTAGCAATCCAAAATAGCGCTCATTTTCTTTCGGAGGTCGTACTTTACCAGAAACCTTATCTCCATTACGTAAATCGAAACGACGAATTTGCGAAGCCGAGATATAAATATCTTCTGAGCTTGGAGAATAATTGATAGGACGTAAGAATCCAAATCCTTCTGATTGAATAATTTCTAATACGCCTTCCATGAAAAAGAAACCTTCTTTTTCTGCTCGAGCTTTTAAGATAGAGAAGATTAGCTCTTTTTTCGTTAACTTGCTGTAATACGAAATCTTAAATTCCTTCGCAAGCTCGTATAACTCTTTTAATTTCATGTTTTCTAATGCTGCAATTGACAAATTCATTCAGACACCACACTTTAACTTTATTCTCTTTTCACATGGGTAAAGGGAAAAATACGGAAGGCAAATAAATAATAATGAAAGGCAATAAGTTCAAGTAGGATAATATTCACTATTGTAACCCTTTTATCTAGTTTTAATCAATACGTTGAAACACAAATACAAGAAGCGAAGACAAGAAAATTTGTCTTCGCCTTTTCATATTTCTTTCTTTTTTCTACTCACCTGATTTTAAGGCAGAATAGATAAGGCATTTCTGCTTTTATTTAATCCAGCTTCAGCAGCTAGAATCTCCGGTGGTTTCGCTTCTTCCTGCGAGGCAAAAAGCGCCTCTTCGTCAGGAGCTCCATCCCCCTCCCATTCTGAACGAGCCGCTTACGCTTTTTATTTAATAACCAAATTCGGTTTTTTATTTAAGCTATGGCGGCCGTCTACGAAGCGTACTGTGCCTGATTTTGCACGCATAACAAGGGATTGTGTTGTTCCGACGCTACCTTTAAATTGAACGCCTCGTAATAGTTCTCCGTCTGTTACACCTGTTGCTGCAAAGATTGCATCGTCACCTTTTACTAAGTCTTCCATACGAAGGATACGATTGATATCTTCAATACCCATTCTTTTACAACGAGCTAGTTCAGCTTCGTTTTGAGGTAAGAGCTTCCCGTGAATTTCTCCACCTAAGCATTTTAATGCGACCGCAGCTAATACACCTTCAGGTGCTCCACCAGAACCGAATAGAATATCTACACCAGTACGGTCAAATGCTGTATTGATTGCTCCAGCTACATCTCCATCGTTAATTAATTTAATACGAGCACCAGCTTTACGAATTTCTTCGATAATTGCTTGATGACGTGGACGGTTTAAAACTGTCGCTACAACATCTTCGATATCTTTATTTTTCGCTTTCGCAACTGCACGTAAGTTGTCGATAATAGGTGCGTCAATATCAACTGCACCAACTGCTTCTGGACCAACCGCTATTTTATCCATGTACATGTCAGGAGCATGTAACAAATTGCCGTGATCTGCAATTGCAATAACAGCAAGCGCATTCCAGCCGCCAGCCGCTACGATATTTGTCCCTTCTAAAGGATCAACTGCAACGTCTACGCGTGGTCCATATCCTGTACCCAATTTTTCTCCGATATATAGCATTGGCGCTTCATCCATTTCACCTTCGCCAATTACAACTGTACCTTTCATCGGAATTGTATCAAATACATCACGCATAGCAGATGTTGCTGCACCATCTGCCTCATCTTTTTTTCCGCGCCCCATCCAACGCGCTGATGATAATGCTGCAGCCTCTGTTACACGTACTAACTCCATAGATAAACTTCTTTCCACGATAATCCCTCTCCTTTAAGTCTTTATATTTCTGCCGTATTTTGTGAACCTTGTTTTTCTATAAAGTGTACTTCCGTTAGTAGTGATTCTTCGCTCCCCATTAACGGAAGTATCACCACCTTATCCCGATTGGTGAGGGTTAATAATCGGCGTGGGATACCCCATACTGATTAAAGTTTCACTTTATGCATTCTTCATTTCTTCAATTTCTTGCTTTGTCATTTGTTCTCGCCAAATGTTTGCACCAAGCCCTTTAAGCTTGTCTACTATATTTTCGTAACCTCGATCAATATGATCAAGTCCCGTTACTTCTGTAATGCCATCTGCCATTAAACCCGCAATAACAAGGGACGCACCAGCTCGGAGGTCACTCGCTTTCACCTTCGCACCTTGCAATAAAACCGGTCCAGTCACAATTGCTGAACGGCCTTCTACTTTAATTTGCGCGTTCATACGGCGCAATTCATCAATATGCTTGAAACGTGCGCTGTAAATTGTATCAGTTACAACTCCTGTTCCATGCGCTTTTGTTAAAAGCGTTGTAAACGGCTGTTGTAAATCCGTTGGAAACCCTGGATATACAAGCGTTTTTACATCAACTACTTTTAACCTTCTATTGCCGTTCACTGTAATTTGGTCATCGTTCGTTTCAATTTGAACACCAGCTTCTCTTAGCTTCGCAGTAACGGATTCTAAATGCTGAGGAATAACATTATCAACTGTTACTTCTCCTCCTGATGCTGCTCCTAAAATCATATACGTACCAGCTTCAATACGGTCTGGAATAATAGTGTGGTGACAACCGTGCAGTGAATCCACACCATCAATTCGGATTACGTCTGTACCAGCACCTTTAATACGTGCTCCCATACTCGTTAACAATGTAGCTACATCAATAATCTCTGGTTCTTTCGCTGCATTTTCAATAACAGTTCTACCTTTCGCTCGTACAGCCGCTAGCATAATATTAATTGTAGCTCCTACACTAACAACATCTAAATAAATACGTGCCCCACGTAGTTCGTCTGCTCTTAAATAAATGGCACCTTGTTCATTTGTAACATATGCCCCTAACGCTTCAAACCCTTTAATATGCTGATCAATCGGTCGTGGCCCTAAATGACATCCACCTGGAAGCCCAATAACAGCTTTTTTAAAACGGCCAAGCATTGCACCCATTAAATAATAAGAGGCGCGCAATTTTTTCACTTTTCCATTTGGTAAAGGCATCGCAACCATGTTAGAAGGATCGACTACCATCTCTTCTTCCTGCCCATAAGTTACTTTCCCTCCAATTTCCTCTAGTAAGTCTCCTAACATTTTCACGTCCGAAATATTAGGAACACCGCCAATAGTTACTGGAGTATCTGCTAAAATTGTCGCTGGAATTAGTGCAACAGCACTGTTCTTTGCACCACTCACACGAATTGTTCCATTTAAAGCTCTTCCGCCTTCAATTAGCAACTTTTCCATATTGAGCTCCCTTCTTGTGAATGTATTTATCTTCTACTTCTTTATAAGAAGTAGAAGATTCCCCCTTAAGAATCTCAATCACTCTTTCCATCCCGAAACTCAATAAGTAGAAAACCATCACCTGTAGCTCCCCTGCTGTACAAATAGATGAAGATTAACTATTCATCGAATCAAATTACTCAATTCAGATACTTACCACATTTATTAATAGGACTATGCACATTATTTTCTATATTTGCAAACCAAAAATTCACTTTATAAAATCTTTAGACTTGTTCGCGCTTTCATTATACAACGAAAGGAAACCGTCTAAAAGACTAGACGGTTTCCAAAACGGAATTTTATTCTTACGCTTTACCGTTAGAACCGAACTCACGCATTTTACCAGCAACAGTTGCTTTGATAGCGTCGCGGCCAGGTCCAATATATTTACGAGGATCGTAAACTTCTTGGTCTTTGTTTAATGCTTCACGAACAGCTTTTGTAAACTCAATTTGGTTCTCAGTGTTTACGTTAATTTTTGAAGTACCTAGAGAAATAGCTTTTACGATATCAGCAGTTGGGATACCAGTACCACCGTGTAATACTAAAGGTACGCCAGTGAAGTCACGAACTTGTTCCATTTCAGCGAATCCTAAGTTAGGCTCACCTTTGTAAGGACCGTGTACAGAACCTAAAGCTGGAGCTAGGCAATCGATACCTGTTGCTTCAACAAGGTGCTTACACTCTGCTGGATCAGCGTAAATTACGCCTTCAGCGATGATGTCGTCTTCTTGTCCGCCAACTGTTCCAAGCTCAGCTTCAACAGATACGTTACGAGCGTGTGCGTATTCTACCACTTTTTTAGTAGTTTCAACGTTTTCATCGAATGGGTGGTGAGAAGCGTCGATCATTACAGATGTGAAACCTGCATCAATTGCTTCTTTACATTTTTCGAAGCTTGAACCATGGTCAAGGTGAATCGCTACAGGAACAGAAATGTTCATTTCTTCGATTAAAGCTTTAACCATAGCTACAACTGTTTTGAAACCAGTCATATGACGAGCTGCACCCTCAGATACACCTAAGATTACAGGAGATTTTTCTTCTTCCGCAGCAGCTAAGATAGCTTGAGTCCACTCTAAGTTGTTCATGTTGAATTGACCAACTGCGTATTTTCCTTCTAGTGCTGTGTTTAGCATTTCTTTCATAGAAACTAAAGGCATGGTGAATCCTCCTAAAAAACGTTTTTTGTATCCGATAAATTCTTATCGCTGGTAGTATGACCAGAATAAGGTAAAATATGTATATTTACATACCGGACTTCTTTCTACACTCAATAGGATAACAACTTGTACTCAAAAACTCAACTGTATTCACCTGCTCAATAGTCCATGTAAACGCTTTTTTCCATATTTTTTATAAAAAATTCATTTTTTACGCCTCTACAGCAAGCTGATCTCTCACTGCTTGACGAATCTCATCAATATCAAACGGTTTAGCAAAGTGCATTAAAGCTCCTAAATCTTTCGCTTCTTGAATCATATCCAATTCTCCATAAGCAGTCATTAAAATCACTTTAATACTCTCATCAATTTCTTTTACATGTTTTAAAATCTCTATACCATCCATACCTGGGATTTTCATATCTAACACTACTAAATCCGGATTATCTTTTTTCACGATATCTAAAGCTTGAAATCCATTCGCTGCTTGGAACGTCTGATAACCTTCTTTTTGGAACACTTCATGCAATAAAACACGAATGCCATATTGATCATCAACGATTAAAATTTTCCCTTCCATAACTCCCAACCTTTCTGTGTAAGTACAAGATTTAAAGCTTCTTATATCTTATCGGTTTATTTTCGCTACTCTTTGCCAAATCCCTTCCTATTCTTTCTTATTTTACCGTTTCCTATTTTGTTATGCCACCCTACTATTTCCCCTTTCCAAAAAAAATAAGCTATAATGAGAACCAGCTAACACGAAAGAAAGGAGCAACAACATGTTAAAAATTTTCTCGACTCAATTAAGTGGATATTTATCCAAAATTTCTCAAAAAGAGGAAATGAATATAGAAGATAGCGCTCGTCTACTTGCCCAGGCGTTAGTTGGCGATGGCTTCATTTACTTGCATGGTACAAACGAAATGGAAGGTATTGTTTCAGAAGCATTATTTGGCGCCGAACCAATGAAACAAGCAAAACGTTTAATAGAAAACGGTGAACCGGCGGCAGTGACTTCTGCGGACCGCGTACTTCTTATTAGTCGTTTTTCGACAGATGAAGAAATTATAAAAACCGCGAAAAAACTTCATGAAGAAGGCCAATCTATCGTTGGAATCTCGGCTATTCAAGAAGGTGTTGAATCACTGGAACAATATACAGATGTACATATTGATACAAAGCTGTTAAAAGGTCTTATTCCAGATGATGAAGGTAACCGCTATGGGTTCCCAAGTTTAATTATAGCTTTATTTGCTTATCACGGATTGAAATTTACAATTGATGAAATGTTAAACGAATATTAAAAAAAGCGCCCTATTTCAGGCGCTTTTTTTTATTACTTGCTCTCTTTATTCGTAATAGAAGCACTTACGAAGTCATGGAACAATGGTTGTGGACGGTTTGGACGAGATACAAGTTCTGGATGGAACTGTGCTGCCACGAACCAAGGGTGATCTTGTAATTCAATAATTTCCACTAGACGACCGTCTGGGCTTGTACCAGAGAATACAAATCCTGCTTTTTCCATATCTGGACGGAATTGATTGTTGAACTCATAACGATGACGATGACGCTCATATACAACCGGCTCATTGTAAGCATTGTAAGCATTTGTTTCTTCAGCAAGCTTACATGGATATAGACCAAGGCGAAGTGTACCACCTAAATCTTCTACATCTTTTTGTTCTGGTAATAAATCGATGATTGCATAAGGTGTGTCAGGATTAATTTCAGAAGAGTTAGCCCCTTCTAATCCTAATACGTTACGTGCGAATTCGATTGATGCAAGTTGCATACCTAGGCAAATTCCTAAGAATGGAACTTTGTTTTCACGAGCATATTGAATTGCAACGATTTTACCTTCTACACCACGATCGCCGAAGCCACCTGGTACAAGGATACCATCTGTGTCGCCAACTAATTCTTTTACGTTCTCTGCTGTTACGTGCTCAGCATTTACCCATTTCACTTCTACATCTGTGTCGAATGAATAACCTGCATGACGAAGCGCTTCTACAACAGAAATGTATGCATCTTGAAGCTCTACGTATTTACCAACAAGAGCGATTTTTGTTTTCTTAGAAAGGTTACGTACTTTATTAACTAGCGCAGTCCAATCTGTCATATCTGCAGCTGGATTGTCTAACTTCAAGTGATCACAAACGATTTGGTCCATGTTTTGTTCTTGAAGAGATAATGGAACCGCATATAAAGTATCTGCATCGCGTGCTTCGATAACTGCTTTTGTATCGATGTCACAGAATAATGCAAGCTTGTCTTTCATGTCCTGAGAAACAGGTAGTTCTGTACGAACAACGATAATATTTGGTTGAATACCTAAGCTGCGAAGCTCTTTAACGCTATGTTGCGTTGGTTTTGTTTTCATTTCACCCGCTGCTTTTAAGTACGGGATTAACGTACAGTGAATGTACATTACATTGTCACGACCGATGTCGCTCTTAATTTGACGAATTGCTTCTAAGAATGGTAAAGACTCGATATCACCAACAGTTCCACCGATTTCTGTAATAACAACGTCGGCATTTGTTTCGCGACCAGAACGATATACACGTTCTTTAATTTCGTTAGTAATGTGAGGAATAACTTGAACTGTTCCTCCTAAATATTCACCACGGCGCTCTTTTTGAAGAACTGAAGAGTAAATTTTACCTGTTGTTACGTTGCTGTATTTGTTTAAGTTGATGTCGATAAAACGCTCATAGTGACCTAGGTCTAAGTCCGTTTCTGCACCATCATCTGTTACGAATACCTCACCGTGTTGGTAGGGGCTCATAGTCCCTGGGTCTACGTTAATGTATGGATCAAACTTTTGAATAGTTACGTTTAAACCACGATTCTTTAAAAGTCTTCCAAGAGATGCTGCTGTAATACCTTTACCTAAAGACGATACTACACCGCCTGTTACAAAAATATACTTAGTCATGAAAATACTCCCTTCTACTTCGTTGTTATATAATCACCGTTGCAAAGCGCAACGTATGTAGATAACACTGTATCTATCTTATTGTTAGGCTCTTTTTATTTTCTAAACAAAAAACAAAAAAGAAAATTGCTCCCCTCATCACATAAAGTAATAAGTAGGGAGCAATTTTCTTTTATATTTACACTTTAAAAGTATTATCGTCTTTTTTTAAAGAGCCCAAAAATGATTCTACATGGACGATAATGAAAAGTCAAGAACTACCGCTCTTCCTCTTCTTCAGTTTCATCATACTCAAGTTCTTCTTCTGCGAAGTCTTCATTATCTTCTTCTAAATCATCAAGATCATCATCTTCATCATCTGCGTCTTCGTCTTCAAGAACTTTGTCCAAATCTACTACATCTTCTTCTACTTCTTCTTCTACTTCTTCTACATCATCTTCTTCAATGTAGTCGTCAAAACCGTCTTCTTCAACTTTACGTTTCTTCTTCGGTTTTGGCTGAGGCAGAATTTCTTCATCAATTTGCTCATATGGGTACCAGCTACGTAGCCCCCAACGATTTTCTCCTAAATTAATGAAACGTCCATCGATGTTTAAATCTGTATAAAATTGTGCGAGTTTCGTATTAACTTGCCCTTGAGATAGTCCCAGCACTTGAGCGATTTCTTGAACCAACTCGTTGAATGTCGTTGCTTGTCTTTTATTCCCTAAAACACTATGTACAACTTCAATCATTGAACATTCTTTTAGCTCTTCTGGTGAATATTGCTTAAAACCCACTTATGCGGCACTTCCTTTCTTCAAATATAAGCTTATATATAACGGTCTGCTTAAAAAAATCCATACTATTCATTATAAACAAAAGTCGCACAAATATGCTACAAAAAAAACGGGAAACTTTTATCCCGCTATTTACGGGCAATAAAATTATAATTTGTCCATTCTTTATTTCGGAGACATATGTGCTCCTTGCAGTACATACCTAATTTGCATTTCTGTATATTCTTCGAGAGTATACAGTTTTTGCAGGGCCCAACGTCTAAATCCCCACATTTGTCCTTGTATGAAAATATTATGTGCAAGAAGCTGTATTTCCTTTTTATTTAGTGTAAATGTCCCATTTTCCGTACACTGCTCTAAAATATCCTCAAACATCCCGACCATTTGAAACTCTTTTTCTAATACATATGGGAGTGATTCTTTCGGTAAAAAACGTACCTCTTGATACATAATTAATACTTCTTCTTGCAATTCATCCATCACTTTAAAATAATTCATTATCGCTATCTTTAAGCTTTCTATACTTCCCTTCTCTGTACACACTACTTCCTCTAACCGCTCTTTTACATGTTCATAAATACTATCACAAACTAAATATAATACATCATCTTTTGTGCGAATATACTCATAAAGTGTTCCGATACTAAATCCAGCCGCTTTCGCAATTTCTCTCGTTGTTGTACGCGGGAATCCTTTTTGCTTAAACAGCTGCACCGCACCTTTAATCATTTGTTCACGTCTTAACGCAACTAATTTTTCATCTTTCACTGACGCATGTACATTATGTTTAACCATCCCTTCACCTCTCTCTATTATTTTTGGAAGTAAAAAGCGTAGGAAAATACCTACGCTTTTGTTCCTACTTCGTTAACATACGAGAAATTACAAGCCTTTGAATCTCTTGTGTTCCCTCATATATTTGTGTAATCTTTGCATCGCGCATATAACGCTCTACTGGATAATCTTTCGTATAACCATAACCACCAAATACTTGTACCGCTTCAGTCGTTACCTTCATCGCTGTATCACCTGCAAATACTTTTGACATCGCTGACTCTTTCCCATACGGAAGCCCTTCAGATTCAAGCCAAGCCGCTTGATATGTTAAAAGACGCGCTGCCTCTACATCCGTTGCCATATCCGCAAGTTTAAAGCCAATTCCTTGTTGCGCCGCAATTGGCTTCCCAAACTGATGACGTTCTCTTGCATATTCTACAGAAGCATCTAAAGCGGATTGTGCAATACCGACTGCTTGTGCCGCAATACCATTACGGCCGCCATCTAATGTCTGCATCGCAACTTTAAATCCTTGGCCCTCTTCCCCTAGTAAATTCTCTACAGGAATACGGCAGTCTTCAAATATAATTTCAGTTGTTGGCGAAGAACGAATCCCTAGCTTACTTTCCTTCTTCCCAACCGAAAATCCTAGCGTATCACTCTCCACAATAAATGCACTCGTGCCGCGCTGCTTCGAATCAGGATCTGTTAATGCAAAAACAACATAAATATCAGCAATACCGCCATTTGTAATAAAAATTTTCGAACCATTTAAAATGTAATGGTCTCCATCTCGTTTTGCAGTCGTCCTCATTCCACCAGCATCTGATCCAGAGCTTGGTTCTGTTAAGCCATATGCACCAATTTTCTTCCCTTCAGCCATTGGGCGCAAAAACTTTTGTTTTTGCTCTTCCGTTCCAAATTTAAAAATTGGCCATCCAGCAAGTGAAGTATGTGCAGACAACGTTACACCTGTAGAAGCACAAACGCGGGATAATTCTTCAACGGCAATTACATACGCCAAGTAATCGCTTCCAATTCCGCCGTATTCTTCAGGCCACGGAATACCGGTTAAACCAAGCTCTGCCATTTGATCAAATAAAGCGCGATCAAATCGCTCTTCCTCATCACGCTCTGCTGCTGTCGGTGCTACTTCATTCCTCGCAAAATCCCGAACCATTTTTCTTATCATTTCATGTTCTTCTGATAATTTAAAATGCATTCCCGTCTCCCCCTCTGCCTTTTTATAAAGCTCGACTAATTACAAGCTTTTGTATTTCGCTCGTTCCTTCATATATTTGTGTGATCTTCGCATCACGGAAAAATCTTTCTACTGGATAATCTTTCGTATAACCATAACCACCAAATACTTGCACCGCTTCAATCGCAACTTCAACAGCCGTCTTAGAAGCAAATAATTTCGCAATAGAAGCTTCTTTACCGCATGGTAATCCTTGTGCTCTTAGCGATGCTGCTCTGTATACAAGTAATCGCGATGCTTCTACACTTGTTGCCATATCTGCAAGTTTGAATCCGAGTCCTTGCTGCGCCGCAATTGGCTTTCCGAATTGCTCACGCTCTTTCGCATAATCAATCGCACATGCAAGCGCCGCTTCCGCGATTCCTAATGCTTGCGCTCCGATTCCAATTCGCCCAACATCTAAATTCGCCATTGCCACCTTAAATCCTTGTCCTTCTTCACCAAGTAAATTCTCGGCCGGCACTTTCATATCTTCAAACGTAAGTTGCACTGTACGAGAACCAAGAAGACCCATCTTATGCTCATCTTTTCCAATGATTAAGCCTGGTGTATCTTTCTCTACTATAAATGCTGAAATCCCGCTTTTCCCCGCATCTGGATTTGTAGACGCGAAGACGATATATGTACTTGCTTCACCACCATTTGTAATAAAGACTTTCGATCCATTAATGATGTAGTGATCGTCTTTCTTTACAGCTCTTGATTTCAAACTACCTGCATCTGATCCTGCATTCGGTTCTGTTAGAGCAAATGCGCCTAAATATTCACCAGTCGCCAGTTTAGAAACATATTTCTGCTTCTGTTCTTCTGTTCCGAAGTATAAAATCGGATTCATTCCAACTGACGTATGTACAGCCAAAATTACACCAACCGTTGCACTTACCTTTGAAATTTCCTCAATTGCTAGAATGTAAGAAATAAAATCCATTTCTGCCCCGCCATATTTTGCAGGCGCTGGAATACCCATTAGTCCAAGCTCACCCATCTTTTGCAAAATCTCTTTCGGGAACACCCCTTGTTCCATACTAGGAACAAAGGGAGCTATTTCCTTCTGTGCAAAATCTCGAACCATTTTCCTCATCATTTGTTGCTCTTCAGTAAAGTGAAAATTCATGTACTTCGCCTCCGTTTGCTATATATCTTTTTAACAATCTGGTAAGACCACTACTTCAATAAAGGGAGGCCTTTATTCGTAAACGTAGAAACCACGACCCGTTTTACGTCCTAACCATCCTGCATTCACATACTTACGTAATAATGGACATGGGCGATATTTACTATCTCCTAATCCTTCATGCAACACTTCCATAATGTATAAACACGTATCTAAACCGATAAAGTCAGCTAACGTAAGAGGTCCCATCGGATGATTCATACCGAGTTTCATTACTTCATCAATCGCTTCTTTCGTCGCTACTCCTTCGTATAACGTATAAATCGCTTCGTTAATCATCGGTAATAAAATACGGTTCGATACAAACCCTGGGAAATCATTTACTTCAACTGGCACTTTCCCGATTTTTTTCGTAATATCCTCAATCGTTTCGTACACTGCATCATCTGTAGCTAAACCACGAATAATTTCAACGAGTTTCATAACTGGAACTGGATTCATAAAGTGCATGCCGATTACTTTCTCAGGACGTTTCGTTACCGCTGCAATTTCCGTAATAGGTAACGATGACGTATTCGTCGCTAAAATTGCGTGTTCTGGAGCGATTTCATCTAAATTCGCAAAAATTTTCTTTTTAATATCCATTTTTTCAACAGCTGCTTCAATAATAAGATCAGCTTCTTTGACACTATTTAAATCAAGCGTCCATGTAAGACGATTTAAAGTCGCATCTTTCTCTTCTTCCTTCATACGGCCTTTTTCTACTTGGCGGGCTAAATTTTTTGAAATAACAGCTAGCCCTCTATCTAATTGCTCTTGCTTTAAATCTTGCACTTTCACATCATAGCCTGCCATTGCACACACTTGTGCGATACCTGAACCCATTTGCCCTGCACCAATTACAACAATCTTTTGTACACTCATTTTTTCTTCCCCCTTAATTGTTAATAAACTATATATCTTCTAATCTTAATTAGTGAACTTCAATCATCACTGCATCACCTTGACCGCCACCGCTACAAATAGAAGCAATTCCAATTCCGCCGCCGCGCTGCTTCAGTGCATGGATAAGTGTAACGATAATACGTGCTCCGCTCGCTCCAATTGGATGCCCCATTGCTACAGCACCGCCATTTACATTCAATTTTTCCGGATCGATCCCTGCGATTTCTGTACTTGCAATTGCTACAGCCGCAAATGCCTCATTGATTTCAAATAGATCTATGTCTTCAATTGTCTTATCTGTCTTTTTCAGCAATTCATTAATTGCATAACCTGGCGTTCTTGGGAAATCCTTCGATTCTACCGCAATCGCCGTATGCGCCAAAATTGTCGCTAATGGTTTTCTTCCTTCTTGCTTCGCTCTGTCCTCGCTCATTAATACAAGTGCAGCACCGCCATCATTTAGTCCCGGAGCATTACCTGCTGTCACCGCTGACGTCTTATCAAATACAGGCTTTAATTTCGCTAATTTTTCAATCGTTGTATCCCCGCGTGGCGCCTCATCCTTAGCCACGACGATAGGATCGCCTTTTCTTTGCTGAATTGTTACTGGTACAATCTCCTCTTCAAAACGCCCTTCTTTATGTGCCGAAACCGCACGTTGATGGCTACGATATGCCCATTCATCTTGTGCTTCGCGAGAGATTCCATCTTCCTTCGCAACTTCTCCGCCATAAACACCCATGTGTATACCTGAAAATGCGCATGTTAAACCGTCTGCAACGTTTAAATCGATAACTTCGTTGTTACCCATTCTGTATCCCCATCTTGCCCCTCGTAAAATGTAAGGGCTGTTACTCATCGATTCCATTCCACCAGCTACAATCAGTGATTGATCACCAGTACGAATAATTTGATCTGCTAACGTAACTGCGCGA
Source organism: Bacillus sp. SRB_331 (assembly GCF_003264175.1). Taxonomy (NCBI): domain Bacteria; kingdom Bacillati; phylum Bacillota; class Bacilli; order Caryophanales; family Bacillaceae; genus Bacillus; species Bacillus sp. SRB_331. Next base: position 168,638 of record NZ_NADV01000007.1, on the reverse strand, counting down.
AGCCCTGATGCACAAACTTTATTTATTGTTTCTGTCTGCACTTCCCAAGGAATGCCGGCCGCTCTTGCTGCTTGGCGTGATGGAATTTGTCCTTGCCCTCCTTGGATAACCGTTCCAAATATAACTTCTTCAACATCACTAGCGGAAACATTCGCCCTTTCAAGCGCTGCCTTAATTGCGATTCCTCCAAGCTCTGTTGCTTTCACGTCTTTTAAAGTTCCTCCAAATTTTCCAACCGGTGTTCTTGCAGCACTTAAAATAACTGTTTTACTCATGTTTCTTTCCCCCATTTCTTTTTTTAGCACCGAGCGCTCGCTCGGTATCCTTGCGCCTAGAAGAGGTGCAAGTATTGCACCTCTTTCTAAATTTGAATGCATTCCTACAAACTACATTGCTTCTTTCTTCTGTCCGATAACTGAGCGTTCTAAAATCTCTGTTACGTCCAAAGTTTGAACTGTTTCTTCAACTTCTTTCGCTTTCGTGCCGTCACTAATCATCGTTAAGCAATACGGGCATCCTGTACCGATAATTGACGGCTGTACAGCTAGCGCTTGTTCTGTACGAGCAACGTTAATACGAGAACCTGTCGTTTCTTCCATCCACATTAGGCCGCCACCCGCACCACAGCACATTCCCGTTTCACGTTTACGCGCCATTTCTACAAGGTTTACACCTGGAATTGCTTTTAGAATATCGCGCGGCGCTTCGTATACTTCGTTGTATCTTCCTAAGTAACAGGAATCATGGTACGTAACTGTCTCTTCAATAGAATGGACAGGTTTTAAACGACCTTCCTTCACCCACTGGGCTAGTAATTCTGTATGATGATAGACTTCTGCTTGTAAGCCAAAGTCCGGGTACTCATTTTTAAAAGTGTTATAAGCATGAGGGTCAATCGTAACGATTTTCTTCACTCCTGCTTTTTCAAATTCTTCAATATTTTTAGTCGCCATTTCCTGGAATACAAATTCATTTCCAAGGCGGCGCGGTGTATCACCAGAGTTCTTTTCCTTATTACCAAGAATTGCGAATGAAATGCCTGCTTCGTTCATTAGCTTCGCAAATGATATCGCAATCTTCTGACTGCGATTGTCATACGAACCCATTGATCCAACCCAGAATAAGTATTCAAACTCTTCGCCAGCTTTTGATTTCTCCTTTACAGTTGGAACTGTTACTTCATCGTCACCTTGGCGCCATGTTTCACGCTCTTTACGGTTCAGTCCCCACGGATTACCTTGACGCTCAATGTTTGTCATTGCACGCTGCGCTTCCGCGTCCATTTTTCCTTCTGTTAAAACGAGATAGCGGCGTAAATCAATAATTTTGTCAACATGCTCATTCATAACTGGGCACTGGTCCTCACAGTTACGGCACGTTGTACATGCCCAAATCTCTTCTTCTGTAATAACGTCTCCGATTAAACTTGGGTCGTACGCTAGCGCTGTAGCCGCTGATTCTTGTTGTCCTTTTCCAGCTGCCATCATCGCTAACTGATTTCCTTGTGTATTATTAAAAGCAACAACTGGAACCCACGGTGCTTTTGATGTTACCGCTGCGCCTTTATCAGTTAAATGATCACGAAGTTTTAAAATTAAATCCATCGGTGATAACATTTTCCCTGTTCCTGTTGCCGGACACATATTTGTACAACGACCACATTCGACGCAAGAATATAAGTCGATAAGTTGATTTTGTCTAAAGTCTTCAATTTTACCAACACCGAATGTTTCTTGTGTTTCATCTTCAAAATCAATTTTTTCAAGTTTTCCCGGATTTGAAAGACGACCAAAAAACACGTTAACTGGTCCAGCAATTAAATGCGCATGTTTTGATTGTGGAACATAAACTAAAAACGTTAACAAAATTAGTAAATGCACCCACCAAGAGAAATAGAACACTGAAATGGCTACGGTTTCATTTAATCCCGAGAAAACGTAAGCGATTGCAGAAGCGATCGGTTCACTCCATGAAAGCTCCTCGCCGTGCCATATAATTCCCATTCCATTACCAAGTAGCACAGAAATCATTAAGCCACCAATAAAGATAAGAACAAGTCCTGATTTAAAATTACGTTTTAAACGAACAAGCTTTTCAATATAGCGTCTATGAAAAGCCCAAAAGACTGCAATTAAAATAACGAGTGTGACAATTTCCTGGAAGAATGTAAATGCAGGGTATAGTGGTCCAAGTGGAAGATGCGATCCTGGTGCAAGTCCTTTCCAAACGAAGTCAATTGCTCCAAATTGGACAAGAATAAATCCGTAAAAGAACATAACGTGAATGATGCCGCTCTTTTTATCTTTCAGCAGCTTTTTCTGACCGAAAACATTGACCTTAAGAAGATCCCAACGCTCTTTAAAACGACGGTCAAATTCGATCTTTTTTCCTAATTGTATGTAGGCCATCCTTGTTCGTATAAGATATACAAACAAATACCCCGCATAAGCAATAACAGCAATGGCAGCCAGCCAATTAATGATTAGTAAGCTATTCATTTTATGCTACCCCTCTCTTTGTAAGCTCTCTTTCTTTTTTAGAATCTTCGAAAATATATAATTTTCTGAATTATATCCCCTATTCCCATTATATAATGAGTGAGCATTCAGTCAACAGTTTTTTGTTATACAACAACACATTTTTTAATAAAGCTGTTTATTTCGGTGAAACTATAAAGTGAAACTTTAATCGGCGGATCTCTTCATACCCAATGATTATTAACCCACACTAATCGGACTTTTACGGGCTGCCTGCAAATAGCGGGATAAAGTGAATTTTTGATTTGTAAAAAATTGATGGTGAAAAGACCGTGAAGGAGGGAATTTACTTATGTTTTTCTTATCTCTCTTGTTATTAGGCAGCGCTCTCTGGATTACAATCGACCTTTCATATGGGAGAATTGTTCACTTAAAGCGTGTACGTTCTCGTTCTTTCCCTTTACGTCAAAGTGATTTTCGCCTTTATACATACGGAAATGATCTGTACGATGCTCTCTTTACTGATATAAAACAAGCTAAACACCATGTGCACGTTTTATTTTTCATTGTAAAAAACGATGACATAAGTCGTACGTTTTTAAAGTTACTTATCGATAAAGCACAAGAAGGAATTGAAGTAAGACTTTTACTCGACCGGTTTGGAAGTCATTATTTATCAAAAGAAACGATGTACTCCCTACAAAAGCATGGTGTCTCTTTTTCATTTTGTCACAAAGTGAAATTTCCTTTTCCTTTCTTTTCTGCAAATCAAAGAAACCATAGAAAAATTACAGTTATTGACGGGGAAATTGGTTATATTGGCGGATTTAACATTGGTGAGGAATATTTAGGGCATAATCAAAGGTTAGGGTTATGGCGAGATTATCATTTACGTCTTACAGGAGAAGGGATACAAGATTTACAAAAACAATTTTTACATGATTGGCTCGACGATACAGACCAAAATTTATTAGATTCATCTCTTTATTTTCCTACGCAACAACCAGGGACCGTTCTACATCGTTTCATCCCTACTGATGGTGCCTATTTACAAAATACATTTTTACATTTAATCGAAAGCGCGAAAAAAGAACTCTTTATCGGTACACCATATTTTATTCCTGGAAAAAAAATTATGAATGCATTATTAAAAGCGCGAAAACGTGGGGTTCAAATAACCATTCTCGTTCCACAAAAGGCTGATCACGCCCTCGTTCGAGAAGCAAAATTCCCATATTGCCGAAAGTTAATACAAGCTGGTTGTAATATTTACGCTTTTCAGCAAGGATTTTTCCACGCAAAAATTATTATAGTAGACGATCATATTTGTGATATTGGAACTGCTAATTTCGATATGAGAAGTTTATATGTTAACCATGAAATCAATTGCCTTTTATACGATAAACATTTCATACAAGAAGTAAAAAGTAAATTCGAGGAAGATTTGGGACGCTCCTCATTACTTTCCTTTGAAGATGTCAGCCCTCTCTCCATTATCGGTAGAGGAAAGGAATGGATAGGAACGATACTCGCGTTCTTTTTATAGGGAAATTTCAAGAGCAAAAGAGGTGCATCACATATGATAATTCGATTTGGATATGTCTCACATGCTATGGCATTATGGGACTGTTCGCCTGCCAAAACAATAACATTTACAAGCTGGAAAAAACTAAAAAAACAAGAGCGTGCAGATAAATTGTATAATGTTACACTGCAAAATCTAGAACACACAATACGCATCCTTCATTACAATATTGCACACGAAATTCCATTATATCGTTTATCATCTTCTATCGTCCCGCTTGCAACACATCCTGAAGTTAAATTTGATTACATCCAAATATTTGCACCGCTTTGGCGTAAAATAGGGGCATTAATTCAGGAACACAATTTGCGCATAAGTTTCCATCCCAATCAATTCACACTATTTACAAGCGACAAACCACATATTACAACTAATGCAATTACAGATATGACCTATCATTATAACGTGTTAAATGCTATGGGAATTGCAGATTCTTCCTACATTAATATCCATGTAGGTGGCGCATATGGAAATAAGGAGACGGCAATCGAGCGTTTTCATGAAAACATACAAAAACTTCCTTACCATATAAAAAGACAAATGACTCTTGAAAATGACGATAAAACATATACAACTTCTGAAACTTTGGCTATTTGTCAAAAAGAAAAAATCCCTTTCGTGTTCGATTATCATCACCACATAGCGAACCTTTGTAATGAACCGCTAGAAGAATTACTTCCTATGATATTTAAAACTTGGTCACATACAAATGTCCTTCCTAAAGTTCATATTTCTTCTCCTAGATCAGAAAAAGAATTTAGGGCCCACTCAGATTATATTGATTTAGAGTTTATTAAACCCTTTTTACACATCGCAAAAAAAGTTGATCATAATTTCGATATTATGATTGAGAGTAAACAAAAGAATTTAGCACTTCTTCAATTAATAGAAGAGCTCTCTTCTATTAGGGGAGTGAAAAGAATAAAAGGCGCAACATTACAATGGTAAATTGTAACGTTGCGCTATTTTTTTCAAAAAGTATTTCTTATAGTAAAAAAGCTCCTGTTTTATATGCTATTATTTAAATTAGCATTTTCCCCCTGTGATTCAACTTTATTGAAACGGAGCCATTATATGATCAATCAAAAAAAATATGTACAATTTGTCATGATGTATATTATTATATTTTCTCTTTGGATATTCCTTATCCCTAAGGACTTGAATATAAAAGAAATTGGAATTCTCTTCTTATTTTGTTTTGCTGCACTCTTTTCTTGCTATTGTTTATATAAAGCAATTAAAAAAATGAAGCGCGGTGATAAACTATTTTGGGTTTTACTACTATGTACTTGCCTATGTGGGCTAACTATGGAAATAACTTTATTTCTTCATTCTCTTTCTATTTATGACCAAGTCATATTTTCATATAAAGCACTACCCTTTTTCATCGTACAATATATTTTGCTCTTTTCTGGCTTTGCTATAAAGTTTATACAACATTACTCCATTAAAGGTCTTGCCCAATTTTCATTCGATAGCATCTTTATTGTTATTATGAATATTTATTTTACCTTAACCTTTATTTTAGATATTTCAAGCTTTCGTATGTTAACCAAGGAAGCGTGGATTTTGATTGGGTATTTTATTGCACAATCATTAGTAATTTACGCCGTTATTAGCCTATATAGAAGAGAACGGTATTCTTCTAGTAGAATCTCATTAATTATTGGCTTTACTATCATACTTGTTTACGGATATATACACTTGCTTCAGATAAACTCAGGGATGGAAACCTCTTCTGAAGTCTCTTATTTAATACATACTGCTTCGATTTTACTAATCGGTTTATCGTCCATACTGTACATTTGGGATAAACCAATACAACATGAAACGAAAACGAAATATTATCGATTCGATTATGTACGCTTTATATTACCTTATTTTAGTATAATCATTACTTTTTCCTTTGCTGTTATTCAGCCTTGGGATGATAAGTTCATGCTAATCGGTCTAGTATTATCACTAGTCTTATTATTCCTACGACAACTTTTCATGTGGAAAGATAATCAAGTATTAATCGATACGTATGAACAGTTGACTACACAACTAGAAGGTGCAGTTGAAGAAGGCGTATCTGCCCTATCAAAAAGTGAACAACGTTATAAATCTTTATTCGAAGATCATCCTGATGCTGTTTTTTCTTTAAATATGAATGGGATTTTTCAACAATCTAATACGGCTTGTGAAAGTTTATTTACAGCCTATTATTGTGAAGTAACAAGCTATTCTCTTCAACACTTCATTGATCCACAAGATCATGAATTATTGAAGAAATCTTTACAAATTACAAAAGAAGGTAGACCACAAACTCTAGAAATTCGTACAAAAGAAAAAGAAGGATATTATTATCACCTTCACATTACATTCATCCCTATTTTTATAAATAAAGAGGTTGTTGGGATGTTTGGTATAGCACGTGATATTACAACTTTATATGAAAAACAAAAGCAAGTAGAGCATATGGCTTTCCATGATGCACTTACAGGACTACGGAATCGCCGGAAATTCGAAAAAGATTTAAAAACGATTTTAAATACAGCTCAAAACACCACTAATGACGTTGCGGTCATGTTCCTCGACTTAGATCGATTTAAAAAAATTAACGATCGACTCGGCCATGATGTCGGAGATTTATTATTAATTGAAGTAGCAAAAAGATTACGTGGATGTTTGCGTTCAAAAGATATCGTTGCCCGCCAAGGCGGAGATGAATTTACGATTCTATTACCAGATATGTACTCTGAAAAAAGTGCTTCTTTTATGGCTGAACAAATTTTAACTATTTTAAATAAGCCTTACTTTATTAAAGATGAAGAACTTTCTGTTACACCGAGTATCGGAATTGCGATGTACCCTGACTACGGAACCGATGTAACCGAATTAATGAAAAATGCAGATATGGCTATGTATCGAGCAAAGGCTAATGGAAAAAATAGATTTATTTTCTTCTCAAAAGAAATGAGTATTGCGCAAAATGAAATACACTTCCTAGAAGGTGAACTTTCAAAAGCTCTACAACAAAATGAATTTTTCCTTGAATATCAACCACAAGTAAATACAAAAACAAAACAAATTATCGGTTTTGAGGCATTAATTCGCTGGAAACATCCAAAACTCGGAATTGTATCGCCTGCCCAATTCATTCCTCTAGCAGAGGAAACAGGATTTATTATTGAACTTGGTAATTGGATTTTACGTACCGCCTGCTTAGAAGCAAAAAAGTGGCATAACCAAGGATTTTCTCAATTAAAGGTTGGTGTAAATTTATCTGTTGTTCAATTCAATCACGCAGATTTAATATCAACTATTTCAAAAGTCTTGGAAGAAACCGAACTAAAGCCGGAAGCGCTAGATATTGAGATTACAGAAAGTATCGCGATTAATCAAAATCATTCTGTAATTGCTAAACTAGAAGAACTTCAAAATCTCGGTATCCAAATTTCAATTGATGACTTTGGAACTGGTTATAGTTCTTTAGCTTATTTAACGAAATATCCAATCAATACATTAAAAATTGCTCGAGAATTTATTTGTGGAATTACAAATAGCCCTTTAGAAGAAGCGATTATCGCTTCCATTATTACGCTATCAAAAGAATTAAATTTAGAGGTTATTGCGGAAGGTGTAGAAACAGAAGAACAATGGAAGTTTTTACACGAACAAAACTGTGACCACATTCAAGGATTCCTCTTTAGCAAACCTGTTTCTAGTAAAGATGTTTGGATGTTACTCCACAAAAAAACAACCGTCTAAGTAAGACGGTTGCTTTTTAATACTCAAAAGGCATATCTGAAGCTAATTGTACCTCTTGATCATTATGAGAAATTACTTGGCTTTTCTCTAAAGCTGTATCTGCTAATGAAATACCCCATGCCATCGCTAACGTTAATAGACTACCAATAAGTAGTTTTTTCATATTCCATCACCCACATTTTTCTTTTAATATATCATGAAAATTTATCCATATCGTATGCAATTATGCATATCTATTTTTCAGGTCGTTTTTATTTCTTCATTTTTTTTATAAGCGTTTCTTTATACGCATGCATTTCTAATATATCGAAAAAGAAGCAAGCTTTTTCATAAGCATCTTCAATCTCTGCCCCATCATACTCTAGCTTTTCTAAGCATTCACCTTTTTGATAGTATAACTGTCCAATCAATGCCATACTATTAATTCGACATGATATTTCAATGGCTTTATTTATTTGATAAAGTGCTTCTTCATATTGATTATCTAAGTATAATGTTTTTGCATGATTATGTCTTACCTTCACATCAAACTCTTTATTTTCAGGCAATGCCTCTAATTGCTTTAATATACCTTCAAATAACTCCATACCCTTCTTAAAATAACCATTTTCAGCATAAATATTTGCAATTGCATTTTCTATATAAAGTTTTTGATACACGTCTATTCCAGTTAACTGTTGATTTAGTAGCTTTTTTAGCTCCAGAATACAATATTCATAATCAATCTTCTTTAGCACATACGCAGATACATGATATTGCCATTGAAGAAACTGCTGAAACTCAGGATGATATTCTTCCTTTTTCAGTTCATTCCATACTTTATTATATATTTCTTTATATTTCTTTTGCTTACAAAGCATAATGATTTGATCTTTTAACTGCTTTTTCCTCTCGATATCAGAATAAATGAGTACCTCATAAAAATGAATAATGGGAACTTGTAACTTTGCTGCAATACCTTGCAATATATCCATACTTGGGTATACCGCGCCCGACTCAATTCTGCTCACCTCCGATTGATGACATACATTATCGGAGAGTTGTTTCTGTGTTAATCCTCTCATTCCCCTAATTTTCTTTATTTCGCTTCCTAGTTTTTCTGCGTGCATACTTGCTCACCGTCCCATTATAACAATCTAATTTTTTAAGTTGTCATACCACTACAATAATGTGCATTCGACAATTTTTGATATGAAATAATGCATAATATATATAAAATTCGGCAAATTCCTCATACAATTCATCTCACATACACAATACAAGATTAGGAGTGTTATAGATGAATTATAGAAAACTTGCTAGTGCTTTCGTTACATTCGGTCTTCTTTGTCCTTTATCAACAGAAGTTATTCACGCTCAAGAATTAGATAAAAATGAAGTAAAAGTTGAAATTGCTCAGCCTGGTTTAACAATCGGAAAATTAACACAACCTCAAAACGATACAAAAGAGAATATTGCTAAAAAGTATTTAAAAAGTGAGGTAAATGGGGCTAAAGCTCAACAAGAGCAAGTTACTACTGAAAAGAATGTCGATTTTCAACCTACAAATAAAGAAACAAAAGAAAATCAAACCGAATTACGCCTTGCACAAACATACAAAAACTATAAAGTATATGGTCAAGATCTCATTGTAAAAGTAGATAAAAATGGAGTAATTACAACTGTTAGTGGTAAAGTTGCCCAAAATTTAGACCAACAACTTAATCTTACTATAACAAATTTTTTGTCGAAAAATGAAGTAAAATCTAAATTACGCAATATACTTCAAATTCCAAGTGATGCGACAGAAACAGAATTTTCTAGCGAAACGGTAGTTTATAAGAAAAAAGATGGCTACTATACATACGCAACGGTCCTTACATTTACTTATGAAAACAATGAACAAGTTATAAACGGAAATGCAATCATGGACTTACAAACTGGTGAAGTACTTTTCCAAGAAAAGTTTATTAAAAATAAAGAGAATAAAACTATTAATCAAGTAACAGCACCTAAACTATCACCAGCGAAAGAACAAGGAACTGGGAAAAATGCGCTACAAGAAAATGTATTATTTAATATTGCGAAAGGCTCTGATGGAAAATTTTATTTAGCTGATTTATCCCGCGGAAATGGTATTTATATTTACAACGCAAACTACGCTGATTCCCTTGGTGGCGATAGCCAAGCTGGTTATCCAGGGACACTTATTTCAAGCGATAACTCTAACTTCTTAGATAAAGAAGCAGCTGGTGTTATGAAAAATATGAGTGATATTTACGACTATTTTAAGAAAGAACATAATCTGAAAAGTTACGATAATAAAGACTCAAAAGTTGTTGCTAGCGTCCACGGATTTGATTCTACTGAAGTTAGTGATGGTGTAAAAGAAAACTATGTAAATGCATTTTGGCATCCAGGTTGGAATCAAATGGTCTTTGGTGACGGGCTAAATGGAAAATTAACCTCTGCTCTTGACGTAACAGCTCATGAATTTGGACATGCTGTATTTAGTGGTACGACGAAAAATAAAATTGTGCGATATCCAAGTGCTGAAACATCCGCGCTAAATGAAGGTCTAGCAGATTTTTGGGGTACACAAATAGAATATTACGTAAAGAAAGATAAAGGAAATTGGATTATGGGTGATACGTTAGGTGGTCTAACAATTCGTGACATCCCAGGGGAAATTGGTGACGGCGGCAACAAACTATACACAAACTTAAAAGATTTCTATAATGATGGAAATGATCAAGAATCTCACGTGAATTCTGGAATTATCAGCCATGTATTATATCAATTAGCTGAAGGTAAAACGTATAACGGTATATCTGTTCAAAGACAAGGAAATGAAAAAGTAAGTAAAGTTGTTATGCGTGCATTGCAAAACTACGCAACTTCAGCAGAAGATTTTGAATCACTTCAATCTCACATTGTACAAGCTGCAAAAGACTTATATGGTAATATGACAGCAACAGAATTCGAAAAGGCTTTCCAAGCACATGGATATAAGGATCTAGCAAAAATTAGTAAAGTAGTAGAAGTACAACAATGAAAATAAGCAAAAAAGAAGTTTACCACTCATAGGTAAACTTCTTTTTATATCCATCCCTTTTCTTCCGCAATTGTAATTGCCTCAATTCTATTTTTTGCTTCCAGTTTCGCTAATACTTCAGAAATATAATTACGCACTGTACCAGGTGAAAGATAAAGTGCCTTCGCAATTTCATTTGCTGTCTTTCCCTCTTTCGCAAGTAAAAGCACTTCTTTTTCACGATCCGATAACGGATTCTGCTCTTGCCATAAGCCAAACATTAACTCTTGAGAAATCTCTCGTTTCCCTTTCATTACGTTACGAATCGCCGAAGCTAAATCCTCACTTGGGCTATCTTTTAACAAATATCCGTGCACACCAGCTTTCATTGCCCTTTCAAAATAACCAGGACGCGCAAATGTTGTTAAAATCATTACTTTACAAGATGATTTTTCTTTCTTTAAAGTTTCTGCAACATCTAATCCACTTTGAATTGGCATTTCAATATCCATAATACTTATATCTGGCTCTAACGATTCAATTAACTTTAAGGCCTCTTCACCGTTCGCCGCTTGCCCAACTACTTCAATATCATCTTCTAGATCAAGCAGGGCTCCTAATGCACCACGAAGCATTCGTTGATCTTCTGCAATAATAATTCGAATCATGCCCTCACCTCATCTTTTCCTGTTCTAATTACAATTGGAACTTTCACCGTTAACAGTGTCCCTGGATTGATCGTATCCAGTTCAACTATTCCATCAATAAGGGAAATCCGCTCCTTCATACCTCGAATACCGTTTCCATCATGACTTTGATTTTCCAAACCGACGCCATTATCTTCTACTTTCAAAATTAACTCACCCTGTGATTCTAATATAGAAACTGTACATGCCTTTGCCTTACTATGCTTCACGACATTCGTAACAGCTTCACGTAAACACATCCCTAAAATATTTTGCTCAATTGGCGATAGCGAACTAGAATTAGCCTCCTGCTTTACTTCTAATTCAATATTGGCAGCTTGCAAAATCGCTTTTATTTGCTCAAGTTCTTCTTCCACTGTAATCATACGCATATCCGAAATTAACTCGCGCAGTTGTTTTAAAGCAGTACGAGATGTTTGTGTAATCTCCTTCGCCTCTATACTTGCGCGTTCTGGATTCTTCACAATCAATTTCTCCACAAGCTGACTTTTTAAAGTAATAAGAGATAACGTATGCCCTAACGTATCATGAAGATCTCTTGCGATTCGCTGCCGTTCCTCACGTTTTACTAAGTCTTTAATTTGTTCGTTTGCTTCGTTTAATTGATTTTTCAACATCTTTTTTTGATTAAAATTACGCATTCCAAATGGCGTAAGAAGCATTAAAATAAACATTGGAACTATATTCACTAAACTCGGGATTGTTAGTTGATTAACATTTATAAATATAAAAGCCCCAAGCATTACAACTAATAAACATAACAACACACGAAATGCCTTCTTACTTGGCGCAAATCCCATCGCACTTGCCGTAAAAAAGCCAAAGAATATCATGAAAGGATTATAAAATACGGCAAATAAACAGGTTAGTATCATTTGAATACACGCCCACAACACGAACGTCCTCTGAACAAAATAAAGTTGACGGTATGTGATAATGAAAACTATCAACATACCGATCCCTATTACAAGCTTCCATCCCGATACTTGTGTTAAATTATAAATTGGAAATAATAAATACACTAACCACATATATGGGAAGAAACCCATCTGTTTCGGAAAAATCTCAAACTTCTTCTCTATCATTTATACCGCTTCCTGTCTTTTCCTTATATATATTGATACTACAACAAATATAAGGAAATAACCTCCTAGTACCGCGACATTTTCCCAGCCGATTGATTTTCCAGCTACAATATCCCATGCCCCGCTCCCAAAATGATATGTTGGTGTCCATTCTCCAATAGTTCTTAATACTTTTGGGAATACTTCAATTGGCATCCATAATCCGCCAACTACAGCTAAGCTCATATTTAAAATATTAGCCAGGCCAGCAGCTGCATCCGCCTTCTTAATTGAACCTATTACTGTTCCGAGTGCTAAAAATGGTGTCACGCCTAATAATAACCATAATCCGGCACCAATCCATTGACCTACTGTTAACTCAACATTATTAATTAATATTCCTGCCATAAAAATAACTAAGATTGAAAAAGCATTCACTACTGTTTGGGCAATAATCTTTGCTGCTAAATATGCCCCCTCTGGAAGTGGTGTAATTTTTAAAAGATGTGTCCATCCTTGCCCTTTTTCCTGAGAAAGTCTCACACCGAAACTAAAAAGTGCAGTCCCTACAATACTGAAAGTCGCCATTGAAATTAAATAATGAGCTTTCCAAGCATATCCGTTTTGTGGTACTTGAATAACATTTGTAAAGATGTAGTAAAACATAACTGGCATTAATAATGAGAAAAAGATAAATAATTTATTACGGAACGTACGTAAAACCTCTATTTTACATTGCATCCATAGTGCTCTCATGCGATTTCCCCCTTCTGATTTGCGACAAACTGTTCAAATGCTTCATCGAGACTTCCACGTTCAACTGAAATATCTGTTACAGGTAAGTTCTTTTGATAAATTGCTTGTAACGTGGCATCGGTATCCTCCGTTGTTAAAATAATCCGCCCCTCATTTGACTGTACTCCTGTTACATTCGGCAATTCCTTTAGCAGGCCCGTAGGGATACTTTCTTTTGAATAAAACGAGATCGTTTTTCGAGAAATCGTCGCTTTCATTTCATCCGGCGTACCATCTGCGATAATTTTTCCGTTTGCGAATAATAAAATGCGGTCCGCTAACGCATCTGCTTCTTCTAAATAGTGCGTCGTTAAAATAATCGTTTTCCCTTCACTTGCTAACTTTCGAATCGTTTCCCAAAACACTTTTCGAGACGTAATGTCCATCCCTACAGTTGGTTCATCTAAAAATAATAAATCTGGATTTCCCGCAAGTGCGAGTGCAAAATTCAACCTTCTCTTTTGACCACCTGATAACTTTTCACATCTTTGCTTTCGCTCTGATTCTAAATTCGATAGCTGAAGTAATGTTTCTTTCGCTACTGGATTCGTATAATAACTACGGAATAACTCAATTGCCTCTTCTACTGTGATGCTGTCAATAACGCTTACTTCTTGCAACATCGCACCGAGGCTATTACGAACATCTCTATGCTTCGGGCTCTTTCCAAATATCGAAACATTCCCTTCTGTCGGATCTTTTAATCCGAGCATCATTGAAATTGTCGTTGTTTTCCCCGCACCATTTGGGCCGAGTAATGCTACTATTTGCCCTTTATTTACATGAAATGAAACGTTATTTACTGCTTTTTTATGTTTAAATGTTTTAGAAACACCATTTACTTCAATAATCTTTTCCATCTCTCCACCCCCGCCGTTTCTTATATTTACATTGTATGTGCTGGAAAAGTTAGGAAACAGTATGATGCGTCATGACATCCATATGACAATTGTCATGTATTCTTTATGAGAGGAATCAGCCTGCATACCGCATGCGAGTAGCAGTACAAAAACAAACATGATACAATCGGATAAGACATATATTCGAGGAAGGACAGTGGTTTTCATGATTATTCGTAATGAACAAGATTTAGAAGGTTTACGAAAAATCGGCCGCATCGTTGCACTTGCACGCGAAGAAATGAAAAAACAAGCGAAGCCAGGTATGACAACGAAAGAGCTTGATTTAATTGGTAAAAAAGTATTAGACGAGAACGGTGCTATTTCAGCGCCTGAAAAAGAATATAAATTCCCAGGTGTAACTTGCATTAGTGTAAACGAAGAAGTTGCTCACGGCATTCCAAGCGATCGCGTATTAAAAGAAGGCGATTTAGTAAACGTAGACGTATCGGCAGCACTTGACGGATATTATGCAGATACAGGTATCTCATTTGTTCTTGGCGACGATGAAGAAAAAGAAAAACTTTGCCAAGCAGCAGTAGACTCATTTTGGGAAGCAATGAAAAAAGTAAAAGCTGGCTCAAAACAAAATCAAATTGGTCGTGCTGTTTCTAACTTTGCACATAAAAGTGGATATAACGTTATTCAAAACTTAACTGGTCACGGTATTGGTCTTAGCTTACACGAAGCTCCAAACCACATCTTAAGCTACTATGATCCAATGGATAATGCGCTTCTAAAAGACGGTCTTGTTATCGCTGTAGAACCATTCATCTCTATGAAAGCTGATCATATCATTGAGCGCGGTGATGATGGTTGGACATTCGTTACACCAGATAAAAGCCTTGTTGCACAATGTGAACATACAGTTGTCGTCACTCGTGGCGAGCCAATTATTTTAACTCAACTATAATCAAAAATAGCCGTTTTGTAGATTCCTTCTACTAAAGCGGCTGTTTTTGATTATGTAACATCCCTATAAACAGAAAGCTTATAAAAATAAAAAGGTGATACATCAAAGTATCACCTTTTTAACGGGGTGAGGCTGTCCAAAAGTACGGAAAACTCTTGAACAGCCTCGTATTTTCATATGGATGCCTTACATATATCACTGATGATAATTATGAAATGCGGAAACATAGTTATCATCACATGATTCAAACAAAAGAAAAGAAATCCTATAACGGATCTCTTTTCCCTACATAATCTAAAGTTTGGGTACACTAGATTCATGCAATGTAGGAGCCTTCAAAACAGAAAGCGATCCTTCATTTAAAATGATAGCATACATATATCTGCTAAAAATATACAAATGTGCATATAGCGTTTTTTATTTCTCAACATCAAATTATTGAAAATTCAGATATATAAAGTTAAAATTAAGTCGTTATCCGTCTTCTTTTGTCAGTCAGAGAGAATAGAAGAATGGGAGAGGAAAAAATGAGAAAATCACTGAAACAAAAAATAGTAAGCTCCTTGCTTGCTGTATCACTCGCCGTTAGTTTAGCTCCAATCGGACAAGCAAAAGCTGATTCCACATCAGAAATTACACAAACTCCATCTATTACAAAACAAGTTGATGCAAGCCGCGCCATCGAGCATATCCGTTTCTTATCCGAAACAATCGGTCCCCGACCAGGTGGTACAAAATCAGAAGAATGGGCTTCTCGCTATATTGGTATGAAGCTTAAATCAATGGGATATGAAGTAGAATATCAGCCCTTTCAAGTGCCGGATCAATACGTTGGATTTATTGAATCAACATTATCCACAAAGCGTAATTGGCAAGCTGGCGCTGCTCCAAATGCACTAATTTCTACAGAAGCTGTTACAGCTCCGCTTATCTTTGTTCAAGGTGGTACAAAGTTGGATGATATTCCAAATGAGGTAAACGGAAAAATTGTTTTATTCGAAAGAGGTGCAACAGTAGCAGATTATAATAAACAAGTTGAAAATGCTGTTAGTAAAGGGGCAAAAGGTGTACTTTTATACAGCTTAATTGGAGGTCGTGGAAACTACGGACAAACCTTCAATCCTCGCTTAACTAAAAAGCAGTCTATCCCTGTCTTTGGTCTTGCTTATGCTCAAGGAAATGCGTTTAAAGAAGCAATTGCTAAAAAAGAGACAACAATGCTTTCCCTAAAAGCGAGACATGAATCTAATTTAACATCCCTAAATGTCATCGCTAAAAAGAAACCAAAAAATAGTACAGGTAATGAAAAAGCTGTTGTTGTAAGTTCACACTATGATAGTGTCGTTGGAGCACCTGGGGCAAATGATAATGCTTCTGGTACAGGATTAGTATTAGAATTAGCTCGTGCTTTTCAAAATGTAGAAACTGATAAAGAAATTCGTTTTATTGCTTTTGGTTCTGAAGAAACTGGCTTACTCGGCTCTGATTATTATGTTAATAGTCTGTCCCAAAAAGAACGCGATCGAATTTTAGGTGTCTTTAACGCAGACATGGTTGCAACAAATTATGATAAAGCAAAGAATTTATATGCAATGACTCCTGATGGATCAACGAACCTTGTAACAGATGCTGCCTTACAAGCAGGTAAACAATTAAATAATGATCTCGTTCTTCAAGGAAAATTCGGCTCTAGTGATCACGTACCATTTGCTGAAGTGGGTATTCCTTCTGCACTATTTATTTGGATGGGTGTCGATAGTTGGAATCCATTAATCTATCATATCGAAAAGGTATATCACACGCCTCAAGATAATGTATTTGAGAACATTTCACCAGAACGTATGAAAATGGCATTAGAAGTTATCGGAACTGGTGTTTATAACACCCTTCAAAAACCTGTTACTCAAACAGGTCAAAAAGCTGCTTAATACTATTTCAAGCTACCGATTAATCGGTGGCTTTTTATTAAGGAAAAATAAATATGTATAATAGCATATTTGTTACATGGCGTTATTACCCTAAAAAAATCTTAATACATTAATTTAAGTATATCAATTATACGATTTATTGTGTATAATATAAAACGTAATATATTAATGTAATTGTATTATTGAATGGTATTACCATGTAGAATAATACAATTACATCTAATAAAGAAGGCTTTCTACTATGAAAAGATTATTCTTGCATTTGTGTTAGCTTTAACAGTTATTTTTAGGAACAAATGCCTTTATTCCTGAAACAAACGCTGATGCAGCTACTCACGAGCAAAGCTTTACAAAATACTATTTCTAAATTAGCCATAAAAATGGCTATGCATTCATCCAAAACTTAACGGAACATGGTCATTGATCTTAAATTACATGAGATACCACACCACATTCTAAGCTTATGGTCCAATACATAATCGACTTATCAAAAACGATTTCATTGTTACTTTAGAGCCGCTTATCTCTATGAAAGCTGACCATATTATTCGGCCGCTGATTGAGTCCAACCTGAACTTGTTCTCTTTTTTCTAAAAAAAGCCCTTCAGGTTGCATTCTTCCCTTCACTTTATCGTGAAGTGTTTTTGAATACTTACCTAAAGGGCGTAATATCAATAGTAATTTTTTAATTTGTCTGCTACTCAGATTACAGTGTAATCAATAATCTAAATCTTTTTTATTATTTTATTCGCTGACGAGCGAGTAGGATTCCACCTAAAAGGAATAATACCATACCTCCAAGAATTGAACTCATTTCTGCTGATGTTCCTCCTGTGTTAGGAAGTAATGTTGGCTTATCATTTTCTGTAGTAGGTGGAACTTTTGAATCGCTATTTTTGTCTGCATTTGTGTTTGGATCTGTACCTGGATCTTTTGGATTTGTGCTTGGATCTTTTGGATCTGTGCTTGGATCTTTCGGATCTGTACTTGAATCTTTTGGATCTACACCTGGTTCGTCCTTGATTTTTGTATTCGTGATGTCATAACCATTTACTTCGGATTTGTATCCCGCTACTGGTTGTTCTTTCACTTCATACTTGTACGCCTTACCTTCAGCATCATATGCTGCTAAATCTTTAAACGCATATTTCCAATCACTTGCTGTACTCACTTCTTGTGTTGCGATTACTTGGCCATTTTGTAGTAAGTCTACTTTAATCATTGAAGGACGTTCTTTCGCATTATCGTCTTTCCACGTTTTCGTTCCTTCTACTTTTGTTTGACCAACCTTTGTATTCGTGATGTCATAACCATGTACTTCTGTTTGATATCCGTCTACTGCTTGTTCTTTCACTTCATACTTGTATGCTTTTCCGTCTGCATCATATGCTGCTAAATCTTTAAATTCATATTTCCAGCCTGTTGCTTTGCTTACTTCTTGCGTCGCAATCACTTTGCCGTTTTGTAGTAAGTCTACTTTAATTGCTTTCGGACGATCTTTCGCATTATCGTCTTTCCACATTTTTGTTCCTTCTACTTTTGTTTGGCTTACTTTTGTATTCTTGATGTCATATCCTTTTACTTCGGATTGATATCCGTCTACTGGTTGCTCTTTCACTTCATACTTATATGCTTTTCCTTCAGCATCGTATGCCGCTAAATCTGTAAACACATATTTCCATTCGCTCGCTGCGCTTACTTCTTTTGTATCGATAACCTTGCCATTTTGTAGTAAGTCTACTTTGATCATTGAAGGACGCTCTGATGAATTACCGTCTTTCCATGTTTTCGTTCCTTCTACTTTTGTTTGACCAACCTTTGTATTCGTGATGTCATATCCTTTTACTTCTGTTTGATATCCGTCTACTGCTTGTTCTTTCACTTCATACTTGTATGCCTTACCTTCGGCATCATATGCCGCTAAATCTTTGAATTCATATTTCCAACCTGTTACTTCTGTTACTTCTTGTGTTGCGATTACTTGGCCATTTTGTAGTAAGTCTACTTTAATCATCGTCGGACGATCTTTCGCATTATCATCCTTCCACGTTTTCGTTCCTTCTACTTTCGTCTTGCCTATTTTTGTATTCGTGATGTCATTACCTTTTACTTCCGATTGATATCCGTCTACTGCTTGTTCTTTCACTTCATACTTATATGCCTTGCCTTCGGCATCGTATGCCGCTAAATCTGTAAACACATATTTCCATTCGCTTGCTGCGCTTACTTCTTTTGTATCGATTACCTTGCCATTTTGTAGTAGGTCGACTTTGATTATTTCTGGACGTCCTTCACCATTTCCGTCCTTCCATACCTTCGTTCCTTCTACTTTTGTTTGACCAATCTTTGTATTCGTGATGTCATTACCTTTTACTTCTGTTTGATATCCGTCTACTGCTTGTTCTTTCACTTCATACTTGTATGCCTTACCTTCGGCATCGTATGCCGCTAAATCTTTAAATTCATACTTCCAACCGCTTGCTTCTGTTACTTCTTGTGTTGCGATTACTTGGCCATTTTGTAGTAAGTCTACTTTAATCATATTTGGACGATCTTTCGCATTATCGTCTTTCCACGTTTTCGTTCCTTCTACTTTTGTTTGACCAACTTTAGTATTCGTGATGTCATAACCATGTACTTCTGTTTGATATCCGTCTACTGCTTGCTCTTTCACTTCATACTTATATGCCTTACCTTCGGCATCATATGCCGCTAAATCTTTGAATTCATACTTCCAACCGCCTGCTTCTATTACTTCTTGCGTTGCGATTACTTGGCCATTTTGTAGTAAGTCTACTTTAATCATATTCGGACGATTTTTCGCATTATCGTCTTTCCATGTTTTTGTTCCTTCTACTTTTGTTTGCGCCACTTTTGTATTTGTAATGTCATAACCTCTTACTTTGGATTGATATCCGTCTACTGGTTGTTCTTTTACTTCATACTTATATGCCTTACCTTCGGTATCGTATGCCACTAAATCTGTAAACGCATATTTCCATTCGCTTGCTGCGCTTACTTCTTTTGTATCGATTACCTTGCCATTTTGTAGTAGGTCTACTTTGATTGTTTCTGGACGCCCTTCACCATTTCCGTCCTTCCATACCTTCGTTCCTTCTACTTTTGTTTGACCAACCTTTGTATTCGTGATGTCATAACCTTTTACTTCTGTTTGATATCCGTCTACTGCTTGTTCTTTCACTTCGTACTTATATGCCTTACCTTCGGCATCGTATGCCGCTAAATCTTTGAATTCATATTTCCAACCTGTTGCTTTGCTTACTTCTTGCGTCGCAATCACTGTACCATTTTGTAGTAGGTCTACTTTAATCATTTCCGGACGATCTTTCGCGTTATCGTCTTTCCATGTTTTCATTCCTTCTACTTTTGTTTCGCCTACTTTTGTATTTGTGATGTCATAACCGTTGACTTCCGGTTTGTATCCATCTACTGCTTGTTCTTTCACTTCATACTTGTATGCTACTCCGTTTGCATTATATGCTTGGAGGTTTTCAAATGTGTACTTCCATTCTGTTGCTGCTGTTATTTCTTTTGTGTCTACTACTTTACCATTTTGTAAAAGGTCTACTTTGATCATTGTCGGACGATCTTTCGCATTATCGTCTTTCCATGTCTTCGTTCCTTCTACTTTTGTTTCGCCTACTTTTGTATTTGTGATGTCATAACCATTTACTTTTGATTCGTATCCATCTACCTGCTGTTCTTTCACTTCATACTTGTATGCTACTCCATTTTCATCATACGCTGCTAAATCTTTAAACTCATACTTCCAACCTGCTGCTTCACTTACTTCTTGCGTCGCAATCACTGTTTCTTTTTGTGCTTGTGAGTTATCTTTTTGTACTAAATCTACTTTGATGGTTTTCGGACGATCTGACGCATTGTTATCGTTCCACGTCTTCGTTCCTGAAACTGATGTCTTACCTACTTTTGTATTCGTGATGTCATAACCATTTACTTTTGATTCGTATCCATCTACCGGCTGTTCTTTCACTTCATACTTGTATGCTTTTCCATTTTCATCGAACGCTACTAAATCTTTAAATTCATACTTCCAACCTGTTTCTTTGCTTACTTCTTGTGTCGCAATCACTGTACCGTTTTGTAGTAAGTCTACTTTGATGGCTTTATGCTCTTCCTCTGTACCACCTTTCCACGTCTTCGTTCCTGCAACTGATGTCTTGTCTATTTTTGTATTCGTGATGTCATAACCATTTACTTTTGATTCGTATCCGTCTACTGCTTGTTCTTTCACTTCATACTTATATGCTTTTCCGTCTGCATCGTTTATCGCTAAATCTTTAAATTCATATTTCCAGCCTGTTGCTTCGCTTACTTCTTGCGTCATAATCACTGTACCGTTTTGTAGTAAGTCTACTTTAATCATCGTCGGACGACCTTCCGCATTTCCGTCCTTCCATGTTTTCGTTCCTTCTACTTTGGTTGTTTGTACCACTTTTGTATTTGTAATGTCATAACCATTTACTTCTGTTGTGTATCCATCTATCGGTTGTTCTTTTACTTCATACTTGTACGCTACTCCATTTGCATCATAAACTGCTAGGTTGTCAAATTTGTATTTCCAACCATCCGCCGCTGTTACTTCTTTCGTGTCTACTATTTTCTTATTTTGTAGTAATTCTACTTTGATTGAACTTGGACGATCTTTCTCGTTATCGCCTTTCCACATCTTCGTTCCTGAAACAGATGTAGTTTTCACTTTATTTGGAATATCCAGTTCGACTCCATTTTCATCATCTGATTTTATTTCAAACTCTACTTTTTTCTGAGGATCGAAATCAATATAGTCTGGAGCTGAAACCTCTTGTACATAATATTTACCTGGTGATAATTGAGGAGTTTCAACTATCCCTTTTTCATTTGTTGTATATTCGCCCCCAACTTGTTCACCAGACTCTTTATACAACTTAAACGAAACATTCGGGATTATTTTTTCTTTATTTCCTTCAATATGTTTAATAATTTTCAGCTTTCCTTTTGGGACCTTGTTACCGGTAGCACCACCGCCAGCTGTCATATTTTCGACTGGATGAGTACCCGATTCAGTAACTGGTTCTTCGTTTAAAACTTGGTAATCAATCGTATAATCATTCTTAAAAAAATCTTGCGTCTTCCCAGCTTCCGTTATAGTAGATGTATAACCAATCGAAAAGGAGGCAAGACGTGCTTTATCCTTATTAAGCACAACTTTAAATGATTTGTCTCCGGTAAAGGTAATTGTTCCGTAACCTTGCCCTTCAAGCTCTTGTAGCGTTAAAGATCGACGACCTAAATCATCATCTACAATTATATAGAAACTATCCTTATTAAGTGTTTGACCTTCCTGTAAATTATCAGTCACAACAATATCACGACTTAACTCTTCTTTAGCTAAGTTTATATTCAAGAACCAACGTACTTCATCGTCCTTACCTGAGTTCATATCACCAGTTTTATAAAAAAACGGTGGCTTTCCAGGATCTGTACCACCACCACTGCTTGGGCCGGTAATTGTTACAGATTGCTTATCTACATTTGTACCAAAATTGGTTTCAATCTCTTTCTTTTGATCCGTTCCTACATTAGTAGCTTCCACGAAAAAGTTTAAATACCCTTGAATATTTTCATGTGTATCCACTTTATCATTAAATGTACATACCACAGTACCTGCTGTAACTTTACAAGTACCATAGTCATTTAATAGAAACTCTCTATTTAATCCTTTTAATTCTGGAGGCAGTGTTAATGTTAGTGTGTCTCCAGGCTTCAGCCTAAGTCCATCTTTTTCACTGAAGTTTACAGTTACTTTAGTCCGTTCTGTGGTACTTAGATTTGTTTTACCAATCTGAAAACTATCCACAAGTCCTGCTGTGTTTAGCTCTTGTGCATTTGCTACTATAGGTAGCAAACTCTGACCTATAGTAAACATGAAAATCATTATAATCGAAAAAATCGAAGTAATTCTTTTTAAATACATATTTTATGTTATCCTCCTATAAAATTAAAAATAGATAGATCCTGGTACAAGCATACTATGACAAAGATTCTATTATTCAATGTCATTAAGCCACTTTACTTAAATATTTTCGATAGCTATTATCATCTTTTTCTCTTTTTTCAACCCTTCTATTACTTAGAAACTTGCAGTTTGACTCTTATATAGATTCATCTAATTTCTCTGATGTTTCATTTCTCGTATATACTGTTTAACAAAAACAGATACAGGACAAATTTCGATAAAGAAATTCAAATTACAAGTACACATGAACGGACCACAGAATAACTTCAAAGTTAGAAGGAGACAATTTGAAAAGTACTCACAATAAAGCTCATGACAGCCATTGTCGTCTTATTATGCTGTAAAATTTCCGGAATTTCTCCAAACCCAATGCAAACGTTTGCTCTATAAATACCGAAAAATTCGTTACCGGCAAGTATGGCCTAGCTACTTCACAGTAAATATGCATTTGGTCAACTTCCTTACTTATCCTCCTAAAGAATAACAAGAAGTACCATCTATAATCGAAATTAGCATATCAGCCGAGGAAGATTACGATTGTGAAACATGCTAGGATACTCGTATTCTAAAAAATGTTATTGAAGATGCATTTTCTGCCATTATGAGTTGAGGTGAAATTGGCCATATGTTAAAACGTTTGGTGTTTAATTACACAGCCAACCTACACACCGAAACAAGTAGAACAAAAAGCGTTCTATCGCCAGCATTATATAATTAAAAACGCTCTGGATGAAGTATTGTTTGCCTATGCAAGATGATAGTCATATTCTCCAAATTTGAATACAGTGGACCGAATTTGGGGGTAACTAAAAAAGAGTATGATTTTCAACTGATTTCATGTAAATCGCATAGAAATACGAAATTCAGCCTTTTCATTTTTGGAGTATATAAATGAGTGTCGAGAAAAAACACTTTGCCTAATGGGTTCCATGGCTATGTCGAAGAATTAAAATGAGCTTATATATGATGATAATATCAAAACCGAGAGATTTATATCCTTTCATTATTTTTTATCAAATCATGAAAACTTCAATTGTACTATATGTACTATTTTAAACATATCCCCCTAGTTTCTTGACTAAGCTGGAAGTTTTCAAGATTAATTACTAATTGGTTAGATACTTGGTTAGATGAATTGTTATTTTAGTATTTGGCATAGCTGTAACAATGTTTTTTACAACAATCACACCATTTCCTAGTAACATCCCACCAACTAATAATACATATATGGATTTTTGATAATTTTACCCCCAACAGTCTATTATTCTAGAATCGTTCCTAAAAATCAATAGTTAATTGGTACTTTACTATTTTCACTTCATCACCATAACATATATTTGTCACATGTATTTATATTAGTAAACTGAAATAAAAAAAAAGAGACAGCTCTGCCATCTCTTTTTTATTTCAGTTTACCCTCATCAAGACGTACGTGAGGTTCTCCCCCATACGTCTTTTCGTTGATCTTCTTTCTTTGACATCTAATCAGTGTATAGACTGATTAGATGTCTTTATATCAACTTGTATATCACTTCTAAACAAAAATAAGTATCTTTTCTTTTGTCTATTACATTTTTTCTGGTGCAGATACTCCTACGATTGCTAATGCATTTTGAAGTGTCGTGCGTACTGCTTTCATTAATTCGTAACGAGCTTTACTTAATTCTAAGTTATCTTGGTTTAATACTTTTTCTGCATTGTAGAAGCTGTGTAATGCTGCAGCTAATTCAAATGCATAGCTTGTAATGCGGTGTGGCAGACGCTTTTGCGCTGCATCCGCAACTACAGCTGGGAATTCACCAAGTTTTTTCAGTAACTCTACTTCTTTCTCAGAAGTAACAAGTTTGTAATTCACGTCTCCGCCTGTAGCTAATCCTAACTCTTCACCTTGACGAAGGATACTGCATACACGGGCATGTGCATATTGTGCATAGTATACTGGGTTTTCATTAGATTTTGATACAGCTAAGTCCATATCGAAGTCTAAATGAGAATCACCGCTACGCATTGCGAAGAAGTATCGCATTGCGTCCACGCCTACTTCTTCCATAAGCTCACGAAGTGTAACTGCTTTACCTGTACGCTTACTCATTTTCATTTTTTCACCATTTTGGTACAGTTGTACCATTTGGATGATTTCTACTTCAAGCGTTTCTTTATCGTAACCTAGTGCTTGAATAGCAGCTTTCATACGAGGAATGTAACCGTGGTGGTCAGCACCCCAAATGTTGATTAGCTTATCGAAACCACGCTCTAATTTATCACGGTGATAAGCGATATCTGGCGTTAAGTATGTGTAAGAACCGTCATTTTTAATTAATACACGGTTTTTGTCGTCACCGTAAGTCATTGAACGGAACCAAGTTGCTCCGCCTTCTTCAAAGATTTCGTCACGCTCTTTTAATACAGCAAGAGCCTGATCAATTTTTCCGTTTTTGTATAATGATGTTTCTGAGAACCACACATCGAAGTTAACACGGAAGCTTGCTAAATCTTTTTGAAGTTTTGCTAACTCATACTTTAAACCGTATGAACGATAGAATTCATAGCTTTCTTCTGCATCAGCTTTTGCATAACGATCGCCAAACTCTTCAGCTAAGCGTTTACCGATTCCAATGATGTCCGCACCATGGTAACCGTCTTCTGGCATTTCTTTCTCTAAACCTAAAGCTTGCATGTAACGAGCTTCAACAGAAAGAGCTAAGTTATGAATTTGGTTACCAGCATCATTAATGTAGTACTCACGAGATACATCATATCCTGCTTTTGCTAATACGTTACATAAAGTGTCACCTACTGCCGCACCACGTGCATGTCCTAAGTGAAGATCACCTGTTGGATTCGCAGATACGAACTCAATTTGTACTTTTTCACCTTTACCAGTATTCGTTTCACCGTATGCTTCACCAGCGTTGACGATTGTTGGGATTAAGTCTGTTAAGTAGCTATTATCCATGTAGAAGTTAATGAAACCAGGACCAGCGATTTCAATTTTTTCAATAGAAGCTTTTGCTTTATCGAAGTTTGCAACTAAGTCTTCTGCAATCATACGAGGTGCTTTTTTCGCAACGCGTGCAAGTTGCATTGCCATATTTGTAGAGAAGTCACCATTTGTTTTATCTTTTGGAGATTCTAATACAACGTTTGGAATTTGTTCTTCTGTCGCTAGTTCTGCCTTTAATACAGCAGCTTGAATTTCTTCTTTAATCAATCCTTTTACTTGTTCTAAAGAATTCATTATTTTGCCTCCTTCAAATTAAGTGTAATTGTATATCTGCCAGCTTCTTGTTCACTTAGAAGCAATGCGTACGTTAAGAAGAGTTGTCCTTTTTTCTTTTCATCCGACCATTTAAAAAGAACGTTATCAGTTTTCGTTTGCAATGCAAACGTACCAAGTTCACTCGTATACGTACCAGTTGTCCATTCACCTTTCACATGCGTCTGACGCATAGAAATAGCACCTGAACGCATAATGAGAACTTGTTCATCTTGAATTTTAATAATTGTTTTCACTTCGCCTTGTTCGTTCGGCTCTTGGAATGTTATATATGTACCTTGACCTTTTACATAGTATTGACCATTTGCTTCAAAAGCAACGGTTTCCTTCCTCGCCCCTTCACGGATTTCTGTTACGAAATGAACGTGTACCGGCAAGCCTGCAAGTTGTTTCTTCACGTCTTGCACACCCTTCAAATGTTATAGATATTAAATACTACTTATAATAAATCACTTTTCCTATCATATCAAAAAAAGACTCTGTCTGTCTGCTGAAAAATCAGGAAAACTCCTTTTCAAAAAATAATTCACCTTCACTTTATTTCATATGTTAAAATATTTTTTAAATCTAAATATTCTTTCATTTCAAGGAGTGAATTTGGTGCTACCAACAAAATTAAAAAAAGGTGATGAAATAAGGGTTATTTCACCATCTTGTAGTTTAAGTATTGTCTCAAATGAAAACAGAGACCTTGCTATAAAAAGATTAACCGACATAGGCTTTCAAGTTACATTCTCAAAATATGCTGATGAGATAGATCGATTCGCTTCCTCTTCTATTTCTTCACGAGTTCAAGACCTCCACGAAGCATTTAGAGATCCTAATGTAAAAGCCATTTTGACGACACTTGGCGGATACAACTCTAATGGTTTATTGAAACATCTCAATTATGATTTAATTCGAGAAAATCCGAAAATTTTCTGCGGTTATTCTGATATTACCGCTTTAAGTAACGCAATTTATGCTAAAACAAGCTTAGTTACATATTCAGGTCCTCACTTCTCTTCATTTGGAATGGAGAAAGGGCTCGATTATACGACCGATTACTTTTTAAAGTGCTTAACTTCTCATGAACCTATTGAAATACTACCAGCTGAAACTTGGAGCGATGACTCTTGGTATATGGATCAAGAAAATCGAGAATTTATTAAAAATGAAGGATATGTTTCAATTCAAGAAGGGGAAGCGATGGGAGATATTATTGGTGGCAATATGAGCACATTTAATTTACTGCAAGGTTCACCATATATGCCAAGCTTACAGGGCAAAATTTTATTTCTTGAAGAGGATAGTTTAACAGGAAAATCTACCCTAAAAACTTTTGATCGATATTTACATTATCTTATGCATCAACCTGACTTTGAACATGTAAAAGGCATTGTTATAGGACGAATGCAAAAAGGAGCAGAATGTACGATAGAAGACATTCAAGAAATGATTGCTTCAAAGCCTGAACTTACACATATACCTATCATTGCAAATACAAGTTTCGGACATACAACTCCTATTTTTACTTTCCCAATTGGCGGAAGGGCAAAAATCATTTCTAATAAAGAAAGTTCAGCTATCACCATTTTAACGCACTAAAAAAGGAGCGAACGATTCGCTCCTTTTATGGTTTTTCTATTTTTTGCAACGCTTTTTGCGGGATTGATTCTTTCGAGATTTCAGCCCATCCTTTTCCCTGCATACCTTTTGCATAAATTTTTATAAAAGCACCCGTATGCAATTCACGGTTCACCATTCTTTTAATAACTTGTAGCTTTCCATCTTCTGTATACCCTTTAAATGTATACAAATATTCATCGTCTTTTTTCTCACTTTTATCTATAACAGCATAATAATCTTGTATTTCTTTATTTGAAAAGAAGTTGTCTACAAAAGCATGCACACCTTCTGTTTTCGTGTTTAAATAATATGCTGTTCCACCTAAAATAATGGCGAACACAGCTAAAACTTTAATTACCAATTTCATAAATGCGCCTCCTGTTTGCACTGCTTTCTCACTAGCCGTATGTCTATACCTGTATTATACGAAAAAAGGCATACTATACTCTATCGAAATGCCTTACACTTTCCTTACATTATTGTAAGAGTTTTTCACCTTACAGCAATTTCCCAATAAAAAATTTTTCCGTTTAACAAACTTTTATATTATTATTGAATGATACAAATTTTTATTACAAAAATCAAAGGAGACAATTTTCAAATGGCTATCTTGCAAGGTTTAGCACTATTACTTGTTGTACTTTGTCTATTTACACTTTTCAGTTACCGTGCGCCTTACGGAATGAAAGCAATGGGCGCTTTAGCTAATGCAGCAATCGCAAGTTTTCTTATTGAAGCATTTCACCGTTATATTGGTGGAGAAATGTTTCATAATGACTTTTTACAATCAGTAGGAGTAGCTTCTGGTAGCATGAGCGGTGTCGCAGCGGCAATTTTAGTCGCATTAGCAATCGGTGTCTCACCCGTATACGCTGTTTTAATCGGTATAGCTACTAGTGGATTCGGTATTTTACCAGGATTTTTCGCTGGATACGTTTGTGCTTTCGTCGTGAAATTTCTCGAAAAGAAATTACCAGCTGGTGTAGAATTTTTAGCAATTCTATGTATTGCCGCACCAATTTCACGTGGAATGGCCATGCTTATGGATCCACTCGTTAACGCAACACTCGGTAAAATCGGTTCTATGATTTCAGTTGCGACTACAGAAAGTCCTATCATTATGGGTATTATGCTTGGTGGATTAATAACAGTTATTTCTACATCTCCATTAAGTTCTATGGCACTAACTGCAATGCTTGGATTAACTGGTTTACCAATGGCAATTGGTAGTCTTGCGGTAGCAGCTTCTGCCCCAATGAACTTCATTTTCTTTAAACGACTAAAAATCTGTTCAAAGAAAGATACAATCGCCGTGGCAATCGAGCCGTTAACACAGGCCGATGTTGTCTCAGCAAATCCAATTCCTATCTATATGACAAACTTTGTTGGCGGTGCGCTTGCCGGTATTATTACGTCGCTATTCCAGCTCGTTAATAATGCACCAGGGACAGCATCACCAATTCCAGGACTTCTCGTACTGTTCGGATTTAATGATGTAATAAAAGTAACGATTGCTGCCGTATTATGTGGAATCGTTACCACTATTGTTGGATACGTCGGTTCCATTGTGTTCCGCAAATATCCAATCCGTTCTGCTGATGAAATTCGCGGAATTACTTCGGAAGAGAAAGTTGCGTAAAGAAAGGGAGCTATTCTCATCGTTTGAGAATAGCTCTTTTTTATGTCGCTTGACGGTAAGTGAAATTATATTGAACACAACTCCGCATATATCGACTTAACTACTAAATAAAACAATAATAACCTACCTATTAATAAAAGAAGCCGGCTCAAAACACTTTTTGAGTCGGCTTCACTTTTACTTTATCCAGCTACAGCGGCTAGAATGATCGGTGGCTTCGCTTCTTCCTTCGAGGCAAAAAACGCCTCTACGTCTGAAGCTCCATCCCCCTCACATTCTGAGCGAGCCGCTTGCGCTTTTATTTTATCCAGCTACAGCAGCTAGAATCCCCGGCCATTTCACACTCTCGTTCGAAGCCAAAAGCGCTTCTCGGTCGAGCGTTCCAATGACCTGCGATTCTGAGCGAGCTGCCTACGCTTTTATTTAACCCAACCGAGCAGCATTTCCCGCACGAATTTGCTTGCTGCGATTGGTGTTTGATCACTATGATCGTAGACTGGAGCTACTTCTACTAAGTCTGCTCCGACTACTTTTATATTTGAATTTGCAATTGCTACGATGGACTCTAATAGTTCTTTAGATGTGATACCTCCAGCTTCTAATGTTCCTGTTCCAGGAGCGTGAGCTGGGTCTAATACGTCGATGTCAATTGTGACATAGACTGGGCGTCCTGCAAGTTTCGGTAATACTTCCTTTAACGGTTCTAATACGTCAAATTTATATAAGTTCATTCCTACTTCTTTTGCCCATTCGAATTCTTCCTTCATTCCAGAACGAATACCGAAAGAATATACGTTTTCCGGACCAATTAAATCGCACACTTTACGAATTGGTGTAGAGTGGGATAAAGGCTCTCCCTCATATGACTCACGTAAGTCAGTATGAGCATCCATATGGATGATTGCTAAATCCGGATATTTTTTTGCCATTGCCTTAAAAATTGGCCAAGACACTAAGTGCTCTCCGCCGAGACCTAGTGGAAACTTACCGGCATCTAATAGTTTTGTTACATATTCTTCAATCATGTCTATGCTGCGCTGTGGATTCCCAAATGGTAATGGGATATCACCCGCATCAAAATATTTTACCTCTTCTAGTTCACGATCTAAATACGGACTATATTCTTCAAGACCGATTGATACTTCACGAATACGTGCAGGGCCAAAGCGAGATCCTGGACGGAAACTTACTGTCCAATCCATAGGCATCCCGTAAATAACTGCCTCTGACTCTTCAAAAATTGGATGACTTTTAATAAATACTTTACCTGAATAAGCTTCATCAAAACGCATATTCTTTTCCTCCTTATGTGGAACTTAAGGTATCCCAACCTTTCACTATTTCTCAAATTTGGAGCGCATTGCTCCTCTTTCTCGATTTACCTGGGCCTTCTTGTTATCACAAGAAGACTACTTCATTTGTAGCAGTGTAAGTAACTAGCATGTTCAAGCCTTCTAGAAAAACACCTTAAATGAGTTACTTACACTTTATTTATTTCAATTTAACGCTCTTACTTAATTAAATCGCCAACAAATTTCGGTAATGCGAATGCTGCATTGTGTAATTCTTTTGTGTAATATTTCGTTTCGATTTCATGGAAACGCTCTTCACTTACTTCTAATGGATCATGTTTTTTAGATCCGATTGTGAACGTCCAAAGTCCACTTGGATACGTCGGAATGTTTGCTGTGTATAGACGAGTAATTGGGAAAATCTCTTTTACGTCTTTAAACACAGTTGTAATTAGTTCTGGTGTAAACCAAGGGTTGTCCGTTTGGGCAACGAAAATACCATCTTCTTTTAACGCTTTAGAAATTCCAGCGTAGAAGCCTTTTGTAAATAGGTTTACTGCTGGGCCTACTGGCTCAGTAGAATCTACCATAATTACGTCATATTCATTTTCGCTTTCTGCGATGTGTAGGAAACCGTCTCCTACTTTTACTTCTACACGCTCATCATCTAATGCGCCTGCAATTGATGGTAAGTATTGTTTAGAGTACTCAATTACTTTTCCATCAATTTCAACAAGAGTTGCTTTCTTTACGCTTGGGTGTTTTAATACTTCACGAATAACACCACCATCGCCACCGCCTACTACTAATACGTTTTCAGGGTTTGGATGTGTAAATAAAGGTACGTGCGCTACCATTTCATGATAAACGAACTCGTCCTTTTCTGTTGTCATAACCATGCCATCTAAAATAAGCATGTTTCCGAACTCTTCTGTTTCAACCATATCAAGTTTTTGGAATTCTGTTTGCTCCGTATGTAATGTGCGGTTAATACGCGCCGTAATTCCAAAATGCTTTGTTTGTTTTTCAGTGAACCATAGTTCCATCGTACAATCACGCCTTTCAATGCAAATTTATAATAGGGACATCATTAATGTCCCCTAACAAAAATAAAACAAAACATCCAAAAAGTATAGTTAAAAGTACAAAAATACCGAAAATATATTTTAGTCAGAGGGTTCTAACATATATGTGAAAAGGGATTGCTCTGTAATAGGAAAGAAAACCCTTTCTTAAGAAAGGGTTTTTGTCTCTATTTCTACCGGTTTACGAATCGGAATTAAGATCATTACGCAACCAACTAACACAACAATTCCACCGACTAAAAACGGACTTTGTGGTGAAACTGTATGACCGATGACTCCTGATAAAATTGGAGCAATCGCGCCCCCTAACCAACGAACGAAGTTATAAACACCTGATGTAACAGATCTTTCATAAGGTGAAATATCCATTACATAACTTGTAAATAACGCGTTATTTAAGCCTGATGCTAATCCTGATAGAACGATTAACACGATTTGTAACCACATAATTTTAACGAAGAATAGTGCAATTAAGAAAATCGCAAATACGAGTAAACTACCTTTTAACAATGTTTTTGGTTCATATTTACCTTCTAGCTTATGCGCTAAAATTGCTGATCCGTAAGCTAATGCTAATCCCCATCCGCAAAATACAAATCCTAATTGAATAGCAGATAAATGCATAATAAGTGGCGAATATGCTAACACGACGAAAAATCCGTAGTAATATAACATCCCGGAAATGGCACCTTGCATAAACGGTTTATACTTCACCAGGTTAAGTAATTCTCCTACGCCTGCCGCTTTACGCTTCACTTTTCGCTCTGGTTCTTTTACAAAAAAGAAAACTAAAATAAATGCTAAAGAAATTAAAATACTCGTCGCAAAAAATGGGTAACGCCAAGAATGTCCACCTAATATACCGCCTAATAAAGGTCCACCTGCCATCCCTAAACCGATAGCTGCTTCATATAATCCTACTGCTTCATGAACTTCTTTACTTAATGCAATTAATAATGTCATCGCCGTTGCGAAGAACATCGCATTTCCTAATCCCCACCCCGCGCGGAAAAGAGATAATTGAGCAATCGTTTGCGATATACCACATATAAATGCAAATACAGTTACAATCGCAAGACCGATCGTCATCATTCGTTTATCACCAAATCTTGATGCAAATATTCCAGCTGGTAACATCATAATTGCCATCGTTAAAATATAAGCTGTAAATAACATCTCGACTTGCCAATGCGAAGCACCAATTTGTTCAGCAATACTTGGTAAAATTGGGTCGACTACTCCTATACCTGAAAAGGCAAGGAAGGTAGCCACCACTGTAATCAATCTCCCTAATTTTTGTTTGCTCTCCATTTTGATTACTCTCCTTTTGTATTCTCTAAAAATGTAACTGCACGGCTTAAACTATCCTCTAGCTCTGCCTTAACACGCTGCATTTGCTCCATTTTTTCGTCTAACGTTTGCACTTGTTTTTCAAGCATCTCTTTAATTTCTTGAATCACTTCACGGTCACGCGGATTCTCACTATTTCTTCTTTGTTCCATTCTTTCTTTTAACGATAAGAAATGTTGCATTTCTTGAAGCGTAATTCCTAGTACTTCTTTCGCTTCCACAATCCTTTTAATTCTCGCAATGTCCTCGTCTGTATACAGGCGAATGTTCCCTTCACTGCGTTCTGGGGGATGAATTAAACCAATTTCCTCATAATAACGAAGTGTACGCTTTGTTAAACCAACTTGCCTTGTTACTTCATCAATTTTATACATGTGTATTCCTCCCTTCACCGATTATTACATTTTACGTTAACGTTAACTATTGTGCAACTGTTATACTTTTGTAAATGTTTGTCATATGAATTGTATTTTTCTCAAAGCAGTTTCATAATGAAAGAAAAGAGATGATAAGGAGATTTCCACATGAATAAACCACTTATTTTCGCTCATCGCGGGGTAAAAGGAACACACCCAGAAAATACGATGATTGCCATCCAAGAGGCTGAACGCATTGGGGCTCACGGAATTGAACTTGATGTTCATCTATCAAAAGATGGTGAACTAGTTGTTATTCATGATGAAACGGTGGACCGCACAACAAATGGCGTGGGACTTGTTTCTGAGAAAACTGTAGAGGAATTACAAGCTTTAGATGCTGGTAGCCATAAAGATCCTTCTTTCCATGAGGCGAAAATCCCAACATTACGAGAAGTATTTATTTGGCTCTCTACAACAAATTTACAACTTAACATTGAATTAAAAACAGATGTTCTTCATTATCCAAATATTGAAGAAAAAGTTGTTGCTCTTGTTCGTGAATATCATCTATCCAATCAAATTGCATTTTCATCATTTAACCACGATTCCGTTTCATTATTAGCAGAAATTGCTCCAGAAATTCCAAGAGCGATTTTGTACGATACACCACTTGCAGATCCTATTGCTGAAGCAAAAAGGCGCGAGGCGACTGGATTACATCCAAACTTTCAATTATTAACGAAAGAGTTTGTCCAATTAGCACAGGGGCAAGGATACGTTTTTCGTCCTTACACTATTAATGAATATAAAGATTTACAAACTATGATTGACTATGGTGTAGATGTCATCATTACCGATTGGCCAGCACGTGCCTTTGAGCTCCTTTCTTAATTGAAGGGGCTTTTTTGTTTTCAAAATTTCATTGTTTAAAATAAACGAAAACCCTCAATACTAATACAATAATGCTTGTATTAATGAGGGGCTGAAAAAGATGGATCAGACTATGAATCCAAAACTTAAAAAATATAAACGTCTTTTCTTCACCGTAATGTTTTCTTGTGTTCTTTTTTTCGTTTTTTCCTTTTTTATTATCATTATAGCTGCAAAAATTATGGGTCCTCCCCCTGTTGCAGTGCCGCAAACGAGTGTCTTTTACGCTAATGATGACACTGTTATAGGGCAAAGTAATGAAACACAAAAGCGCTATAATGTATCTCTTGATGAAATTTCTCCTTATGTAAAAGAGGCAACACTATCTATTGAAGATCAACGATTCTACAAACATCATGGATTTGATATAAAGCGCATTGTTGGTGCCATTGTTGCCGATTTAAAAGCAATGGCAAAAGTACAAGGTGCTAGTACTATTACACAACAGTATGCTCGTAACCTATACTTAGATCATGATAAAACGTGGAAGCGTAAACTATTAGAGGCAATGTATACCGTTCGCCTTGAAGTGAACTATAATAAAAATCATATTTTAGAAGGATATTTAAATACAATTTATTACGGGCATGGTGCTTACGGAATCGAAGCTGCTTCTCGCCTGTATTTCGATAAAACTGCAAAAGAATTAACATTAGCGGAAGCTAGTATGCTCGCAGGCATTCCGAAAGGACCTAGCTTCTACTCTCCCTTTTTAAAAGAAGAGCGTGCTAAAGGGCGTCAATCTCTCATACTAGATGAAATGGTAGAACAAGGTTATATTACAAAACAGCAAGCTGCCTCGGCAAAAAAGGAACCGCTAACTTTCGCCTCATTAGATACGAAAAAAGTGGCAGAGGTCGCGCCTTATTTCCAAGATGCTGTACAAGCTTCTCTTCTTCGTGATATCGGATTAGATGAGCAAGCCTTACAGCGAGGTGGCTTACGTATTTATACAACGCTAGACCCTAAATTACAATCTGTAGCAGAGCAAGCTGTAAAAAATCATATACCTGAAACAACAAACATCCAAACTGCCCTCGTCTCTATGAATCCAAAAACGGGTGAAGTGGCTGCCCTTGTTGGTGGAACTGATTATAATACGAGTCAATTTAACAGAGCTACACAAGCCGCTCGTCAGCCCGGCTCTACATTTAAGCCATTCCTATATTACGCAGCCTTAGAACGAGGATTCACCCCTGCTACGCGCTTAAAAAGCGAATACACTGTATTCACTTTAGGTGACGGTGTTTCCAAATATAAACCGAAAAATTATAAAAACTATTATGCAGACGACTTTGTGACAATGGCACAAGCACTCGCTGTTTCTGATAACGTATATGCTGTGAAGACAAATCTATTTTTAGGCGAAGACATTCTTACAAAAACAGCGAAGCAATTCGGTATTACTAGCGCATTAAAAGATGTTCCGTCTCTTGCTCTCGGCACATCTCCTGTAAAACCAATTGAAATGGTCAATGCTTATAGCATGTTTGCAAACGGCGGGAAAGAAGTAAAACCAATCTTTATAAGGCGCATCGTTGATCATGAAGGAAATATGCTATACGACGCTCATTTAGAAAGTAAACAAGTTCTAGATAAAAGCAAAGCCTTTGTGATGGAAGAAATGATGGCAGGCATGTTTAATAAAAAACTAAGCAGTTATGCCGCTGTGACCGGTCAATCGATGTTATCAAAACTATCAAGAACATATGCTGGAAAGTCTGGTTCTACAGAAACTGATAGTTGGATGATTGGATTTACCCCGCAGCTCGTAACAGGGGTTTGGATTGGATACGATCAACCTAAATCCATTTCAAACGTAGCAGAACAAGGATACGCAAAAAAAATATGGACCGATACAATGGAAAAAGGATTAGATGGACAGCCTAAACAAGAGTTCAAACAACCAGCAGATGTTGTTGCAGTCGATGTTAATCCTGAAAACGGTAAGATTGCTACAAAAAATTGTCCCATTTCTGTGAAAATGTATTTCGCAAAAGGTACAGAGCCAACAGAGTATTGTATGGATCACGTTGATGATAAGGAAGAGTTCGAAAAGGTTAGTGAAGAGAAGAAAAAGACGGGTTGGTGGAAAAAATATCTCCCGTGGTAAAAAAATAGCTGACGGAAATCCGTCAGCTATTTTTATTCGCCTAATAATGCGTGGCGCAATTCTTCACTAGATTCGTTCCAAATTGCTTCATTATGCTCTTTTAAGAATGTACCAAGTATTTTTTTAGATGATTCATCCATATGATCAATCATGATGTGACGCTTTAGTGATTTATCCATTTTATTTACATGCTCTGGAAGTGATTTATATCCGCGGCGAATTTCACGATCAACTGTCATTTCACAGGCTGTTGCACCTGCGTAATAAGCACCGTTTGGTGTTCTTTCAATTGTTACCCAAACAAGCCAAAACGGTTTTCCGTTTGGAACTTCATCTTTATTTGTTAAAAACTTAATTCCTTTTTCTACTGTACTACGCGCATGCATCGCACCGATATCAACGAACGCAGTTTTCTCTAATACATCAACAAATACAGGAGAAATATTTTCTAAACTTAATGCCCCAACGCCAAAACCACCATGTCCATCTGTTGAATCATTTTTCACGATATTAAAACCGATTTTTTTCTTTTTCTCTGTCATATGTAAACTCCTCCTCGCTTAATGATTAAAAAAGCCTGAAAATAGGCGCAATGATATTTTGTAAAAATACTAATACATATGGAATAACAACATTGAAAATAGGTTGAATTGTGTAATTGCTAAGCGGTGTAATAACAAGAATTAATAACGCAATTGATCCATACTTTTCATACTGTGTCATTTTCGCACGAATATTTGCTGGTGCTAAATCTTCCACAACGCGATAACCATCAAGTGGCGGGATTGGTAATAAATTAAATACAAGTAAAACAATATTAAGCATAATAAAAATTTGGAAAAATTGATCCAGCGTATCTGCTACTGCAAGTGGCATCGCATCTAACACACCAAATGTTATTAAGCTATACCAAATAATTAAACCAATTGCACTTAAGATAAGATTACTTATCGGTCCCGCAATAGAAACTAATATTCCTGCAAGACGCGGTCTTTTAAAGTTATATGGGTTAACAGGCACGGGTCTTGCCCAACCGAATCCAAGAATTAATACAGCAATCATACCGATAGGATCTAAATGAGCCATCGGTGATAACGTTAAACGCCCTTGCTTTTTCGCTGTATCGTCTCCAAATTTATATGCAACATACGCATGTGCAAATTCATGCACAGATAGCGCAATAATAATCGCCATTGCTACCAACGGAATTTGTTGCAATGGGTATCTAAATAACTGATCCATACTTCATCTCCTCTTCAATATGTCAAAAAAAGAAATTATTTGTTTTTCCGATTGTTCTTCCTCATAATCCGCTATAATAAGAGTGTAACTTACATAAAAGGAGCGATCATATATGCCATACGTAACAGTGAAAATGCTAGAAGGACGCACAGAAGAACAAAAGAAAGCTCTTGCTGAGAAAGTAACAGCAGCAGTAAGCGAAACAACTGGTGCTCCTGAAGAAAACATCGTTGTTTTCATCGAAGAAATGTCTAAAAACCATTATGCAGTTGGCGGAAAACGCTTAAGCGACAAATAATTTCAAGTTTTTTCATAAGAAGCAGCTCTTAGCTGCTTCTTATTTCTTTCCTTCTAACAACTCGATAATTCTCTCTTTATATTTTCCTTTTCTTCCATCTTCATAGATTAAATCATGCGGATAGAATAGCTTTTGATCCGTTCGCTTCTTACCTGTAATCGCCTCAACAATATCCGATTCACGCGAAAGCTCTCTAAGTTCCCCGTTCGGCATAAGAAGTAAGATTGGCAGACGCTCTTCTTCTTCTCCTGCACGGTAAAAGTCATACGGTAAGTCTGATGTTGAATCAACAACTAAATAATACTCTGGGTCTAGTCCAATTTTTTTAAATAAGCTACTTAGCTCCATCCAATTATCTAAACCGTGCTTATCTGTAAACTCCACATATTTAAATAGATTTCGATTCATAAAACGACGGCATAAGTCACTTAAAATCGGATCTTCTTCCTCTTGCCATACTTGGAAGTAATAATACATTACGTTCTCGTCTAGCTTTAAATAATCCTCTACTGTTACTTCTTCTTCAAATAAAGAATAGAAATGAACAGGATGATTTTTAAACGCATAATATTTCTCATGCAACGATTTAGCTCGGTGTAAAATCTTCGTTAAAATTACTTCTGCACTACGTGTTACCGGATGAAAATATACTTGCCAATACATTTGATAACGGCTCATAATATAATGCTCTACAGCATGCATACCACTATTTTTAATGACAACTTGATTACCGTACGGGCGCATGACACGCAGTATACGTTCCATATCAAAGTTCCCATACTTTACACCAGTAAAATATGCATCTCTTAATAAATAATCCATACGATCGGCATCAATTTGGCTCGAAATCATACTAATCGCTAATTTATTAGTAGATGTTTTCGCAATTACATCTGCTACCTTTTGCGGGAAATCCTTATCCACACGGCTTAACACACGATTAATTTCCGTATCACCAACGATAATCTTTTGCGTAAATTTCTCATGATCTAACGAAAATACTTTTTCAAACGAGTGAGAAAATGGGCCGTGACCGACATCATGAAGTAATGACGCACATAAACATAACAATCTATCTTCAGCATTCCAGTTCGGTCTGCCATCAAACACATCATCAATCATACGACGAATAATTTCATATACACCTAACGAATGAGTAAAGCGACTATGCTCTGCACCGTGAAATGTAAAAAATGTCGTACCAAGCTGCTTAATACGGCGCAAGCGTTGAAATTCTTTCGTTCCGATTAAATCCCAAATAACGCGATCACGCACGTGTACATATTTATGTACTGGGTCTTTAAACACTTTTGTTTCGCTGAGTTTGTCGTTTAAATATACCACTTTCCGACATCCCCCTTTCTTTACTGCATTCTTACTATATATTATAAACGATATAGGAAACAGAAAGAAATGAAAGACTATATTAATTCCTGTTATATAAAGAAAAATCACCTTTACCAAAGCAAAGGTGATTTTTCTTTATATATTATTTTCCTAAAATGAACTCAGTAACTTCGTCTAGGATCATTTCTTTACCTAGTGGGAAGTATCCTTTGTTTACATCTTCATTACTGATTGTAAATACATGGTTGTTTTTAACAGCGTTCATATTTTTCCAAATTGATTCTTCTTGGAATTCTTTTAGACGCTGAGAACCGTCACCAGTTGTAAATACGAATAAGTAATCTGGGTTGTAATCAATTAAAGCTTCTTTTTGTATTTGTACTAACGGTTTATCAGTTGGTGTACCTTTAACTGCTGGTAATTTTAAATCACCAAAGATTACGCTACCGTAACCGTAGTCACCGTATACACGGAATGCATTTGGATATGCAGCCATTTTCATGAATGTTGCATCGCCAGTTTTAGCAACGATTTTGTCATGTAATTTGCTTGCTTTTTCATCATACTTTTTGAACCATTCTTTTGTTTCTTTCTCTTTACCGAAGATTTGTCCTACTTCTTCGAATTTTGGACGCCATTGGTCTAATGGAGTTTTTAACATAACTGTTGGTGCAATTTTAGATAATTGATCATAAATCTTTTCTTGACGATTGTTTACAATAATTAAATCTGGTTTTGCAGCAGCCACTGCTTCGATGTTAATTTTATCGCCCCACGCAGAACCAACCGGTTTTACATCTTTCAATTTCTTCTCAATATGTGAATCAATTTTTTCTTGTGTTGTATTTGCAGTAATAATCGGTTTCATACCGAAAATTAATAATTCTTCTGTTGAACCACTAAGGTCAGCAATTTTCTTTGGATTTGCAGGAATTTTAATTTCCCCTTTTGCGTGTTGTACAGTGCGCTCTTCAGTTTTCGCATCTGCTTTCTTTTCTTCTTCTTTGTTAGAACAAGCTGCAAATAGTACAGAAGTAACAACTAGTACCATTGCTAATAGTGCCATTTTAAAATTCTTCATATTCCGACTCCTTCTAGCTGTATTTCTCTTATAATTTGCATGTAACTATAAGAAACGAAACAACATTTAATTAATATATTTTTATTAATCGTTGTTTATAACCCGTTCTAACGGGCGTTCAACTTCCCATCCGTGGGTAAGAAGCTCAACGTCCATTAGAACTCCCCCTCTCACCTCTTTAAGAGGGGGGAAATTCTATTAATTATGCTTTTTTACGCAATTGATTATTAATCATCGCTAAATCGTATGTTAAACAAATTGGTTTACAGTTTACTGGACATGGAACGATTTGCGCTTCAATCTCAAATACGTTACGAAGTGTTTCACTCGTCATAACTTCATCTGGCGTTCCTTGTTTCATTAACTTACCTGCTTTTAATGCAATCATATGATCAGAGAAACGAGAAGCATGATTTAAATCGTGAATAACCATAACAATCGTTCTGCCTTCTTCTTTGTTTAACTTCTTCAGTAAGTTTAATACCTCAAGTTGATGAGCCATATCTAAGTATGTTGTTGGTTCATCTAACACAAGTAAATCTGTTCCTTGTGCAAGAGCCATCGCAATCCATACACGTTGACGTTGACCACCTGATAAAGCTTCTGCTGGACGATTTGCGAATTCTGTCATCCCCGTCACTTCAAGTGCCCAATGAATGTAGCGATAATCCTCTTCTTTCAATGTTCCAAATCCTTTTTGATGAGGAAAACGTCCATATGAAACAAGTTCAAACACAGTAAGGCCTGTTGGCACTTCTGCAGTTTGTGGTAAAATCGCCATTTTCTTTGCGATTTCTTTCGTTGGCTGTTTCTCAATTGCTTTTCCATCAAGATAAACAGTACCTCGTTTTGCTTTCAAAATACGAGAAGCCGTTTTTAATAATGTGGATTTCCCACAACCATTTGGTCCAATAATCGTTGTAATTTGTCCTTCCGGAATTTCAACTGTTAATCCATCTATAATTAACCCTTCATTATATCCAACAGATACCGCATCAACTGCTAAAGTTGCCATACAAAAAGCCTCCCTTTATTTTGTCCTCATAAGTAAATATATGAAATATGGTGCACCAATTACAGAAATAACAAGACCGACCGGTATTTCTGAAGTTGGTAACACGCTTCTTGAAATTACATCTGCAAATAAAAGCAAGAACGTTCCTATTAATGCAGCTGTTGGTAACATAATTTGATGTTTACCACCAACGAGGCGTCTCGCTAAATGCGGAGCCATTAAACCGATAAAACCAATGCCGCCCGCCACCGCAACAGATGCACCTGCTAAACAAACTGCAATAAATAATAATTTACGTCTTTCCTTTTCTACGTTTACACCAAGGCCAACTGCTGTAGAG
Source organism: Bacillus sp. SRB_331 (assembly GCF_003264175.1). Taxonomy (NCBI): domain Bacteria; kingdom Bacillati; phylum Bacillota; class Bacilli; order Caryophanales; family Bacillaceae; genus Bacillus; species Bacillus sp. SRB_331. The sequence goes on along the minus strand of NZ_NADV01000007.1, from coordinate 126,488 downwards.
TCGCCTAAATTCATTACATTTAATATGTGCGCTTTACTAATGGCAAGTGGTAAGAAAATAACCATCCATGGGAGTACACTTAGTACGAACTTCCAATCTGTTCCCCATAAACTTCCTGCCAACCAAATCGTTGCAAAACGGAAGTCGTTCGATGTCATCTTCATAGAAAAAATTAAACTAACAGCACCAAATCCGGCTGCAACAGCGATACCAACAAGAATTAATCGAGTTGATGAAACGCCGTCTTTCCATGCTAGTAAATAAATAATAACCGCTGCTAATATCGCACCAACTAGCGCGAAGAATGGAAGGATAAATACAGATAAAAATGTACCAGTTCCAACTTTTCCAAAGAAAAAGTAGACGAATACAACAACTGTTAATCCCGCTCCGGCGTTAATACCGATAATACCTGGATCAGCAAGCGGGTTTCGTGATAGCCCTTGCAAAATTGCACCTGACATAGCTAATGCAGAACCAACTAATATAGCAATAACCATACGCGGCATACGAAATTCAAATAAAATAACAGATTGATCTTCTGCACCTAATCCAACCAATGACTTTAATACATCTATTGGAGGAATTTTAAATGTTCCTGTATTTAAACTTATTAAAAATACAGCAACAATTAATCCTACTAAAATCGTTAAAATAGAAACGTTCTTTTTTGTTAAGACGCTCGTCCTCACATCTTTCCTCTCCCTTCATTACGTGCTAAGTAGAGGAAGAATGGCACCCCAATTAGCGCTGTAATTGCTCCAATTGGCGTTTCAAATGGTGGATTAATAACGCGAGATAACATATCTGCACATTCAATTAGCAATCCACCTAAGACCGCAGAACATGGAATAACCCATCTATAATCTGAGCCTACAAGGAAACGAGTCATATGCGGAATTACAAGTCCAACAAATCCAACTGATCCTGCCATAGAAACCGCAGAACCTGTTAATACAAGAACAAGTACTGTTCCGATAAATTTAATTAATGTCGTATTTTGACCAAGTCCAATCGCAATTTCTTCACCAAAGCTTAAAATTGTCATATATCTCGACATCATAATTGCTATAATGAGACAAACAAGACCAATCGGTACTAACATATTAATACTTTGCCATTTCACTCCGGCAACACCGCCTGCATTCCACATACTTACCTCTTGGGCAAGGTTGAAATACAATGCAATTCCAGATGAAATTGCCCCTAATAAAGCACTAATTGCTGCACCTGCTAAAGCTAATTTTACAGGCGTTAATCCACCTGGTGAAGAAGACCCAATACCATATACAATGCTCGCTCCAAACGCAGCTCCAATAAAAGATGCGATAACAAACATTAAATAAGGTGAATTAGGGAAGAATGCATACATAATTGCAATTCCGAATACAGCACCATCTGTAATCCCCATTAACGATGGAGATGCAAGTGGATTTCGTGTCATACCTTGCATAATTGCACCTGATACCGCTAAAAAAGCACCTGCAACTACGCCCCCTATTGCTCTAGGCATGCGAAGTTCTTGAATTACGTTATGGTGCGTTATGGAACCATCAAACTGAAATACAGCTTGCCAAACGGTCTTTAAACTAATATCTGCTGCACCAAACGAAATAGAAACTGCCATACTTAAAGCTAACAAAATTGTGCCTGCTATTAAAATAATAGAAGCAACGAGCGGTCTGCTCTTAATCTCTTTAACATTCACATCTTGCTGTTCTATACTCCTTGCGCTCGCTTCCATCCCTCAACCATCCTAACCAACAACATATATTTAATAAAATGAAATTTATTCTCAAATAATAATAAAAAAATTAGGTGAATTGACCTTTTTCATGATAATGATTATCAGAATCAGACACTTTCTATTCTACCTACCACGTCAAAAGACTGTCAACCATTATTTTGAAATACGAATTCATACAAAACGCTATCTTATGGACATAAAAAAAGAAGAGTAATCTGTTCACTCTTCTTTTTCTTACTTATTTAATTTTGCTTCAATTTTTACAATTAATTCGTCTTCTGTTGGAGCCGCAACTGGACGATTATTTACAAACGCGAATGATTTTTTACGACCAGGGCCACAGTAAGACTGACATGCAACCTCAATCGTTGCACATGAATCTACTTTTTTTAACTTCGGAATCAACGTTTTAACGTTCGTTGCCTGACAATCATCACACACACGAAATTCGTTTCCCATTATATATAACACTTCCTCTATTTTAAACTTTTCACAAGTACATTTAAAAATAAACACTAAATGGTATTTTACCGCTCTTTGAAGCTTGTTGCAAGTCTCCGGGCATAGCTCTATTCCTATATAAAGCTACCTATTTTTTATATTTTCTCCTTCAAAAGCTTTCATCATTCATAGCCACATTTCTTCTCTTCATTGAAATCTACCATATTTTTAAAAGCTTTGTATAAAAGCTCATTTTTTTGCCCATTATAAAAATAGGAAGTTCATAAAAAGAAAGGGAGTTGAATCTATGAAAGTAAGACAAGATGCTTGGACAGACGAGGACGATTTATTACTTGCTGAAACGGTGCTTCGCCATGTTCGAGAAGGAAGTACTCAATTAAATGCTTTTGAAGAAGTAGGAGATCAGTTAAATCGCACATCTGCTGCTTGTGGTTTCCGCTGGAATGCTGTTGTTCGCTATAGCTATGAACAAGCTCTTCAACTAGCAAAAAAACATCGTAAAGATAAAATGCGTGCTGCGGGCGGTGAACAGACAAAAAAACGTTTGCTTTACACACCACCAGCTTCAGCGGCGGCGATAACTGATTATGAAGAACACGTACCGTATGAAACAGCTGTTCAATATACAGAAGCTACTCCATATCAAAAGCCGACTGTCCCTGCTCCAAAAAGCTCAATAACAATGCAAGATGTTATTTACTTTTTACAAACAGTTGGATCTTCAAATATAAAAGTAACAGCTCTTGAAAACGAGAATACGAGATTGAAACAAGAAATTAAAACGCAAATCCTGCGAAATGAAGAACTAGAAAAGAAACTAGAAAAATTAGAACAACAATCTCATACTGTACAAGAGGATTACGAAACACTTATGAATATTATGAACCGTGCTCGTAAATTAGCAGTAATGGATGATGAGGAACGCTCACAAACATCTTTCCGCATGGATCGAAACGGTAACTTAGAAAAAATTGCAGAATAAAAAGGATGCATGCAATGCATCCTTTTTATTCTTTCACCTCTAAACTTCCCTTTATATATGAGAAAACCCCTTTCTACATTTTTTGCTATAATAAAGGTTGTCATTTTAAAAATAAGGGGTTAGTTATATGAGCAATTCCCGTTCGATTTTATCTCAGCCAGAGTGGCGTATTGTAGATCAGTCTAGTTTAGGACCAACTTTCCATGCACTTCAGTCATTCGCAATGGATGACACGTTATGCACAAGTATTGGAAATGGTCTATCCGCTGCAACAATGCGCTCTTGGGTTCATCACAATACAATTGTTCTTGGCATTCAAGATTCACGCCTACCACATTTAGAAGAAGGTATTTCCTTTTTAAAAGAAAACGACTTCAATGTTATCGTTCGTAATTCTGGTGGACTTGCTGTCGTACTTGATGAAGGTGTTTTAAATGTATCACTTTTATTCCAAGAAACAGAAAAGGGTATCGATATCGACCTTGGATACGATACGATGTGGCATTTAATTAAGGAAATGTTAAAAGATTACGATGTTACTATCGAAGCAAAAGAAATTGTTGGTTCTTATTGTCCTGGTAGCTACGATTTGAGCATTCGCAATCAAAAATTTGCTGGTATTTCTCAGCGTCGTATTCGCGGAGGCGTTGCTGTACAAATTTACTTATGTGCGACAGGAAGCGGATCTGAGCGTGCCGCACTCGTTCGTGATTTTTACAACGTAGCAATTCAAGGCGAAGAAACAAGATTTACGTATCCTGAAATTGTACCGAGTACGATGGCTTCACTATCTGAATTACTTGGCGAAACAATTACAGTGCAAGATTTAATGATGCGCCTTTTAAAAACGTTGCAACAATTCACTCCAAAGTTAACATCATCTCAGCTAACAGTAGATGAAGTTCCTTTATATGAGACGAATTTACAACGTATTATTGACCGTAATAATAAGGCACTTGGTTTAGAAAAATAGAAATCAAAAAGACCACCCTCATTTCAAAAGAAATAGGATGGTCTTTTTTCATATTAATTCGTTATAGAATTAAAGTGCTTGAGCTGCTGTAATTAAAGCTAACTTGTACACTTCTTCTTCGTTACATCCACGAGACAGATCATTTACAGGCATATTTAAACCTTGTAAGATTGGTCCTACTGCTTCGAAGTTACCTAAGCGTTGAGCGATTTTGTAGCCGATATTACCAGCTTCTAAGCTTGGGAATACGAATACGTTAGCATCACCTTTAATTGTAGAACCTGGAGCTTTCTTCTCAGCTACAGATGGTACGAATGCAGCATCGAATTGGAATTCTCCATCTAAAGTTAATTCAGGAGCCATTTCTTTTGCAATGCGAGTTGCTTCTACAACTTTTTCTGTTTCTGGAGATTTCGCAGAACCTTTTGTAGAGAAGCTTAACATAGCAACGCGTGGGTCAATACCGAATAGTTCAGCAGTTTTCGCACTTTCGATACCAATTTCAGCTAAATCTTGGCTGTTTGGTGCAATGTTAATTGCGCAATCAGCGAATACATACTTCTCTTCTTCACGTACCATGATGAATACGCCTGAAGTTTTTGTAACGCCTGGTTTTGTTTTAATAATTTGAAGTGCTGGACGAACTGTATCAGCTGTAGAGTGAGCTGCACCACTTACTAAACCTTGTGCTTTGCCCATGTATACAAGCATCGTACCGAAGTAGTTTTCGTCTTTAAGGATTTTGCGAGCATCTTCTTCTGTTGCTTTACCTTTACGGCGTTCAACGAAAGATGCTACCATTGCATCCATCTCTTCGTATGTAGCTGGATCGTAAATATCAACGCCTGCTAATGTTAAGTTCATGCTAGCAGCTTTTGCGCTAATTTCTTCTTTATTACCAACTAAAATTGGTTTTACTAACTCTTCTTTTGCTAAACGCTCTGCAGCGCCTAAAATTCTTTCATCAGTTCCTTCAGGAAGTACGATAGAAATGCCTTTTCCTTGAACTTTTTCTTTTACTGCTGTAAATAAATTGCTCACGAATAAACCCTCCTACAAATGTTAAAAACTCTACCTTTAAGAATACTTCTTTTCAGCTATATTTTAAACTTATAGCTCCCAAAAAATAGATAAAATGAAAATGATTATATTTTCATAAAATTCAGCCGAGAAATAATGCCTACTTAAGCCTTATTTTCTCCCGTTTTCCAGTAAATATAAATGTGACAGTTTTATGCGCCGAAACTTTATGTAGATGTTTTTAATCCTATATATGCTATAGTTAACGTGTAAAATATCATTAACTGAGGTGAATAGAATGAGTGAAGCAACAACAACGTTAGATGGCTGGTATTGTTTACATGATTTACGTTCTATTGATTGGGCAGCATGGAAAACATTATCTAGTGACGAACGCGGACAAGCAGTGTCTGAATTTTTAAATGTCGTTGAAAAATGGAACGAAGTAGCTACTGCAAAAAAAGGCAGTCATGCAATGTATACAGTTGTTGGTCAAAAAGCAGATATTATGCTTATGATCTTACGTCCAACAATGGAAGAGTTAAATGAAATCGAAACAGAATTAAATAAAACAACATTAGCTGAATATTTAGTTCCTGCATATTCTTACGTATCTGTTGTTGAACTAAGCAACTATCTTCCAGCTGATGAAGACCCATACCAAAACCCACAAATCTTAGCTCGCTTATATCCTGAGTTACCGAAAGCAAATCACATTTGCTTCTATCCAATGGATAAGCGTCGCCAAGGTAATGATAACTGGTATATGCTTCCTATGGATGAACGTAAGAAACTTATGTACAGCCATAGCAAAATCGGTCGCCAGTACGCAGGTAAAGTGCGCCAAGTTATTTCAGGATCAGTTGGATTTGACGATTTTGAGTGGAGCGTAACATTATTTGCTGACGATGTTCTTCAATTTAAGAAACTTATATATGAAATGCGCTTCGATGAAGTAAGTGCTCGTTATGGTGAATTCGGAACATTTTTCGTTGGAAACATTTTACCAGACGAAAAGGTAGAGAAATTTTTACACATATAAATCGTAAAAAAGGAACGAAATTCGTTCCTTTTTTTATTACCCTCTATATTTCTCCTCAAAAAGCTTCTTTTCTCTGCAAATTTGAACAAAAATCGACAAATTCTTTTCAATTTCCTTACAAAATTGTAACCTTTCTATATCCAAATTTATGCTAAAATGGTACGAGCTATATGCTAATAACGATGCGAAGGTGATAATGTATATGAAGAAAATCTTGTCTATTTTACTAGTGTCTCTATTGTCATTTTCTTCCTTAGGAGTAACAACATCCCATGCGGAAGAAAAAATACATATAGAGGCAGCTGCTGCACTTCTATTTGATGCGGATACAGGAAAAATACTGCATGAACAAAATCCAGATGAATTACTAGCTATCGCTAGTATGTCAAAATTAATTGTTATTTATGCCGTATTAGAAGCAATTAAAGAAGGAAAAATCACTTGGGATACGAAAGTAACTATTTCTGATTACGCTTATGAAGTTTCACGTAATAATGAATTCTCTAACGTACCGTTTGAAAAGGGACGCCAATATACTGTAAGAGAATTATATCATTCTATCGTTATCTTCTCTGCGAATGGATCTAGTATTGCTTTAGCAGAATTACTTGCAGGAAGTGAAAAGAACTTCTTAAATCTTGCAAATGAACATGCGAAAAAACTAGGGTTAAAGAAATATAAATTTGTAAACGCTACTGGGTTAAACAACGCTGATTTAAAAGGAAAACATCCTGAAGGAACTGATCCGAATGGAGAAAACTCCATGTCAGCTCGCGATATGGGTATTCTTTCAAAAACAATTATTACAAAGTATCCAGAAATGCTAGAGGATACAAAACAAAGATTTAGAAACTTCCCAGATAATCATCCGAAACCAATTCGTATGGAAAATTGGAACTGGATGTTACCAGGTGCTGCTTTCTCTTATGAAGGAGCAGATGGTTTAAAAACAGGAAGTTCTGATACCGCTGGATATGGATTCACTATTACAGCAAAACGTGGTGATTTACGTCTTATTTCAGTTATTATTAAAACAAAATCAATGGACGAACGTTTCACAGAATCTCGCGCATTAATTGAATATGGATTTAATAACTTCGAAAAACAGAAATTAAAAGTAGATAAAAATAACAAAATTTCTGTAGTAAAAGGAAAAGAAGACTACGTAACAGTTGCACCAGAAAAAGAAGTGACAGTAGTTACTGCAAAAGGTAGCAAATCACCTTACAAAATTTCAGCTGAAGCAGATAAATCACTTGCTGAAGATGGACATTTAGTTGCCCCTATTAAGAAAGATGCAAAAGTCGGTTCCATCGTTTTAGAATCAACTGATAAATACGGTTTCTTAGACGGAAATAAAAGTATAAAAGTTACTGCAAAAACGACTGAAGAAGTAGAAAAAGCAAATTGGTTCGTATTAACAATGCGTTCAATTGGCGATTTCTTCTCAAACTCATGGTCTAAAGTATTTTAATGATGAAAAGCTAGCCCACGCTAGCTTTTTTTCTTTTCCTCTCAAAATGTAAAACTTTGTTTGGTTGTCATATCTGAGTCCTTTTTCTCATACGTATGAACTAGTAATTGTTCCACACTTCATCTAGAAAAAACCTCTTTCCGAAGGGTATTCCAAAAAGAGAGGTGACACATAATGGGTGTTATCGCACATACAGAAGAAGATGTAAAGTTATTAGCTAGACTCATGCGTGCCGAAGCTGAAGGAGAAGGACAACAAGGCATGCTAATGGTTGGAAATGTCGGTGTAAATCGTGTCCGCGGAAATTGTTTGGATTTTAAAAAAGTACGGAACTTACGTCAGATGGTTTATCAAAATCCTGGTGGTTTTGAAGCTACTCAAAAAGGGTACTTTTATCAACGAGCACGAGAACAAGACATTGCCTTAGCAAGGCGTACCATTCAAGGACAACGTTTTTGGCCTGCAAATTTCGCCTTATGGTTTTTCAGACCTGAAGGTCCTTGCCCACCAACTTGGTATGACCAACAAAACTCTGGACGTTTTAAAAAGCACTGCTTCTTCCAACCAACTGCCGGGGATTGCCCTAGCATATATTAAGGAATGAAAACGAGGAGGGATTTTTGAATGGCACAGCAACAAAATCCATACTATGGAACAGGTTTCTATCAACCATCTGGAACTTATGTACAACCGCAACAAATGACCGCGCAGCAGCAACAGCAACAACAGCAAGCGATGCAACAACAAGCTGCTCAGGCTCAATTGGCAGTTTCTCAAGGTATGTTACCACTAGAGCAATCTTATATTGAAAATATCCTTCGTTTAAACAAAGGTAAGCAGGCTACAGTTGTAATGACTTATGAACGTGGTAGCTCGCTTGGCACACAATCTTATACAGGGATTATTGAGGCAGCCGGCCGTGATCATATCGTTATTAGTGAACCGAAATCTGGAAAACGATTTTTACTACTAATGATTTACTTAGATTATGTAGAATTCCCAGGAGAAATTGCGTATTTACCTGGTCAACAAGCAACTTATGCTCCAAGACCATAAAAAAAAGCTGGCAAATGCCAGCTTTTGTTTTTTATAACCCTTTTACAACTGCAGTTCCGACTAAAATCCACGCCACAATAAACGCTACACCACCAAGAGGTGTAATTGGGCCAAAGAATTTAATACCTGTTGTACTTAATGCATAAAGACTGCCTGAGAACATAATAATCCCAGCTACCATAAGCCAACCTGCAGTGCTTAAAAGTGATGATTGCATTTTGTCCATTAATAGAGCAACTACGAATAAGCCACCGGCATGAAACATTTGATATGTAACGCCCGTCTTCCACACTTCTAACATTTTTGCAGAAATTTTATTTTCTAAACCATGTGCTCCAAAAGCCCCTAATGCAACAGATAGCCCCGCTGCAATACAACCTAGTAAAAAGAAAATTTTCATCTTAATTCCCCTTTTTATTTTTATCATAAGCAATTTTCACATATAATCCAAACGATTTAATCCCTAAAAATCAAATAAAGAATTACCATTTGCACCTTCTTCTTTTATATACACAGGTTCTCCAGAAACTGGCATAACCGGTTGAACTGTTGTTATAGGCTGAGATCCGATTATTTGTGATTGAACTTGTGGTTCTCTATACGTAGAAGGCTCAACTCGTTCATCTAATAATAAATCACATAATGCACGCACAACTAATAAATGCTCTTTTGATTTTTGTCCTTCACTACTTTTTGCCTTTGCAATTTCACTCGCCATTTTATTTAAAACCTTATCGCTAGATACTTGCATTCCTTGTCACCTCTTACTTTGTAGTTCTTTCTCAAATTGCCTCAGTTTTTCCACTGAACCAAATACTATTATCATATCATGTTCTTGCAGTTTTTCCTGCCCCGTTGGATTATGGATAATATCCCCATCTCTTAAAATCGCTAAAATTGTTACACCAAATTGATTTCTCACATTACTCTCTAATAACAATTTACTAGCTAAGTTAGAATCTTTACCAACTTGAATTTCTTCAATTACAAATGATTGCTCTATTCCATACAATACTGTATCAATATAATGCACTGTTAACGGATTCGCAATATCCAACCATCAATACAGTAATCATCGTCATCCAAAATGCTTGAAACAAGCTAATCTCTTCAATTGTCATAGCATTCCTAGAATTACAACAAAAGTCATACATATAACCGCTATCCATAATTGCTTCCGTACATTCATATTACGTTTCAACTCTTTTCTCTATCTACAATCTTTGCCAGAGGAAATGAAATACGTATATACTAGAAAACGGAATCTATGAAAGAGGTTGATATAATGAAGCTATTTCTTTCTGCCTTACAATGGGCACTATTTATTTTAGCTGGAAGTCTTATTGTACCAATTAGTGTCGCAACTAGTTACGGCCTTGATGGCGCTGAAGCTATCGCGTTTGTACAAAGAACATTATTTGTTCTCGGTTTTGCCGGTCTCTTGCAAGCCATATTTGGTCATAAACTTCCTATCCAAGAAGGTCCTGCAGGCCTTTGGTGGGGAATTTTCTCCTTGTATGCAAGTTTAGGCGTCGTATTATTTGGATCAAGCAATGAAACACTTAAGGTCCTTCAGTACGCTTTCCTATTAAGTGGCATCATTTGTATTATTCTTAGTGTTTTTGGACTTATTGATAAACTAGTTCGTTACTTTACACCGACAGTAATTGGAACGTATTTATTCCTTTTGGTCGCACAACTTAGTGGCTCCTTCTTAAAAGGCATGTTTGGCCTTGATGGACAACATACAGAAGTACAGCCAAAGGTATTTATTCTTTCACTCATTGTTATTTTACTATCTTTTTTCATTATGAAGATACCTATTATTGGACAATATTCCGTTCTTTTCAGTATCGTCTGCGGCTGGATATTATTTGCGTGCTTCGGATTATCTAATCCAGTAACACCTGTGACAGATATAATTCGTCTTCCATCTCTGTTTGTTTTCGGAATACCTCGCATTGAATGGAACATGGCAATTACGGTAGTTTTCGTCACACTACTACTGCTAACAAATATGTTAGCAAGTATTCGCGTTGTACAAAAGGTTGTTTCTAAGTATGAAGAAGATGCTGCTCCAGATCGCTTCAAACAAGCTGGCATTATAACAGGAATAAATCAATTGCTAGGCGGTCTATTTTCAGCCATTGGTCCTGTTGCCATTTCTGGATCCGCAGGATTTATTGCAACGACAAATATTTATAAGCGCCTTCCATTTATGTTAGGGTCAAGCTTTATCATTCTTGTTAGTATATTCCCAAAGATTACTTCATTCTTTGCAGCCATCCCCGTTGCAGTTGGGTATGCTGCGATTTATCCTGTATTTGCAAGCATGATTGGTCTCGCTTTCCGCGAATATGACACTGTACAAAATAAAGAACAATTATTTAAAGTAGCAGGCCTTTCAATCTTTACAGGAGTCGGCGTTATGTTCGTTCCAGCAGGAGCGTTTTCTACGCTACCACCATTTTTAGCTTCATTTTTAAGTAACGGTCTTGTTCTTGGATCTGTAATGGCTATCTTGCTGGAAATATTATTTTCTCGTTCGCACGAAAAACAACCATCGTAAATTGGAAAACTTCCATTATTGCACTCTATCTTTAGAGTTGTTACGATAATGATAAAGTGAAACTTTAATCATTGGGGGGTGTTCCTCCCCAATGATTATTAGCCCACACCAATAGGGCATTTACGGGCAGTGGATCTCCCATCTAACTTCGTTGCTCAAGCTAAATGCTGAGTTGGGAGTTTTACTGCCCGCAAATAGCGGGATAAATTATCATGGGCAACACGCTCATGATAATTTATACTAACAATGCAGAACTTCTCCTAGTTTCATGTAAAGAAGTTCGATGTCTTACTATATATTCCCCACTATCTTCATAAAAATTTATTTCTATTTCAACAAAGAAAGGAATTTTCTATATGACTTATAAAATGATTGTTTTAGATTTAGATGATACTTTATTACGCGACGACCATACAATTTCACCTCGTACGAAAGAGGCTTTAATGACAGCACAAGAGCAAGGAGTTAAAGTTGTACTTGCTTCTGGGCGCCCAACGTTTGGTATGCGCAATGTTGCAAAAGAACTTCGTTTAGAGGAATATGGTAGCTTCATTCTATCTTTTAACGGCGCAAAAATTATTAACTGTAAAACAAATGAAGAAATCTTCAGTAGCACGCTATCTCCTGAAATCGTTCACAACCTATTTGAAATTAGTAAAACTGAAGATGTATGGATCCATACTTATATTGGCGATGATATCGTAACAGAAGAAAATAATCCTTATACTAAAATTGAGGGCGAAATTACTGGCATGCCGATTATTGAAGTAGATGATTTTAAAACTGCTGTTAAAGAACCTGTAGTAAAAGTATTAATGAATAAAGAAGCTGAACGCCTTGTTGAAGTAGAAAAGAAACTACAAAAACAACTAGAAGGTCAATTAAGCGTTATGCGCTCTAAACCATTCTTCTTAGAATTTACTGAATATGGTGTTACAAAAGGAACAAGCCTAAACCAGCTAATCCAAAAACTTGGTATTAAGCGTGAAGAGGTTATCGCAATGGGTGATAGCTATAACGACCAAGCAATGATTGAATTCGCTGGTCTTGGTGTTGCGATGGGCAATGCACCAGATGATATTAAAGAAATTGCAAACTATGTAACAGATACAAATATGAACGATGGCGTTGCAAAAGTTGTAGAGAAATTCGTTTTAAAAACGGAAGTACTTGTTTAATATTTTCATTCATAAAACCTATTTGAAGTCAAATACTTCAAATAGGTTTTTATTTAAATTGCAATGCTTTTGTGACTATATTTTGAACTTTGCACTATTCTCGTAGTGTAAACTTTCTTTTTGTATATAATTAAACAAAATAGACTATTTCATTTTGAAAAAGAATACAAATTTACTATATACAAGCATACATTAAAGGAGGCTACTTCATGTTATCTACACCAATCGGAAGATTAAGAGCAATCGGCTTAATTGAGGGGATTTCTTTCCTATTACTATTATTTGTAGCAATGCCATTAAAATATTTTGCAGGGTTTGCAACAGCTGTTAAAATTACAGGCATGGCTCATGGCGTTTTATTTATTCTATTCATCTTTGCAGTAATTCAAGTAACAATCGTACACCGTAAATCAATTTTATGGGCACTTGGGGCATTCGTTTCATCAGTTATCCCATTCGGTACTTTTGTACTAGATGCAAAACTAAAGAACGAACAACAATAATAAAAAGGTAGTTAACAACTGTTAACTACCTTTTCTATTTATAAATTTGGAATTTCCCAATCAATTTCTCTTTCGCCCATATTAGCTAAAATCGTATTTACTTTAGAGTACGGCTTACTTCCAAAGAAACCTCGTCTTGCTGATAATGGACTTGGATGTACAGACTCGATAATACGATGATTCGTATTCGTAATTAACTTTTTCTTCGCCTGAGCATGGCGTCCCCATAATATGAAAATAACTGGCTTTTCACGTTCATTTAATAGCTCAATTACGCGATCTGTGAAATGCTCCCATCCTTTTCCTTTATGAGAATTCGCCTCACCTTGACGAACCGTTAATACAGTATTTAATAGTAAAACTCCTTGCTCCGCCCACTTTACTAAATAACCGTTATTCGGAATTTCATAACCGTATTCATCTCGAAGTTCTTTGTACATATTTAGCAATGATGGCGGCGTTTTAATACCAGGTTGTACCGAAAAGCTTAAACCATGCGCTTGATTCGGTCCATGATATGGGTCTTGTCCTAAAATAACGACCTTTGTATTTTCATAACTTGTATACTCTAGAGCGTTAAAAATATCTTCTACCTTTGGATAAATCACATGCTCCTCATACTCTTCTTTTAAAAAGTTAGCTAAATTTTGATAGTATTCTTTCTCAAATTCTGGCCCCAGTAATGGTCCCCAATCATTCTGCAAAATGTTTTCCATGCCTTCACTTCCTATCCAATTAATTCACCATATCCTGCCTTGTAAATACTACAAACGAAATGATAAGAGATACTACTGCCCAAACCGTTAAATTTATTAAAGAAAATCCCATTGATAATCCTTGTAATGCAGGCAGTTTTCCTGATAAATAATCCGTTAGCGATAAGTTGACACTAAAAATGTATTTCGCACCTTCCCAAGACGTTGCGAATGAACTTAAAATGCCGCCTGCAATTAACGCAGCTAACATAACGCCCATACCAGCTGGTGTATTACGAATTAAAACAGAGACCATAAATGATATAGTTCCAACAACGATAGCAACAAACCAAGCTAGTCCGTACGCCATTAAAATGTATTGCCACTGCGGAATAAGGTGTACAAAGTTCGTATTTAACGTTTCCTTATCAATGACGAATCCTGTTAACACAGGTAAATTCCATCCAGAGTATCCAAATACAAGCCCTGATAATGCGTAAGCAAACAAACCGACAAGAAGCAATATGAGCGAAATGAAAAATAACATCGTCACATATTTACTAAGGAGTATTTTCCAGCGCCGAATTGGCCTCGTCAGAAGCATTTTCATCGTACCATCGCTTCGTTCTCCTGAAACAATATCAATGGCGACAATCATAACGAGCAATGGAATAAATAACGTTATTCCTTGTTCAATAAACGCCCTCACAAATGTCGGTGCTCCTGGCGCAGTCGGATTAATATTATGATCTAAATAATATTGTTGTTGTTCCACTCTTACTTTTAACCAATCCCGCCATTCTTCTGGCAATCTAGAATTGTTCAAGCGGTTTTGTGAATCAACAATTTGTTGCTGTAATGATACTTTCCAATCGGTCGTACCAAGCCTTTTTTGCGTCGTTTCTATTTCACGATACTGAGCATACACAAAAAGTGGAATCAAGATTGCTAAAATAAGCATGACAACAACAATTCGTTTCTTACGATAAATCTTTTCTGATTCATTTAAAACTAGATTCGCAAATTCACGCATATTGCTCACCCCTTGTGAGTTCAATAAATAAATCTTCTAGCGTAAATACAAGCTCTTTGACGCTATGTACATCTATCCCGTTTTCTACAAAATGCTTATTCCAAACATTAATAGACGCAACATCCATACGACATAATAAACGCTCATCTTCTACACTAACTTCCTCTATCTCTTCAACAGCGTCTAACATGTCTTTCGCTTTGGAAATCGGTGTAACGACCCATTCCACACGATCACTCGCTGTTTTGATCAACTCCTCAATAGGTGCAACTGTTATCATTTTTCCTTTATGAATAATAGCAACACGGTCGCATATCAGTTGCACTTCACTTAGCAAGTGACTCGAAATAAATACACTCATATTTTCTTCTTTTACAAGCTTATGTATAAATTCCCTAAGTTCTCTAATCCCAGCTGGATCTAAACCATTCGTCGGTTCATCTAATATGAGCAATTTCGGGTTTCCAAGTAGCGCCTGTGCAATTCCAAGGCGCTGCTTCATACCAAGGGAATATGTTTTTACCTTATCGTGAATACGCTCATCTAAATGAACCATTTTTGCAATTTCAATAATACGTTCATCTGATATATCACCAAGCATGCGCGCAAATTGCTTTAAGTTTTCCCATCCCGTTAAATATGTATAAAGCTCTGGGTTTTCAACTATACTTCCAATTTGACGCATCGCTTCTCTGAAATTTTCCTTAATAGAATAACCACCGATAGAAATAGTACCTTCTGTCGCTTTAATCAGTCCGACTAACATTCGAATTGTTGTCGTTTTCCCGGCTCCGTTCGGTCCTAAAAAGCCAAACACTTCTCCTTGTTTTACATCAAATGAAATGTCCTCTACAAGCGTCTTCTTTCCAATTACCTTCTTTAAGTCTCGTACAGAAAGTATCGTTGTCATTTTATCCCTCCTTGCTCTAGTTTTAATTTACTTACGACGTTTTGGACTAATCGCTCTGCCATATATGTGTAGCCTACTTCATTCGGATGAAAATGATCGGAGTATAATAAATCTTTCCCACGATTTTGGAATAAATCAAATGTCGGTGTAATATATACATTTTTATCATTTAATGCTAACTTCTCTAAAGAAGCATTCCAATCAACAACAATATTTGATGAACCTCTTAAATCTTCTACATCCTCAAAAGGATTGTATAAACCTAGCCAAAAAATAGGACTATCTGTGTTTAATTTACGAATTTCTTCTATAATTTTCTTCGCTTCATTTTGAAACGTTTCCGTATCAGGACGATACGTCTCTAAATCTATCTTTCCGAGCGATTCCCATCCTGGGAATAAATCATTTCCTCCAATTGTTAAAACAATTACATCTGCTTGCTTAATTGAATATTGAGCTCCGCTGCTTTCGATTTGTTTTAATAAATCAGGCATTTTCGCACCACTAACTGCCAAATTGCTTAGTGCAACTTTTTGTTTATAATCTTTTTGTAAATTCTCTTTCATTCGTCCAATATAGCCAATTCCTTCTTTATCACCAACGCCGCGCGTTAACGAATCACCTAAACTAACTATTTGTAACGTTCCTGTTTTCTTTTTCTCTTTTTCCACTACGTCAGTCTTCGTAATTAATTTTGAAGCTTTCGGATTTAATACATCATTTACACCCGAAACAAAACCGTATGCAAATAAACAGAAAGACGCAATTGTAATGAGTAGAATTACTTTTACTAATTTTGATCTCATATCAAAACCCCTTTTAGCCCCTATAGATTGTCCATAATTATACCAAACGAATTTTCGAAAAGCGATTTTCACACCTTCTCTATTATGTCGTTTCCCTATCTACCAAATCTGGTAATAACTCTACATGTTTCACATCTATTTCCTCATCATTAATCTTTTCATATAATAATTCAAACGCTTTTATCCCGACATTTTTACTAGGATGCGAAATCGTTGTTATGCCTAATATATCTGCCACTTCTTGATCATCACATCCGATAATCGTAATATCTTCTGGCATTCGAATTCCTTGTTTTTTCGCTTCTGTTACCATTCCCGCAGCAATATGGTTACAGGATACAAGAAACGCCGTCGGTTTTACAGACATACGAGCCCATTCCCTGACTACATTGCGCCCATCTTCCACCGTAAAACAGCCCTTAAACTTCCAGGCATCTAACGGTGTTACAACAATCTGTTGAAGTGAATCCTCATACGCCTTTTTTCGCCTCTGGCTATTAATACTATTACTTCTTCCAATGCAATATCCGATACGTGTATGACCAGCATCTATTAAGCTTTTCATCCCGCGCAAAAATACTTTGTAGTAATCAATATGTACACTCGAAATGAAATTCGAATCTATTTCTTCACACATCACAATTGGACCAAACTTCGTATACTCTTCAAGTTTTTCCTTACTATTTGTCCGTGAACATATAATTACTCCATCAAGCTTTTTCATTTTTAACATATGTAAAATTTCAAGCTCTTTTTCTTCGCTATAATTTGTCTGGCAAAGCATCATATTATAATTGTTCTTTGCGGTTTCCTTTGATATCCCCCCAATAATGGCACTGTAATATTGATCATTTACGTGCGGCAATAAAACGCCAATTACATTCGTTTTTCCTTTCACTAAATGAATCGCATTCACATTTTGCGTGTAATTTAATTCTTCAATAATCGCTAAAATCTCTTTTCGTTTCTGTTCATTCACATACGGATGATTATTGAGTACACGTGAAACAGTTGAAACAGATACCCCAGCAAGTTCAGCAATCTTTCTTATATTAGTCATCTCATTCTCCCCTTCCCCTCAAAAATTCTCGCTTGACCTGGTAAGCTTTCCACAGTATATCCTTTCTTAGCAAATACATTTTGAAAGGATATACAACTATGCTTCGATTCAAACTAGAATATATATTTTTCATTGGCGGTTTACTCATTCTCGCCATCGGTATTAATATGATGACGACAATTACTTCCTTTGGACTTAGCCCTTATGATTCCTTCTTTATTGCACTATATCAAAATTTTGGGATAAGTATTGGTTTTTGGATTTTCATGATTAACTTTGTTTTTACCCTGATCGTACTCTTTTGGGACAAAAAACAAATTACAATCGGCACAATTGTCACAATGATTCTTATTTCTCTTTTTGTTGATTGGGTTGGTTCTATTACGACTATTATGGATACTATCCGCTCTCTTCCAAAATATATAACACTTATTTGCGGAAATCTATTCATCGGAGCTGGAATTGGTCTTTACGTCTCTACAAACCTTTGCGCAGCACCTCAAGAGGCTTTCGTTTTAACTGTTGCTGAGAAAAAGAAATGGACATTTAGAAGAACAGAAATTTCATTAGCTTTTTTATTTTTAACATTAAGCTTCTTATTAGATGGGCCAATCTATTTTGGAACAATTATCTTATCCTTTACAACAGGTTGGATTATTCAAGCTTTTATTCAAGTTGGTACGAAGATTTTAAATAGAAAAAACCCTATTAAGCAAGCCGCTTAATAGGGTTTTTCGTTTTATTAGAAAAGATACTACTTAGCATCTCCCTCAATTCGATAATTTGCTTTCACACAATCTATTTCTTCATACGATTGCAATGTATGTAGAATGTACTCATAATCCGCAAGAGAAGCACGATGCGTTACGATTACGATTTCTGCTTTCCCTTTCTCTTCAAGTGGCATTTGAATAATCTTTTCAAAACTAACACCGCGCTCAGAGAACAATGATGTAATTTTTGCAAACACACCAATTTCGTCTTTCACATGAAGTCTTAAAAACTTTTTCACAACAATTTCATCCGGCTCTTTTAGTACCTTTTGATATTGCGGGACTACCGCACTATTTCCGTTTACACCAAGCCTAATATTTTGCATTACAGCAACTAGGTCAGAAACAACAGCTGTCGCTGTCGGTAAACTTCCTGCTCCCGGTCCATAAAACATCGTTTCTCCTACCGCTTCACCATACACATAGACAGCATTATATTCATTTTGCACTGCCGCAAGAGGGTGTGCATTTGGAAGTAAAGTTGGCTCAACTGTAACCTCTAATTTCTCGCCATCTCGCTTTGCAAGACCAATTAATTTAATTGTATAGCCTAAGCTCTTACTATATTCAATATCTTCTGCTGTAATAGAAGTAATTCCTTTTACCTTCACATCTCCAAGCTCTACATTTGTAGAGAAACCGAGGGTAGCCAAAATCGTCATTTTTCTTGCTGCATCTAAACCTTCTACGTCTGATGTTGGATCTGCTTCTGCAAATCCAAGCTGCTGAGCTTCTTTTAACACGTCGTTATATGCTCTCCCTTCGTCTGACATTTTCGTCAAAATAAAATTTGTCGTTCCATTTACAATTCCCATTACTTTCGTAATAAGATCTGAGGAAAGTCCTTCTACGATGCTTCGTAAAATTGGAATCCCTCCAGCTACACTTGCTTCGTAAAATAAATCAGCCTTATTATCTTTTGCTACCGCTAAGAGTTCCGCTCCGTGTAACGCCATTAAATCTTTATTTGCAGTCACAACGTGCTTCCCGCTTTTTAAAGCTTGTAAAATATATGCTTTTGCATCATCAATGCCGCCCATTACTTCAATGACAACATCAATATTAGGATTATCTAAAATTTCATTCACATCTTGTGTTAATAGAGTAGAAGGCACGTCTACTTCTCTCTCTTTCTCAATGTTTTGCACCAATACTTTCGTTACTTTCACTGGACAACCTACTTGGTGTATAAGTCGTTCTTGATGATCTGTAATAATACGAACTACACCACTACCAACTGTCCCAAGACCTAATAACCCCACTTGAATGTCTTTCATAATACTGTCCACCCCTCAAAAATTGTGTTTAGATGCCATTATATAGACAAAAAATCTGAAAAACAATGTATTTTGAATATTAAGAAAAATAAAGGTTGATCTTTACAAATAAAACGCTACCACGTGTTATACAATCATTTACAATATATAAGGGGTTTCTTGATACACATAATAATTCAGCCAATTAGAGAATAATAAATTCCCATGACTCCTCCACCTAACAAGTGGCTTCTCATCTGGATTATTATGTTTAAAATAATTTTTTGGCACATCAATATTTAACCCTCTTTGGCAGTCCCGTTCGTATTCTTGCTTTAACGTATCACAACTGTATTCACTATGTCCGAGTGCGAAAACTTGCCTTCCCTCTTGCCCAATAGCAAGATGAACACCTGCTTCTTCAGAATTGGCTAATAACGTTAATTCTTTCACCTTTTCAATATCACTCTCTCTTACTTCTGTATGACGAGAATGCGGAGCAAAAAACACTTCATCAAACCCTTGTAACAATTTCACATGTTGCTCGCGAACCTCATGTTCAAATACACCAAACATTTTTTCCGCAAGAGGATACTTCGGCACACCATAGTGATAATACAAACCTGCTTGTGCCCCCCAGCAAATATGAAGCGTAGATGTTACATTCGTTTTTGAATACTCCATAATACGTCCAAGCTCTTCCCAATAATCTACCTCTTCAAAAGAAAGAGTTTCAACTGGTGCTCCTGTAATAATGAGTCCATCAAATTTTTCATCCTCAATATCACGAAATGTTTTATAGAAGCTCGTTAAATGGTCCTGCGCTACATTGCGAGACAGATGCGATTCCATATGAAGTAAATGCACATCTAATTGCAACGGCGTATTTCCAATTAAACGAAGTAATTGCGCCTCTGTTTCTTGCTTTGTGGGCATTAAATTTAATATAGCAATTTTCAAAGCACGTATATCTTGTGTTACTGCTCGCTCCTTCGTCATTACAAAAATATTTTCCTTCTGCAATACTTTGCGAGCTGGTAAATCTTTATCAATTATGATCGGCATGTTGTTTGCCTCCGACTAGCGCCGCTTCTAAATCTGCAATAATATCAGAAACATCTTCTATACCGACCGATAAACGGATTAAATCAGATGTAACGCCAGCTAAACGCTGATTTTCTGCGCTTAATTGTCTGTGCGTCGTACTAGCAGGATGTATTACACAAGTTCTTGCATCAGCTACATGCGTTACAAGAGTTGCAAGCTTTACATTTGCGATAAATTCTTTCGCTGCTTCTAATCCGCCCTTAATACCAAATGTTAAAACTCCACTAGTACCTTTTTTCAAATACTTTTGTGCTAACGAGTAATTTTCATTACTATCTAATCCTGGATAATTCACCCATTCAATGCGATCATGATTGGCAAGCCACTTAGCAACTTCGAGAGCATTTTCACTATGACGCTCCATTCGTAAATGCAATGTTTCCAGGCCAATGTTGCTAATATATGCATTGAATGGGCTCATACAGTTTCCGTAGTCTCTTAATAACTGAACGCGTGCTTTCACAATATACGCTGCTGCTCCAAAATTTTGAACATAGCTTACGCCGTGATAACTCGGATCAGGTTCGACAAGCTCAGGGTATTTTCCATTTGTCCAATCGAAGTTCCCTCCATCTATTACAATGCCGCCTAGAGAACTTGCATGGCCATCAATATATTTCGTTGTAGAATGGACAATGATATTTGCCCCATGTTCAAACGCCTGGCATAAATAAGGCGTCGCTAATGTATTATCAACGATAAAAGGTACTTCTAATTCTTTTGCTGCTGCTGAAAGTTCTTTGAAATTCAAAACGTTCATTGCTGGATTTCCTAACGACTCTGCATAAACGAGTTTTGTCTTATCATTAGCAAGTGCCGCAATTTCATCTGCCGTTAAATTAGGATTAAAGAACGTAACATCTATGCCCAGCTTTCGCAAACTCACTCCAAATAAATTAAACGTTCCTCCGTAAACAGTTGAAGAACAAAGTAAATGGTCTCCACTACTGCAAATATTTAAAACCGCAAGCATAATGGCTGCCTGCCCAGAAGCTGTTGCAACAGCCCCTACACCGCCTTCTAAATCTGATAACTTCTGCTCAAATGCAGCTAGAGTAGGATTTCCAATACGCGTATATATATATCCTTCTGCCTCTAAATTAAATAGTGCTGCTAAATCATCTGACGTATCGTATTTATACGTTGTACTTTGATAAAGTGGCAAAACACGTGGCTCACCATTTTTTGGCGTATAGCCACCTTGCACACAAATCGTTCCTTTCCCCCATGATTCTCCCATCTCTCATTCTCCTTTCTTTTATCCCGCTATTTGCGGGCAGTAAGACTCCCACTTCCAAATTCGGCAAATGCGAGGAAGTTAGGTGGGAGATAACTGCCCGATTGATGAAGGCTAATAATTAGCGGGGGAGGGACAAAACCCCCACTAATTAAAGTTTCACTTTATCCAAAATAAAAAACTGCCCCTTCCCTGAAAACAAGAAAGGAGCAGTTTGAAAACACGCTCTAAGGCTCTTTCTTATCTCTCAGGATTATTACCTGCAGGATTTGGCACAATTCCGTTATACGGCTGTTGCCAAGGTTTCATCGGGCCTGTCCCTCCACCTTTTCTTGATAAGACTATGCAATTACCGTTGATTTTATAGCAATAATTTCCTGATGTCAAATGGTTTTTCTGAATGTTCTAAATTAAATGCGAGGAATTTAATATAAACAACAAAAGAAATATATTCCATATTCATTTGAAAAAGACCTTTTAAAAACTCCGATCAATATATAGAATTAAATAAGTGGTTTAACCGCGTTGGTTTCAAATTTTCATGAGATTTCAATATATTGAATAAGCCAAACCCTCAAAAAGATACTATATATATTCAATTCATTTCACACTAGCATATTTAATCCTTTCTACATGAAAATTTACATAACGG
This sequence comes from Bacillus sp. SRB_331, assembly GCF_003264175.1. Taxonomy (NCBI): domain Bacteria; kingdom Bacillati; phylum Bacillota; class Bacilli; order Caryophanales; family Bacillaceae; genus Bacillus; species Bacillus sp. SRB_331. The sequence continues at coordinate 103,953 of NZ_NADV01000007.1, read as the reverse complement.
AGGTACAACATGACAAATAAAAAAGACATGCACTATATACTCGTCCTATATGGCATTCTTTTAGGCTCTATAGTAGGAGCTACAGTCTGGTTATTTTTAGTTACAATAAATATCGGAATTCACTTTATTTGGGGATACTTACCTACTATTTTCTCTTCTCCGCCTTATTACACCATTTGTGTAACAATCATCGGTGGTATCCTCGTTGGTTTAACACAAAAATACTTCGGTACATATCCACGTCTTATGCCCGAAGTGATGGCTGAATATAAAAAAACAGGTAGAATCGAATACAGTTTTGTACATAAAGCTACTTTAACTGCGATTATCGTTTTAATATTTGGAGCTAGTTTAGGCCCAGAAGCAGCACTTGTTGGAATTATCGGTGGACTTTGTACATGGGTAGGAGATCGCTTTAATTTTGCTTTAAAGGGAATGAATGAACTAACAGAGGTTGGAATTGGTGCTACTTTAAGTGTAATTTTTAATGCACCATTATTCGGTTTCTTAGCTCCGAATGAAAATGAGGGTGAACAAATTAATGAATTTTCGAAAGGAAAAAAAGCAATTGTATATTTAGCTACCACTTTTGCCGGTTTTTCCGTTTACTTATTGCTTAGTAAACTCGATAATCGTGGATCCTTTATTGTTGATTTTGGGGAAGGGTCTCTTGCTCTTAATGAATGGATCGCCTTTCTACCACTTGCTAGCATTGGTGCTATAGTTGGTTTCTTTTATTTCAAATTAGAATTCACATTAGAGAAATTAATCCACCCCTTCAAAGAATACAAGGTATCACTTGGAATTATAGGCGGTATTTTATTAGGAATTACAGGAACTTTTCTTCCTTACACGTTATTCTCAGGGGAACATCAATTAAAAGATTTAGTCGTTGAATGGAGCCATTTATCCTTCTGGGTACTACTTCTTTCAGGAATTTTAAAATTATGTATTACTGCCGTTTGTTTAAATACGGGTTGGCGCGGCGGACATATTTTCCCAATTATATTTGCTGGATCAAGTATCGGATACGCTATAGCTTCTATTCTACCCATAGATCCAATATCTTCTGTAGCCATCGTCACGACAGCTATTTCAAGCTATGCATTAAGAAAACCAATAGCTATAACATTACTATTACTCATGTTTTTCCCGCTCAATTTATTATTACCGATGCTCGGGGCAGCAGCGATTGGGAATGCATTTCCGCTTCCTAAAAACAATGAAGCTACAAACTAATACATACAGGCAGTAGGGACAAAAGTTCCACTGCCTGTTTTTATCCCGCTATTTGCGAGCAGTAAGACTCTCACCTCAAAATCCGGCAAGTGCGAGGGAGTTGGGTGGGAGATAACTGCCCGATTGGTGAAGGCTAATAATCAGTGGGGGATGGCCAAAATCCACACTGATTAAAGTTTCACTTTATTACACATGCTGCTTTAATAGCGCGTATAACGCTTCAAAACTATGCACTTCATATGTTGGCACAATCTCGCTATTATTTGGTTTCTTTTCTGAATTAAACCAACAAGTATCAATTCCCGCTACATATCCACCTTTAATATCGGCACTTAACGAATCCCCAATAATGAGCCCTTCTTCAAAAGCGAAATTAGGAATCCTTTCAAAAACATAATCAAAATACTCTTCCATCGGCTTTTGGAATCCCGTATCTTCAGAAACAAAAATATCTTTAAACAATGAATGTAATCCTGCATTACGTAAACGTTTATCTTGCGTCTTAGAAATACCGTTTGTCACTATATATAAATCATACTCATTTTGAATTTGATTTATAAATTCAAATGCACCTTGCATGAGTTGGTTTCCTTCTTCTAAGTAGCTACGATAATTATTTTCGAATAATATCCCATCTACTTCTTCCCCGTACTCTTTAAACAAAATCGAAAATCGTGTATTTACGACTTCATCACGGTTTATTTCACCTTCTTCAAAAGCATCCCAAAGGCTTTTATTAATTTTTTTATACTGCGCTTCAACCTCGCTAGTTAAAGGAATCCCTTTCTCTTCAAAGAGCATACGTAACGCCACTTTCTCCGCCTTCTGAAAATCTAACAATGTATCATCTACATCAAATAGCAATGTTTTATATTTTTTCATAAACCCCTCACACTCTCTTTCCTACAAAAACAAATTTACATAAATCGTATCATTCTTCCTTGTAAAAATAATAGGAGATATCTCATACTACAAACAGGGGTGAAAATATGAAAATCAGTAAAAATGAGAAAGAAATTTATCAACACATGCAAATTCATCAATTCCATACTCTTTTTTCCTTTCATGTCTTACCATATGTAGAACTACATTCTTTTCAAAAGAAAGAGATGATATGTAAGGAGGGAGTCGACCTCCCTTATCTCTATTACTTAATTTCCGGGAAAGCAAAAATATATATGAGCCATAAAAATGGGAAAGTCTCTTTAATTAATTTTATTCAAGCACCTTCATTCATTGGGGAATTAGGATTAATTGGCGTAGAATCTGTTACGAAAGCGGTTGAGGTGATTGAAGATTGTATTTGCTTAGCGCTTCCTCTTAAAGATTGTCAGCATCTTTTATTGCAAGATGCTACCTTTCTACAGAAACTATGCAAATTTATTGGAGAAAAAACAATTACCCGAACAGAAAATTACGCCAAAAACTATAGTTATCCATTTGAAAACCGATTAGCTGCGTTCATTCTATTAACGGAACAAAATAATTGCTATACCGAAAAACATACTGAGGCCTCAGAATACTTAAACGTCAGTTACCGCCATCTTTTATATGTATTAAACCAGTTTTGCCAGCAAAACTATTTAAAAAAAGAAGGCCGAACATATTATATACAAGATCGAAATCAATTAGAAAAACTTGCTGACGAGCTAAAAATATAAAAAACAGCATTAACATAAAAGTTAATGCTGTTTTTTTGAGTGGCGATTATAATTTTAATTAAAATTTGCTTGCTACTTTAGCTGCTTCTTCAAGACCTGCAGTAATGATTTCTTCTGCTTTATCTGGGAATTGGTTATGTCCCTCGATAATTACCGTTTCCATGTTTGTTGCGCCGAAGAAGCCCATCATGCTTGCTACATATTTTACAGCCATTTCCATTTCAGCTGCTGGTCCTTCAGAATATACGCCGCCACGTGCATTTAATAACGCAATCTTCTTATCTCCAATAAGCCCAACTGGACCTTCTGGTGTATATTTAAACGTTTTACCAGCACGGTTTAAATAATCAATATACGTGTGTAATACGGCTGGAATCGTTAAGTTCCATAATGGGAAACCGAAAACTACTTTATCAGCTTCTAGAAATTGATTTAAATACTTATCAGCAACTGCTACCACTTTTGCTTCTTCTTCTGTTAAATCAAATCCTCTACCTGCTTTGAATGTACCATTAATCATATCTACGCCTACATATGGTAATTCTTCTTTATATAAATCAAGTTCTACCACTGTATCATTTGGATGCGCTTCTTTATAGTTTGCTAAAAATGCCTCGTATAATTTCACACTAACTGCTTGTTCCGCTGGGCGGTTGTTTGCTTTTACAAATAAAACTGTTGCCATTGTTTTTCCTCCTACTACTCACTCTTATGTTGTTATATATCACTTACGAAAAAGGGTACTCCCTTATAATTATTGTTGCTTACAAATACATTTTATCTTTATATCAAGACAATTACGTCCTCACATAGACGTATTTTTCCATAAAAAAAGTCCACCTTCTAAAGGCGAACTAGGTCTTACGACTTTTGTCTTATACAATTCCATTTTTCACTGCATATAATGCTGCTTGTGTGCGATCGGATAAATGTAACTTACTCAAAATACTACTCATATGAGCTTTTACCGTTTTTTCTGTAATAACTAAAACAGAAGCAATTTCTTTATTACTCATCCCTTTCGCCAATAACTGCAATACTTCATTTTCTCTCGCTGTTAATACATCCACTTGAACGGAAGGTTCTTCTTCTTTCTCTTCCTGTGGTAATGTTTGAGAAAGAAGGGCATTTGCTATATCTGGATGTAATTGAATATTACCTTTATACGCGCTTCGAATAGCTTCAACAAGCTGATCTGGTTCGATATCTTTTAAAATATAACCGCTCGCCCCAGCTTTTAGTGCCGGCAATACATGAGCTTGATCAGAAAAACTAGTCAATACAATTACTTTCACGTTTGGATATTCTTTTTTGATACAAGCTGTTGCCTCAATTCCATCCATCTCAGGCATATATAAATCCATTAATACGACATCTGGACTCGTTTCGCCTACTTTCACTAGCGCCTCTTTCCCATTATTTGCTTCACCAACTAATTCAAAATCTTCCTGTGTGCTTAGAAAAAATGCTAATCCTTTTAAAACAACTGTATGATCATCAACTAACAATACTTTTATTTTCACAAACTTCCCTCATTTTCACATCATAATGGTACATTTACTTTTATACTCGTTCGTTTCTTACTACTTACAATTTTAATTGTTCCACCAACTAATTCTACTCTTTCACGCATCGTAGTCATACCGAGTGATTTCTTCTCTTTTATATCCTTTTCTACAAACCCATTTCCTTGATCGACTATTTCTAATGATACATTTTTCTCCGTCACTTTGAAATAAATCGTCGCTTCTCTTACATCCGCATGCTTACTTACGTTATTTAAAGCTTCTTGTCCAATTCGCCATAGCGCTTCTTCTACTACACGCGGCAAATCACGTACACCTGTAACTTGTTCCCGAATTTTCAATCCTAAACTTTCACCATATTGCTTTAAAGCTGGTAATAACCCTTTCTCTAATCCAGCCGGACGGAGCTGCCAAATTAATGTCCTCATTTCTTTTAAGGCACCTTGTGCTAATTCACGCATCTCATACAAAGACTGATCTACCTTTTCATTTTGACCCTTTAAGACAGCTTCAGCGCCTTTCGTCATAAACGTTAATGAAAACAACTTTTGTGAAACAGAATCATGTAAATCTCTAGCTAAACGATTACGCTCTTCCATTCGTACAAGTTCGCGGCGTTTTTCATTTAATCTTAAGTTCTCTATCATTAATGAAATATGATTTGCTAACGCTTGTACTACATCTATCGTATTTATATCAAATTCTCCATTATTAGAACTTACACTTAATACTCCAAATATATGATCTTGAATATGTATCGGAATAGCGATAACTGTCCTATTGGGATGCTCTATATTACCAACCTGACGCTTCGACAAGACAGACTCTTCTTTTTCCAACGCTTCCTGTGCTACTGCCCTCAAATCATCTTGTAGTTCACCTTTCTTATAAGAAGCTCTCACAGCTAGTTCATTTTCTTCTCTAATAAAGAATACAACTTGCTCCCATAGAAATAAGCTCCCTATTTGCATTACAATCTCTTCTGGTAATGCATTAAATTTATGAATTGTCCTTAAAGCTTGAATAAAGCGTTCTAACTTTACATAATAATGAGCTCTTCTCTTTTCATTTTCATACAGTTTTGTACGCTTTAATGCCGTTCCAATTTGAAAGGCAACTGATTGTAATAGTACTAATTCTTCTTCCGAAAAATGCGTTTTACCTGGGCTAGCTACATTTAACACGCCAAATTCATCTTCTCCCGCTTTTAGCGGTACTGTCGCATGATGTACAATCCCTTCTGTATCTCCCCAGTTGTATTCAATCGCATTATTAATTCTCTTACATTCAATAATATTAACTGCTCGCTCTAGTTTTCCTTCCACAAAGCGGTGTAAGCACCAGCAATTCCCCTCACACATCGGTCGTTTATTTTCGAATTTCAATCCCTCTGGTAATTGGTAATCAATTAATTTTGTATATCTACCATTTTCATCCGCAAGGAAAATCCATCCTGTCGTTAAACCAGTTACATTCAACAGCTTTTCCAGCACAGCTTGAAGTACGTGATATGTATCATTTGAGGTATTCAACGTTTCTGCAATCTCTTTTAATATAACTAATTCATTTGTACGATTCTCTTGAAACATAATTCGTCTCCTACACACAAGATTTTAAATAGTACTTAACATAAATCATCTACTTTTCACTTTGTACTTATTCGTAACATTGATATAATGGTGAAAACATAGTTTTCATTATATCACTTGAGGGGGCTTTCATAATGACATTGAATAAGGCACTTACTATCGCTGGTTCTGACACAAGTGGCGGTGCTGGTATACAAGCAGATTTAAAAACATTCCAAGAACTTGGTGTATACGGAATGACATCTCTTACGACAATCGTAACGATGGATCCACATAACGGTTGGGCACATAACGTATTCCCAATCCCAGCTTCTACATTAAAACCACAATTAGAAACGACAATTGAAGGCGTTGGCGTAGATGCTTTAAAAACGGGTATGCTTGGATCAGTAGAAATTATCGAAATGGTTGCGGAAACAATTGAAAAGCACAATTTCGAAAATGTAGTAGTTGATCCTGTTATGGTATGTAAAGGAGCGGATGAAGCGTTACATCCTGAAACAAATGACTGCTTACGTGACGTTCTTGTTCCAAAGGCATTAGTCGTAACGCCAAACTTATTTGAAGCATATCAATTAAGTGGTGTGAAAATTAATTCTCTTGAGGACATGAAAGAAGCTGCAAAAAAAATCCATGCTTTAGGCGCTAAATACGTACTGATTAAAGGTGGTAGCAAACTAGGCACAGAAACTGCTATTGATGTGTTATATGACGGCGAAACATTCGATCTTCTAGAATCAGAAAAGATTGATACGACAAATACACACGGTGCAGGTTGTACATATTCTGCTGCAATTACAGCAGAACTTGCAAAAGGAAAAACGGTGAAAGAAGCAGTAAAAACTGCGAAAGAATTCATCACAGCTGCAATTCGTCATTCATTTAAGATTAACGAATATGTAGGACCAACACATCACGGTGCATACCGCAAATTCGTTGCACCGAAAGAACTTGTCTAACATAACGCTTTTTATTAATAAATTTAAAAATAGATTAAAACCCACAGAACATTTATTGTTCTGTGGGTTTTAATTACTTTACAGAAATCTTTTAAAGTACTCCCCGAATTCCTATGATGCTGAACTAACCTTGTTTCTACCATTTCTTTTTGAATAATATAACGCATCATCCGCTGATTGAATAAATTGCTCAGGCGATTTTTTATATTCTGAAAGCCCAACAGAAACTGTAATTTTAATTTTTTCCCCATTTTGCAGTTGAAATGAATGCTTTTCAACTGCTAGCCGAATTTGTTCCCCTATACGAGTTCCAAATGCTACTCTCTTTTTTGGTAACAACAGAGCAAACTCTTCGCCACCCTTTCGAAAGACTAAATTTGGGAATGGTGCATTCTCTAACAAAATACGCCCTAGTTGTTTTAACACTTCATCTCCAGCAGGATGACCGTACGTATCATTTACATACTTAAAGTGATCAATATCGATAAGTAATAAACAAAGTGAATCATTTTTCATATGCTTACTATCAATATGACGATTCATCTCAAAATCAAACTGTCTTACATTTCCTAGATTCGTTAATGCATCTATCGTTGCATAATGCTTCATCGTTTGAAATAATTCATTGGATTGCAATATGTAACTTGCACTTACAAATGTGATGTATGCCGCTACAATACAACAAATTAAATATAATACCACTACATATATATCCTTAAATAAAATATAAAGTGGTAGTATTAAAATAGACAAACTGTACACATTAAACCATATCCATTTTGTAAATATAGAAATCTTCATCCGCCAAATGAGAGTAATGCCAATCCCTATTGCCACGATAGTATAGCAAGCCAATTCAGAGGCTAAAGAATACTCAGTAAAAAATACCCGCGTTATTAAAATAATCATAACAGTTATAATACTAGCTATTGGGCCACCAATTATAATTGCCAAAACAACAGCTAAATAACGTAAATCCAACATAATATCTTCAATATGCACACCAAAATGCATCAACAATATACTCAATATTCCAGTTGAAATACCGACCAAACATTTCTGCCAAAAAGAGAATCCTTCTTTTAATGGCTTATCTCTTAAAAGCTGAGCACCCACAAAGATAAAGGACAGAATAATTGTCATATTTACAAATAGATCTCTGAACATAAAATAATCTCCCTACTTTTTCTTTTCCATCTATCCCTTTCTATATGCTATTGTATTACGTAATCCCTATAATTCCCAATCTTTTTTGTTTTACTGTTCCACGTGGAACAGTAAAACAAAAAAGGAGACGAAATTTCGTCTCCTCCATTAACAACATCGCGATATCTTTCCGCCTTTTGCATTAAATCTAGCTTCTTGTGCCTCAGCAAAAAATTGCTTTTGACATAGAATTTTCTCTTCTGGATGATGTAATTTCATGTGATTTACATACGTTTCATAACTTGGAACTCCGACAAGTAAACTAATAAATTGCTTTCTCTTTCCCCATACGTTCCGTAAATTTTTAAGCATAGTTCCTCGACTCACTTTCATCTTTTGGAATATATGGTGCCTCTTTTAACGGCATTGGCTTATTTCTTAATACTTGAATCCAAATTCGAAGTGCAGAAATTAATACAGCAATTACAACTATCATAAAAATTCCACAAAGTGCCGCATCAATATAGTCATTAAAAATAATTTGTTTCATTTGCGCAACATTTTTAGCTGGAGCTAATACCTTACCATCATCTAATGCTCCCTGAAATACTTTCGCATGTGATAGAAATCCTATTTTAGGATTTTCATGAAACAACTTTTGATAACCAGCTGTCATCGTTACAATAAGTAATCCTATAGTCGGAATAAGCGTTACCCAAACGTATGCCTTTTTCCCCATTTTGAATAAAATTGTCGTTCCAAGTAATAATGCAATCCCCGCTAACATTTGATTTGCAATACCGAAAAGTGGCCATAGCGTATTAATTCCACCGAGAGGGTCAACCACCCCTTGATATAAGAAGTACCCCCAGCCTAGTACGCATAACGTTGTAGCAACCACATTCGCTATTGTGGAATCTGTTTTCGCAAACGGCTTGTACACATGCCCTAAAATATCTTGAATCATAAATCGTCCTACACGTGTTCCAGCATCAATCGTTGTTAAAATAAATAGTGCTTCAAAAAGAATGGCAAAATGGTACCAAAATGCCATCATCGCCGTTCCACCTATTACTTGTGAAAATATATGTGCCATACCAATTGCTAATGTTGGTGCGCCACCTGTACGTGATAAAATGGTCTGTTCTCCGACGTTAACAGCAAGTTCTTTTAATTCATTCGGTGTAATAGCAAATCCCCACGAAGAAATAACTTGAGCTGCTTGTGATACATCTGTTCCGATCAGTGCTGCTGGACTATTAATTGCAAAATAAGTTCCTGGTGTTAATACACAAGCTGCAATCATAGCCATCGCTGCTACAAATGATTCCATTAACATTGCCCCATAACCAATTGGCTGTGCATGACCTTCTTGCTCAATCATTTTCGGCGTCGTACCTGATGAAACGAGAGCGTGGAATCCAGAGACAGCACCGCAAGCTATTGTAATAAATAAGAACGGAAATAAATTCCCGGAGAAAACAGGACCTGTTCCATCAATAAACTTAGATACTGCCGGCATCTTCAAATCTGGAGCTACAATTAAAATACCAATTGCTAATCCAAGTATCGTTCCTATTTTTAAAAATGTACTTAAATAATCACGTGGTGCAAGGAGCATCCAAACTGGTAATGCCGATGCAATGAATCCATATACGATAAGCATAATAGCAATTGTTTCACCACTAAAAGTAAACATACTTGCAAGTGTTGGATTTTCTGCTACATACTGTCCACCAATAAGCGATAGGACTAGTAGAACAATACCGATTACTGATCCTTCCCCTACTCGCCCTGGTCTAATGTAACGCATGTAAACTCCCATTAAAATAGCAATTGGAATTGTTGCTGCGATTGTAAACATTCCCCATGGGCTTCCAACAAGTGCCTTCACAACTACTAAAGCTAATACTGCTAATAAAATTATCATAATACCTAAAATACCAATCATCGCAATTAATCCTGTAACAGGACCAATTTCATCTTTAATCATTTCTCCTAATGATTTACCATTACGTCTCATTGAAGCAAATAAAATTACAAAATCTTGTACAGCTCCGGCAATAACTACCCCAACAATAATCCAAATAGTCCCAGGTAAATACCCCATCTGCGCCGCCAAAATTGGTCCTACTAAAGGACCTGCCCCTGCAATCGCAGCGAAGTGATGTCCGAATAAAACCCATTTATTTGTTGGAACATAATCCTTCCCATCATTTAACGTATGAGCAGGCGTTTGCCTATTATTATCTAGGCCAAAAACTTTCCTTGCTATAAATCTACTATAAAAGCGATAAGCAATCGCATACACTGATACAGCAGCCACTAATAGCCATACAGCATTAATTGTCTCACCTTGTGATAAAGCTATTACACCAAAAGCAGATGCTCCTACTGCTGCAATAACTCCCCAAAGTAAAATTGATTTCAATGTTTTCACGTACAATCCCCCCATTACTACTTCTTAGAGGAGATTGTACTAAATTTTCTGAATATTTAATTTGAATCCTCCTTATCATGAAGGATTTCTAGGCTATTATGTTAAAATTCTCTCATTACTTGTCATAGCTCAATTTTATTTCGAAGCCGTTTTACATAATTACGGCTTACTGGAATCGGTTGCTCATCGTACCTGTCTAAATGCAAATTATACGTGCCATTATAATAAGGTTTAAGTTCTTGTACATATGACATATTAATTAAATAGCTTTTATGTACACGTAAAAAATCATATGCATTTAGTTTATTTTCTAATTCCTGGAGTGTGTATGTTGAAATATACTGATTATTCGTTGTATAAATTGAAACGGTTTTATTTTCCTTATTTTTACTAATATATACAATATCCTCCGGGAGAATATATCTAATCCCCTCATGGCCTTCTATCGGCAGTTTACGCAGATGACTCTTTGCTTTCTCACCTTGTTCTTTTCCCATTTTATATAAAATGAATTGTAAATCTTCTTCACGAAATGGTCGTAATAAATAATAAAACGCTTGGAAACGAAAAGCTGTAATTGCCTCTTCTATATCCTCACCAATAAAAATAAATTTCGTATAACAATTCACTTCTCGTAACAAACTCGAATATTCAAAACCAGTACCATCCATTAATTGCGAATTTAAAAAAACAAAATCAGGTGTATGTTTTTTCATTATTAGCAAAGATTCTGTTCCAGTTTTCGCTTCAAAACATTCCACATTTCGAATGTTTTCAGTAAAGTTCTCAACTAATTTTCTTCGCTCTTCTGTTTCTTCCATGATAAGTAAGATTTTCATTTATCCAGCCACCTAATTCCTTTGTCCATATGTCTTGTTGTATACATTCGCTTTAGTAAGAAACATTCCCTTTTTCTTACTATACCATTATTTATCTAAAAAAACAGAAAAAAGGAAACCACTTTGGTTCCCCTTTTCTTTTATCCCGATTGGTGTGGGCTAATAATCAGTGGTTGATGGACAAAACACCACTGATTAAGGTTTCTCTTTATACTAATTCCCTCTGTTTCGTTTCTTGACCAAGTATAACTACAGCAAGTGCCCCAATTAGAATTGATCCACAGAAAATCGTAAATATTAGCGATAGTGAAGCTTGTGAAGCAACTAAATACCCTACTAATAGTGGTCCAAGAATACCACCAATACGCCCAAATGCAGCTGCCATTCCTGCACCTGTACCGCGAATAGTTGTTGGATACTGTTCCGGTGTATAAGCGTATAATGCACCCCAAGCACCTAAATTAAAGAAGGATAGTAACATACCCGCCACTATTAATGCTGTTAATGAATCCGCAATTCCGAACACATAAGCACTACATGCTGTACCAATTAAATACGTAACCAATACAAATTTACGACCAAGACGTTCAATAAACCATGCAGCTGTGAAATATCCTGGAAGTTGAGCTAAAGTCATAATGAGTACGTACTGAAAACTTTTTATTAAACTAAAGCCTTTCAGTACCATTACACTAGGTAACCAAAGGAACATTCCATAATAGGAAAAGACCACACAAAACCATAGAATCCATAACATAATTGTTGCTTTACGATATTCTCCAGACCAAACCGATTTTATATTTTCAATAACAGATGGCCTTTTTGCAACCTTTTGGAACCTTGGAGAATCGGGTAAATTCCATCTTAAATATAAAGCATATAACGCTGGAACTGCACTTAATACCATAGCAACTTCCCAACCGTATTTAGGAATAACAAAATATGAGATAAGAGCTGCGATTAACCAACCACCAGCCCAAAAGCTTTCTAATAGTACAACTATTTTTCCACGTTCGTGCGCTTCAACACTTTCTGATACAAGAGTAGATGCAACTGGAAGTTCCCCGCCAAGTCCCATACCAATTAAAAAGCGTAAAACGAGGAACATCGCGAATGTCGTCGTTAAAGCAGTTAAACCACTACCGATAGAAAATAGTAATAATGTAATAATAAAGACTGATTTCCGTCCTATTTTATCTGATAGTATCCCAAAAAGGAGCGCTCCTACTGCCATACCAATTGAATTAACGCTACCTATCCAACCCATTTCTTGAGTACTTAATCCCCAATCTTTTTGGAGTGCTACGATTACAAATGAAAGCATTCCAACATCCATTGCATCAAATAGCCAGCCAAGCCCTGCTATACCAAGTAGCTTTCGCTTCGAAATTTCTTTTACCTTGCTCACAAGAAGTCCTCCTTACACAGGTGTCTTTACACATCATTTTACATGTGTGTATTGCATAAGTAAAATACTTTCTTATAAAAATTCTCCTTCATCATTCCCAAAAAGTAAAATGTTTATCAAAAATAAACAAATAAAAAAAGTAGCGATGTTCCGCTACTTTTTTGAACGCATTACTTCTTTTAAAAATTCAGCTAATACTAACTGACGACGCCAACGTGTTGGATTACTACATAATCTGTAAAACCACTCTAAATGAATAGATTGAATCCATTTTGGCGCACGCTTTACCTCTCCAGCCCACACATCTAAACTACCGCCTACCCCAACAGCCATTTTCGTTTCTAAACGATGCTTATTGTTTTGGATAAAGTTTTCTTGTCTTGGAAAGCCAAGTGCAACAAGTAATAGATCTGGTTTTGCCTCTTGAATACGTGAAACAATATTCTCTTCTTCTTCTTGTTTAAAATATCCATCTTGTATCCCCACGATAGATGCAGCCGAATATGTCTTCGTTAAATGATCAGCCGCGGCTTGTACAACATGTGGTTTTGCACCTAATAAGAAAACAGATACTGGTTTATTCTCTTCTGATAACTTCGCAAATAAATTACACATTAAATCAAAACCTGCTACACGTTCTTTTACAGGTGTACCAAGCATACCACTTGCTTTTACAACCCCAATACCATCAGGTGTAATTAAATCGGTATTTAGTAATGTTTTATGGAACTCTTCATCCTTTTTTGCACACATAACAATTTCAGGATTTGCTGTTACTACCTGAAAAGTATGAGTTTGCTCCAATTCTAGTTGTTCCTTTAAATATTGGACCGTTTCATCCATTGTCATTGTAGAGAAAGGAACACCTAGAATATCAACCGTTTGTACTGCCATATTTAACTATCCTCTCTATCATTAAAAGTTTTTCGCTATTAATTGCTTATATGTTTCTTTCGTATCTTCATATAATTTTTGAAGTGAGAAGTTCATAGTAGCATGCTCATAAATATGCTTGCCCATTACTGATAACTCTCCAGTTTTCCACTTATCATACGCCTCTTCTAATGCCGATGCCAATGCTTTTCCATCACCAGTTGGTACAATCCACCCATAAGTTTCATCTGCAATTAACGGTTCGATTTCTCCAGCTCTAGTCACAATTGATGGTACACGTTGATTTGCCGCTTCTAATAAAACTAATGGAAATCCTTCGCTATGGGAAGTTAACAAATTGACATGTGATGAAGCAAATAATTGTTTCACATCTTGACGATGCCCTAAAAATTCAACTTTATCATTAATCCCTTTTTCAGTAGCTAACGCCTTTAGTTCTCTTTCTAACGGCCCGTCACCAACTAATAACACTTTAATTTTCTCCAATTTTGTTTGTTGTAACGCATCGAATAAAACTTCATGTCCTTTAACAGGATGCAAACGCGCTACTTGGATTGCCGTAAACACATCTTCATCAATATTAAACATTTCCTTTTTATTATAGCCATCTGCTTTTTCCTGATCATATTCAATCCCGTTATAGATAACATGCATCTTTTCATTTGAAATACCTAATGCGGCTAAGCTTTTTTTCAACCTATTCGTTACAACAAAAAATAAATCTATATTTTTTAAAGCTTTCAAATTTAATTTAGTAAAAATCCAGCCTTTTAAGCCTTGTTTAGTAAAGTCTTGAAATGGATCACTATGAATTGTCGTAACCCATTTTGCCGCGAATTTCTTCTTCATTAGAGAAACAAAGAAATTCGCCCTAGGACCGTGTGTATGAACTACATCAAATTTTTCTTTATTAATGAATTCACTTATGTTCTTTAAAATGGATAAATCATAGCGAGATTTTTGTGAAAACACATGAACTTTTATTCCTAGCTCTCTTGCTTCTTTCGCAACAATTCCATCTTCAAATACTGCTAATTCTACTTCACCATCCGGAAACTGATCGAGCAGTGAAATAATATGTGTTTTTCCTCCACCATCTTCTGCCCCTGCATTCATATGCAATATCCTCATATTTTTTCCTCCTTTAAATCCTCGCTACATTTCCATCTATCTTTATTTTACTGTACTAAAAAATAAAAGCTAACAAAAGTTAGCTTTTATTTTTATCATTCAATTTCTAAATCTACAATTAGACAAGCTAACACCACTACAAAGTAAATCCCGACTCCTGGTGCTGTCAAAATATGTCCTGCAATATACGCAATACCTAGTGCTAATACTAAGCTTGCTGAAATCATTCCATATTTCACATTGAATATTTCCTTAAATCTTGTAACAAATGCTATTAAGATTCTTAAGCCGTAATAAATAAATGGAATCATCATTAACGCAAAACCAATAATTCCGAAATCATAAAACCAATCATGGAAGTCCATTTCAATTAACTTCGGATCTGGCTCTTTTTGTTCATTATACTTAAAGTTACCTGCGTAACCCATTCCAAATAATTTTTGTGACATTGGCGCTTCTTTAAAGAACTGCTTATGTCTCTCTTCATATACTTGACGTCCACTGAAAATAAGATTTTCTTGATTTTCTTTCTTTTGCTCTTTCTCAAGCTCTTTCTTAACTTCCGCTTCTACCTTCGCCTTTTCTTCTGGTTTCTCAACTTTATGTTGTTTTTCTTCTTTTTTAATTTTCTCTTTAATTTCTTTTTCTTTTTGATCTTGCTGCGCTACATTTTGTTCTGATAAATAGTTGTTATGAATACCCATATTTTGTGCTAATGGCGTCATTTTAAACGTTCCAACAACACCAGCTAATAGGATAATAGCAATTAATCCATTAAGTACAAGAGACCTTTTGTTTGGATTTCTTCTATCAAATAATAATTGTAGTACGATAATCCCGATTGCTGCTGCTAACGTAGCACCAATTGAGCCCATCCCTACTTTCGTACCAACTTGAATTAACGAGTAAATCATTAAAAGCGATGGAATCCAATATAAAACGTGTTTCACGCTCTTTGTTTTTTGAATAGAATATAGTACCACAATAGGGAAAATAATAGCTAAGATTGACCCTAGTTCATTACCTGCATAGAACCATCCTCGGGAACCAACCTTCATCCATTGATAACTACCAAAGTCTGTAGATGTCGAAATAGAAATAACCATAATAGCGTTAATGATTAATGTTGAATACACAATACTATTTCTGACTTTGTCACTAATATTTACTTTCTTTTTCAATGATTTTAAAGCTAAAATGTATGATCCTAGCATGATATATATATATAATGCCTTCGCAACAAACTTAACTTCTTCACTAAGTACAATAGGATTCTTAACTAGTTTATTATTAATAAACCCTATCCCTAAAACTACTGCTAATAATATTAAGTAAATTAAAAACTTCCTATTTTCCTTCTCTTTTGCCTGAATTAAAATGTAAATACCACCAACAGCCATAATAAGAAATCTTACCAAAATTCCAACAGTGGCATTTGACTTTAATAAAACGATGCTAAGAGACGTTAATAAATCTAAAACAGGCTGTAAAATAATAAAAAAGAGCAAAAAATGCTCAAATCTAACCCTAGCTTGATTTGCTAACATTCCAAGACCTCCATACAAAATCTTTACATTATCTTTTAATCATAGTTTTCTACTGTTTAAACACACCCAGCAATTATAACATAACTCATATTTAAATTGAGAACTATTTTTCATGCCGAAACTAGTCAAATCCAGCATTATTAGTAACCGAAAACATTGTCCTTTAGCTATCCTTCCCTGTCCCTATAAAAACTATCTAACACATATGCACTTATTTTCGACCGTACAAAAATATTTTTTTATCATTTTATACAAATGTACAAAACGGACTTATCTTATTGTACCATCCCTCCAACTAAGCTACATCAAAAAACTATACTATTAATCTTTCCACACTTTTTCGCTTTACTTTATTGCTACTTATCAAGCATTTTCAAACGCTTTCTTTAGCTATTTCATCCATTTTTCTACATGTAGCGAAAAGTAATTGTTATTTCCAAAACTTTAGTGTATATTTTTTCTCTGGAACATCTTTAAGAGGAAGGAATTAAAGCCATGTTATTAATCGATATATTTACGTTTCTTGGCATTATCGCCGCTGCCATTTCTGGTACATTAGTTGGTTTAAAAAAAGATCTAGATTTATTTGGTGTCCTTTGTTTAGCTGTAGCTACTGCGCTCGGCGGCGGTATTATTCGTGATATTATGATTGGTAACCTGCCTCCTGTCGCATTTGTAAAACCCATTTACTTTTTCGTAAGTGTACTATCAGCATTATTCACATGTATGTTTTTTGAGCGCATTAATAAACTTCAAGTTGTTATTATGCTTTCTGATGCTGTTGGTTTAGGGGTATTTACAGCTATTGGTGCAAATGCAGCAATGTCACATCACGTTGACGCCTCGTTTTTAGTCGTTTCAATGGGAGTTATTACAGGTATTGGGGGCGGTATTTTACGTGACATTTGCGCTCAAGATATCCCGTATGTATTCCGAAAAGAGATATATGCAATTGCTTCTATTCTAGGAGCAGTTAGTTTCTTAATTACACATGCAATGGGGGCACACATATTAGCTTTCTATGTCTGTTTATTAATAACATTCGTTATTCGTGTAGTCACCGTAATATATAATGTACATTTCCCAGTTTTCTTTAAAACACATGCAAAAATTAATAAAGGCCATTAAGAGAATTCTATGTAGAATTCTCTTAATTTATATACAATTCCATATACTATAGAGTAATTGTATATAAAAATATATAATTACATTAGAATAAAAAAATGAAAACGCTTTATAAACAGGGGGGGAGAATGATGCTTGGGGTTTTTTAAAAAAATAAAACAAACACCAGTATAATTGAATTAAGCAAAGGCCAACAAATCATATTTAACGTGCCTGCTAATTCTGAACTAAAAACTCAAATGGATATGCTACATATTTCAAAGGAAGATTTACAAATTGTTAAAGTATTACAGCCATTTATTTATGAGGAAATAGATTGGATAACAGAAAAATTCTACACCAACATCACAAAACAACCTAATTTAATTGCTGTTATTGAACGCTACAGCTCTATTCCTAAATTAAAACAAACTTTAAAGACACATATTAAAGAATTGTTCAGCGGGAATATGAATGAAGATTTTATTGAACAACGTGTTAGAATTGCAAAAAGGCACGTACAAATTGGTTTACATAGAAAATGGTATACCGCTGCTTATCAAGAATTATTCCGCTCCGTCATAAAGATTTTGCAAACGAAAATTTCAACGATAGACGGTTTTTCTTATTCTATAAACGTAATAAATAAATTATTCACATTAGAACAAGAACTTGTTATTGCAGCTTATGAATCCGAATATGAAAGAATCCAAAAAGAACATGAAAAAGAAAAAGAACTGACAGCTATGACGATTACACATATTGCAACAGAACTAGCGGCAGTATCTGAAAAAACAAGCTCTTCTATTCAACAGTTAACATCTAAATCAGAAAGTATCGTAGGAATTGCAAAAACAGGTACATCATTAGCTACGACATCAGAAGAAAAGGCCAATAAAGGAAAAGAACAATTAAATCTGCAAAACAAACGAATGGAAAGCATCCAAACGAATATGGAAACTATCATTACTGATACTCATGAACTTCTTGATATTTCTAACAAAATTAACGAAATCATTGATATTGTAAAATCAATCGCCGAGCAAACAAATTTACTAGCATTAAATGCTGCTATTGAATCTGCACGTGCTGGCGAATTTGGTAAAGGTTTTTCAGTCGTAGCGGGAGAAATCCGAAAGTTATCAGAGCAAACGAAAGAATCAATTTCCAACGTTACAAAACTCGTTGAAAAAACTAATGAACAAATTATACATGTCTCTTCTTCCGTGGAACAAATAAGCTCTCTCGTATCTGAAGGGACAGATAGTATGCATGCGACAGATCAATATTTCCAAGAAATCGTAAAAGATATGTCTAACTCTAAAGAACAAAATAAAAAAATTGAAAATGAATTAGAGACTATCTCACAAGTAATGAAGAGTATTCAAGACGATTCCTCAACAATGGCCTTAACAGCGGATAATTTACAACTAGAACTAAACCGATAAGACGAATCGATATAAAGTGGAGATTCTTCATCTCCGCTTTGCATTCATCCTTATCATCCATCTACAAAAAAAGAATCCAAAATGGATTCTTTTATTTTCTGAAAAATATTTTTTGGCAATAAAAATAACTCATATAAACACCAAAGCTTTGTAAAATAAACAAAGCTGGCATAATAATATTATAATATGCCATATCTACTCGGAAAAGCCTTAACGACACGTATCCGGTAATTAATAATACAAACAACATATATCTTTCATTTTGCTGTTTCTTAATTAGAAAATGTAATAAAGCTATGGCCATAAATAATGTCACCACTATATATATAAGCTTTTCACATTTAAAAATAATAGAATTTATTCCCTCGTCTGAAAGCTGGTTAATAACTGGTTTTAACAGTTTAAATCTTTCTACTTCCATTTCTTTTAACTCTTGATCAATGTGCTCTTTTACACTTTTATTTTTGGATGTTTTTTCTTCATTTTGACTTTTTCCAATTAAAACAGATTGAACATAAGTCTGATTAGAAATCGTATACTGTGACATTCCCATCATCTTGATACCATAGCTCACACCAAAATGAGTACTATAAAACAGAATAAGTATTCCCATCATTTTTAATAGTAATTTTTGTTTCGTTGCTGATTGAAATAATTCAATTAACAGCACATATACAACTATAAAAATAGGTAAAAATAACCCCATTGGGAAAATCATATTGCTAAGCGCAAATAAAATGGCTGAAATTACCCACATATAAGGATGGTCTAATCCCTTATATAAAAATATGTAACAAGCACAATAAAATAAAAATATTGCGAGTGATTCCGCCGTTAATACAGAACTCATAAATATATTTGGAATATATAAAGCGTAAAACATTGATGCAATACGACCACACTCTTCTCCAAAGACCATTGACGCAATGCGATAAATGAAAAATGCAGTTCCTGTACAAAATAAAATATTAAATAATTGTAAAGCGAATACCGTATCACCAAATATACGAATGATGATCGATTCATAAATAATAAAAGGTAACTGTGCTATATTTTCTATATTATTGCCAATTGCAATCTGCTTTGCAGACTCATACATAGCTTTCATATCACCTATCATTGGAACATCTACAAATAGAACTGTGATAAGTCTTACAACTGTAGATATGCTTATAAGAAAAACAAGAAATTGTTTATCTGTAAAACGATATTGCAAAATTGATGCTACTAACAAAATAAGAATAACAAAAATCACTAATACAATTGTTATACTTGTTGTACTTCCTCCAAAAAATTGCTTACTTGTTTCAAAAGCCGACCAACAACTATAGGCAAAAAATGCGAGCATCGCACCAATCATTATTTTACTGAAGAAAGACGAAAAATTTGTTCTTATATGATTCATATGTCCATTGCACCTCTATTTCCATTCATAACAAAACGATTCTATCATGAATAAGCACAAGGTTAATAGGGAATTTCTATGACAAATACATAGTCATTACTTTTTCACTTGCAATGTAAGCGAATCCTCTTTTACACTACATTTTATATATGATAAATTTTCTTTCAGTTACATGAATACAAATACAGAAATTTCAATAAAGTGAAACTTTAATCCACGGGGGGTTTTGTTCATCCCCCACTGACTATTAGCCCGCAAATAGTGGGATAATCCTCTTTTGGAACACTTTACTTCATTAAATATCTAATATGGGTACTCCACTTACACATGTCACTCTGATTGAAAACAGAAAATAGGGGATGAATATATGGAAAAGAAATTCATGCGAGAATCAAAGGCAATTAAAACAACACGTGTTTTTCCTAACGATTTAAATAATCACCAAACACTTTTCGGGGGGAAATTATTAGCAGAAATTGATAGTATAGCTTCAATTGCAGCTGCGAGACACAGCCGCAAACATTGCGTAACAGCATCTATCGATTCCGTTGATTTTTTAACTCCAATTCACCAAGCAGATTCTGTTTGTTATGAAGCATTCGTATGTTATACAGGAAAATCTTCAATGGAAGTTTTCGTAAAAGTAATTGCAGAGGATCTACTAGCAGGCGAGCGTAGAATGGCCGCAACGTGTTTCATTACATTTGTCGCATTAAAAGACGGAAAACCTTCATCTGTACCACAAGTAATTCCTGAAACAGAGGAAGAACATTGGCTACATACAACTGGTTCAGAGCGTGCAGAAAATAGAAAAAAAGGACGTTTGAAAAGTAAAGAAATGGCTGAAGTGTTAACTTTAAGTAAGCCTTGGAATATGTAACATTAGGATTTTATATTATACATGCACAGGTTTTTTCTTCCTTGCATGTATTTTTTATTATAATAAAGTGTTACACCTTAGCGTTTTTATTCGATGCCTGTTTCCTAAAATCACCCATCAGCTTTTCCTTTATTTTGTTATACTATTAATGGTATATTAAATAATGTTCGTTTAAAAATAACCATAATATGATTAAGTATATAAGGGATGGTGCGGTAATGTCTATTGAGGTACCAATTTCAATACCAAAAACGTTAATTATTATTCCAGCGTATAACGAGGAAGAAGCAATTGCAGATACATTAACAAGATTATTAGAACTAAAACAGCATTTTACAGCATTAAGCATTTGCGTTATTAATGATGGATCAAAAGATAAAACAGCTCAAATCGTAAAAGATTTCCCTGTTCATCTCGTTAATTTACCATATAATCTAGGTATCGGTTCAGCTGTACAAACTGGATATAAATACGCTTATGAGAACGGATATGATATTGCGATTCAGTTCGATGCTGATGGACAACATAATCCTGATGATTTATACAAAATCATACAGCCTATTGCCGAGGATCAATGCGATATGGTGCTGGGTTCACGTTTTACAGAAAAAACAGCATATAAAGGTAGTATTTCCCGAAGAATCGGTATTTTTTATTTTACCGCTCTATTGAAAGTACTAACAAAACAAACATTTATGGATCCAACTTCTGGGTATCGTGCTATCAATCGAGAAGTAATTAAGATTTTTGCACACAATTATCCAAAAGATTATCCAGAACCAGAAGTCCTTATTCATTTAAAAAAGAAAAAACTTCGCATTAATGAAATATCTGTAAATATGCAAGAGCGACAAGGTGGACAATCTTCCATCACTCCCCTTAAATCTGCATATTACATGGTTAAGGTGAGTCTTGCTATATTGATGCAAAAAATCGTGAAAGGTTGATAATGAATGCATATAATTACCTTTTCATTCATCTTTATTTTATTACTATTCTTCTCAATTATTAATTCCATTCGTCGTGGGACTTTAGAAACAAAATATGCTATTTTATGGATTTTCGTTTGTATTACAATGGCTATTTTAAGTTCTACGGATAAAATTATAAATTGGATTGGAAAACTATTAAAAGTAGAATATCCTCCGTCCATTTTATTCTTATTCGGACTATTATTCTGTTTTATCCTAATTTTTGACCTGACGAGAAAAATCTCCAAATTACACCATCAACTTGTAACATTAACGCAAGATTATGCATTATTAAAACAAAAATTAAAGATAACAGATAAGGAATAACTTCCTAACTAAATACTAATATACTAAAGCTCCTGAATTTTGCTTGAAAAATTCAGGAGCTTTTATCATTTCAAATTATTTCTTTCTAATTATACGAGGTACCACAATAGAAAGTTGATTTACAAAGTTTATATGCGTTAAACTTATACAGATGTTCTTGTAGTCTTCTTCCTTTCAAAAGACTTGTATATATGGTACAAAACATAAAAAATTTGAGGAGATAAAAACTCTATGATGGAACAAAAACAACTCGTTTCCGTTGTCATACCTCTGTATAATACGGAAAAATATATTGAAGAAACGATGCAATCAATACTAGATCAAACATATAAAAACATTGAAATTGTAATTGTAGATGATGGAAGCAAAGATCAATCACCTTCTATCGTAAAAAATCTTGTACAAAAGTACCCAGGACAAATAAAATACGTCCCTCAAGAAAATCAAGGTGTTTCTGTTGCTCGTAATACAGGAATTGAAAATGCTAGCGGAGAATATGTTGCTTTTCTTGATAGTGATGATTTATGGAATCCAACAAAAATCGAAAAACAAGTTGAAAGCATGCATAAAAACAACATGAACGCTTGTTATTGTGGCTATATGAACTTTTACGAAGAGACTGGTGAAAAAGTTGAGCACACGACAAACTTTATTAAAGGTGATATGACAAAGGCTTTCTTAACGCATCAAGTTGTTGCTCAGACGAGCACTTGGATTTTCAAAAGATCTATCGTAATGGATCATAACATTCGTTTCACACCAGGATGTAGCTGGGGAGAAGACTTAGAATTTCTATTTAAATTAATGAGTGTAACAAATGTATGCTATGTAGATGAATATTTAACATATTATCGAATCTTATCAGAAGGAAATCTTTCTTCAAAGTATAAAGATTATGAATTAAAAACAAAAAAAGAATTAGAAGTGTTTAATCGAATGAAAGATTGGGTTCATAATAAATCAAAAGACTTGATCGTGAATGATTCTACAGAACTTATTGAAATCCTTGAAACTTATCTATTCCCATATACAGTCATTAACAATGCTTGTATATACATTAAAGGAAGCTCTAAGTTAGATAAATCACAAGTTCAATTAATCAAGGGCGATATAAATAAATATTGTCGCAAAATTTATTCGAAAAATGGAAAACGAAGCAAAAAGCTATACGCGATGCTTTGGTTTGTACGAATAAAGTTTATGTTTTCTTAAATAAAGAATACGCTTTTAAACATACTTTCCGTAAACAAATCAAATTTACAAATAGGACGAAGTGCGTCCTGAAAAATAGAAAGGTCTTGTTCCATGAAAACAAATAAAATCCTTAAAAACGCCTCCTACCTATTTGTAGGAAATATTACTGTTCGATTTGTACTTGCTATTGCGACCATTTTCTTTGCAAGATATGTTTCACCAAAGGAGTATGGGATGTTTACAACTGCATTAGCAGTTTCCGCTGTTATTTGTTATTTTACAGATGCAGGTTTGACACATACGTTTATGCGTGAAGGAACGAGAAGCAACGCTAACATTAGCGTACTAATTAGTAGTTATTTACGTATTCGTTTAGTATTAGCTATCGTAATTTCTGTGCTCTTCGCTATTTTCGCTCAGTTCTTCTATCCTGATGCTTACTTACGTGCGATGGTATATTGGGTTGTACTGCCGACAATGTTTGGAGCCACTTTACAAGGTGTTGGGATGGCTTACTTCCAAGTAACAGAACGCATGCAATTTACAGCGATTATTTCTGTAATACAAGGTGTAACAGCCGCAGCTGCTCTTCTACTAGGAATGTCCTTTAAATGGTCACTTATGATGGTTGCTGCCATGTACGGGATATCTAGTCTTGTAACAGGACTTATCGCCTTTATAATGGTAATTCGCCATACAACAGTTCATAAGGGCTGGGATAAAGGCATTTTAGATCAATTGCTCATTTTCACAATCAATGGCATTATCATTATGCTCTTACCACAGTTAGGGCCTATTATATTAGAAAAAGTCTCAACATATGAGCAAGTTGGATTCTTTGGCGCTGCATCGAAAATACCTGCTGTACTTTATCAAATACCGGGCGTAATTGCAGCAGCCTTTTATCCAAAGTTATTTGCTTTTGGAAATGAAAAGAATATTGATGAACATAGAAAACTATCACAGTTCGAATTAAAACTTATGTCTTTCTTAGGAATGGGAATCTCCATTCCATTTATCGCTGATCCAAGCTTTTGGATTGTTACTTTATTAGGTGAACAATATGCACCAGCCGGTGATGCTC
Organism: Bacillus sp. SRB_331; assembly: GCF_003264175.1. Taxonomy (NCBI): domain Bacteria; kingdom Bacillati; phylum Bacillota; class Bacilli; order Caryophanales; family Bacillaceae; genus Bacillus; species Bacillus sp. SRB_331. The sequence continues at coordinate 79,161 of NZ_NADV01000007.1, read as the reverse complement.
TTGCAATTTTAGCCTTTATGGTTATTTTACAATCTATCAACTATCCACTTGCTGATAATTTAACAACTATTGGTCAACAGTGGAAGCGTGCGACAACGATGGGAATTGGATTAGCTGTCGCTATCGTAAGTTACATCGTATTAGGTGGCCAATTTGGAATGATGGGAGCTGCGGTAGCTGCTATCATTACTGAGGTTACTTTATTAATCGGATTTACTTTATTCGTTCGTAAAGGATTTACATTACTATTCAAAGGGATTGTATTTAATACACTAGCATTTATAATCAGTTACGCCCTATACCGCACAGTATTAATTAACTTACCACCACTGGTAGCTCTAACACTTACTGGTATATTGTACGGTATTATTGGCCTTGCAATTGATCCACAAATACGCGGGTTGATTTTAGGATTTGTAAATAAAAAATTAGTTCGTAAAAACGCTTAAAAGCCAAAAGCTTTTCCTATTAAGAATGGAAAAGCTTTTGGCTTTTTATATACCATCATTTACAGAACATAAATTCTGAAGACTGCACTTCATTATTCTCGAATTTTCAGTGGTTAAAAATGCTATATATTCCATGTCAAATTGACTTACTTTCTGAGAATGCTTTATACTAAATTACAAGTAAACTATGAAACTCAATGCTTGTAAAATATATATGATACAACAAAAATATATATTTTTTTATGCTAAAACTAAAAAACACACCTTCATAATTGGTGTGTTTTTATATGTAACAACTTTCGAAGGAGGATTATAAATTTTTATGAGCATTAAGCCGAACAATAAGATTTTCTCAAAGAAAACTATAATGATTATTCCGATATTATTATTGTGTGCTTTTGCTTTTCATTATTTCTTTTTAACATCTAATCAAGTCTTTTCTGGTACAGGTGATGCATTAAGCCAATTTGGTTTCTTTACATTTCTCCTGCAACATGCCTTTAAAGATGGTAATCTTTTTTGGTCTTTTGATTATGGATTAGGTGGAGATTTATTTGGAGAGTTTAGTTATTATTACAGTACAGCGCCGTTCTTCTGGATTACGCTGTTACTTCCTAAATTAAATATTGAACAAATCTATGATATGAAATTATACATGAGTATTTTAAAAAACTTTTTAGCTATGTTATTCATGTATGGTTCTTTACGTTATCATAATAAAACAGTCTTCTCATCTTTTATTGCTGCTATTATGTATGGTGGATGTATTACTTTTATGCGCCATTCATTACTTTGGGATTTCATGGCTGATGCCATCGTATTTTTACCATTAGTAATATGGGGACTTGATAAATATATTATAGAAAAGAAACGTGGACTTTTCTTAGTAGCTGCTACTTTAATGTTAGCATCGAACTTTTATTTTGCTTTTATTACAAGTATTTTCATTTTCATTTACGCATTTTTCCAATACTTTGCCACACAGCAAAATAAAACAATCGTCTCTTTTCTAGCCTATTATATTAAAATTGGATTATTATACGGTCTATCACTTGGCTTGGCTGCAGTTTGCTTTATTCCATCAGTCAATGCGGTATTTAGTGCGGATCGGTTAACGAAGAAATTTGATATACCTTTATTCTTTGAAGATACATTTTATAAAGATCTAATGGAAACTATCTTCTTCGTATATGATGCTGAAAATCATCAATTAGCTTTACCAGCTTTAATTTTATTCCTAATCATATTTGGAATGTTTATACGTGATAAACTTGTTAAAAATAAAGTACTCTTTACGTTTTTCATGTTCATTCTGTTTATGCTTCCGTATACATACTCTGTATTTAATGGTTTCTCAGCAATGCAATATAGATGGCTTTATTTATTTGTATTTGTAATTGCTCAAACTATAGCATACATCTTAGATTGGATGATTGTTCATAAGAAAGAACATAAATTACCTTATATAATAAGTTCATTAGTATCAATAGGATTATTCATTTATGCATTTTATAGAAAAGTAAATATAAATGTAAGTGATAAACCTTTACAGGTAGTTGACAATATTTTAATCGGAACTATCGTTCTTTCTCTCATTACAGTATGTTTATGGCGTTATCTTTCTAAACCTTTCATACAATTTTTAGTTGTAGTGAACGTACTCGTTAGTACAATTTCCATGAATTACATGTATGCTAATAATATACTTAGTACCGTTTTCGGACAAAGCAATGCTACAAAAGAAGCTTTACATGTATCTGGCTATGATAACAAAGATGAGATTGCTGCCATTCGTTATATACAAGAATATGATAAAGACTTTTATCGTATTCTTAACCCAGGTAGCGCCCATAACACACCAATGTTACAAGGTTATCATGGTACAAGTACGTACCAAAGCTTGATTAATTATTACGTTCATGACTTTATGAAAAATAAATACAACGTATTCCAAGGGTTCGACACTCCTTCGATGTTCTTCCAGGTTGATAGTCGATTACTACTTGAAAATATGTTAGGTGTAAAATATCGCGTACTAAGCGCTGATACAGATCAAAAAAATATCCCATATGGATATAAACTATTAAAACAAGTAGGACCGTATAATATTTACAAAAATGACTATGCTTTACCGTTAGGGTATGTATATGATTCTAGTATAAGTGAAGAAGAATTTTCTAAATTAAACTTTGCTCAGCGTGACCAATTGTTATTACATGCTGTAGTCGTTAATAATGGAAAAGACTTTTCATTAACCCATTTTGATAAAAAGAACCTTAATTCAAAAGCGGTATCTATCAAAATGGAAAAAGTACAACTAGAAAATATGGAAAAAGAGAATAATAAACTCATTGTCCATGGCAATGGAAATATGATTGTACCTATAAATTATCCTAATACTCCTGGAGATTTAATTGTAGAATTAAAGATAAAAAATAAAGGTTCATTCCATGCAATAGTTAACGGGAAAGATATGGGGAAAGGTGAAGACACTGGTGCATACTCATATCCTTTAGAAAGATTTGTTTATAATTTAGGTAAGGACGATCGTCCAGACCAACTAACTATTTCTATTGATGCACCAGGTGAATACGAACTTGAAGACTTACAAGCAAATATCGTAAATTACGAAGGTGTACAAAAAGAAACAAAAAAACTAACTGAAAATAGACTTCAAAATATTTATTATAAAAACAACTATTTAAAAGGTGAAATCAACTCGAAAAAAGATGGATTACTATATTTATCTGTTCCATATAGTAAAGGTTGGACTATAAAAGTTGATGGAAAAGAAACAGAATTCACGAAAGCAAATTCTGCCTTTATTGGCGTACCGATTACAAAAGGAGCACATGTAATCGAAATGACTTATGTTACACCTTACTTTAAATTAGGTATGATTATATCAATTATTTCACTAATTATTTGTGTAGCCTTACTAGTTTTTACAAATCAAAAAGGACGCCGAAAATTGCCTTTTAAAAAGCTGCAATGAGCACTCAATAAATCATGAAGCTATCCAAAGTGGATAGCTTCATAAAAAATATTAAATAACGTTTTAACCATTATAAACAAGGAGGGTCAAAAATGACTCTTTCAATAGTCGTACCATGCTACAATGAAGAAAAGATGCTTCGAGCCTTTTATTCAGAGACTTCTCTAGAAATTCATAAATTAACTACCGATTATGAATTTGTTTTTGTAAATGATGGTAGTAAAGATGATACATTAAATATTCTACGTGATTTGGAAAATTCAGATGCAGCTGTTCATTATATATCATTTAGTCGGAATTTCGGCAAAGAAGCCGCTATGTTAGCTGGTTTAAAATACGCTACAGGTGATGCAGTTGTTATTATGGACGCCGATTTGCAACATCCTCCTACACTAATAAAAGAAATGTTAGAAGGATATAACGAAGGTTACGACCAAGTTATTGCAAAAAGAACAAGAACAGGTGATTCACCCGTTCGCTCTTTCGTTTCTCGTCTATACTATAAAGTGATGAATAAGTTTGTAGATATTGAACTAGTAGACGGCATTGGAGATTTTAGACTTTTAAGTAGAAGAGCTGTTGATTCTCTATTATCTTTAAGCGAATACAATCGCTTCTCAAAAGGTTTATTCTCCTGGATTGGATTTAATGAACTAATTATTGGATATGAAAATGTATTACGTTCTGATGGAGAAAGTAAGTGGACTTTTTCTAAATTGTTAAATTACGGAATAGATGGTGTTATCTCATTCAATAATAAACCATTAAGACTATCTATATATCTTGGATTATTAACAACTATTTTAGGGATTTTATACGTAATTACTACATTTATTCAAATTATTGTTGGTGGTGTTGAAGTCCCAGGATACTTCACTTTAATTTCCGCTATATTATTTATTGGTGGTATTCAACTCATTTTCCTAGGTGTTATGGGTGAATACATCGGTCGCATTTATTATGAAACAAAACGTAGACCACATTTTATTGTAGCTGAAAAGAAAGTTAGTGAAGTCAAACAAAAAGCATAATAAAAAAGTTACTTCTACCTACAGAAGTAACTTTTTTTATACTAATATTTACACACCTTTATGTTGCATAGATATAATCGTTTCTTTTAGCCCATTATAATAAGAAGTTTTTGGTATATTCCCAATATACCTCTCATATTTCTCTCCGCTTAATACAACAGGATTTTCTGTCAAATATAGCATTTCCACAAATTCTTTCATCTGCTTATCAAATAGTCCAATTAAATTTATCATACCTTTTTTTACTGTCATTACTGGTTTTGTATATCCCGTTAATTCTTGTATATGTTGAATCATCTCTTCACCTGTAATGACACCATAACCCGGTATGTTCCAATTTTGTCCATAGGCCTCATCACGTAAAGCTAATTCAACCATTGCTTTTGCACCGTCTGGTGTAAAAATATATTCACGAGCAATCTTTTTATCTCCAACAAAGCTTGATAACTTATTTACAAGTACACCTTTCAAAGTATGATGAACAAGCGTACTTTCTGCATTTGGGCCATAAAAATCAGGAAAATGTGCAATAAACATTTGTACATTTCCCTGTTTTGCCATCATTTCTAGCTGTAACCGAATTTTCCCTTTCTTCGTATGTGGTGCCTTTTTAACTTCTTCCACTACAAGTTCTTCCCCTTGCCTCCCATACGCATAAATATTATCAACTATCCCTAACTTACTGTCGTAATACCTTGCTACTTCTAATATATTTTTTAATAATTTTGGTTGCTTCTTCTCCCAATCTGAATATGGAATGTTTACAGCATGAAATATAATATCAACGCCTTTCGCAGCTTCCATTATATCCTCCTGTATAAATACATCTCCCGCTAGAACTTTCACATTTTCTTCTCCAGAAAATAATATCTCTAATTTCTCTTTATTCCTCGCAAAGGCCACTACATGAATTCCTCTGCTACATAATTCTTTTACAATTGCATACCCCATTGATCCAGATGCTCCTAGCACTAAAGCTTTTTTCATTATATATCCCCCCTAAATTAATTAACCGCTGTTCAATTAATATTAAAAAGAAAATCACTTACATAAGAAGTGATTTTGAAATAAACTCCACGTGTACTTTAGCTAATCCTTTTACTTCTTCAAATGTTTGATCATTCCCACAATAGTGTGCCACAAACCCATGTAATGATAGAAAAACAGACCATATTGTCATTACATTTACCTTCTCATTACACAAAGAAGATACAACAGTAGCAAATTTTTCGTAACTAACATTTGGGCCATCTGCTAAACATTCTTTTAACTCATCATCTCTAATTAAAAACATGATTTCATAATGACTTTGATTTTGCAAACCAAATTCAATAAAACCAAATAAAACAGCTTTCAATTGTTCCTCTTGTGGTAAATTTTGATCATTAATCTCATCTAATTTTTGATTTAGCAATTGAAAATCTTGCTCTACCATCGCATAGAAAAGCTCTGCTTTATTTTTAAAATGATAATAGATGGCACCATGGCTATATCCTAGTTCTGTTGCAATTTTACGCATTGAAGTATGCTGATAACCTAATTTTATAAATAAGTCTCTTGCTACATTCATAATCATTTCTCTCGTTAATTCTTGTTTAACTGCCCTTCTTGGCGACATTTTTCATACCTCACAATTTAATTGACCACTGTTCAATTAATATTATAACCTTTTCCCAAAAAAATACAATGAGTTTCTTACAAAAAGATACATTTTGAAAGGATAGCATTATACTCAATAATTTAGTATCATGATTCAAGGTACTATTTCAAGTTGGACGGAGGATACTATGAGCTTATTAACAGTAGAAAAACTAGGCCATACATTTGGCGATCGCACATTATTTAAAGATGTATCCATGCGTTTACTAGCAGGAGAACATGTCGGATTAGTCGGTGCAAACGGTGTTGGTAAATCAACATTTATGAATATTATTACTGGTCAACTTATCCATGATGAAGGCCGTGTAGAATGGACACCTGGTACAAATTACAGTTACTTAGACCAGCATACAATTTTAACACCTGGTCGCACAATTCGTGATGTATTAGCTGACGCGTTTTTACCTTTATTTGAAAAAGAAAAAGCTTTAAATGAAGTTGCAGAAAAAATGGGAACGGCAACACCGGAAGAATTAGAGGACCTTCTTGAGCAGATGGCAGAAATCCAAGATGCTCTCGAAGCAGGTGGTTTCTATTTACTAGATATGAAAATCGAAGAGGCAGCAAGAGGTCTTGGAATTGATGCAATCGGTTTAGATCGTGATGTTTCAGCACTAAGTGGTGGACAACGTACAAAAGTATTACTTGCAAAGCTATTACTTGAGCAACCAGAAGTGTTATTACTCGATGAGCCTACTAACTATTTAGACGTTGAACATATTCATTGGTTAACTAATTATTTAAAAGAATATCCACATGCATTCTTATTAATTTCTCATGATACGGAATTTATGAACAAATGCGTTGATGTTATTTTCCATCTAGAATTTACAAAAATGACGCGCTATACAGCGACATACGAAAAATTCCTAGAGTTAGCCGAAATTAATAAAAATCAACATATAAATGCTTATGAAAAACAGAAAGAGTTTATTAAAAAGCAGGAAGACTTTATTGCAAAGAACAAAGCTCGTTATTCAACGACAGGTCGTGCAAAAAGTCGTCAAAAACAACTTGATCGCATGGAGCGTATTGATCGTCCTGAAACAGCAATTAAGCCAGAGTTCTCATTTAAAGAGTGTCGTGCAAGTAGCCGTTTCGTCTTTGAAGGTGAAGATGTAGAAATCGGATATACACATCCGTTATTACCAAAACTAACAATGACAATTGAACGCGGTGAAAAAATTGCCATCGTTGGTTGTAATGGTGTTGGTAAATCAACATTACTAAAAACGATTTTAGGAAAAATTAAACCTTTAAGCGGTAAAACAAGTCTTGGTGACTTCTTAGAGCCTGCATACTTCGAGCAAGAAGTAAAAGCTGATAATATAACACCAATTGATGACGTTTGGAACACATTCCCTAGCATGGACCAACATCAAGTTCGTGCAATGTTAGCGAAATGCGGATTAAAAAATGAGCATATCTCTCGCCCGCTAAATCAATTAAGTGGTGGCGAACAAGCAAAAGTTCGTTTATGTAAGTTAATGGGTGAAGAAAGTAACTGGATCCTATTTGATGAGCCAACAAACCATCTTGATGTTACAGCAAAGGAAGAACTTCAAAAAGCTCTGAAGGCATATAAAGGGACAATCCTTCTTGTATGTCACGAACCAGAATTTTATGAAGGCTGGATTACAAAAACTTGGAATGTTGAAGAATGGTCACAAAATAATTCTTAATTATAATAGAAAATCCTTGCGTTCTATATGCAAGGATTTTTTATATTATAGTATGCCGTAAGCCTCAATCGAAACTCATTTAAACTAGGATATACCGCTAAATTAGCAAGCATACCTCTAATGACTGGAATTCTTGGATTTTGCAATCTCATTTCTGCTTCTAAAACATCTAAAGTTACAAGTAACTCATCATTTTCTAATTGATCAGCTAATGTTCGTTTAAATACAATAATTTCACTTAGAAAATGTTCCTTCACCTGTTCCTTAATAAGCTCGGAACTACAAAGAAATTCTCCTAGTCTCTCTTCATGTAGGACAGGTTCCTCCGAAGATTCTAGAAGCCCCTCTACTAAATTGTCTATCCTTTTTAAAATAAAAGCTGAGACATAGGACAAATCAATTTCTGGTGCATTTAAAATAATTAATTCTAAATACCCACGGCATATCCCTTCCACCATAATTACTAGATCTAACAAGTATGGAATAACCTTTTCACCATAAATGGACAGTAAGCTATTCCGATAAAATGCATGAGACTCTAATTTCATCCTCATCATAAACTCTTCTACTTCTTTATTAAACGGAATTGCATTTTCTCTTGCATGCATAATAATAAATTCTTTATGTTTTTGCACATCAGTAAACTGACAATATAATTGTTTTTCAAATTTTTCACGTGGTAATAAAGATTCTTTTTCAATATCCAGCATTTTCTTCTGAATCTTGTCATAATAATATCGAAGTGTGGACAATAATAACTCATCTTTTGATTTGAAATATAAATAAAAAGCTCCTTTTGATATACCACATGCGGTTACGATTTCTTGTACTGACGTTGCATTTACACCCTTAGTTGCAAATAACCTCATAGCCATCTCTATAATTAAGCGCTCTTTTTCTTTCATATTCTCTCTCCTAAATTTAATCTCGCATCTTATGTAAATTCAAACTTGATTTTATTCCACATTAACTGAAAATAAAACTCCCCATCTAAAATTTAATGGAGTAAATGGTTTATATAGAAGCCTTTCCATCTATAAAATCCGGTTAGTAAAAGCCAATGATCAGAAAAAGAATAGGAAACCGACTACTTACAGTTTGATTTTATTATACCATCTCTTTTCATTGACGACTGACCAATCGGTCAGTTATATTATGTATTAGACTGACCGATTGGTCAATATAATAAAAAGGGAGCGCAAACATGAACAAAATCATCAATTTCACGTTAAAAAATAAGTTCGCAGTTTGGCTACTAACCATTATTGTTACTATTGCGGGTATTTATTCTGGACTCAATATGAAGCTGGAGACAATTCCTGATATTACAACACCGATTGTAACAGTAACCACGGTTTATCCTGGTGCTACACCAGAAGAAGTAGCTGATAAAATTTCAAAACCAATGGAAGAACAACTCCAAAATTTAAGCGGTGTAAACGTTGTTAGTTCATCATCTTATCAAAACGCATCTTCTATTCAGGTAGAATATGATTTTGATAAAAATATGGAAAAAGCCGAAACGGAAATTAAAGAATCGCTCGCAAACGTGAAACTGCCAGAAGGTGTGAAAGACCCGAAAGTCTCACGAGTAAACTTTAATGCCTTTCCTGTTATTTCATTAAGCGTAGCGAGTAAAAATGAATCTTTAGCTGCCTTAACAGAAAATGTAGAAAAAAATGTTGTTCCTGGATTAAAAGGACTTGATGGTGTCGCATCTGTTCAAATCGCAGGTCAACAAGTAGACGAAGTACAGCTTGTCTTCAAAAAAGATAAGATGAAAGAATTAGGTTTAAGTGAAGATACTGTAAAAAATATGATTAAAGGTTCGGACGTATCGTTACCACTTGGCTTATATACATTTAAAGATACGGAAAAATCAGTTGTTGTCGATGGTAACATTACAACAATTAAAGCATTAAAAGAATTAAAAATTCCAGCTATCCCTTCATCACCGAATGGTCAAGGTAGCCAAAACGCTGGTGCTGGAACACAAGCACCACAGATGAATCCGGCCGCTATGAATGGCATACCAACGGTTACATTAGAAGAGATTGCTGATATTAAAGAAGTTGGAAAAGCGGAATCCATTTCTCGAACGAATGGAAAAGAAGCAATCGGCATTCAAATTGTGAAGGCTGCTGATGCGAATACAGTTGATGTTGTAAATGCAGTTAAAGATAAAGTAAAAGACCTTGAGAAAAAATATAAAGACTTAGAGATTATTTCAACATTCGATCAAGGTGCGCCTATTGAAAAATCAGTCGAAACAATGCTTAGCAAAGCTATTTTCGGTGCTATCTTTGCGATTGTTATTATTATGTTGTTCCTGCGAAACATTCGAACAACACTAATCTCTGTCGTTTCTATACCACTTTCTTTATTAATTGCAGTTTTAGTAATAAAACAAATGGATATTACCCTTAACATTATGACACTTGGAGCAATGACAGTTGCTATTGGACGCGTTGTTGATGACTCAATTGTTGTTATTGAAAATATTTACCGACGTATGTCTTTATCAGAAGAGAAATTACGTGGGAAAGATTTAATTCGTGAAGCTACGAAAGAAATGTTTATCCCGATTATGTCTTCTACAATTGTAACAATCGCTGTATTCTTACCTCTTGGGCTTGTAAAGGGTATGATTGGTGAAATGTTCTTACCATTTGCTTTAACAATTGTTTTTGCCCTACTTGCTTCCTTACTTGTGGCAGTTACAATTGTGCCGATGCTAGCACATTCCTTATTTAAGAAGGAAAGCATGAGAGAAAAAGAAGTACATCATGAGGAAAAACCAAGCAAATTAGCAAACGGCTATAAACGTATACTTGAATGGGCGTTAAACCATAAAATTATTACATCAAGTATCACAGTCCTCCTATTAGTAGGCAGCCTTGCACTTGTACCAATCATCGGTGTCAGCTTCTTACCATCTGAAGAAGAAAAAATGATTATCGCAACGTACAAACCTGAGCCAGGTCAAACGTTAGACGACGTTGAAAAAATTGCAACGAAAGCTGAAAAGCATTTCCAAGATAAAAAAGACGTCAAAACGATTCAATTCTCATTAGGCGGCGAAAACCCAATGAGCCCTGGTCAAACAAATCAAGCGATGTTCTTCGTTCAATATGATAACGATACGAAAAACTTTGAAAAAGAGAAAGAACAAGTCGTTAAAGATTTACAAAAGATGTCTGGAAAAGGTGAATGGAAAAACCAAGATTTCGGAGCAGGTGGCGGTAGTAACGAAATTAAGCTATACGTTTATGGAGATAGCTCTGAAGAAATTAAGCCTGTCGTGAAAGACATTCAAAATATCATGAAGAAAAATAAAGATTTAAAAGACATAGACTCTAGTGTTGCAAAAACATATGCAGAATATACTTTAGTCGCTGATCAAGAAAAGTTAAGTAAAATGGGGCTAACTGCTGCTCAAATTGGAATGGGACTTTCTAATCAACATGATCGCCCTGTTCTTACAACAATTAAAAAAGATAATAAAGATATAAATGTATATGTAGAAACTGAAAAACAAAACTATGAAACGATCGATGACTTAACAAATCGTAAAATTACAACACCACTTGGTAATGATGTTGCTGTTAAAGATGTTATGACTGTAAAAGAAGGTGAAACTTCTAACACAGTAACACATCGTGATGGCCGTGTTTATGCGGAAGTTAGTGCAAAACTAACATCTGATGACGTTTCAAAAGCATCTGCCGCTGTTCAAAAAGAAGTAGATAAAATGGATCTTCCTTCTGGTATAGATGTTTCTATGGGTGGTGTTACACAAGATATTCAAGAATCATTCAAACAACTTGGCTTAGCGATGTTAGCTGCGATTGCCATTGTATACTTCGTTCTTGTTGTTACATTTGGCGGTGCCCTTGCACCATTCGCAATTTTATTCTCGCTACCATTCACAATCATTGGTGCACTCGTTGCCTTATTAATCTCTGGCGAAACGTTAAGCGTATCTGCGATGATTGGGGCCCTTATGCTAATTGGTATCGTTGTAACGAACGCAATCGTGCTCATTGACCGTGTTATTCATAAAGAAAATGACGGCCTATCAACACGTGAAGCATTATTAGAAGCTGGTACAACACGCCTGCGTCCTATCTTAATGACTGCAATTGCAACAATCGGGGCTCTTATCCCGCTTGCATTAGGATTTGAAGGTAGCGGCTTAATTTCTAAAGGACTTGGCGTAACAGTAATTGGTGGATTAACAAGTTCAACGTTATTAACACTTCTTATTGTTCCAATCGTTTATGAAGCATTAAGCAAATTTAAAAAGAAAAAAGTAAAATAAAAAAATAACCTCGCTGACTGCGAGGTTATTTTTTATTCCCAAACAAGATTAGGAAATCACCATATCCTTCTTTTTCTAAATCTTCTTTTTGAATAAAGCGTAGCGCTGCCGAATTAATACAATAACGAAGGCCGTTTTGTCCTGGGCCGTCTGGAAATACATGCCCAAGATGTGAATCTCCTTCTTTACTTCTCACTTCCGTACGCGTCATATTATGGCTAACATCCATTTTTTCTTTCACACTAGCTGACATAACTGGTTTCGCAAAACTCGGCCATCCACAGCCGCTATCGAACTTATCGAAAGAAGTAAATAATGGTTCCCCCGAAACAATATCTACATAAAGCCCTTCTTCTTTATGATTCCAATACTCATTTTGAAAAGGCGGTTCTGTCCCATTTTCCTGTGTTACATAAAACTGCATCTCGTTTAATCTTTCTTTTAAATGAGCATTATTCTTTGGCCAATGTTGTTTAATAAAAGCATCTCGACCTGAGCCTTTACGATATAACTCATAGCGAAATGTATTCTTCTTATAATATCCTTGGTGATATTCTTCAGCTGGATAAAACGTAGCAGCTGGCAATATTTTTGTCGCAATTGGCTTCGAAAAATGCCCACTTTTCTCAAGCTCTTCTTTTGAAGCCTCTGCCTTTTTATGTTGTTCTTCATTATGATAAAAAATCACCGTTTCATAAGACTGCCCGCGGTCGTGGAATTGTCCCCCTATATCAGTCGGGTCAATTTGTCTCCAATATATATTTAACAACTCTTCATACGGCATTTTATTTGCATCAAATTTAATTTGTACTGCTTCATAATGCCCAGTTGTTTCCGAGCACACTTCTTTATACGTTGGATCCTCTTTATGGCCACCTGTATAGCCTGAAACAACCTGTATAATCCCTTCCATCTCTTCAAATGGCGAAACCATACACCAGAAACACCCTCCGGCAAACGTAGCTAACTCTATCTTTTCATTTACAGCCATTATTTCACCCCTATTCTATCTTCTCCTTACAGTATGGCATAAGGAACGTCATGTTATAAAAGAAAAAGCATCGAACATCGATGCTTTTTCTTTACTTCACTTTATTTTTTTCAACGTCCTTCTCCATTTCATCACTTGTCACATCTAAGACATCTAATAAGAAAATGAAGATTGGAATACCGATAATAAGTCCCCACACACCTAAGAAATGCTCAGAGAAAATTAATACCATAAATGTGTAGAAGATTGGTAAGTTTGTTTTTTGAGACATAAACTTCGGATTTAATACATAGCTCTCAAGTGCATGAATTACTGTTACGATAACTACAATATAAACGACATACATAATACCGCCAATATTGTAAGCAATCATACAGAGTGGGAATAACGAGATAATAACACCCGCCACTGGAATTAAGCCAAGCAAGAAAATCATTAACGCTAAACCTAGTAATTGCGGGAATCCTAATATCCATAATGCAATAACAGATAAAACACAGTTAACAATTGCAATTAAAAATTGTGCTTCGATTACTTTTCCGAATGAACGTGCAAATTTCTTTCCGAAATACTCTATTTCGTTATAGAAAATTGCAAGTCGGCTTTCTTTAAATTTCGAAGTAAAAGCAACGATACGTGCTTTTTCAAGTAAGAAAAATAAGCTTAAAATTACAGAAAGTAAAACTTGAAGGCCAAATTTCCCAACATTCGTAATAGATTTATACAAAATGTCTACGCCTTGCCCCACATATTTAGAAAGCTCCATATGATTAACAGCATTAACTGCATACTTAATTAATTCACTATCAGGTGGATTTCTTAAAAATACATTAAATTGATAAATCAATTGTGAAATTTGTATTGTTAATACCGGTAAATATTTAAATAGCGTAATGGCAATTCCTGCCACCAACATTACATATAAAAGCGCTATAATAATTTTTCGATTAATTGGCATGAAATGATCTAATTTACGAGAAATAAACTTTTGGAATCGATCCATTAAATACGTCAACATAAACGTAATTAAAATTAAATTTAACATACTTTGCATCCCATACAATATGAGAGCAAGTAATACTAATACGATTAACCTCTGAAATCCTTTGCTTTGAAACAGGTTTTTTATTTGCATAATCGACGAGTACTCTCTCCTGTCCTATAAAGTAAAACGTTAACAAGTAGATCTCTCTCTATTTTCTACTTATAATTATCCTTTAATATTAAAGCCATTGCGAGCAATTTATATTCAACCCTAACCACCCGTTAATTGTGCTATATATTATGTTACTTCTTATTTTACAATACAATGACCTATTTCAGAACGCATTATACGTAGTATTAATGAAGATTTAAGGAAACTTTTATCCTTCAATAGGTCTTACCACTACTGTAACATAAAAAGCAAGCTATCAGTAGAAATCCGTCCTACAAATAACTTGCTTTTATATTTTTTTAGTAAGTTTTATCATCCAATAAACGGCATGAACATTGGAATAACCACCACTGTTACGACACCAACCACTGTCACAGCGATACTGGCCATAGCTGCTTCTACTTCACCCATTTCGATACCTACTGCAACCCCTAACGCATGTCCTGCTGTTCCAAGCGCTAAACCTTTAGCAATCGGATGTTTAACTCTAAATGTTTTTAAGAATAAAGCTCCTAATGCGTATACGATAACAGCATTAAAGATAACTGCAAATGATGTAATTGCTGGAATACCACCGATACTTTCAGAGATTGGTAATGCAATTGCTGTTGTTGCTGCCTGCGGTAACATTGAGTTCATTACAGCTGTATCTAGACCAATTGCTTTTGCGACAATGAACACAACAACCACTGAACAAATAGATCCAACCACAATAGCCGATAAAATTTGCCACCAATATTTTTTTAACTTATCAACTTGTTTATATAATGGAATTGCAAATGCGATTGTTGCTGGTTCTAAGAAGAAGCTAATCATTTTTCCGCCAGTATTATATTCTTCAAAAGTAAAGTTACCTACTTTTAGAAAGACAATCCCTAATACCATCGCTACGAATAATGGTGTGAATAAGAAGAATCCTTTTGAATGCTTAAATAATAATGTTCCGATTCCGTATGCGATTAATGAAACGACGATTCCGAAATATGGAGTCATTGTGCTTGCCATGTTCATTCCCTCCTAACAATATATACTAAATTGGTTACGCAACTTTTCCGTGCTTGCGTCCTTTATTTACTACTTTCAATTCTTTCGTATCTTCTATTTCTTTATCGTCTTTTCCTAAAATAAATTGTGCAAATAATCCTGTTACAGCGAGTAAAATAATTGTTGCGACAACGATTACAGTTAGAATTTGTACGAAATATTGGCTCATTACACCAAGAGAGTTAATAACTGAAATACCTGATAGGACGAAAAGGAATCCGATAATAGCTGTTAAAGCTGTTCCAAGTGATTCAACTTGCTCTAATTTAATAACGTTTAAACATAATAGACTAAATAAAACGACTAACCCGATTACTGATGAAGGCATCGGAATTGGTAAATGGGTTGATATAATATTAGAAACTAACATAATAGCTGAAAAAACGAATATTTGTGATAGAAAACCATATACTTTTTTTGTGCTCATTTTGGCCACCTCTTTCGATTTGGTACCTTTATTTTATAGGATATAAACACCTAAGTAAGCGTTTACATAACGGGATGTCAAATATAAACAGCCAATTACAAAAATCATACGGTGAAATACAAAAACTGCTTCTTAAATACGAAGCAGCTTTTTAAGTTCTTTTGCATATGTACGGCTAACCGGGACTTTGGATCCCTCTTTCATAATTAAGTTATAAGTCGAATTAAACCACGGCTGTATCTCAGAAATATGATTAATATTAGCAACGAAACTACGATGAACACGCATAAAAATTGTTTGTGGTAATTTCTTTTCCAAAATGACAAGCGTATCATGTGTTACATATGTTTCTCTCATTGTTTTTACAGTTACTTTCCCATCTACAAGCCCTACATAAATAATATCTTCAATGTTAACAAGTACAATTGATTCCTCAATTGGTAATGCTAATTTATGCATCTCGGCCGTTACATCTACACTCTTTACATCTTGCTTTGTTTCTAACTTTATTTGCTTTTGTTTTTTATATTTCTTTAATGTCTGTACGATACGTTCTTCATCAAATGGCTTTAAAATGTAATCTAACGCATCTACTTCAAATGCTTGCAACGCATATTGATCATATGCAGTAGCAAACACAATTGAAGGTGGGTTTTTCATTTTCTTTAATATATTTGCGATTTCAAATCCATTATCATCAGATAATTGAATATCTAGAAAAACAATATCTGGTTTGTTTTTCATTAATTCTTCTAATGCATCCTCTACACAATCCGCCTCACCAATTATCTCTACTTCTTTTGTTTTCTCTAATAAATATTTCAATTCATCCCGTGCTAACATTTCATCATCAACTACTAATACTTTTAACACTCCGTTTTTCCTCCTCTACTTTTTTCGGAATCACAAAGAGGATCTTTGTCCCTTGCTCTAATTCACTTTCAATTTGAAGCATTGTCTCTTTCCCAAATAACCCGATAAGTCGTTCATTAATATTATATAAGGCTGTTCCCGTCCCTTTCTTTGATGGAACTACCATTTTTCCTAATTGCTCTAGACGTTCACTCTCAATCCCTTGTCCATTATCCTTTACTTCAAAGTGAACCATCCCTTCTTTTTCAAACACATGTACCTCGACTTGGCACACTGGCTGCTTTTTCGGAAAAGCATGGCGCAATGCATTTTCAACTAATAGCTGAAGCACAAATGGTGGAACTAAAGTCACCTTTAGTGCCTCTTCAATGTACATCTTCACTTCATACTTATTCGGAAACCTCGCTTGCTCTAACGATAAATATGCATGTACATGATTCAACTCTTGTTCTAATGGAATAAGTAATTGTCGTGCCCCTTGCAAATTACAACGAAAATAAACGCTAAGCTGCAATAATAATTTTCTCGCTTTCTCTACATCTGTTCGGCATAAAGCTGATACTGTATTAATTGCATTAAATAAAAAATGCGGATTGATTTGTGCTTGCAACGCTTTTATTTCGGCATCTTGCAATAACTTACTTTGTAACTCAGCTTCACCTAACTCAAGCTGTGTGGAGAATATTTTCGCTAGCCCTTCCGCTAACTCTTCTTCAACACGACTTAATTGATTAGGGTTTTTAAAATAAAGTTTTAATGTTCCTATCGTATTTCCATGTGAAGTTAATGGAATAACAACTGCCGCTTGTAATGGACACCCTTCATGTTGACAATTAATAATCTCACGTGATTTTGCCTTCATTATTTTCCCTGTTTTTAATACTTCTTTTGATAAACCTGTTATTAAACTGTGTGAAGGAATATGATGATCTGATGCTAATCCAACGTGAGCTAAGATTTCCTCCGTATCTGTTAAGGATACCGCATCTGTTCCCGTAAAGCGGTGAATAATTTGTGCCACATGTTTACAAGACTCTTCTGTTAACCCTTGGCGGAAATATGGTAACGTCTTATCAGCAATTCGTAATACTTTATGCGTTTGCAAAGCTTTTGCGTTTTCTTCTTGTCGTAAAATAGCTAGTATCATCGAAAGTAAAATGAAACTGCCAAAACTATTTACAAGAATCATCGGTAGCGCAATTGTTTTCACAACACTAAGTCCATCTTCTATAATTAATAGAATCATAAGCATTTCTAAAGTAACGATAAAAACACTTAAAATCGCAGAAAATTTAGGAGTAATAGTACGGTTATATTTTTTGAAAATATATCCAATATAACCTGTTATAATCCCAGCCAAAATTGATGAAATTGCACAACTTACTGCCGTCGTCCCGCCAAGCATATAACGATGAATACCCGCAATAGAACCTACTCCAATTCCGACGATAGGACCGCCAAGCAATCCACTAATTCCAACACCCATGATTCGTGTATTCGCAATTGTGCTGGATGATGAAACACCTTGTAACCAATTTTCATTCATAATAGTATTTCCTGCTATTTCAATCCCTGTGTAATTGCTTACAATTGTAAACACTGAAAAAATACAAATAAGCTTAAACTTATCTACATATCCGTCTTGCTTATGAAGAAGACGCCGGAACGTTTTAATATGAGAGAGTAAAAATCCTAAAATAACAATAAGTCCGACGCGTTCAATCATCATAAGTACTAAATTTAGCATCTGTGATTCATTCCTTTTTATATTAGTTAGTTTTATTATGGGAAAATAATGAAGCGTGCGTCAAGGAGAATGAAATGTTTTTTGAAATATTTTACACATAACTATCCCCTCTTTATTTGACAATCTAACAGAAGAGTGCTAAAAATAAAGTAATATAATACAGTCCTTTAACCCAACCCCGTGAGGTTGAGAAGGAAGTCGGAATATACTATACGTATGGTCTTTTTTAAGGATACGTATGCTTTTTTGGCCTTCTCATCATATCAGGTGAGAAGGCCTTTTGTTATTCTTCCATAGCGACTGTAGAAGAAAATAAGGAGGAGTAATGATGAACGTCACTACTGATGTACAATCAACAACAGAGGAGACGAAAGAGAAAAGATATAAAACATTGTTTGGTTCTGCGCTAGGATATGCAGCAGAAGGTTTAGACATGTTGCTCTTATCTTTCGTACTCGTCTACATTTTAAAAGAATTTCATTTAAGCCCTGTTGAAGGTGGAAACTTAACATTAGCTACCACAATAGGAATGCTAATCGGGTCTTATTTATTTGGATTTATTGCTGATTTATTTGGGCGTATCCGTACGATGGCCTTCACAATCTTACTATTCTCACTAGCAACAGCACTTATTTATTTCGCAACAGATTATTGGCAATTATTAATTCTTCGCTTTTTAGTTGGAATGGGAGTTGGTGGTGAATTCGGGATTGGGATGGCCATCGTAACTGAAACATGGTCTAAAGAAATGCGCGCTAAGGCGACATCCGTTGTTGCACTTGGATGGCAATTTGGCGTACTAGTCGCTTCACTCCTTCCGGCATTTATCGTCCCGCATTTCGGATGGAGAGCTGTTTTCTTATTTGGACTCATTCCCGCTCTACTAGCTGTTTACGTCCGCAAAAGTTTAAGTGAACCGAAAATATGGGAACAAAAACAACGATACAAAAAAGAATTGTTACAAAAAGAAGCTAAAGGTAATTTAACAACTACTGAGGCAGAACAACTAAAGCAAATGAAAAAGTTCCCACTTCGAAAGTTATTTGCCAATAAAAAAGTAACGATAACAACAATTGGTCTTATTATTATGTCATTCATCCAGAACTTCGGATATTATGGGATTTTCACATGGATGCCAACTATTTTAGCGAATAAATATAACTACACATTAGCAAAAGCGAGCGGCTGGATGTTCATCTCTACGATCGGCATGCTAATTGGAATTGCGACTTTTGGTATTCTAGCCGATAAAATTGGTCGCCGTAAAACTTTTACAATCTATTATGTCGGTGGTACTATATACTGTCTCATTTACTTCTTCTTATTCACAGACTCAACATCATTGTTATGGGGAAGTGCATTGCTTGGATTCTTTGCCAATGGCATGATGGGGGGATTCGGAGCAATTTTAGCTGAAAACTATCCTGCTGAAGCTCGCTCGACAGCAGAGAACTTTATTTTCGGTACAGGACGTGGGTTAGCTGGATTTGGACCTGTTATTATCGGCTTACTTGCTGCAGGTGGTAATTTAATGGGAGCATTATCTCTCATCTTCATTATCTATCCAATCGGTTTAGTTACAATGCTATTATGTGTCCCAGAGACGAAAGATAAAGTATTAGAATAGATTGAAACTATACGAAATGTTTATCCAAATACTGTCCCCTCAGAAAAAGTATTTGGATAAATAGCAAAGAGGAAGCATCTCAAATGAAATGCTTCCTCTTCTTATATAAATACAATTATTTATTTTGATTTACTAGCTTTTTGGAACAAGAAGCTAGTTTTATCTTCTTCTTTTACAATACCTTGTTTTAACGCTAATTCCCCTGCGACTTTAGGCGCTAGCCATAGCATTGGGAATAACAGAATAGATACCGGAACAGCCGTCACTACAATGAAGGATTGTAAGGCGTTAATACTTCCCTCACCCATATATAAAAGAATCGCCGCAACTGCGCCCATAATAAGCGACCAAAAAACTCGCAAACTAATTCTAGGATCTCCATCTCCAGTCACTGCCATTGAAATCGAATAAGCCATTGAATCTCCTGTTGTCACTACAAATAAAATTGTTAATAAAAGAAATGCAGGTCCAATAATATTAGATAGTGGCAGTTGCTCTGTAATTGCAATCATAGCCGCTGGCATACCAGATTCACTTAATGCGGTCGAGATAGAACCAGGATTCATTAACTCATAAAACACACCTGATCCCCCTAGTATAGTAAACCAAAACGTTGTAATAATAGGTGCAATAATTCCAATTGCAACGATGATTTCTCGGATTGTTCTTCCTCTTGAAATTCGGCTCACTAAAATTGCCATCATCGGTCCATATCCAACAAACCATCCCCAGAAAAAGATTGTCCACGATCCTAACCAAGCTGTATCACCACGATATGTGCTCATTGGAATAAATTCATTTATATAAAATCCAAACGAAGAAACAAATGAATCGATAATAAATCCACCTGGTCCAAATAGTAATACAAATACCATTAATAGAACTGCTAACCTAACATTTAAATTACTTATAATTTGAATCCCTTTATCAATTCCCGTTACCGCAGATATAGTAGAAACAGCTACTACGCAAACAATAATGGCCAATTGAGTAGTAAACACATCAGGAATGTTAAACAATGCTTGTAACCCATAACTTGCTTGTAGTCCTAAAAATCCGATTGGACCAATCGTCCCTGCAGCTACCGCAATAATGGCAAATACATCGATCATTGTTCCAAGCCAACTCTTTCGCAATTTCTCTCCAAAAATAGGATATAAAAGCGTTCGAGGTTTTAAAGGCATATCTTTATGATAATGCCCGTACATCATAACTACCGCACTAATTGTACCTAAAATCGTCCAAGCCAGGAAACCCCAGTGCATATAACTTTGTGCTAAAGCCGGCATTACCGCTTCTTTCGTTCCAGCAGTTATACCTTCATGTATTGGTGGCACCGTCATCAAATGGTACATCGGCTCTGCGGCTGCCCAAAAAACGCCACCTCCGGCAAGTAATGTAGACATAATAATAGCGAGCCATTTTGTCGTACTAATCTCAGGTTTTTCTAGTCCCCCAAGTTTAACTCTCCCATATTTCGAAAACGCCATACACATTGCAACAACAAATGTACCAATTAATAAAACCTGCCAAAAGGCACCAAAATATTTAATTGAAGCTGCAAAACTGCTATTAATGGCTCCCTCTACGTAACTTTTATTTAAAATAACTGCAATTACAAATAATAAAAGTGAGCCACCACTAATAAGAAATACAGGCCAATCCGTTTTTCGACTCTTCATCCTCATTTACACTTCCTCCTTCCTCAGCAATCTAAAAAAACAACTTTATTATGTTTTCTTGTTTACACCCAAAACACAATGATTATATAAGAATAATAATTCATCAATTTCCTACACACTTATGTTGTCCCTAAAAATATGCTAAATCCCTTATTTAAAAGAAAATTTCTATTCCTATTACATAAAAAAGCAAAACAAAAGACCTTATATTTCTATAAGGTCTTCGAAACAGAAATTTGATTATAACATAAGGAACTCCTTGGTTCAAAAAGCCCTTTCCAAAAATAGCCGATAGTAAAAGCTTCCATTTGCTACGTAACAGTAATTAAAAAAAATTATATTTTGCAGAAAAAAAACTATACTAGCTATTATTTATGGAAGAAATTCGGCTTCAAAATTTCATTTGGATACGGTTTATGATAAATATGAGTGGTAGCTGGCGACAACGGTGGAATGAGCCACACCCAATTACCTGTTACAACCCGTCCACATGCCGCTTCCTGCTTCTCAAATTGTTGAAATTGTTGTGCAGCTGTATGGTGATCCACAATACTAACTCCTTGTTTTTTAAAAGAATGTAAAACAGCCACGTTTAATTCAATTAGCGCCTTGTCTTTCCATAACGTACCGTTTCTCGATGTATCGAGCTTCATCATCTCCGCAACAGCCGGAAGTAAATTATAGCGATCATGATCCGCTAAGTTACGAGCCCCAATCTCTGTTCCCATATACCATCCATTGAACGGGGCTGCCGTATAAGAAATACCGCCAATTTCTAAGCACATATCTGAAATCATTGGAACCCCATACCATTTTGCTCCAAGTGACGAAATCGGGTATTCTGGGTGTTCAATTGGCACTTCTTTTACTTCTTCTCTCGGAATTTCTTTATATATAGGTGCCTTCCCGTTTATAGAAAACACAAGTGGCAATACATCGAAATTCGTACCTTCTCCTTGCCAGCCAAGTTCCTGACAAAAATCTGTAAACGCAGTGGAATGAGAGTCACCAATCACTCCCATTTCTGTTTTATATCCTGCATACCGAATCAATTGGTGATTATAAATTCGTATATTATTTTCTTCACCTTGATATTGCTTAAAAATTGTAATTGTCGGTTTAACTTTCCCATCGTTCGTTGCATATTTAATATGATGAATTAATGCATTGTATACACCTTCCTCATCATTTACTTCACGTGCATCTAATATGTGCATCTTACTCCAAAATAGTCTTCCGATACATCGATTACTATTGCGCCATGCCATTCGTGATCCATGAACAAGTTCTTCAAATGTATGCTCATACGTCCCCGCCTTCTCTATCTCAACTTGAATTTCTTTTATTCTCTCTTCTATGAATTGTTCTTTATTAAGCTCTTTATAGCAAACCGTAATAAAATGACTCGCTTCCTCTATTAATTGTTTCGTTTTACTCATAAACGATCTCCTTCTATTTCAACAAAACGTTACTACTTTACAGTATAAGCAAAAAGAATAAGAGTCACAAATGAAAGTCGAAGTGTTACTTTTATTGTAATATTTTTCAGAAAATTAAAGAGATTACTATTGACTTGTATAAAAAATAGGTGTATTTTTGACTCAGGTAAATTATTTTTACCTAGACCAACTTTTTTAATAAGAAAGGAGGGAATGTTATGTCTTCATTTCAATTGCCAAAGCTTTCATATGACTATGATGAACTAGAGCCATATATCGATAGCAACACGCTTTCTATTCATCATGGAAAGCACCATGCGACATACGTAAATAACTTGAATGCCGCTTTAGAAAACTATACGGAATTACATAATAAATCTTTAGAAGAGTTACTATGTAATTTAGAAACTTTACCAAAAGAAATTGTTACAGCTGTCAGAAATAACGGTGGTGGACATTATTGTCATAGTCTTTTTTGGGAATTAATGAGCCCGCGAGGTGGCGGTGAGCCTAATGGAGACGTTGCAAAAGTAATTGATTATTATTTCAATACCTTTGACAACTTAAAAGATCAACTTTCCAAAGCAGCTATTAGTCGTTTTGGAAGTGGCTATGGATGGCTTGTTCTGGACGGTGAGGAACTTTCCGTTATGAGTACACCCAATCAAGATACACCTTTGCAAGAAGGTAAAATTCCATTACTCGTCATCGATGTATGGGAACACGCCTATTATTTAAAGTATCAAAATCGGCGTCCAGAATTTGTTACCAACTGGTGGCATACGGTGAACTGGGACCGGGTAAATGAAAAGTATTTACAAGCAATTCAATCACAAACACATTAGTCGTGCGTATAAGGTAAATTTGGTAATGTAAAATTAGTATTGTCGAAATCCTCCAGAATCCCCCGGATTGCCACCGGGGGATTTATGATTATTTCATTGTATTTATGTAATAACGTAAAACTTTTTCCGTCTCTAATTTCAACTCTCGGAACGGGAATCCTAATTCACGAGCCTTTCCATTATGTAACGTACAATTAATCACTCCATTATAAGGAGCTATATTATCTCCTACTTCTTGAATGAGCGCTTTTATCCCGGTATTCTCTTCTATGAAACGAATAACTTCTCTGGTAGAAACCACCCCGTTACTACAAGCATTAATTGGCCCTTCTATGTTTTCCATCCCGCACCAAGCTAAAAACTGTCCTGCTTCCTTTTCATGTATAAATGACAACTCTCCATCTACATGATCCACAACGATAGACTCTTGTTTCACAACATGTTCAACGTAAAATTGTAATCTTTTCGTATAATCGTTTTCTCCAATAACGACGGGAAATCTTACCGCAACGACTGGGAATGTTGCATGTTGAAATAAAACTGCTTCAGCTAATCGCTTGCCTTCACTATAATTGAAATCATTCCTCCCTCCATACGTAATTGTATACTCGTACGGATTGAATTTTTCTTCTAATAGGCCTAACCCAGGATCATAGACAGCCATTGAAGATGTCATAATGTATTTCTTCGTTTTTCCTTTTAGTACTTCACATATTATCTTCGCTGCATTCGAGCTATAGCATAAATTATCGTATACGATATCATAACTTTTACCTTCAAAACGCTCTTCTAGTAGCCTCTCATCTTCTCTATCTACAATCAGTCTTTTTACTGCACTTCCAAATGAATCTTCAGTAACTCCCCTCGTCGCAATCGTTACATCGTGTCCAGCTTGCAACAGTACTTCTACTAAATGTTTACCAAAAAATCTTGTTCCCCCTAGCACCAATACTTTTTTCACCTTCATCATCCCCGTTTTTACAAATTGTAAAATACTACCTCTATTATTATAAACGCTAAAATAAAAAAACATGGAATCAGTTTAACGATTCCATGTTTTTTCTACACACGATACATTAACGTACTCGATATTTAAAAATACAATAGCAGCAATATAAAATAGAAATTACTGATACATAAACCCATAGTTCATATATGAATCCCTCGCCCCATACTCCCATAAAATAAAAGAGTGAAGGCAACGTCAATGTTACCCATGATTGTACAAAGGCAATTCTGCCAAGATATTGATTGATATTCTTTTTTTGTGCATTTAATACAAAGAATAAATACCAAAGTAATGCCCACATAAACCATGTTAACGCATTAACAACATCGTGGAATTGAACAAATGAAACAATCATATAGAATAAAGCAATAATTGCTACCCAAATACAGAACCAGCCTAGTCCACTACTATCCATTCCTTTAATAAAAGTAACGCCTACATATAAATAAGTTAAACCAAATAAAAAAGTAGCCGCATATGAATATACCGTCCAATTACTTTGATCAGAAATCATAATCAAATAGAACGGAATGACAATTTGTAATGCCCCCACAAATAAATTAAAGACACCTGCACTTTTCATCTCTACTTTGCCTAATATGACAAGGCTATTTAAAAATAAAGCTGCACCTGAAAGTAATAATCCTACGTAACCCATATATATTCGTGTGAAAATCTTTCCCTTTCACACTTTTAACCTCCCCACAATATAAAGTGATACTTTATCCCGCATTAACGAGCAGTAAAACTCCCACCTCAAAATTCAGCTAGAGCAAAGAAGTTAAGTGGGAAATCAACTGCCCGTAAAGTCCGATTAGTGAAGGCTAATAATCAGTGGGGATGAACAACCCCCACCCACTGATTAAAGTTTCACTTTATTATTTTTCTTCCTATTTAAAACTACATACATAATTTTTAATCTGAATAAGTTAGACTTCCTACCTTAAAAAATAACAAATTTAAAACGCTTTCAATAATAAATAACCCTATCAAAACATGAAATAGGATTCCTTGATTATAAACGTACTCTAACAATGATACAAGTGTTGGAATACTTTTCAATACTACGTTTTGAATTTCTATAAAAAATTAGTAGAATGATACATTTTCCCTATCTCATTCTATTAATTATTTGCATAGAATATCGTACACTCATATTAATTTAGAAAGGTTTGATATTTATGCCTCTTCATTATCCAAATCATTTTGTTTTTCACTCCACAGGTGTATTAACAAGAGAGCCTGCAACTGTTTCAGCAGTAGTAAACATTGTAAATTTAGATGCATATTACACACACCATGTAACTATAGAGGTTTGGGATTGGTCTAACTATTCTAATCCTGTAAAATTACCTGTACTACTTGGTGAAAATACGGAAGTAGCATTCCCATATATTTTACAAGGCAACCACTTAGCAGTTTTTTATGCTGATTTAGATGACTCTATTGATTTGTATGAAATCCGTATTTCTTATCCTGGCCACTCCAATATTGTTGCCTTTCACGTTGATAATTACGAAGATATTTTAGAATCAGCAAAACAAGATATGGACTTAATTTCATTTTCTTCTGGATTAGAACTAGATAAGCCTGAATTACATAAACAACTCATTGTACAGTTAAGCTCCTCCTCTATTGCTAATGAAGGAGGCTTATTGAAAGAAGCCATTCACCATAAAGATCCTGAAACTGTTCATTACGCAGCAACTACTATTAATTTACTAAATGAACGGTACGAAAAACAGATCGAATACTTAAATAAGCAATTTCTACAAAATCCACAAAATGAAATTGCAAAAGAATTGGTTTCTAACTATTTAAGATATATAAACAGTGGTCTTCTTTCTAATCAGCAAAAAGAAAAAATAATCGCTAAATTTATGAATTTTATTACACAAAGTGTAGAACTATTCCCTAACGAACCTCTTTACCCTTTCCATCTTGGAAATCTGTTTCTACACACAAAACAATATGCAAAGTCTGAAGAACAATTTTTAAATCTTATTCATTTCTATCCTGAATCATATTACGGTTACGCTGGTTTACTTGAAATATATTATGAGCAACAGTTATGGGACGAGCTCTATAACTTAATTAATAATCTAACAGATGCAAAAAGAGTTCATATACTACCGCGTAAATATCAATTATTTGTAAGGCAGTTTGGAGGCGCACACATTGAAAAAGGGAATTAATATATATATCGGGATTATTAGTATCATTTTATTTCTCTTAATTTTATCCAGCCTTATGTATCGAACAGAAAATTTTTATCAAAAGTTTTCTGTTCCTAAAACTAAAGAAACAGATACTGTTAAAACACTCAAAGCAAAAGATGTAGCTCAAAATGGACAAAAAATGCAATTATACGTTTTAAAAACGGATAATACATTAGGGCAACAAGTCGAATTTAATACGAAGAAGGCAATGGATTACGCACACCTACACTATAAAGATATTACAGCTAATGAAATTAAGGGACTTACTCCCTCTCCCTATACAGGGATTATTATTACAGGTGAAATAATGGAGCAACTTCCACAAGCTGATATTCAAAATTTTGTACAAATGGGCGGAAGAATTATTATCGCAAACCGACTTGATTCAGATCCTTCCTGGAACACATTATTTGGTATTACCCAAAAAGAAGGTTTCAAAGATGCGAAAGGATTAACCTTTGAAGAAGTTTTATTCCCTGGTTATCCAGATCTCTCAAGTTCTTCTCCATTGTTTACTCATAGCTCAATGAATATTACGCTAGATGAGAATACAACTAATACTTGGATTACAGCGGAAGATACTCCCATCCTTTGGACCAATGACTACGGTGAAGGAAAAGTCTTATATTGGAATACAACAGCATTGAACGATAAATTAGGTAGAGGTATGTTCGTTCAATCACTGGGTACTATTTTCCCGGCTTTCGCTTCAGCACAACTTGGAGCGGAGATTATGTATATCGATGACTTCCCATCTCCGATTCCAAGTGGAGAACTAAAAAACTTAACGAAAGAAAAAATTTCTGTTGAAGAATTTTATAAAAAACATTGGTGGAAAAATATGAAGGATATCTCTGAAGATCTTGATATTAAATATACGGGTGTTGCCATTGGGACGTACCAAAATAAAGTAACGCCACCCTTTGAAGATTTCACAGGTAAAAATAGAAATACCTATTTATTATTTGGGAGAGAATTACTAAGTCACGGCGGGGAAATAGGCATTCATGGCTATAACCATCAACCTTTATTATTACCACCAGATCCAGTAGATAAAGCACTTGAATATGTTCCATGGAATTCAAAAGAGGATATGGAGAGCTCCTTAGATGCTCTGCAAAAACTCGTGTATAACTTCTTTCCAAACGAAAAATTAAAAACCTATGTACCACCATCCAATATTATAAATACAGCTGGATTAAGTGCATTAAACGACGCGGTTCCAACTATGGAAACAGTTGCTTCTCTATATGTGGGAAGTAAAAGTAACGGTAGTTTAATTCAAGAATTTGGACCAGATGAACATAATAAAAACATTTATCACTTCCCGCGCATTACGAGCGGCTATGCTATCACAGATGAAGAGCAATTTATCTTAACTGATGTTACCGCAAATTTAGGGGTTATCTCACATTTCGTCCATCCAGATGATATCCTTGATGAAAAACGCTCAGGTAATTTAACATGGGAAGAATTATTTAAAGCTTATAAAAAGACAATTAAAGAAATACGAGAAAGATATCCTTATATAAAAAGTATGACCCAAAGTGAAGCAACTGCTTCTATGAAAATTTATCAAACTGGTGACCTAGATGTTTCTTATGAAGATGATGCTGTTCACATTGCATATAAAGGGTTACCAAACCATACTTCAACAATTATACGTGTAGAAGAAGGTAAGAAGATACAACCTGGCTCATTCTCTTACGGTACAGTTAAAAAGCTTGATTCCCAAATTTATAGCGTTACGTTAACGAAAGCCAGCGCTACGATTCCAATTAAAGGAGCATAACAGATGAGAATAGGTTTGGTCGTTGAAGGCAGCTATCCATTTGTAAGTGGAGGGGTAGCAAGCTGGGTTCAAATGATTATCCCGCAGTTTAAAGAACATGAATTTACGATTTTCGCGATAGTCCCTCAAGTAAAAACAGAGGATGAATATCAATATGAAATTCCAAGCAATGTAAAAGACATCATTCTGATTCCTTTGCAATCAGAAAATGAAGCAAAACATATAAAAACTAATTTAACTAAACAAGAAGTACAGACACTTCAAAAATGGTTTACATTTCAAGCTAACGATACAACAGCATTACAAATATTAGGAAATAAACAAAAGCTAGGAACACCCCATTCCTTCTTCGAAAGCCGTGAATTTTATGCAATTGTTAAAGAAAGCTATTTATATGAAGAAAGTAGTGGATCCTTCTTAAATTACTTTTGGATGTGGAGATCTATGTTCACACCAATCATTCAAATTTTACAAATTGATTTTCCTGAATTAGATCTTATTCATTCTGTATCGACAGGGTATGGTGGATTGCTTGGTGCTGCAATTAGTGCCAAGTCCGATATACCATTTATTCTAACTGAACACGGTATTTATTCTCGGGAGCGTGAAGAAGAAATACTACAATCTACTTGGATACCAATTGAATATAAAAAAAGATGGGTTTCTTTCTTTCATCACTTGTCTCATCAAGCATATGAACAAGCCGCTGATGTAATTACGTTGTTCGGCCGAAATAGCGCATATCAAAAAGAATTAGGTGCTCCGGCCCATAAACTAAAAATCGTTCCAAATGGCGTTACTTTATCTGACTATAAAGGGTTACGTAAACCAAAATACAATTCGGATAAACTCATCATTTCCGCTATTATACGAGTTGTGCCAATTAAAGATGTAAAAACAATGATTTATGCAGCTAAATTATTATTAGAAAAAGATATTCCATTTATATTTTACTTACTAGGTCCTGATACAGAAGAAGCAGAATATGCTCAGGAATGTCGTGATTTAATTCAACAATTAGGATTAGAAGAGCATGTAATAATGACCGGCAAAGTAAATATTAAAGATTACTTAAAACAAACAGATATTCTCGTATTAACAAGTATATCTGAAGGACAACCATTAGCTATGTTAGAAGGAATGGCAGCAGGATTACCATGGGTTGTTACAGATGTCGGCTCTTGTAAGGAATTAATTTACGGACAAGATGAAGATCCTTACGGACAATGTGGATTTGTTGTACCACCTGTATCTCCTGAACAAGTTGCCATTTATTTAGAGTGGTATTATCGTCACCCTGAATCCATTCAACAATTTGGGGATAACGGGCGCAATCGTATTGAAGCGCACTATCAATTATCAGGTGTCGTTGATAGTTATCGTAAGCTTTACTTAGAAAGAGGTAAAAAAACATGGCAGGGATAGGATTTCGTTTACAAAAATTATTCCAAGAAGACTACTATTCTTCCAGAATAAAAGCGTACGGATTTTCATTATTTGTTACAGCTGGTCCTTGGTTAGTCGTTATTTTAGCAGTAACAGCTATTCGATACATTTTAAGTTTGTTCCATTCTATTTCAATTGAGGAACAGCGCCTTTTCACAATTTCAATTTCATACTGCTTCATTTTTTCTCAAATCATATATGGTGCCTTGCAGCTCATCGTAACTAGATATGTGGCCGACCTTTTATACGAGCAAAAAGCTGATAAAGTATTTTCTTCCTTTTTAGGAATGACGAAAATCACACTTTTTTTAGCTATTATCTTATGGATTTTGTTTGCAATTTTTACACCATTAGCCTTGTATTATAAAATTGTGATGCTATTTTTATTTTTAGCTTTAAACATCATTTGGATTCAATCCATTTATTTAACAGCAGCTAAAGATTATCAGTCCATCGCTCTTGCATTTTTAATTGGTTCTATTTTCTCCTTATCTGGAATTGCACTTATCGCTTACTGGCATCCAACACTTGGAATAGAACACGGATTGGCCCTATTACTTTTAATTTCTTTTACAATCGGGACTTTCATTACATTAGTGTGGTTAAGTATAGTTATTGTACGAATGTTTCCAAATAGTGATGCTACTGAACAATTTACCTTTCTTTCTTATTTAGATAAATATCCAGAACTATTTTGGTCAAGCTTACTTTACAATATTGGCATTTGGGTATATAACTTTGTTATTTGGTTCGGAGAAGGGCGAGGAAATATTGAAAACACGTTTATTTATCATCAAATTTATGATACATCTGTTTTCTGGGCTTATTTAAGCATTATCCCAACCTATATTTTCTTCGTAGTATCCATTGAAACAAGGTTTTATGAACGGTATAAGAAGTTCTTCGGTTCAGTTAAAAATGGGGCGACATTAAATACAATTTTACAATTAAAAGAATCAATGAACTTTGTCCTAAAGCAAGAAATGGAACGAATACTTCGTAATCAAGGTATTTTTTCTTTACTTATTATTTTTATAATATGGATGTTTAGTTCACAATCTGGGAACGTAACACTTGAATACTCTATTTTGCAGCTGACTATAATTGGTGCTTATGCAAACGGGATGGTCCTTGTTATCACGTTACTACTCTTATATTTTGAAGATCGTAAAGGGGCATTTCGAACATCAGCCCTGTTCTTTTTTGCAAACCTGTTATTAAGTCTTCTTCTACTTCCATTTGGATTTAATGGTTACGGTATTAGTTTTGCACTCGGATCTTCTATTACATTCTTATATGCTATTTCTAGACTCTTTACTTACATTAAAGATATTGATTACTATACGTTTTGTCAGTCAAATACTCCTATAAAACGGCGAACTTTCTTTACTAAATTTGCTAATAAACTTAATGGAAATAAATAAATAAAAACGACCTTTTGCTCCCGCAAAAGGTCATTTTTTTATCTGTTTATTAAACTTCTAGATAGCCATTTTTGTTATTTGATTGCCATCTCCAAGAGTCTGCACACATCTCTTCTAATCCGCGTTTTGCTTCCCATCCTAATTCACGCTTCGCTTTCGATGCATCTGCAAAACATACTGCCACATCACCAGGACGACGTTCCGTAATTTTATAAGGAACTTCCTTGCCTGAAACTTTTTCAAATGCTTCAACCATTTCTAATACACTATAACCAGTACCTGTACCGAGATTGTATGCATCTATCCCAGTAGTGCCAAGTACCTTTTCAAGTGCCTTTACATGGCCATTTGCTAAGTCTACAACATGAATATAATCACGGACACCCGTGCCATCTTTTGTTGGATAGTCATTTCCAAATACACTTAATTCCTTTAACTTCCCTACTGCTACTTGTGTTACATATGGCATTAAGTTATTTGGAATTCCGTTTGGATCTTCTCCAATACGTCCACTTTCATGCGCACCAAATGGGTTGAAATAACGAAGTAATGCAATACTCCATTCTGCATCCGCGAATGCTACGTCACGCATAATTTGTTCAATCATTAATTTAGTTTGACCATATGGATTCGTTGCACTTAATGGAAACTCCTCCGTAATTGGTGATGTTTCTGGAATACCATACACTGTTGCAGACGAACTGAAGATCATCTTCTTCACATCATGCTTCTGCATCACTTCACATAGCACTAATGTGCTTGTAATGTTGTTATGATAATACGTTAACGGAATTTCTACTGATTCCCCTACAGCCTTAAAGCCTGCAAAGTGAATAACAGCTTCAATTGTATTTTCTTCAAAAATCGTATCAAGTGCTTCTCGATTTAAAATATCTTCTTTATAAAATTTAAACTGTTTTCCTGTTATCTCTGTCACTCGATTTATAGACTCTACTGAGCTATTCGAAAGATTATCTACTACTATAATTTCGTAACCGTTTTTTAGTAATTCTACGCATGTATGACTACCAATATATCCTGCTCCACCTGTTACAAGTATTGCCATAATTATAGTCCTCCATATTTCATTCATTATAAACTTCTCAAAGTATATCACATATTTCTTATCATATGTTTATTATGCGAACACAGAAACTTACATTTTATCCCATGATTTTTTGTACAATACACGATTCAAATCAGGTAATAAAAAAACGCCACATAACAGACATCGCGTGGCGTTTTTTGATCAAATTACGTAACAATATACACTTAGAAAATGTGCAAGACTACCTAACAATACAAAAACATGAAAAATTTCATGGTGTCCCATATATTTAAACTCCAACCATTTTGGCTTCGCACCGTAAATAAACCCACCAATTGTATAAAAAATGCCTCCAAGTACTAAGAAAATAATACCTCCTGTACTTAGATTCTCAGCTAGCGGTGCAAAGAATAGAACAATTAACCAACCCATCAGAAGATAAATTGCTGTCGATAACCATCTTGGACAATTAAACCAAAACATTTTAAAAGCAATACCACAAATTGCCGTTGCATAAACTAAACAAAATAATAGTAAACCATTTGCCGAATTTAATGTAATTAAGCAAAAGGGTGCATATGTACCTGCAATTAATATGAAAATCATAGAATGATCTAGCTTCCTAAAGAAATAAATAACACGTTCACTGGCTACGACACTATGATACACAGCTGATGCCATATAAAGGACCATCATCCCGATACCGAATAAAATAACAGCTGTAATTGCAGCAACAGATGGCATCTTAACAGAAACTTTCACAAGCATAGCTAATAATGCAATAAATGATAATACAGCTCCTCCTAAGTGAGTAAATGCATTAACCGGTTCTCTTACATAAACATTCATATAAACACCCCTCATATAATTACATGTAGTTTTCATAACTACATGTAATTATATACATATTATCCGTGCGGGTCAACATTTACAATTCATTTGTTTCGTAATACCATATTTAAAGATATACTAAACATTAAGTTCCACTAAGTTATAAAAGTGAGGGGTTCTACGTGGAAAATATAAATAAATTACTTGAATCATTACATTTAGAAAAAAGTATTAAACTTGAGGATATCCCAAATGTCGACTTATATGTAGACCAAGTTGTCCAACTATTTGAGAATACTTATGCGGATACAACGAGAACTGATGATGAAAAAGTATTAACAAAAACAATGATTAACAATTACGCAAAAGGGAAATTATTCATCCCTATCAAAAATAAAAAGTATTCAAAAGAACATATGATTTTAATCAGTTTAATTTATCAATTAAAAGGAGCTCTTTCCATTAATGATATAAAAAGCTCCTTAGAAAATATAAATGCACCGTTAATAAACGATGATACATTCGAATTAAATACTCTATATAAAGATTACCTTTCTCTTACTGACACCAATGTGGAAAGCTTTCAGCAAGACGTGAATAACCGTGTTAAGGAAGTAAACGAGGTTTCTTCCTTAGAAGATCCAAAGCTAGAAAAGTTTTTATTACTAACATCCTTCGTGACTATGAGTAATATGTATAGACGTTTAGCAGAGAAACTAGTTGATGACCTCAAAGAAACTTAAACAAAAAAACTATCCACCTGTTAGAGGTGGATAGTTTTTTTGTTTACTTAATTGCTTCATGAACCTTTAATTGTTTCCCTTTAATCGTTGTGTTTTTCATAATTTTTAAAACAAGTGGTCCTTTTCCATTTAATATTTCAACGTAAGAAACATTGTCTTGTATTGTAATAATTCCTATATCTTCTGCTGTAACACCTTTAATTTTAGCAATTGTACCGACGAAATCTACCGCCCTAATTTTCTTTTTCTTCCCGCCATTAAAGTACAATTTCATAATTCCTTTGTTTAGGTCTGCATTTTTATCTTTCTTTATAATTGGTTTAGCATGTATCTTTTCCTCAAATACTGCTTTCCCTTTCATAACTTCTTCTTTTGAAGGTGCAAGTGCCTTTGGAATTTCAAAGCCAATGTACTCCTCAATCTCTTCTAAAAATCTATTTTCATACGGCGTCATGAATGTAATAGCTTTCCCGTTATTACCAGCTCGTCCCGTTCTTCCCGTACGATGTACATAACTTTCTTTTTCTAATGGAATATCATAGTTAATAACATGTGTAATATTATCAATATCAATTCCTCTAGCTGCTACGTCTGTCGCTACTAAATAACGGAACTTTCCTTTTCTAAAATCGTCCATAACTTCAAAACGATCTTCTTGTACCATACCACCATGTATCTTGTCACAAGGATAGTTAACGCGATCTAACTGTTTAAATACGTGATCTACATTTTCTTGTGTACGGCAAAAAATAATACAGCTATCTGGATTCTCAATCGTTGTTACATCTTTAAGAAGTGAAAGCTTCTCCTCTTCTCTCGTCTCAAAAAGTGTATGTTCAATTTTATCTGTTGTAATCCCAGCGGCCTTAATTTCAATATGCGTTGGCGAATCCATATACGTACGAGATAACTTTTCAACATCTTTTGGAAGTGTTGCTGAAAATAGCATTGTCATTCGTTTTTTAGGTAATTCGTCAATAATTGCCTCTACTTGATCGATAAAACCCATATTCAGCATTTCATCTGCTTCATCAATAACTAAATACTTCAAACACTCTAAAGAAAGGGTACCTTTTTCAATATGATCTAACACACGGCCAGGAGTCCCAACTACAATATGTGTTTTTTGCTTTAACTCTAATTTTTGACGTGCAAATGGAGATTTACCATAAACTGCAGCGGCCTTAATTCTTTTGAAACGACCTATATTCGTAATATCTTCTTTTACTTGCACCGCAAGCTCTCTCGTCGGTGTTAAAACTAAAGCTTGTGGCTTATTCTCTTCCCACTCCACCATTTCACAAAGTGGTATGCCAAATGAAGCGGTTTTTCCACTTCCAGTCTGTGATTTCACGACAAGGTCTTTCTTTTGCAAGGCAACTGGAATAACCTCTCCTTGCACTTCCGTTGGATGTTCATATCCTAAACCAGTAAGTGCTCTTACAATTTCTTTACTTAATGCATAATCGGTAAAACTTCTTTTACTCATGTAATAACCTCATTTTATTCTGTATTTAATAATTATATTTTTTATTCCCCTACATTTAATTATACTAAGAGGATATATCAAACTAATATTTTTAATTCGCTAAAACATCAACTTAACCTAAGTATAACTCTTTTTATATTGTTTTTTAAAACAACATAATAAAGGACAGTCTTAATAATAAGCCTGTCCATCTACATAACGAAAAATATTTTTTTTCAGATTTTCCCTTTACGGAACTAGCCTTTTTACAACCGGTATTCTTTGCAATACTAAAGTTATTAACATACTAAGGACAAGTGTAATAATTACATTTATAGGTATTGCCAATATTGCATGTACATGTGCATTCACCTTTGGAATGACTATGTATAGATAATTATTTAATAAGAAAAAGTGAAGAATATAAATCCCAAGACTTGCCTGGTTTATGCCACGTAATAAAAATGGCAATTGCCTTTCTGAATTTTGGAAAGCATATTTAAAAAAGACAAATAACCCAATTGCCATAAGTACAACACCTGGCGCAAAATATTCATACCAATATTGATCCAGCTGTCCATTTGCTTTCAATGTATAATGGTATGTCATAAAGAATGTACCAATACATCCTACAACTCCCCCAATATAAGAAATATTCCGCCATTTTTTCGCAATATCATAATTTGATAAGTAATAACCAAGTAGAAAATATCCTACATAATTTGTAACATAAAATAATTCAATATTAAAGTTGATAGGATAATAATAGTTTACTAGTTTAACTATTACAGATGCATATAGCCATAAAATTAAAAAATATTCTATCTCTCTCTTCTTAGCATTTTTCACAAATACTTTCAGTAAAGGTGCGATTAAATATATTCCTACAATCATATATAAGAACCATAGATGTAACCCGATACTATTTGTTAAAAAGTACTTTATCCCTTGCTTTAAAGAAGCCGGAAAATATCCTACGCAAGCCCCATAGATGTAAAATATAGCACTCCAACCTATAAAAGGTATAATCACTTTACTTGCACGTTTCTTTAAAAATTCCCCAATAGAAGTATCTTTTGTTCCCTTTAATAATAGGGCTCCACTAATCATTACAAAAATTGGTACACTAGCACGCGAAAGTGAGTCGTAAAAATTACCAGCCAGCCAACGCGACACGTTATTTGAATCTAACGTAGAAACATAACCAGCAGCAACGTGAATTGTAACGACCGCAATTGTCGCTAATACACGTAGCCAATCCATATACACTAATCGTCCCATAAAATCTCCCCTAAATTAATATATTTCTCTATTATTCTACAGTAATCGATTACACATTAAAATACATTGTAGCCATATAAATCCAAAAATATTAAATAAGCTTTATTTTTTAAAATTAAACATTAAAACCTTTGACTTATTACTAAAAATACTGTAAATTATCATTTGGACGAACATTTTTAAGTAAACTATGCAAAATATTCGTATTTTAGGGGTGTAAATGATGGAAAACGTATTTGACTATGAAGACATTCAATTAATTCCTGCAAAATGTATTGTAAATAGCCGATCTGAATGTGATACAACTGTCACTTTAGGAAAACATAAATTTAAATTACCTGTCGTACCTGCAAATATGCAAACGATTATTGATGAAAGAATCGCAACTTATTTAGCTGAAAATAATTACTTCTATATCATGCATCGTTTCCAACCAGAGAAACGAATTTCATTCATTAGAGATATGCAATCACGTGGATTAATTGCTTCAATCAGCGTTGGTGTTAAAGAAGACGAGTACGAATTCGTACAACAATTAGCTGCTGAGCAACTTTCACCTGAATACATTACAATCGATATCGCACATGGTCACTCTAACGCTGTGATCAACATGATTCAACATATTAAAAAACATTTACCAGAAAGCTTCGTTATCGCTGGAAACGTTGGAACTCCAGAAGCGGTAAGAGAATTAGAAAACGCTGGTGCTGATGCAACAAAAGTTGGCATTGGACCTGGTAAAGTTTGTATTACTAAAATTAAAACAGGCTTTGGAACTGGCGGTTGGCAGCTAGCTGCACTTCGCTGGTGTGCAAAAGCCGCAAGTAAGCCAATTATCGCTGACGGTGGTATTCGTACACATGGCGACGTAGCTAAATCAATTCGGTTTGGAGCAACTATGGTTATGGTCGGTTCTCTATTCGCTGGTCATGAAGAGTCTCCAGGGGAAACAATCGAAAAAGATGGCAAACTTTATAAAGAGTACTTCGGCTCAGCTTCTGAATTCCAAAAAGGTGAGAAGAAAAACGTTGAAGGTAAGAAAATGTTCGTTGAGCATAAAGGTTCTTTAGAAGACACTTTAATCGAAATGGAACAAGATCTTCAATCCTCTATTTCTTACGCTGGTGGAACAAAATTAGACGCAATTCGTACTGTAGATTATGTAGTCGTGAAAAACTCTATTTTCAACGGCGATAAAGTATATTAATTCTTAAATTTAACTCGAAGGACAAGCATTTTTTATGCTTGTCCTTCTTTTTCATGTATAAAAATGTAAAATATTTTTATTTTACTGAATTTTCTAGTATCATGTTTTTAGATACTTATAATAAGGGGGATATAACAAATGAAAAATGTAATTGAGAAACGCCTTATTCGCGCGGAAGTCCCTGCTGAATTAACATGGGATCTTTCTAATTTATACGAATCTGATAAAGAGTGGGAAACTGCATTACGTGTATTAACAGACGATATAAAAAAACTTGATGCATTTAAAGGACAATTACACACTGGTCCCGCTACCTTATTAAATTGCCTGCTTTTAGAAGAAGAGCTTTTAATGAAGTTAACAAAACTCGGCACATATGCAAATTTAAAAGAATCCGCTGATCGTACAGATTCAGTTATTCAAGCGAACTCTTCCAAAATTTCCGCTCTAGGAACGAATGTACATACCGCACTATCCTTTATTCATAACGAAATTCTCTCATTTGAGGAGGGAACAATTGAAAAATATTTAACTGAGGAAATAAAACTTGAACCTTTCCGTAAATCATTACTAGAGATACTCAAAAAGAGGCAGCACACTCTCTCTCCTGAAACAGAAGAAGCTCTTGCTGCACTCGGCGAAGTTCATAGTTCACCCTACAAAATTTACGGCATGACTAAATTAGCCGATATGGATTTCCCTTCTATACAAGATGAACAGGGAAATGATTTGCCTGTATCGTTTGCATTATTCGAAAGCAAATATGAATT
Source organism: Bacillus sp. SRB_331 (assembly GCF_003264175.1). Taxonomy (NCBI): domain Bacteria; kingdom Bacillati; phylum Bacillota; class Bacilli; order Caryophanales; family Bacillaceae; genus Bacillus; species Bacillus sp. SRB_331. The sequence continues at coordinate 39,955 of NZ_NADV01000007.1, read as the reverse complement.
TTCTCCAAGCGCATATATACGTAAAAAAGCATATTCATCATTTGTTTCCACATTGAAACGATATAAAAATACAGTTGCAACAACATATGCTACTGAAGTAAAAAAACAAGTGGCGCTTTCTCGTTTGCGCAAGTACGAGTCCGTTACCCATATGCTTTTAGAACCTCAAAAAGTTCCACTTGAAATGTATAACAACCAACTAGATATTATTTATAACGAATTAGCGCCTCATATGCGCCGTTTTGCAGATTTAAAAAAGAATGTATTAGGGCTTGATCAAATGCTTTTCTGTGACTTACATGCACCGTTAGATCCTGAATTTAATCCAACAATCACTTACGAAGAAGCTGGCAAACTCATTCAAGATTCTTTAAAAGTATTAGGAAATGAATATAGTTCCATTATCGAAAAGGGCTTCAAAGAAAGATGGGTAGACCTTGCAGATAACGTAGGAAAATCAACAGGTGCCTTCTGCTCTAGCCCATACGGTTCTCACCCTTATATTTTAATTACATGGCAGGGTACGATGCGCGGGTGTTTCACATTAGCTCATGAATTTGGACATGCTGGTCATTTTTATTTAGCAAATAAAAATCAGCGTATTATGAATGTGCGTCCATCTATGTACTTCGTTGAAGCTCCATCAACGATGAATGAATTACTATTAGCCCAGCATTTACTTGCGACTACTGAAGATAAGAGAATGCGCAGATGGGTTATTCTGCAACTACTCGGCACATATTACCACAACTTCGTTACCCATCTACTTGAGGGAGAATATCAAAGAAGAGTATACGCTCTAGCAGAAGAAGGGCAAGCACTCACAGCTACAACTTTAACTGAAATAAAAACGAAGGTCCTTTCGATATTCTGGGGAGATTCCGTAGAAATTGATGAAGGCGCCGGTTTAACATGGATGCGTCAACCTCACTATTATATGGGCTTATATTCTTACACATATTCTGCGGGACTAACTGCTTCTACCGCTGTAGCTCAAATGATTAAAGAAGAGGGACAACCTGCTGTTGATCGCTGGCTTGATGTACTCCGTGCAGGCGGTACAATGAAACCACTTGAATTAATGAAACACGCTGGAGTAGACATGTCAAAACCAGATGCAATCCGTAAAGCCGTTTCTTACGTCGGTTCCTTAATTGATGAATTAGAACGTTCTTATCAAGAATAAAAATAAGCCCTCGCTTTATGAGGGCTTATTCTATATTTACTTTCCAAATCTTTTGCGGTATCCGCACTTTCTACATAGTTCTTCTACTGCAACCCTTTTTGAAAATCCATCTACAATATTGTTCGCTCTTTCGCCTTCAATAATATTAGAGAATGAATCATTATTAATATTTCCAAGATTAATAATTCCCTCACCATCTAGACAACAAGGAATAACCGTTCCGTTCGCTAAGATTCCAGCCTGATTTCGAAGACCATGACAGAATCCTTTTCCATCATCCTCTTCTTCATGCAATGCCGGCCACTGGAATTCATAGTCTTGATTAATAAAGACACGTTCCGCAATTTTTATACCTTTTCCCGGTGTAAGCTTCTCTTCAATTTGATAAGATAGATCAAACTCATTTTCAATTATAGATAATAAATCCCTATTTTTTTGGATTTCAGCATTTGTTTTATTATCCTGAGTTAAATTCCATAATCTTAGTGAAACGATTAAGTCCGATTGACTTGTTGCCTCTCTAATGAAAGAAAGTATACTCCTTACATAGCCCTCTTTATCTTGCGAACCTGGGTGTCCATCAAAACTGTGCAGTGAAAAATTCATTTGTCTTAGAGCTGGCTTATTTAACAGTCTATGCCTTCTCTTATTAATTAACGTTCCGTTCGTTGTAATATTAACTTTAAACCCTTTTTCATGGCTTAAATCTAATAGTTGATCTATTTTCGGATGGAGCAACGGCTCACCCTTCACGTGCAAATAAATGTAGTCTGTGTGAGGTTTAATTTGGTCTAATCTTTTAGCAAAATCCTCTACAGAAATGAATTGCTTCTGCCTTTCCGTCGGCGGACAAAAGCTGCACGCAAGATTACATACACTCGTAATCTCCAAGTAAAACTTCTTAAACTTCTTCACCTTTAATTCCTCACTTCTATGACTACTTATACTTTTTCCCTCTTCATATTACAGCATATTTTTTTAGAAATAGAAACATACTTATTTTAGGAAATCTACATACCATCTATTAATGTTTAAAAGACCATCGGTGATTTTTGTCCAATGGTCTTTTTTACTCTTTATATACAAATGAAAAATTTATTTATGATACGGTTCACCACGATTAATCCGAAACGCTCTATACACCTGCTCAAGCAATACTAATCGCATTAATTGATGTGGTAATGTCATCTTCGAAAAAGAAAGAGATTCGTTTGAACGCTTCATTACTTCAGAACTAAGCCCCAGTGATCCACCAATTACAAATGTGATCTTGCTCTTTCCATATGTAGCAAGGCGATCTATACTTACCGCAAATTCTTCTGATGATTTTTGTTTTCCTTCTATAGCTAACGCAATGACATGCGTATCATCAGAAATTTTATCCAGTATACGAATACCTTCTTTTTCTTTTACAATTAACATTTCTGCTGCACTTAAATTTTCTGGTGCCTTTTCATCTGGCAATTCAATTACTTCTACTTTTGCGTAAGAAGATAATCGTTTTAAGTATTCTGCTATACCTTGTTTTAAGTATTTTTCTTTTAATTTTCCGATTGAAATAATCGAGATATTCACATTTATTCCCCACCTTACAAACACGTTATCCACAGGACTTATCCACATATCCACAAATGTTACCCACATATTGTGTGAGAATCTGTGTTCGATACAACATATGTCGCCTCATTTTGACAAAATTCACATGTTTTTTTCTCTTCTTTAGAGTTATCCACATTGTTAATAACCGGTGCAACTTCACACTCATCCACAATGATATCTAATGCTAATTCAACATGTTCTAAACAACAAGGTAAATTCATATTCTTCACCTCACTTTTCTACAATAGAAAACAGGAGGTAGACCCTCCTGTTTTTAATACTTTTGAATGCCTAATTTCACCGTTGTTGTCGCTCGTTTTGTACCACGATAAAACGTAAGAGTCATTTTATCATTAATTTTTTTATTATATAAGGCCGTGCGGAACCCAATAATATCGTGCACCGCTTTTCCATCTACCGCCACAATAACATCATGTTCTCTAAGACCCGCATCCGTACCTGGCGAAGGACTTTTCACATCTAAAATGCAGACTCCTTCTGTTACGTTACCTGGTAAGTGTAATGTTTTTGACCAATAGTAACTCGGAATCTCATTTAATGATCTTAGTTCAATCCCAACGTAAGGTCTTCTTACTTTACCGTACTTTTCTAGTTCATTCATAATAGGAACAGCTCTCGTAACTGGAATAGCTAGTCCAATTCCTTCTACTTCTTTTGCTGCAATTTTCATTGAGTTAATACCTATTAATTGTCCCGCTACATTTACAAGCGCTCCACCACTATTACCTGGATTAATTGCCGCATCTGTTTGCAATACTTCTACTTGCCAATCGTAATGTCCATCTTGATCTAAATCTACAGGAACAATACGCTCATTAGCCGAAATAATACCTTGTGTGACAGTTCCGGAAAATTGTAACCCCAGTGGATTTCCAATCGCAATAACTGGTTCTCCTCTACGAACGGTATTAGAGTCGCCAATTTCAATCACTTTCTTCACATGCTTCGCATCTATTTCTAGTACAGCTAAGTCCGTGACTACATCGGTTCCTAATACTTTACCTGGAATTTTCTTACCGTCACTTAAGCTCACTTCAATACGATTCGCCCCAGCAACAACGTGGTTATTCGTTACAATATACGCATGTCCATCTGTTCTCTTATAAATCACACCAGAGCCTGTACCAGCTTCCGAATCAGCCTCTGAAAAATTGTCTCGTTGAATATTAATAACACCAACAACAGCCTCTGAAGCACGATCAACAGCGTCTACAAAGCTAATCTGTTTAACAGGAACATTTCCACTTTGAGCTTCAGCCATATTTTTTTCACTTGCTTCAGCTTGCGGAAGCTTACCTGCATGATTTGAAAATAAAGGAGCTCCAAATGCAAATAATGAAGCCCCTACAATTGTCCCCGCTATACTAGAAATGACAATACCTTTATGTTTCTTTTTCCCTGCACGTTTAATACGATATTTTTCTTCATCAATAAAGGACATATTTGTTCACCTATCTTCCTGAAAACAACTATATTCACCTTTATTGTTTACTAAAATGAAGAATTATACGTATTGAATTTTCGTAGGCACTTTTTGATCTGTATCATGTATTTCAAAGGATTTTCCAACCCCAAAACCTTTTTCTTCTAATACTTGTGATACAGACATACGCGCTAATTCTTTCATGTTATTATCTAAGCTTAAATGTGCTAAATAAATGTGTTTTGTCTCATCTGTAATAACATCAGCCATCGCTAATGCAGCGTCCTCATTACAAACGTGGCCAACGTCGCTTAAAATACGTCGCTTAATGCTCCATGGATAGCGTCCCATACGAAGCATTTCCACATCATGATTGCTTTCAAACACAAAAGCATTTGCTCCCTTAATAACACCTTTCATACGGTCACTTACGTAGCCCGTATCTGTAATAAGAGCTAACTTTCTATTATTGTTATGAAAAGCGTAAAACATCGGTTCCGCCGCATCATGAGAAACACCAAATGATTCAACTTCAATATCCCCAAATGTTTTCACGTCTCCTACTGAGAAAATGAATTTTTGATCAGTTGGGATATTACCTATTAAATGTTCCATTGCATTCCATGTTTTCTCGTTCGCATAAACAGGTAAATCATATTTACGCGCCAATACACCTAATCCTTTAATGTGATCACTATGCTCATGTGTTACAAGAATACCTGATATGTCATTTATATTCAGTTCAGCTTGTTTAAATAAAGCCTCTGTCGCTTTACCACTTAAACCTGCATCGACAAGCAGTTTTTTTTCATCTGTTCCTACATATAGCATATTCCCTGTACTTCCACTTGCAAGTACACTAAAATGCATGCTCATTCTTTCTCACTCCATTATGTTCTTCCGGCACTTGAGTTTCCCCTAATTCCATAACTTGTCCTTCAATTGCATTCACAAAAAAATCCTTTTTTTGTTCTGTCTTTAAGTTCCATGTTGGAGCAAGCACTTGTATATTAGAAGAAGACTCCGCAAGAGTCGCATATCCAATCTGCGCCTCTTTCACGTGCGTATTTTCTGCAATTTTATTTTTCAAATATATATTTTCTAAAGCTGTTTGAGCAGTAATAATTTCTTGTTCTTTCGTCTTTTCGCTTTCGCCCATTTCCTTCAAATCCGTTAACATTGTTTGTGTATATGAAATAAGCTCATTTTTTTCATTTAAATCTACAACAATCATCGCACGATTATTGTAGAAGATTGGTTTATCTTTATACTTTTGAAAGAAGTAAATTTTTGAGTCCTTTATTGCTCCAAACTCATATTTTTGTCCATCCAGCACATAATTTTTCAAAAACTCATTATACTTATCTTTTGACAATGATTTTGTATTTAAAAAAGGCTCTTTTAATTTACCCTCTATTTGATATTCGTCTTGCACATGCGCTGTTTGATTTTTTAAAGATTCCACATCTTCTTCTTTGAAACCCTTATTTTTCGCCATTATAAATGACTCTTTTTTCGGTTCTTTAGGAAAATTTCCCATAGTAATTTTTTCAGCTTTTAATTGTTGATCAATTTTCGTTTCCGTCACAAGTTCTAATTGATTACTATCTTGCTTTTGAATGAACTGAAAGATAAGAAAGAGGTCTAAAACAAAAAAGGTCACAATAAATATGGTCTTAATTCGATCCCAATCCATTTAGTCCCCCCTCACTCCACTCATATATTTGTTGCTTACCATCTTCTTCACATTTTACATACCATATCGGCTGTAAGACAGCGATTCTCACATCACTGATGGACGGTTCCAATGACATTTTATAACCAATACCAACATCCTGAATTGATTTTTTATCAATTTCTGGATTATTCTCTAGTGATGTCATCACTGTACGACCTGATGCGAGAGAAGTTGTTTGTTGTTTACTAGGCAAAGTAATACTGAACTCAAAAAAGGGTCTTTCATACTGCATAATTTCACCTGAACCCCATACTTGTTTTAATTCCGCTATTCCATTTGCATTAAATACAGGCAAACCATCCTCATATAAACGGAATGAAGTTTTCCTCCCATTAATATAATCAAAACGATAGGACTTCAAGGATCCACTATGCCCACTTACAAAGTCAAAACTTTTTTGTAAAATTACCGCATTATCCGTAGATTTATCACCATGTACAGCGGAATTTTTATATTTCAACATTGCATCCGACTTATCAATTTCCATAGAACGGATGCCATCTGTAAATGTTTCCTTTGTTTTCTCAGAAATAGGACTTAAATAACGTGGATCACTAAATAAAGCATTTTTAAATGGATCCACTTCTAGTTTAGCTGTAATATACTCTGCCTTACTTAATTCCGTAATCCCCTCTGGTAAAAAAAGTTTTTTTGTATCATTTATTTGATACTCAAAATATGGTCTTGCTACTGTTATAAGTTGATTTTGAGCATTTATAATATCCTTTATATAAGCACCACTCAATGTTGCTTGATATATTTTATGAGGAGTATCATAGGAAACAAAGCTAACTTTAATTTCTTGGTCCTTACTTCTAGAAGGATCAATTATAATACGATTAAAACTCCTGTTACTTTCTATGTTTTTATCTTTAATATTAAACATATTTTTAATCGTATCTAACGGGATATTTGTAGGAAAAACAAATTCAATTTTTTCTTCTCCGTGTACATAAGACAGAAAATCACCTTTAGGGACTGTCCCCGTTATTTCCTCGAAAGTATGTAATTCTCCGTTTTCAAGAATTTTATAGATCGAATCCACATTTTCCTTCTTTTCGCTTACATAATGATTTTTCTCTTTATGAATAACGACAGAGGATGGGCGAACAACCTCCGAAATCTTTATCGTATTTATCTCTTCGTTACCTTGAACGAACTTTGTATTTTGCATAGAAGTAGAATCAGGAACATATGTCCACAAGTTAAAAGTAAGAAATAGACTAATGACAACCAAATTAATTAGAACTATCGTTTTAAAGTTTTCCATACTCATTCCCAATCGTCCTCTTCATCTGTCGCCATTGGCAATGTGAAATAAATAGTTGTCCCTTTTCCTTCCTCACTTTTCGCCCAAACCGAGCCGCCATGTGCCTCAATCATTTCTTTCGCAATGGCTAACCCAAGACCTGTACCACCCATTTGTCTCGAACGCGCTTTATCTACACGATAAAAACGTTCAAATATTTTATCTACATTTTCTTTCGGAATTCCCATTCCTTGATCACTCACACTAATCTCTAATAACTCCCCGCGGTCACGTAGGCGATATGTTACTGTACCACCTTCTGGCGAATATTTTAGTGCATTGGAAATAATGTTATATAAAACTTGTGTAATTTTGTCTGTATCCATATCAATAAATCGAGATTTTTTAGAGAAAGATCGTTTGAAGCTTACATTTTGCTCTTTAGACATTTCAAAACGATCGATAACGTTATTAAAGAAATCAGTAAAGTCGACCCATTCCTTCATTAAGCGATGTTCTGTACTATCTAGTTTAGATAGTTGTAACAATGCATTTACAAGCCTGATCATTCTTTCCGTTTCTTCTTGTGTAACTGTTAAAAATTGCGGTGCAATATTGGGATCTTGCCATGCTCCATCAGTAAGTGCTTCTAAGTAACTGCGCATCGTTGTTAACGGCGTTCTTAACTCATGAGATACGTTCGCAACAAACTCACGGCGCTCTTGTTCTATCCGCTCCTGCTCTGTTACATCATATAATACAGCAATTAAACCATTTGCCTTCCCTGTTTCTTTTTGAATAACAGAGAAACTAGCACGTAAAATATATGGTTCATTTCTCGTACTAAAATCTAATAAAACTGAATCAGGCTCTTCATATAAATGATCCAGTGTAAATTCTTCTTGTATTCCTAGCACTTCTAACACTGATTGATCTAGCGCCGTTTCACGCGAAACATTTAACATCTTTTCCGCAGGATCATTTAATAAAATGATATCCCCTTTTCGATCAGTAGCAATTACTCCATCTGTCATATGTGATAAAACGGATGATAATTTTCGTCTTTCACTTTCTGTGGAGGAACGAGCTTGTTGTAATTTTTTAGATAAATTGTTAAAAGATAATGCTAATTGTCCAATCTCATCGTGACTATGCACCTTTACTTTTCGCGAATAATTTCCTTTCGCCATTTCAATTGCTTGTCTTCGCATATCTGAAATTGGTCTCGTAATTGTTTGAGCCAATAAAATTCCAAGTACAGCTGTTACTAATAAAGCAATTACTGTCCCCGTTGCGAAAATTTGGTTGATGTCCTTCATTTGTTTATACACATCTTCCATAGATGCAACGATATGAATGACACCAAGTACCTCTCCGCCTGGCTCTTTTAGAATAGGGGTAATCATAACTTGAACTCGATGACCTGTATTTCCATCTTTCTCAATCTTTGACTCTGGTTTCTTTTGTACCATTACCCGTTGTACAGCTGTATCTGCTGACGTTCTTCCTACCTTATTTTGCTTAGACCCGTCTGAAATTGCCATTAATTTTTTAGTAGCATCAATTACACTTACTTCTTGAATATCTTTCTTACGATCTGATGCGAATTTTTGAATCGAATCATTAATAGCTTTATCTACTGATTCTGTTTTAGGACGTTCTTTTACAAACTCTTGCTTCAGGTTATAAGAAAGTAGATTTGTTTGCTGCGTTAAGGAATCTTGAAAGCCTTTTACAAGGCTTTTTTCTAATTCCCTGACGAAATATACACCAATTACTTGCATTGCTATTAATATTAACAGCATATATATGAGCACAAATTTTAAATGAATAGATTGAAAAAAACCAACTTTCTTCATATACTATTCCTGTTCTGGGTCACGCAAGTAATACCCTACCCCACGTCTAGTTACAATTAAAGTAGGATGACTTGGATTATCTTCAATTTTTTCGCGTAAACGACGTACTGTTACGTCTACTGTACGTACATCTCCAAAATAATCATAACCCCAAACTGTTTGTAATAAATGTTCACGAGTCATAACTTGACCTAAATGCTTCGCTAAATAATGTAGTAATTCAAATTCACGATGTGTAAGCTCAATGCTTTCTTCACGCTTTGTTACACTATAAGCGTTCGAATTGATAACGATTGGTCCAATAACCATTTCGGTATTTTCTTCTTTCTCTGCAGCACCACCCTGCTGATGGCGACGTAAATTCGCTTTCACACGAGCAAGTAACTCCCTCGTACTAAATGGCTTCGTTACATAATCATCTGCCCCAAGCTCAAGCCCTAATACTTTATCAATTTCAGAGTCTTTTGCTGTAAGCATAATAATTGGCATTTCTGAGCTTTTACGTATTTCACGACATACCTCTAAACCGTCTTTTCCCGGTAACATAATATCTAATAAAACCATATCTGGCTGTTCTTCATTTGCTTTTTCAATCGCCTCATCACCATCATGCGCCATTACAATTTCAAAACCTTCTTTTTCTAGGTTGAACTTCAAAATATCCGCAATTGGCTTTTCATCATCAACTACTAAAATTTTCTTTCCCATCATCGTCTATTTCCTCCTTATAAAAATATGATCAATAACCCTCAAACATATTGGTGTTTCTATAGTATGTTCCTATATGACAACAATCTTAGTCTAAGTATTTCTCCTCTATTCTCATAGACTCATGTATCATCCACTTTTACACAGAATCCTATACGATCTATAGAAAAACCTCTAGCTTCAACTGCTAGAGGCTCCTCATTCTATTGTAAAATAACTACCCACATTTGTAAAACTGGACAAAATAAAAAGGATATTAAGTGGGCCCACTTAATATCCTGAGAGTGGCTCGGGACGGAATCGAACCGCCGACACGAGGATTTTCAGTCCTCTGCTCTACCGACTGAGCTACCGAGCCAAAACTATATATAAAACCACTAATGGTGGTATAAACAAAAGTGGCGGTCCCGACCGGGGTCGAACCGGCGATCTCCTGCGTGACAGGCAGGCATGTTAACCACTACACCACGGGACCAAAAATGAACATAAAAAAACATGACCCGTACGGGATTCGAACCCGTGTTACCGCCGTGAAAGGGCGGTGTCTTAACCACTTGACCAACGGGCCACGAAAAATAAAATGGTGAGCCATGAAGGATTCGAACCTTCGACCCTCTGATTAAAAGTCAGATGCTCTACCAACTGAGCTAATGGCTCATACTCACCAACGTCATATTTTCGTGACGACAAGACATATCATAACATGCTATCTTTCATTTTTGCAATACCCTTTTTTATTTTTTTATAAAAAATAAGAAAAAACTCATAAAAATATGAGTTTTTTCTTAAAAAAATCAATTTTTTATATCAATTAAGCTTCGTATACATTACGAACGATATTTGTTTGATTACGATCTGGTCCAACCGAGAACATAGATAATTGGATTCCTGTTAATTCAGAAACACGCTCTACGTATTTTCTTGCATTTTCAGGAAGCTCATCCAATGATTTCACAGCAGTAACATCTTCTGTCCAACCTGGAAGCTCTTCATATACAGGCTCACATTTCGCTAAAATGTTTAAGTTAGCTGGAACTTCATCGATAACTTCGCCATCGCATTTGTAAGCAACACAAATTTTAACAGTTGGAATACCTGTTAATACATCGATAGAGTTTAATGATAAATCTGTTAAACCACTAACACGACGTGCATGTCTTACAACAACGCTATCGAACCAACCTACACGGCGTGGACGACCCGTTGTTGTTCCGTATTCACGACCAACTTCACGAATTTGGTGACCGATTTCATCATTAAGTTCAGTAGGGAATGGACCATCACCAACACGGCTTGTATATGCTTTACATACACCTACAACGCGAGTAACTTTCGCAGGACCAACTCCAGTTCCAACTGTTACACCACCAGCAATTGGGTTAGAAGATGTAACGAACGGGTACGTACCGTGGTCGATATCAAGCATAACACCTTGTGCACCTTCAAATAATACACGATTATTGTTATCTAGTGCATCATTTAATACGACAGATGTATCGCATACGTAATGTGCGATTTGTTGTCCGTATTCGAAGTACTCTTCAAAGATTTCTTCTACGCTGAAACCTTCTGTATCGTACATTTTTTCAAACAAACGATTTTTCTCCACTAAATTACGCTCAAGCTTCTCTTTAAATGCTTCACGGTCTAAAAGATCAGCCATACGGATACCAATACGAGCAGCTTTATCCATATATGCAGGACCGATACCTTTTTTCGTTGTACCAATCTTGTTATCACCTTTACTCGCTTCTTCTAACTCATCTTGTTTTAAGTGATAAGGTAAAATAACGTGCGCACGGTTACTTACACGTAAATTATCAGTACTTACACCACGATCGTGTAAGTATTTCAACTCTTCAAGTAATGCTTTCGGATCTACTACTAAGCCATTTCCGATTACACAAATTTTCTCTTTATAGAAAATACCAGATGGAATTAAGTGTAATTTATATTTAACTCCGCCGAAAACAATTGTATGTCCCGCGTTATTTCCACCTTGATATCTTGCAACTACTTCCGCATGCTCAGAAAGAAAATCAGTGATTTTACCTTTTCCTTCGTCGCCCCATTGTGTTCCTACAACTACTACTGAAGACATTATTAAAGCACCTCCGCAATTTTCAAACGATCTATTCAAACAATATAATTGTACCAAAACAGAAAGAGAAGTCAACCAAAAAGCGAACATTTTTTTATCAAAAAACGTTTTCGTTCGTAAGAATTACATATTCATCTTATGAAAGCCCTATCTTTCATATAAAAAAAAAGAAACACATCTTATTATAAGAAATGTGTTTCTTTTTTATACTGCCTTTATGCGTGCGGTGCATGTCCATCCTCAAAGCGGCGTTCTAAGTTGACGAATTTATTAAATTCCTTAACAAACGCAAGCTCTACTGAACCTACCGGACCATTACGTTGTTTTGCAATGATAATTTCAATTGTATTTTTATTTTCTGTTTCACGGTCATAGTAATCTTCACGATATAGGAAGGCTACAATGTCAGCATCCTGCTCGATACTTCCTGATTCACGAATGTCAGACATCATCGGACGTTTATCTTGACGAGATTCTACACCACGAGATAACTGCGACAAGGCAATAACAGGTACTTGCAATTCACGTGCAATCCCTTTTAATGTACGAGAAATCTCAGATACTTCCTGCTGACGGTTTTCTCCTGATTTCCCACTTCCTTGAATAAGCTGTAAATAGTCAATCAAAACCATCCCAAGACCTTGCTCTTGCTTTAATCTACGACATTTTGCTCGAATCTCATTTACTTTAATCCCTGGTGTATCATCAATATATATACCAGCATTAGAAAGGCTACCCATCGCCATTGTTAATTTCGCCCAATCATCAGAAGTTAATGAACCGGTACGAAGTCTTTGTGCATCAATATTTCCTTCTGCACAAAGCATACGCATAACAAGCTGATCAGAGCCCATCTCTAAACTAAAAATCGCTACATTTTCATCAGTTTTCGTCGCTACGTTTTGTGCGATATTTAGTGAAAATGCAGTTTTTCCTACCGATGGACGCGCCGCCACGATGATTAAATCATTTCGCTGAAAACCTGCGGTCATCTTATCTAATTCAGTAAATCCAGTTGGTATCCCGGTAACTTCACCCTTTTGATTATGCAAAAGTTCAATTTTATCATAAGCATCTACAAGAACATCTTTAATGTTTTGGAATGCTTTTGCATTTGTTTGGTGAGATACTTCTAATATTTTTTTCTCAGCCTCATTTAAGAGGCCATCCACATCATCTTCTCGCTCGTATCCATCCGATACAATATGAGTCGCCGTTCGAATTAAACGACGTAAAAGTGCCTTTTCAGCGATGATGCGTGCATAATATTCTACGTTAGCAGCTGTTGGAACAACTTCTGCTAACTCTGCTAGATAAGAAACCCCACCAACTTCTTCTAGTAATCCTTGATCAGCCATCGCTGATGTCATTATTACTAAGTCGATTGGTTCTCCTTTATCAGACAACCCAAGCATGACTTCAAAAATCTTTTGATGTTTCGTTCGATAAAATGAGTCAGGTACCAATAGTTCCGATGCTGACGTTAACGCATCCTGATCAATTAATATGGCACCTAAGACTGCCTGCTCAGCTTCTATATTATGCGGAGGGGTACGATCAGCCATTACATCACTCATGCGCAATCCTCCTTGCTTAATTTATTTTTATTGTTCACTAACATGAACTTTTACTGTTGCTGTTACTTGCGGATGCAATTTCACATTGACGTTTGTATAACCTAATGCACGGATTGCATCATCCATTTCAAATTTACGTTTATCAAGTTTAATCTTGTGTGACTTTTGCATTACATCTACAATTTGTTTACTCGTGATAGAACCAAATAAGCGGCCACCTTCTCCAGATTTCGCCTTTACTTCTACAGTTAATTTCTCTAATGTTTCTTTCAGCTCTTTTGCATTCTCAACTTCTGCTGCTGCATCTTTTTCCTCTTTGCGCTTTTGAGCATCTAAAGTTTTCATACTGCTGTTTGTCGCTTCGGCAGCTAACCCCTGTTTTAGTAAGAAATTATTTGCATAACCGTCTGGTACGTTTTTTATTTCTCCTTTTTTACCTTTACCTTTTACGTCTTTTAGAAAAATTACTTTCATGATTGTGTGCCTCCCTGTAAATAGTCATCAATAACAAATCGAAGCTTCTCCTCCGCTTCATCTACTGTAACATTTTTCATTTGTGTGGCTGCATTTGTTAAGTGCCCGCCACCTCCTAAATTCTCCATAATTAGCTGTACATTCAATTCACCTAAAGATCTACCACTAATTCCAATGAAATTTTCTCCACGTTTTGCAATAACAAACGATGCAATGATACCTGTCATTGTCAATAATGTGTCTGCTGATTGTGCAATAAGTACTTGGTCATAATATTCATCACCATCAACTTTAGCAATCGCAATTCCATTTTTATAAATGTACGCATTTTTAATGGCTTTTGCAACTCGTAAATACTGACCCATATCTTCTTTTAAAAGCTCTTGTACAAGTACAGTGTCTGCGCCATGCGAGCGTAAATAAGAAGCGGCATCAAATGTACGAGCGCCTGTACGGAATGTAAAACTTTTTGTATCAACAATAATACCAGCTAACAATGCCGTTGCTTCTAACATTGTCATCTTTAAATTTTTCGGTTGATACTCAAGTAATTCTGTAACAAGCTCTGCCGTTGAAGAAGCGTATGGCTCCATATAAACAAGTAATGGATCTTCAATGAAATCTTCCCCGCGGCGATGATGGTCAATGACTACTACATTTTCAATCTTGTGTAACAGTTTTTCCTCCATCACCATTGAAGGTTTATGCGTGTCAACAACAACAAGTAATGAATCATCATTTGCAAATTCCATCGCTTGCCCTGGTGTAATAAAATGTGACCATAACTCTTCATTTTGTTTCACTTTATCCATCAAACGTTTGATTCCTTTATCAGAATCATTTTCATCTAATACAATATATCCTTTGCGCTCATTTAATTGAGCTACCTTTAAAATACCAATCGCTGCACCAATCGCATCCATATCAGGAGCTCTATGCCCCATTATAATGACATTACTGCTTTCTAATACTAAATCCTTTAATGCATGCGAAATAACCCTAGCACGTACACGAGTACGCTTTTCAACCGGATTCGTCTTACCACCGTAAAACTTAACTTTACCCGTTGCTTGTTTAATAGCTACTTGGTCTCCTCCTCGTCCTAATGCAAGGTCTAAACCAGATTGGGCCATCCCTCCAAGCTCTGATAAAGGTAAATCACCTGAGCCAACACCAACACTTAATGTAAGTGGTATATTCCTTTTTGATGTTTCTTCACGCACTTGATCCAAAATACTAAATTTCCCTTTCTCCATTTGCGCTAAAATACTTTCATTTAGTACAACGAAGAATCTTTCTGAAGATGCACGTTTCAAATATGCACCATACTTAACAGCCCATTCATTTAGACGTGACGTCACAAGACTTGTTATATTCGTACGTAATTGGTCATCTAATCCTTGTGTAACTTCATCATAGTTATCTAAATAAATAACAGCTAAAACAGTGCGTTGATCTTCATACATCTTTTCAATTTCTGTTTGTTCCGTTACATCAAAGAAATAAATTAGTTTTTCTTCTTTCCTTACAAAAACACGAAACTTTCGATTATTTAAAGAAACTATATCGTCAGAAGTTTCCCCCTTAATAAAAAGGAGTAATGTTTCTGATACATCGTAAAGGTGCCAACCAGCTAATGCATGCTGCCCCAAACATGATGATAAATAAGGATTCGCCCAATCAATCCCATAATCCTTATTGTATAACAAAATACCAATTGGCATTTGGTTAAATGCTTCATTACTCACTTTCTTTACCCTTGTAATCATATCTGTCGTATGTTTTTCAAAATTCCTTTGAAAAGTAAGTTCGAATCGTATAACGAAAAAAAGTACAATACAAAAGATAAAAAAGGCTGATATCCCCATAATTAAATGAAAGTAACAGAGGAGTGAAATTAGCACGAATACAAAAAATGCCAATACGTAAACAGGATATAAAAACCACTGTTTCTTATAAAATTCAGGCATGTATACAACTCCTATAAAGTAAAACTAACTCACTTTCCAGTTAGTTAAACAAATTAAAATAGTGTAAGGAATATTATTTTATTCCCCTATTTTAGAACGCAATGAAATCCCTAAATCAATTATACCTAAGATTGTTACAAGAGGAAACATCATCGGAATAAACATGCAGACAATAAAACTAATAATAGGAACACCTTTAGTAAATCCTTTTCTATGTGCTAAAAAGGCGATAAATGTCAAACCTTGCAGTACGAGCAATAGTGCAAAGATTACATATAGGTTAGAAAATACCATATGTAAATATGATGTTGGTTCTACCTTTATAAAAGTTGCTAACAAAATAAATATGACGTAATACCAAATAATACTCTTTGGCAATTGTATGTCTTTAAATTTAGGCCAAAGTGTTACTTCATGCTTTAACTTTTTCAAAACACTACCTGATATCATAACCGTAATCCAAGAAAGACACACAGAAACCATTACAAGTATACTCGGGAGTATCGTTTGTAATATATCATTCATTTGTGCGAATAAATTTTTTTGTTTCTTACTAACCTGCATACCAGCAGCATTTGCTATCTTTTCACTTTGTACTACACTTTCACTAAACATATTTTGCATTTTCTGTATTAAATCTATGTTGAAAAATTTTATACTCACAACATAAATGAGCATAATACCGATTAAGTATGCAAGTGTCCCTGCTATCAAAATTTCCAACGGCTTTCTTTGTTTTTTATACATGTATCCTAAAACAATACCCGTACACCCAAACATAATTGTCTTTACTAGACCTATCGGTTGACCCACAATAACAGCAATGAAAAATGCTGCTGTAAAAACCACAAAGGCATTAGGTACGCCATATTTTATCGTTAACAATATAAATGGTAACGGCAATACAAATGTTACAACTGTACCCAAAATCGGAACATACATAGATATGAGCAATAACATTGCATATATAGCCAATAACGCTGCGCCTTCGGTAATAAACCTTGCTTGTTTCACATTTTAACCTCTCTTTCAAAAAGAAAAGCATAGCAAAATGCACAGTAGAGTCCGACTCTACTGTGCATTTCATACGCTATTATTCACCAACATATGGTAAAAGTGCCATTTGACGAGCACGTTTAATTGCAACTGTAAGTTTGCGTTGGTATTTCGCGCTTGTTCCTGTTACACGACGAGGTAAAATTTTACCTCGCTCAGAAACGAAACGTTTTAATAAATCAACATCTTTATAGTCAATGCGAGTGATGCCGTTAGATGTGAAGAAACACACCTTACGACGCTTCGCACGTCCACCTTTGCGTCCTGCCATGTCTATTCCCTCCATTCTTTGTTAAAAATAGCCGATTCACACCATTAAAATGGTAAATCGTCGTCCGAAATGTCAATCGGTTGACCAACATTCGAAAATGGATCGTCATTCTTCGTAAATCCAGAGTTACCTTGATTACCTTGGTTACCTGAATTACTAGATTGACCAAATGGGTTAGAGCTTTGGTTACCGAAACCAGCTCCTGATGGCTGCTGATTGAATGAACCACGTTGCTCCCCACCGCCATTACGCGGCTCTAAAAATTGTACGCTCTCCGCAAGAACTTCTGTTACATATACACGTTTACCATCTTGTCCATCGTAATTACGAGTTTGAAGACGTCCGTCTACGCCTGCTAAGCTACCTTTTTTTAAATAATTTGCCACGTTTTCTGCTTGTTTACGCCATATTACACAATTAATAAAGTCAGCTTCACGCTCACCTTGTTGATTCGCAAATGCGCGATTCACAGCTAACGTAAAAGTAGCTACTGCAACACCATTGGGCGTGTAACGTAAGTCAGGGTCCTTAGTTAAACGACCAACGAGGATAACACGATTCATCAATCGAACCACTCTCCCTTATATATCAATTATTTTTCTTCTTCTTTAACAACGATATGACGAAGGATATCTTCGTTGATCTTAGCTAAACGGTCGAATTCGTTAATCGCCTCTGAGTTAGAGTTCACGTTTAAGATCATGTAGAAACCTTCACGTAAGTCGTTGATTTCGTAAGCTAAACGACGCTTACCCCACTCTTTTGTGTTAATGATTTCTGCACCATTGTTTGTTAAAACACCTGCGAAACGTTCAACTAAAGCTTTTTGAGCTTCTTCTTCAACGCCAGGACGAATGATGTACATAATTTCGTACTTTCTCATTACACTTTCACCTCCTTTTGGTCTAAACGGCCCATAATGGGCAAGGAGCAATTAATTTATAGTAATTACTCACGAGTTTAGATTATATCATAGTAAGTTATATGAATCAACTCACCAATACGTAAAAAACTTGGCAAACACATAATATATTTGCCAAGTTCATATCTTTATTTTTCCTAGGAAATATTAAATTAAACGTTAAAGCGGAAGTGCATAACATCTCCGTCTTTTACGATATACTCTTTTCCTTCTAAACGTACTTTACCAGCTTCTTTTGCAGCTGTCATAGAGCCATTTGTCATTAAATCAGTATAAGAAACTGTTTCCGCACGAATAAATCCACGTTCAAAGTCCGTATGAATAACACCAGCACATTGTGGTGCTTTCATACCTTGTTTAAACGTCCATGCACGTACTTCTTGCACACCAGCTGTGAAGTAAGTAGCAAGTCCTAATAAATCATATGCAGCACGAATTAATTGATCTAAACCAGATTCTTCAATACCTAGTTCTTCAAGGAATACTTTCTTCTCTTCCTCATCTAACTCAGCAATTTCTGATTCTATTTTTGCACATACAACAATTACTTGTGAATTTTCATTTGTTGCAAATTCTTTTACCATTTGTACATATTTATTGTCGGAAGGATCCATAATATCATCTTCACTTACGTTTGCTACATATAGCATTTCTTTCGTTGTAAGTAAATGCAGGCCTTTAACAATCTTCATTTGCTCTTCTGTAAATTCAACAGTACGAGCTGGTTTTCCCTCTTCAAAAGCTTCTTTTAAACGAACTAAAATTTCATGCTCATATACAGCTTCTTTATCTTTTTGTCTTGCTAACTTCGCAACTCGTTCGATACGCTTATCAACAGATTCCAAATCCGCTAAGATTAGTTCTAAGTTAATTGTTTCAATGTCATCAATTGGATCTACTTTTCCTGAAACGTGCGTAATATTTTCATCTTCAAAACAACGAACAACTTGGCAAATTGCATCTACTTGACGAATGTGAGATAAGAATTTATTTCCTAACCCTTCACCTTTACTCGCACCTTTTACGATACCTGCAATATCAGTAAATTCAAATACAGTCGGAACAGTTTTTTTCGGTTCTACTAATTCCGTTAATTTATTTAAACGCTCATCTGGTACTTCTACAATCCCTACGTTTGGATCGATTGTACAGAATGGATAGTTCGCAGATTCTGCTCCTGCTTGTGTAATTGCATTAAATAAAGTGGACTTACCTACGTTAGGTAATCCAACAATCCCAGCCGTTAATCCCATATTTTTCACTCCTATGTCTCAATCTTTCATCATTATAGATAGTAACGAAAAAAATGACAAGTTTCCACCAAATGAAAAAAAGCAACGGCTGTCTACTGCAGCTGTTGCTTTTTCACTATTCTTCGTGCTTCACAAGTATTTTTTTCACCTTGCGATCAAACTCTCTTCGAGGAATCATTACCGAATGGTCACACCCCTCGCACTTAACGCGGATATCCATTCCCATACGAATAATCTTCCAGCGATTTTCACCACATGGATGGGCTTTCTTCATTTCCACAACATCGTACAAGTTATATTGCTTTTGCTCCATTCTCTAAATCCCTCCCACTATTAAATTGCTTTTTCACTAACTAATTCTTCGCGACTATATAAAACCATACGTGGGTATGGAATTTCAATCCCATGTAAATCAAGACGATTTTTAATCTCTTTGCGAAGAGCCCTCGCAATAACTGCATGCTGCATCGGCTCAACTTCAGCAATAACACGTAATACAACTTCAGACGCTGCCAATGTTTGAACACCTAGCAATTGAGGTGTTGTTACCATTTTCTCATATTTTTCTGGTAATTCTACTAATAAATCTTCAATAACTTGCTCCGCTCGTACTATATCACTTTCATAAGAAATAGATACATCAACAAATGCTACACTATTACTAACGGAAAAGTTCGTTACTTGTACAATACTACCATTTGGTATTATATGAATTTCACCTGTCCAGCTTTTCATCTTCGTTGTACGTAGTCCAATTTCCAGAACAGTTCCTTCAAATTGACCTATTCTTACATAATCACCTACTGAAAATTGATCCTCTAACAAAATAAATAATCCTGTAATAACATCTTTAACTAAGCTTTGTGCACCAAAACCGACTGCTAAACCAATTACCCCAGCACCGGCTAATAAACCTGACGCATTAATATCAAACACACCTAAAATCGCAATTAACATAATGAACATAACAACGTATGCCACAATATTTTCAAGCAACTTCGCTACCGTAACTGTACGACGTTCTGAAATTTGAATCGGCGAACGGCTTCCCATACGAAACGCATTTCGTACAATTGCCCTTGCAACTCGCACAACGATTGCACCAAGTATTAAAATAACGATTATTTTTAGTGACTTCACACCTATATTCGTCCAATCAATGGACTCAAACCATTTCAACGCTAAATCCATGTCCCTCTACCTCTCTAGCTAAAATTTCTTTTTAGTTATCCTTATTATTGTATCAGAACTCTCTCTGATTTCTGAAAAAAATTTATGACTTTAATTCCATTTGTTAACTTCCATTCAGGTATAAAATGAAACGAATATATATATACTAGTACTATTATTCCCGTTTTCATTCACAGTTTGTAAAAAGTATGCACTTATAATTTTCCATTTCACACACCATATAACATATTGTGAAAATTTATTAAAAGGATGGGTGCTTCATGAATATTAGAAGTTTTCGCTTACCTTTTTTTGAAAAAGAAACTCAAAATGTTATGCATCATGACTTAGAAGCCTCTGAGACAATCAGTAATTTCTTACTTTCCCATATTCCCATTAAGACTAATATGCCACTCATTCTCGTTTGTATCGGAACAGACCGTTCCACCGGTGATGCACTTGGTCCATTAATTGGTACTAAACTAGAACAAATTGAAATCAAAAACCTTCAAGTATTCGGCACACTAGACGAACCAATACATGCACTAAATCTAGAAGAGAAAATTCAGAATATACAGAAAGAAAATCCTACTTCATTTATTATTGCTGTTGATGCATGTTTAGGAAAATCTCAAAGTATCGGTTCTATAACTACCGGAAAGGGCCCCAGTAAACCTGGAGCTGCGATGAATAAGAAATTACCTGAAATTGGTGACTTGCATATTCATGGCATCGTAAATTTAAATGGTTTCATGGAGTTTTTCGTACTTCAAAATACAAGACTAAGTTTAGTCATGAAGATGGCCGATGTAATTGTACAAAGTATAAAAGAAACCGATCAAAAATTATCTGCATTAAAAAAAGCAAACCATCTATAAACAATAAGATGGTTTGCTTTTTAATTTCCCTTTGATAATAATTCTAAAATTCGATTTAGATCTTCTTTATTAAAAAATTCGATTTCGATTTTACCTTTTTCTTTTTTCGTTTCTTTAATTTTTACATCCGTACCAAACTTTTCTCTTAAAAACGTTTCACGCTCTACAAAAAATATATTTCTTTCTTTTTTCACTTGTTGTGTTTCACGTGAAACACGTTGATTAATTTCCTGGACAATTTGTTCCAATTGGCGAACGTTCAGTCCTTCTTTTTCAATTCGCTTCAATAAAGATTTCAACTGTTCTTCATCTTTTATTGTAAGTAAAGTTCTTCCATGAGCCATTGAAAGTTGACCGTTTGCAATCATATCTTGAACGAATGAAGGGAGGCTTAACAAACGAGTATAATTTGCGATATAAGGCCTGCTTTTACCAAGACGTTTTGCTAATTGTTCTTGTGTTACATTTAGCTCGTTCATTAACATCTGATATGCCATTGCCTCTTCCATAGGATTTAAATCTTCTCGTTGTAAGTTTTCAAGCAAAGCAAATTCCATCATTTGTTGCTCATTTAATTGCCTTACGACAGCAGGCACTTTCTCAAGTCCGGCCTCTTTAGCAGCACGATATCTTCTTTCACCTGCAACTATTTCATATCCTTTAATACTCTTTCGAGCAATTAAAGGTTGCAATATACCGTGCTCTTTAATAGAAGCCGCTAATTCCTGAATCGCTTCTTTATTGAAATGTTTACGTGGTTGATATGGATTCGGCCTTAATTCAGTTACTATAATCTCCTGAATCGTTTCTTCTTCTTTCACATCTAAATCTGGAAAAAACACGTTGATTCCTCTTCCTAATCCCTTAGCCACCTGCAATCACTTCCTCTGCTAAATCTAAATATACTTCTGCTCCTCTTGATTTAGCGTCATACTGCATAATTGGTTTTCCATGACTTGGTGCCTCACTTAAGCGAACATTACGAGGAATAATCGAACGATATACTTTATCCCTAAAGTATTTTTTCACTTCATCTATAACTTGAATTCCTAAATTTGTACGAGCATCCAACATCGTTAACAATACACCTTGAATTGCTAAATTTTTATTTAAATGCTTTTGCACAAGTCGAACTGTATTTAATAGCTGACTTAACCCTTCCAGCGCGTAATATTCACACTGTACAGGAATAATAACAGAATCTGCTGCTGTTAATGCATTAATCGTTAATAACCCTAAGGATGGGGGGCAGTCAATAATAATATACTCATATTCATCACGAATTGGCTGTAACGCTCTTTGCAAGCGTACTTCCCGGGAAATGGTTGGTACCAATTCAATTTCAGCACCAGCCAATTGAATTGTAGCGGGTAGAACATCTAAGTTTTCAGTTGCGGTTTTCCGTATGGCACCTTGAACATCTGCATCTTCTACAAGAACATTATAAATACATTGATCTAATTCAGACTTTTCAATCCCTACACCAGTCGTTGCATTTCCTTGAGCATCAATATCTACGAGAAGGACTTTTTTTCCTACTTGTGCCAATCCAGCCCCTAAATTAACGGATGTTGTTGTTTTTCCAACACCGCCTTTTTGATTAGCAATAGCAATGATTTTTCCCATGATGTCACCTACTTTCAACCTTTCTTTCTTATTCTAGAAACAATTACGTTTATTGTAACATGAAATAAAAGTTTTTCTTTTACGTCCTTATTAAACTTCAAAATTTATTTCTAAACTCCTTCTTGCTTTAACAAGAAAATATAGTAAAAGAGACCTCTCCAATAGGATAAGGTCTCTAGCACGTAATTATTTTTTCTTCGGAATTTTAATCGTAATTTGATAGTATTCATCAAACTCTTCTTCCGCAGAATTAACATTCAAACCACTGTTAGCAACCATTTGTAATGATTGTCTAATCGTGTTCATAGCAATTCTCGCATCTCGACTTACTGCTTTTTGCTTCGCTTTGCGCTTTGGTTTTACTTCTTCTAGTAACTTTGCAATTCGTTCTTCTGTTTGCTTTACATTCAATTGCTTCTCCACAATCTCTTGTAAAACCTTCAGTTGTAATTCCTCATTTTTCAAAGGAATAAGGGCGCGAGCATGCCGTTCTGTAATACTTTTTTCTAATAATGCACTTTTGATTTCTTCAGGCAATTTTAATAATCGCAATTTATTTGCGACTGTCGATTGTCCTTTTCCAAGTCGTTGTGCCAATGCTTCTTGTGTTAAATTATGTAACTCAATCAGCTTTTGATATGCCACAGCTTCCTCAATTGCTGTTAATTCCTCACGTTGCAAATTTTCAATTAACGCTACAGAAGCTGTCTCAGTATCATTTAAATTCTTTATTATTGCAGGAACTTTTTCCCACCCTAACTTTGTTGCTGCGCGGAAACGCCTTTCCCCGGCAATAATCTCGTACTTATCATCCTCATACTGTCTCACAACAATCGGCTGGATAAGCCCATGTGTACGAATCGTTAATGCTAGCTCCTCAATACGTGCATCGTCAAAAACTGTTCGTGGTTGATAACGGTTAGGGGTAATGTTTACTATCGGAATTTCCTGTATTTCTTCATATACCTTTTTAGCTATTTCTTCATGGCTTTCGTCTTGTAATTCGAATTCGCTCTCTTTATCTCCAAAGCCAAATAAACGAGAAAACGTATTTTTCATACATATTCCACCACCTTTTAGGCCTATTGACTGTTCTACATAAAATGTTTCCTATGAAACATTTACGTTTTCATTTATATAATTTAATCTTACGTCTAATAAGATTTATTTTTCAATAGGTAATTTATTGGGCGTTCCCGGTTTGCGTGGATATTTCTTTGGTGTCTTGCGCTTTTTCTCGATTAATAAAATATTACGCTCGCTTTCTTCAAACGGTAATTGGAACGTAGACATTTCTTTCAATTCTCCACCAAGTACCTCTAAAGCATATTTGCCATTTTCGATTTCTTCGTTCGCCGCTGCACCTTTCATTGCAATGAATGTTCCCCCTACTTTTACAAGTGGTAAACATAGCTCACTTAATACAGAAAGACGTGCAACTGCACGTGCCATTACAATATCGTATGCTTCACGTACACCTTCTTTTTTCCCAAATGTTTCAGCACGATCATGACAAAATGCAACATCACTTAATTCTAACTTTTGCGCTAAGTGATTTAAGAAATTAATACGTTTTTGTAATGAATCTACAATTGTTACTTTTAAGTGTGGGAAACAGATTTTTAAAGGGATACTTGGGAATCCAGCTCCTGCTCCAACATCACAAATAGAAAATGGTTTCGAAAAATCATAATAAAAAGCCGCTGTAACAGAATCAAAAAAGTGTTTTAAGTATACTTCTTCTTTCTCCGTAATAGCCGTTAAGTTCATTTTTTCATTCCACTCTACTAATGTTTCAAAATAGATTCCGAACTGCTCTAACTGTCTAGAAGAGAGGGAAATACCCTTCTCTTCTAGCATAGATTGAAATTGTTCTATGTTCATCTAGCAATATCTCCTTACTATGTTATTGGTTCGATACTCGTGCAATTTTTCCTTGTTCAATGTAAATAAGCAAAATGGAAACATCAGCTGGATTTACGCCAGAAATACGTGAAGCTTGCCCCATTGAAAGCGGACGAACATCTTTCAATTTCTGTCTCGCTTCTGAGGCAAGGCTAGAAATCGCATCATAATCAATATCCACAGGAATTTTTTTGTTTTCCATTTTCTTCATACGTTCTACTTGCTGTAAAGATTTTTCAATGTATCCTTCGTACTTGGTCTGAATTTCAACTTGTTCCGTAATTTCATCACTTAATGCTACTTCACTTGGTACTAAAAGATGAATATGCTCATATGTCACCTCTGGACGACGTAATAAGTCACTTGCACGTATTCCATCTTTCAATTCACTTCCGCCAATACTACGAATTAATTCTTGAACTTCAGGACGCGGTTTAATAAAAATACTCTCTAACCGTTCCTTCTCCTGTTCAATTTGTAACTTTTTATTTGTAAATCGCTCATAGCGATCTTCTTTAATTAAGCCAATTTCACGACCAACTTCAGTTAAACGAAGGTCAGCATTATCATGGCGTAATAATAGGCGATATTCTGCACGAGACGTTAATAAACGATATGGTTCATTTGTACCTTTGGTTACAAGGTCATCAATTAAGACACCAATATAAGCATCAGCACGACCTAAAATAACTTCTTTTTTACCTAAAGAACGACACGCTGCATTAATTCCAGCCATAAGCCCTTGTCCTGCTGCTTCTTCGTAACCAGAAGTTCCGTTAATTTGTCCTGCTGTATATAAATTTTTAATTTTTTTCGTTTCAAGTGTTGGCCATAATTGAGTTGGTACGATCGCATCATATTCAATTGCATAACCCGTACGCATCATTTCAACATTTTCCAGGCCAGGAATTGTTCTAAGCATTGCACGCTGTACATCTTCTGGTAAGCTCGTCGATAAGCCTTGTACATATACTTCTTGTGTATTACGTCCTTCTGGCTCTAAGAAAATTTGATGACGTGGTTTATCATTAAATCTTACTACCTTGTCTTCAATTGAAGGGCAATATCTAGGCCCTGTTCCTTTAATCATACCAGAATACATAGCTGAGCGATGTAAGTTTTCATCTATTAAACGATGTGTTTCTGTACTTGTATACGTTAACCAACATGGAATTTGATCCATAATAAATTTTGTCGTTTCAAAAGAGAAAGCACGCGGCTTATCATCACCTGGTTGAATTTCTGTTTTACTATAATCAATCGTATTACTGTTTACACGCGGAGGTGTACCTGTTTTAAATCTAACAAGATCAAAACCAAGTTCCTCTAAGTGTTCAGATAATGTGATAGATGGTTGCTGATTATTTGGACCACTTGAATATTTTAAATCTCCCATAATAATCTCACCACGTAAAAATGTTCCCGTTGTAATTACAACTGTTTTCGCTGTGTATTCAGCACCAGCTTGCGTAATTACCCCTTTACATACACCATCTTCAACAATTAAACGCTCTACCAGACCTTGAAACAACGTTAAGTTTGGTGTTTCTTCAATTGTTTTCTTTAATTCATGCTGGTAAGAGAATTTATCAGCTTGTGCACGAAGCGCGCGTACAGCTGGTCCTTTACCCGTATTTAACATACGCATTTGAATATGTGTTTTATCAATATTGCGTCCCATTTCTCCGCCTAATGCATCAATTTCACGAACAACAATCCCTTTTGCTGGTCCACCAACAGAAGGGTTACATGGCATGAACGCTACCATATCTAAGTTAATTGTTAACATTAATGTTTTTGAGCCCATTCGTGCTGCCGCAAGACCAGCTTCACATCCTGCATGACCTGCACCGATTACTATGACATCATATAAACCGGCATTGTATCCCATTGTTTATTCCTCCTAATAACCTCTATCTTACTAAATCATCTCTGATTAAAGTTTTACTTTATTTTCCTAAACAAAATTGAGAGAACAATTGGTCAATTAAGCTTTCATGGACAGTATCACCAGTAATTTCACCAAGTATTTCCCACGCTCTTGTTAAATCAATTTGAACCATATCAATCGGAACACCATTTTCTATCGCTTCAATTGCATCGTTAATTGTTCTTCCTGCTTGTGTTAATAACCCGATATGTCTCGCATTAGACACATATGTCATATCCGCAGAATCAATTGTTCCTTCAAAGAATAAATCAGCTATTGCCTTTTCAAGCTCATCTATTCCTTGCTCCTCAATTAAAGATGTTGTAATAACACGATTTCCTACCGCTAAATCTGTAACACGTTCCATATCAATTTCTTGCGGTAAATCTGTCTTATTTACAATAACAATGAAATCTTTTCCTTGTACGGCACGGAATAGATCCTCATCTTCATTTGTTAAAGCCTCGCTATAATTCACTACAATTAACACTAAGTCTGCTTGGCTCATCATTTCCTTCGAACGCTCTACACCAATTCGTTCAACAATATCTTCCGTTTCACGAATTCCGGCTGTATCTATAAGTTTAAGTGGTACACCACGCACATTAACGTACTCTTCAATAACATCACGAGTTGTTCCTGCAATATCAGTTACAATTGCCTTTTTCTCCTGAACAAGACTATTTAATAGCGATGATTTCCCAACGTTAGGTCTACCGATAATCGCGGTAGAAATGCCTTCACGTAAAATCTTTCCTTGCTTCGATGTTTCTAATATCTTTGCAATTTCAGCACGGACATGTGTAGCTTTCTCAATTAAAATATTATGCGTCATCTCTTCTACATCATCATATTCTGGGTAATCTATATTCACTTCAATATGAGCTAATGTTTCTAATATTTCTTGACGCAGATGGCCGATTAATTTAGATAATCGTCCTTCCATTTGGTTAATCGCTACATTCATAGCACGATCTGTTTTCGCACGGATTAAGTCCATAACAGCTTCTGCTTGTGACAAATCAATACGTCCATTTAAAAAAGCACGTTTTGTAAATTCACCAGGCTCTGCCAGTCGTACTCCTTGCGCTAAAATAAGCTGTAATACTTTATTTACCGAAACAAGTCCACCATGACAGTTAATTTCTACTATATTTTCACGCGTAAAAGTCCTTGGTGCACGCATAATGGACACCATAACTTCTTCAATAACTTGATTTGTATCTAAATCGACAATATGACCATAATGAATTGTATGAGAAGAAACCTGTGTTAAATCCTTCCCTTTAAAAATACGATTGACTTTCTCAATCGCATCATCCCCACTTACTCGAACAATGGCAATTGCACCTTCCCCAAGTGCTGTGGAAATTGCGGCAATTGTATCAAATTCCATGTCCTTTCACCTCACTTGCTTATTTATCTCTATTTCAACATGAATTTTTTCCGTCACTAAATTATTAGGATACCATAACGAACCTATCTACAAAAGAATAATAACTCATTTTATTATGTCCTTATGTAAAAAACACTAAACTTATTCACAGTGGATAAGTTTAGTGTTTTTTAGTTATCCACATTTATTTTCTCCTCAAAAAAACCGGCACTCAATTGAGTAACCGGTCACTTGGAAGATATTACAACATACCGATGTGGTTCTTTTCCTTCAGAAGTTGTAATGATATTTTGATGATTAGATAATGCTTGGTGAATAATTTTTCGTTCGAAAGAAGGCATTGGTTCTAGAACAACTCTTTTTTTCGTACTCACTACTTGTTTTGCTAATCGATAGGAAAGAGATTCTAACGTATTTTTTCTTTTACTACGATAGTTTTCAGCATCCAGTGTAATACCAATATATTGCTTTGTATTACGGTTCGCAACAAGCTTTGTTAAATACTGTAAAGAATTCAATGTATTCCCTCTTTTACCAATTAGAACACCGATATTTTCACCAGAAATTGTAAATTCAACTTCGCGTCCTTTTACAATTTTTCTAATCTCAACTTCCACACCCATATTTTGAATAACATTTTTTAAATATTCTTCACATTCTTGGATTGGATCTTTTTTCAATACAACTTCTACAACAGCGGGGCGATTCCCAAATAAACCTAGGAACCCCCTCTTACCCTCATCGATAATATTTATATCTACTCGATCTTTCGAAGCATTTAATTGTCTTAAAGCATCTTGTACTGCCAGCTCGACTGTTTGTCCTTTAGCAGTAATCATACTCACTTGCTTGATCCTCCTGCCTTACTAGCCTTAATTTCAGGCCCTTTGATCATATACATTTGAGCGATACCAAAGATATTACCAACTACCCAGTACAATGATAGTGCTGCTGGGAAGTTAATTGCAAAGACTAAAATCATAATTGGCATAAGCCAAATCATCATTGCCATTTGCGGATTTTGTCCAGCCGTTCCTGCCATTGCAAGCTTTTGCTGAATAAACGTCGTAATAGCTGCAACAATTGGAAGGATATAGAACGGATCCGCCTGTCCTAAATCGAACCATAAAAATGTATGTTCACTAATTGCTGTTGTTCTCATAATCGCATGATAAAACGCGAATAAAATAGGCATCTGAACAAATATTGGTAAACATCCTGCTAATGGGTTTACACCATTCTTTTGATATAACTGCATCATTTCTTGTTGTAGTTTTTGCTGTGTTGCTTGATCTTTAGAACTATATTTCTCTTTTAATTTCACCATTTCTGGTTGTAACGCCTGCATTGCTTTCGTACTCTTCGTTTGTTTAATCATTAATGGTAATAATGCAAAACGAATGATAAGAGTTGTAACAACGATTGCTAAACCGTAATTACTACCAAATAATTCTGCAAAATACGTGATTAACTGAGAAAGCGGGTATACGAAATATTCATTCCAAATCCCAGTGCTTTTCGGTGTAATCGGTTGATTTGTTTCACTACAGCCGGTAGCAATTGCCATTAGCATAATAACCATGGCTAATAAACCTATTTTCTTTTTCAAAGCCTGCTCCTCCTTGTTTCGGTATGTATATAGTGTAATTCATTTCCTTACGCTACTTTTTTATTCTTTTCATACCAGAGCGTTTAAAGACATGAATTAAGCTTTTCTTTAACTCTTCATATGTCATCTCTGCACAAGGCTTCCTTGCTATTATAACAAAATCTTTTCCAGAATCTATCTCATCTTTTAATTCTATAATCGATTGGCGAATCATACGCTTAATTCGATTACGCACTACTGCATTGCCTATTTTCTTACTAACAGAAAGACCAATGCGAAAATGCGGCTGTTTTTCTTTATCTAATTTGTATACAACAAACTGGCGATTGGCATTCGATTGTCCTTTTTGGAAAACAGCCTGAAATTCATCATTCTTTTTTATACGATTTTTTTTCTTCATATCATTTGACACTCCTGTATTTCATCAGCGGAAACTCATTATTATTAGAAAAAAAGACCACTGAACGATCAGTGGTCTACGCAGATAATACTTTTCTTCCTTTACGACGACGAGCTGCTAGCACTTTACGTCCGTTTGCTGTGCTCATACGGCTGCGGAAACCATGTACTTTGCTGCGCTTACGTTTATTTGGTTGGTAAGTTCTTTTCATTATATGACACCTCCCTGAGGAATATCTGTTAAAGACAGTCTAATAAATTATAGTAAATCAAATAGGAAAATGTCAATGGTTCTCGAAATTTTCATCAAATATTCATTTTTAACCTATTCACAAACTTTTTCACAGTACCTATATTTCCTTGTGGATAAATATATTTTCTCTTTTTTGTATCCACAAACTCTTTTTTTACTTTTACACAGTATATCGTGTTGTGGACAAGTTTATTCCACAAGGTATTGATTTTGTGGATAACTTTCTTAAATTCATTGCTATAGCTGCTTTTTTTTGATATTATAGTTGTGTTTTCACTTTGAATAAGTTTTCCACACCTTTATTTTATCCACAATTTGTGTATAACATGTGGATAGTTTAAATCACATGTGAGTAAATAGTTGTCCACATGTGTTATTTTGTCGAAAACTCTATCTCGGATACTAACGACGTTTTTATATTTTAAAATACGTTTCGTATAAATATGCATTAGAAGTATTTACAGGTTGTACAATTGTTGCGCAACCTTATTCTTTTACCATCTTTGTAAAGGAGGGACACCTTTGGAAAATATCTCTGATTTATGGAATAGTGCCTTAAAAGAATTAGAAAAAAAGGTAAGCAAGCCAAGTTATGAAACCTGGTTAAAATCAACAACTGCTCATAACTTAAAAAAAGATGTATTAACTATTACAGCTCCAAATGAATTCGCTCGTGACTGGCTAGAATCTCATTATTCGGAACTAATCTCCGAAACACTTTATGATTTAACAGGGGCAAAACTAGCTATTCGTTTTATCATTCCCCAAAGTCAGGCAGAAGAGGATATAGATCTCCCTTCTGTTAAGCAAAAACACGCACATGATGAGTCTAATCACTTACCACAGAGTATGTTAAACCCAAAATATACATTTGATACATTTGTTATTGGCTCTGGTAATCGTTTTGCACATGCTGCTTCTTTAGCTGTAGCTGAAGCACCAGCTAAAGCCTATAATCCGCTCTTTATTTACGGGGGCGTTGGACTTGGAAAAACACATTTAATGCACGCAATTGGGCATTATGTAATTGAACACAACCCAAATGCAAAAGTTGTATATTTATCATCTGAAAAATTTACAAATGAATTTATTAATTCAATTCGTGATAATAAAGCTGTCGATTTTCGTAATAAATATCGTAATGTAGATGTCTTATTGATAGATGATATTCAATTTCTTGCTGGAAAAGAACAAACACAGGAAGAGTTTTTCCATACATTTAATGCGTTACATGAAGAAAGTAAACAAATTGTGATTTCAAGCGATAGACCACCAAAAGAAATCCCAACTTTAGAAGATCGCCTTCGTTCTCGCTTTGAATGGGGGTTAATTACGGACATTACGCCACCAGATTTAGAAACTAGAATCGCAATTTTACGTAAAAAAGCAAAAGCAGAAGGTCTTGATATACCAAATGAAGTTATGCTTTATATCGCAAATCAAATCGATTCAAATATTCGTGAACTAGAGGGTGCACTTATTCGAGTTGTAGCTTATTCATCTTTAATTAATAAAGATATGAATGCTGATTTAGCGGCTGAAGCGCTTAAAAATATTATTCCAAACTCTATACCTAGAATTATTTCTATTTCTGATATTCAAAAGGCTGTTGGGGGCGTCTATCAAGTAAAATTAGAAGATTTCAAAGCAAAAAAACGGACAAAATCCGTTGCATTCCCTCGCCAAATTGCGATGTATTTATCACGTGAACTTACAGACTCATCTTTGCCAAAAATAGGTGAAGAATTTGGTGGCCGCGATCATACAACAGTAATCCATGCTCACGAAAAAATTTCGAAGCTATTAAAAACGGATACTCAATTACAAAAACACGTTGAAGAAGTTAAGGATATTTTAAAATAGTAGTAGCTGAATAGTGTGAATAACTTAGCTTATTTTACGCACAGTCTATCCACATGTAGATAGACTGTTTTTACATCTTTAAACAGGGTTATCCACATATCCACAAGCCCTAGTACTATTACTACTACTTTTATATCTTTATTAAATAAATAAAATCTTATACTTACCGGAGGTTTTTCGTTATGCGTTTTACAATACAAAAAGACTATCTTGTAAGAAGTGTACAAGATGTAATGAAGGCAGTTTCTTCTCGTACAACAATTCCAATTCTTACAGGGATTAAAGTTGTAGCAACTGAAGAAGGAGTTACTTTAACAGGTAGTGATGCAGACATCTCTATCGAATCATTTATCCCAGTCGAAGATGCTGGAAAAGAAATTGTGGAAATTGAACAAACAGGAAGTATTATTTTACAAGCAAAATATTTTAGTGAGATCGTAAAAAAATTACCTAAAGAAACTGTCGAAATTTCTGTAGAAAATCATTTTATGACAAAAATAAGATCTGGAAAATCAGAGTTCAACTTAAATGGTTTAGATGCTGCTGAATATCCGTTATTACCACAAATCGAAGAACATCATGTATTTAAGATTCCAACAGATTTACTAAAGCACATGATTCGTCAAACAGTATTTGCAGTTTCAAGTTCTGAAACAAGACCGATCTTGACAGGTGTAAACTGGAAGGTATATAACAGCGAGCTAACTTGTATTGCAACAGATAGTCACAGACTAGCACTTCGTAAAGCAAAAATCGAAGGGTATAATATTGCCGATGAATTTCAAGCGAATGTCGTTATTCCTGGTAAGAGCTTAAGTGAATTAAGTAAAATTCTAGATGAATCTGAAGAAATGGTAGATATCGTTATTACGGAGTATCAAGTATTATTCCGTACAAAACATTTATTATTCTTCTCAAGATTATTAGAAGGAAATTATCCAGATACAACGCGTTTAATTCCAGCTGAAAGTAAAACTGATATATTTGTAAATACAAAAGAATTTTTACAAGCGATTGATCGTGCGTCGCTGTTAGCAAGAGATGGTCGTAACAACGTTGTTAAATTATCGACATTAGAACAACAGATGTTAGAGATTTCTTCGAATGCACCAGAAATCGGAAAAGTAGTAGAAGAGGTTCAATGTGAAAATGTAGATGGAGAAGAATTAAAAATATCTTTTAGTGCAAAATATATGATGGACGCATTAAAGGCTTTAGACAGTACAGAAATTAAAGTTAGTTTTACTGGAGCGATGAGACCGTTTTTAATTCGCACAGTAAATGATAATTCCATTATCCAATTAATTTTACCAGTCCGTACTTACTAAGTAAGGATTAAGGGTTGCTAGTGTAAAGGTACTAGTGACCCTTATTTGATTTGTGGGGTATTACTTTCCTAATGCTAGTTTATTTAGTACAATGAAAGAATGAACACTTTCAGAAAGTGAGCGATTTTATGAAACTTATTAAGATTTCAACAGAATACATTACACTAGGACAATTTTTAAAGTTAGCTGATGTAATTGATACAGGTGGCGCTGTGAAATGGTTCTTACAAGAATATGAAGTATACGTGAATCAAGAACTTGAAAATAGAAGAGGCCGAAAGTTATATGCAAATGATATTGTTGAAATTCCGGGAAGCGGAACTTTCCAAGTTCAGGCATAAAGGGGGATCCCTTTGTTTATTACAGAAATACAATTAAAAAACTATCGCAATTATGAGCATTTAGAGCTTTCCTTTGAGGATAAAGTCAATGTAATTATTGGTGAAAATGCGCAAGGGAAAACGAATCTGATGGAAGCTATTTATGTATTGGCGATGGCGAAATCTCATAGAACTTCGAACGATCGTGAACTCATTCGTTGGGATGAGGATTATGGTAATATAAAAGGTAGATTACAAAGGCGAAATAGTTCAATATCCTTAGAATTAAATATTTCAAAAAAAGGTAAAAAGGCAAAGTTAAATCAGTTAGAACAACAAAAATTGAGCCAGTATATTGGTGAAATGAATGTTGTTATGTTTGCCCCAGAAGATTTAAATCTTGTAAAAGGAAGCCCTCAAGTACGAAGACGCTTTTTGGATATGGAACTTGGACAAATAGCTCCGGTCTATTTGTATGAATTAAGTCAATATCAAAAGGTACTCACGCAACGAAATCATTTACTTAAGAAGATGCAAGGGAATAGTAAAAATGAGGAAACGATGTTGGATGTATTTACACTTCAACTTATTGAGCATGGTGCAAAAATTTTGCGAAAACGTTTTGAGTTTTTGCATTTACTACAAGAATGGGCTGCTCCAATTCATCGCGGAATTAGCAGGGGATTAGAGGAGTTAGAAATCGTTTATAAACCAAGTGTAGATGTATCAGAATCAATGGATTTGTCGAAAATAAAAGAAGTATACTATGAAAGTTTTCAATCTGTGAAACAACGTGAAATTTTTCGGGGTACAACTTTACTTGGTCCTCATCGTGATGATTTACAATTCTTCGTTAATAGTAAAAATGTTCAAGTCTTTGGTTCACAAGGACAACAACGAACAACCGCACTATCCCTAAAATTGGCTGAAATTGAATTGATATACTCAGAGGTTAAGGAATATCCAATTCTTTTACTAGATGATGTGTTATCAGAATTAGATGATTATCGTCAATCGCATCTGCTAAATACAATTCAAGGAAAAGTACAAACCTTTGTGACAACGACGAGTGTCGAGGGAATTGAACATGAAACATTGAAAGAAGCGAAAACAATTCATGTAACGAACGGCACGGTAGATTGTGAAATAGACAGAAAATAATTTCTGTTTAAATGGAAAAGTAGGTGATCTTTGTGTCAATGGAACAAAAGCAAATACAGGAAAATGCATATGATGAAAGTCAGATTCAGGTGTTAGAAGGACTGGAGGCAGTTCGAAAGCGTCCTGGTATGTATATCGGTTCTACAAGTGGAAAAGGTCTTCATCACCTCGTGTGGGAAATTGTTGATAACAGTATTGATGAAGCTTTAGCAGGATATTGTGATGAAATTAATGTCAGTATTGAAGAAGATAATAGTATTGTTGTAACAGATGATGGTCGTGGTATCCCTGTTGGTATACAAGAAAAAATGGGACGTCCTGCTGTAGAAGTTATTATGACGGTACTCCATGCCGGTGGTAAATTTGGCGGTGGTGGTTATAAAGTTTCTGGTGGTTTGCATGGTGTAGGTGCATCTGTTGTAAATGCTTTATCAACAGAATTAGAGGTATTTGTACATCGAGATGGAAAAATACACTATCAAAAATATGAACGTGGGGTCCCGGCTGCGGATTTAAA
The DNA here is from genome assembly GCF_003264175.1 of Bacillus sp. SRB_331. NCBI lineage: Bacteria > Bacillati > Bacillota > Bacilli > Caryophanales > Bacillaceae > Bacillus > Bacillus sp. SRB_331. The sequence goes on along the minus strand of NZ_NADV01000007.1, from coordinate 4,193 downwards.
AGTAATAGGTGAAACTGATCGTACAGGAACGATCACACGCTTTAAGCCAGATTCAGAAATTTTTACAGAGACGACAGAATACGAATTTGATACATTAGCGACTCGTATGCGTGAGTTGGCGTTTTTAAATCGTAATATTAAATTAACAATTGAAGATAAGCGTGAACATAAGCAAAAGAAAGAATTCCATTATGAAGGTGGAATTAAATCATATGTTGAACATTTAAATCGTTCAAAACAACCGATTCATGAAGAACCTGTATATGTTGACGGTTCAAAAGATGGGATTCAGGTTGAGGTTGCTCTTCAATATAACGAAGGCTATACAAATCATATTTATTCATTTACAAATAATATTCATACGTATGAAGGCGGTACACATGAGGTAGGTTTTAAGACTGCGCTAACACGTGTAATTAACGATTATGGTCGTAAAAATAATATTTTAAAAGATGCGGATAGTAATTTAACTGGTGAAGATGTTCGTGAAGGCTTAACAGCAATCGTGTCAATTAAGCATCCAAATCCACAATTTGAAGGACAAACAAAGACGAAACTTGGAAATAGTGAAGCGAGAACGATTACAGAGTCTGTATTCTCAGAGGCGTTTGAAAAGTTCTTACTAGAAAATCCCAATGTTGCACGTAAAATTATAGATAAAGGGACTATGGCAGCACGTGCACGTGTAGCGGCTAAAAAGGCTCGTGAACTAACGCGCCGAAAGAGTGCTCTAGAAGTTTCAAGTTTACCAGGGAAGCTAGCTGATTGTTCTTCTAAAGATCCAGCAATTAGCGAAATTTATATCGTGGAGGGTGACTCTGCGGGCGGATCTGCAAAACAAGGACGCGATCGTCATTTTCAAGCGATTTTACCACTGAAGGGTAAAATTATTAACGTTGAAAAGGCACGTTTAGATAAGATTTTATCAAATGATGAAGTTCGTACAATTATTACAGCAATTGGTACAAATATTGGTGGGGATTTTGCTATTGAAAAAGCTCGCTATCATAAAGTTATTATTATGACAGATGCCGATGTTGATGGTGCACATATTCGTACCCTATTATTAACGTTCTTCTATCGTTATATGCGTCAAATCATTGAGTGCGGATATATATATATCGCACAGCCACCGTTGTTTAAAGTACAACAAGGTAAAAAAATTCAATATGCTTATAACAATAAAGAACTTGAAAAAATACTAGCTGAATTACCAGCTCAACCTAAGCCTGGGATTCAGCGTTATAAAGGTTTAGGGGAAATGAATCCAACTCAGCTGTGGGAGACGACAATGGACCCAGAAGTACGTTCGTTACTTCAAGTTTCCCTTCAAGATGCAATTGAAGCGGATGAAACATTTGAAATTTTGATGGGTGATAAAGTAGAGCCGCGTCGTAACTTTATCCAAGAAAATGCAAAATACGTGAAAAACCTTGATATTTAAGTGAGTAATGACAGGAATCTAAGTATTCCTGTCTTCTACATATAAATCAATGTATGTGTAACGGAAATGTAAGAGGAGGTGCTCGTTGATGTCAGACAATCAACAACAAGCACGAATTCGAGAAATTAATATTAGTCATGAAATGCGTACCTCATTTTTAGATTACGCAATGAGTGTTATCGTGTCTCGTGCATTACCAGATGTTCGTGATGGATTAAAACCAGTTCATCGTAGGGTTTTATATGCGATGAATGATTTAGGAATTACAGCTGATAAAGCATATAAGAAGTCGGCGCGTATTGTCGGCGAAGTAATTGGTAAGTATCACCCGCACGGTGATTCAGCTGTTTATGAAACAATGGTACGTATGGCACAAGATTTTAGTCAACGTTACATGCTTGTTGATGGACATGGTAATTTCGGTTCTGTTGATGGAGATTCAGCGGCAGCAATGCGTTATACAGAAGCAAGAATGTCTAAGATTTCTATGGAATTAATACGCGATATTACAAAGAATACAATTGATTATCAAGATAACTACGATGGTTCTGAAAGAGAGCCAGTTGTATTACCAGCGCGTTTCCCTAACTTATTAGTCAATGGTACGACGGGTATTGCGGTTGGTATGGCAACAAACATTCCACCGCATCAACTTGGAGAAGTAATTGATGGTGTGTTGGCATTAAGTCATAACCCTGATATCACTATCGCGGAATTAATGGAATATATTCCTGGACCAGACTTCCCGACTTCAGGTTTAATCTTAGGGCGAAGTGGAATTCGAAGAGCTTACGAAACAGGTCGCGGTTCTATTATACTTCGTGCTAAAGTTGAAATTGAAGAGAGAGCAAATGGTAAACAAACTATTATCGTAACAGAACTACCTTATCAAGTTAATAAGGCGCGATTAATTGAAAAGATCGCAGAACTAGTTCGTGATAAGAAAATTGAAGGTATTACAGATTTACGTGATGAATCAGATCGAAATGGTATGCGTATTGTTATGGAAGTACGTCGTGATGCCAATGCCAATGTACTATTAAATAATCTATATAAACATACAGCACTCCAAACAAGTTTCGGTATTAATATGTTGTCTCTTGTAAATGGAGAGCCACAAGTCTTAAATTTAAAACAAAATCTATATTATTATTTAGAGCATCAAAAGGTAGTGATTCGTAGACGTACTGCTTATGAATTAGAGAAAGCAGAAGCGCGTGCTCATATTTTAGAAGGCTTACGAATTGCTTTAGATCATCTTGATGAAGTTATTACTTTAATCCGTAGTTCAAAAACAGCTGATATTGCAAAACAAGGTTTAATGGAACGTTTCGGCTTAAGTGAGAAACAAGCGCAAGCGATTTTAGATATGCGTTTGCAACGTTTAACCGGATTAGAACGCGAAAAAATCGAACAAGAATATCAAGATTTAATGAAGATAATTGCAGAGTTAAAAGCAATTTTAGCAGACGAAGAAAAAGTTCTTGAAATTATTCGCGAGGAATTAGCTGAAGTAAAAGAGCGTTTTAATGATAAGAGAAGAACAGAAATTACAATTGGCGGTATGGAAGCTATAGAGGATGAAGATTTAATCCCAGAACAAAATATCGCAATTACACTTACTCATAATGGTTATATTAAGAGGTTACCGGCTTCTACGTACAAAACACAGAACCGTGGGGGACGTGGTGTACAAGGAATGGGTACGAATGATGATGACTTTGTCGAACATTTATTAACAACGTCTACTCATGATCATATTTTATTCTTCACAAACAAGGGTAAAGTATACCGTACAAAAGGATATGAAATTCCAGAGTATAGTCGTACAGCAAAAGGTATACCGATTATTAATCTATTAGGGGTAGATAAGGGTGAGTGGATCAACGCTATTATTCCAATTCGTGAATTTGGTGACGACCAGTTCTTATTCTTTACAACGAAACAAGGTATCTCTAAGAGAACACCACTTTCGTCATTTGCCAATATACGTACAAATGGTTTAATTGCAATTTCTCTTCGTGAAGAGGATGAATTAATCTCTGTACGCTTAACATCTGGTGATAAGGATATTATCGTTGGGACAAGTAACGGTATGTTAATTCGTTTCAATGAGCAAGATGTGCGTTCAATGGGACGTAATGCGGCTGGTGTAAAAGCAATTACATTAGGTGATGAAGATCAAGTTGTAGGTATGGAAATTGTCGAAGAGGATGTAAATGTTCTAATTGTAACCAAAAATGGTTATGGAAAGCGTACACCGATTGATGAATACCGCCTGCAAAGTCGTGGTGGTAAAGGTCTGAAGACTTGTAATATTACAGATAAAAACGGTAAGTTAGTAGCGGTTAAGTCTGTAACAGGTGAAGAAGACATTATGTTAATTACAGCAGCAGGCGTTATTATTCGTATGCCGGTTGATCAAATTTCTCAAATGGGACGTAATACACAAGGTGTTCGTCTAATTCGATTAGAAGATGAGCAAGAGGTAGCGACAGTAGCAAAAGCGCAAAAAGATGAAGAAGAAGAATCTAATGAAGAGGATTCGTCTGAAGAGTAAGAGTGGGGATTTCTCCCCCTCTTATTTTTTTATAATAATACTTGCATAGCAATAGGAAAGTGTATATAATAGGAAAAGTCAGCAAATGAGAGATACAAGTTATCGAAAAAAACTTGTTGACGAAAATAATATACTATGATATATTATGAAAGTCGCTGAAACGCGATGTTGAACTTTGAAAACTAAACG